>NZ_NWVL01000040.1 GCF_002382885.1 Streptomyces sp. WZ.A104
CCCCCCCCCCCTCCCCCTCCCCCTCACCCTTCCTCTCCCTCCCCTCCCGACCCCGAAGGGCCGCACCGTGTCCCTCACCGCCACCGCGAAGGCCGGGCCCCGCAGCCCCGCCGGAACCGGGCCCGGTCCCGACGACGGACGGGCCGCCACGCTCCGGCGTACCTGGCGCAAGGCATCCCCGTACGCCTACATCGCCCCTTTCTTCACCCTGTTCCTCGCTTTCGGGCTCTTCCCCCTCCTCTACACCGCGTTCGTCTCCCTCTACCGGGTCGAGCTCCAGACGAGCGGCGAGATGGAGTGGCGGGGGATCGCCAACTACACGGCGCTGTTCACCGACGAGTACTTCTGGATCTCGCTGCGCAACACATTCACCATCGGCGTGCTGTCGACGGTCCCGCAGCTGGCGATGGCGCTGGGTCTGGCCCACCTGCTCAACTACAGACTCCGCGGCCGGACGTTCATCAGGACCGCGATCCTGCTCCCGTACGCGACGTCCGTCGCCGCCGCCACACTCGTCTTCGCGCAGCTCTTCGGCAGGGACTTCGGGCTGATCAACTACGCGATCGGGCTGGTCGGCCTCGACCCGGTGGACTGGCAGACGGGCACGGTCGCCTCGCAGATCGCGGTGTCCAGCATCGTGGTCTGGCGGTGGACGGGGTACAACGCGCTGATCTACCTGGCGGGCATGCAGTCGATCCCGCACGAGCTGTACGAGGCGGCGGAGATGGACGGGGCCTCGCGCTGGCGCCAGTTCATCCACGTAACGCTTCCCGGCCTCCGCCCCACGATCATCTTCACCGTGATCATCTCGACGATCGGGGCCACTCAGCTCTTCGGTGAGCCGCTGCTGTTCGAGGGGTCGATCTCGGGCGGGATCTCCCACCAGTACCAGACGCTCGGCCTGTACATGTACGAACAGGGCTGGGGCTTCTTCCACTTGGGCCGGGCCGCGGCCATCGCCTGGGTGATGTTCGTCCTGATCGTGGTGCTCGTCGGGGCCAACGCCCTGATCGCGCGCCGCCGCGCACGCAAGGAGGCCGGCCGATGACCGCGCTCGCCGCACCGCCGACCGCCCCGGAAGCGGGCCGCCCGCCGCAGGACCCGCCGCCCGGTGGGCGGGGACGCATGCGGGGACGTAAGGGAGGCGCGGGCCGCACGATGAAGGGCGGCTGGCTCTCCTACCTCATCCTCGGCTTCGCCCTCCTGATCTCGGCGTTCCCCTTCTACTGGACGATCGTCACGGCCAGCCGTTCCAACGCCGACATGGCGAAGGTGCCGCCGAGCCTGCTGCCCGGCCCGAACCTGATCAGGAACTTCGAGCAGGTCCTCGAAGAGGCGGACATCGGCAAGGCGCTGCTGAACTCGCTGATCGTGTCGAGTTCGATCACCATCGGCACGGTGCTGTGCTGCACACTGGCCGGATTCGCCTTCGCCAAGCTGAAGTTCAAGGGCCGGGGCGCGCTGCTGACGCTGACGATCGGGACAATGATGATCCCGCCGCAGCTGGGGGTCATCCCCCTCTTCATGCTGATCGCGAAGCTGGAGTGGGTGAACCAGCTCCAGGCGGTGATCCTGCCGGGCCTGGTCTCGGCGTTCGGGGTCTTCTTCATGCGCCAGTACCTCGTGCAGTCGCTGCCGGACGAGCTGATCGAGGCAGCGCGGGTGGACGGAGCCTCGACGGCCCGGATCTTCTGGTCGATCGTGATCCCGATCGCGCGGCCGGGGATGGCGGTGCTCGGGATGCTCACGTTCATGACGGCGTGGAACGACTTCTTCTGGCCGATCATCGCGCTGTCCTCACAGGAGCCGACGGTGCAGGTCGCGCTGCGGCAGCTCGGCGGCGGTTACGTCAACGACCAGTCGGTGATCATGGCAGGCACGCTGCTCGGCACGCTGCCGGTGCTGCTGGTGTTCGGCCTGCTGGGCCGACAGATCGTGGGCGGGATCATGCAGGGCGCGGTGAAGGGCTGACGGGGGCGGCGCCCGCTCAAGTCCGCAGGCAGGACGCGCCGCCCCGTCCCCGCCCCGTCCTCCCCTTCCTCTCCCTTCCCCTCTCTTCCCATCTCTTCCCCTTCCTTCCCCTCCCTCCCTTCTGTCCCCGTCTCCACTTCCTCACCTCCCTCCCCCCTCACCTCTGGAGTGTCAGTCTCATGACCGCTGTCGATGCCCGCCCGGCGACCGCCACGCATGACGCCGCGGGACTCCGCTTCCCCACCGCATTCCGCTGGGGGACGGCCACCGCCGCCTACCAGATCGAGGGCGGTGCCACGGAGGGCGGCCGTACGCCGTCCATCTGGGACACGTTCAGCCGGACGCCCGGCAAGGTGCGCAACGGCGACACCGGCGACACGGCCGCCGACCATCTGCACCGGATGCCGGACGACGTACGGCTGATGAAGGAACTCGGCGTCACGGACTACCGGTTCTCCGTCTCCTGGCCCCGCGTCCAGCCGACCGGCCGGGGCCCGGCGGTGGAACGCGGCCTGGACTTCTACCGCCGCCTGGTGGACGAGCTGCTGGCGGCCGGGATCAGACCGGTGGCCACGCTCTACCACTGGGACCTGCCGCAGGAACTGGAGGACGCGGGCGGCTGGCCGGAGCGGGACACGGCGCACCGGTTCGCGGAGTACGCGGGCCTGGTGGCGGGGGCGCTGGGCGACCGGGTGACGACCTGGACGACGCTCAACGAGCCCTGGTGCGCGGCGTTTCTCGGGTACGGGAACGGGGTCCACGCCCCCGGCCGGACCAGCGACCTCGCGGCCCTGCGCGCCGCCCATCACCTGAACCTGGCGCACGGCGCGGGCGCGAGGGTCCTGCGCGACCGCCTCCCGTCGACGGCCGAGATCTCGTTGACCCTGAACCTCCACGCCCTGCGTCCGCTGACGGACACGGAGGCGGACCGGGACGCGGTGCGCCGGATCGACGCGGTGGCGAACCGGATCTTCCTGGAGCCGGTGTTCCACGGGCGGCTGCCGCAGGACCTGGTGGAGGACACGGCGGCGGTGACGGACTGGTCGTTCGTACGGGACGGGGACCTGGAGGGCACGTCGACCCCGATCGACTCGCTGGGCATCAACTACTACTCCCCGAGCGTGGTTTCGGCGGGGCGGTCGGAGTCTCCCTCTCCCTGGGCGGGCGCGGAGGAACATGTGGCGTTCACTCCGGCCCCCGGCCCCCGCACGGCGATGGACTGGCCGGTGGACGCGAACGGCCTGTACGAGCTCCTGACCCGCCTCCGCGACGAACTCCCGGACCTGCCGCTCCTGGTGACGGAGAACGGCGCCGCGTACGACGACTACGCCGACCCGGAAGGCCGGGTCCACGACCCGGAGCGGGTGGCGTACCTGGAGGCGCACCTGGCGGCGGTGCACCGGGCGATCGCGGACGGGGTGGACGTACGCGGGTACTTCCTCTGGTCGCTGCTGGACAACTTCGAGTGGGCGTACGGCTACAGCAAGCGCTTCGGCATCGTCCACGTCGACTTCGCGTCCCAGCGCCGCACGGCGAAGGACAGCGCGCGATGGTACGCGGAGGTGATCGCGCGGGGTGGGCTGGAACGGGGGTAACTGCCGGGTGGGGGCTGGAACGGGGATGACCGCCCGGCTTGGGCCGGCGGAAGGCTGAGGGGCGTGGGATTCCCCGCCGAAGCCCACCGCGACGTCCATGTCCGCCACACCCGGCCGAGCCGCACGGGCGGGTTCGACCGACTCACCCCGCCCACCGCCCCGTGAGGAACGTCAGCGCGACCAGTGTGGTCAGCGGGGCGGCCACGCACAGGTACGCCGTCCTGAACCAGGGGCGGCGCAGGCTCAGGGCCGCCAGGCCGATCCACAACGGCCACCACAGCAGGGTCGCGCGGGGGATGGACGTGTACCAGTACGACGTTCCCAGCGCCCACAGGCTCAGCGCGACGTACACCGCCTCCGGCCAGCGGCGGTACCGTACGAGCAACGCGACCAGGGCCAGACCCACCAGCATCGCCGCCAACTCCGCCTGGAACAGCGCCGCGTAGCCGGTCGTATGTATGCCGTCGAACGCCGCGTGCCACGTGTTCGCCCACGCCTCCCAAGGGGCGTGGAAGATCCGGTACCAGCCGCGTTCCTGGGCGTGCTTCCACGCCATCCAGTCGCCCGTGTGAGCGTGCAGGTACCAGCTGTACGCGGCCGGGGGCAGCGCGGGAAGCAGCGTCCAGCCCGCCGCCCGCCAGTCCCGGCGGGTCCGGGCGGACAGCACGAAGAGCAAGGCGACGGCGGCGGCGAGGAACAGGCCGCTGACGCGCACGGTCGTCGCCAGCGCCACCAGAACGGCCGCGAGAGCCCACCGGTGCCGCAGCGCGGCGAGCCAGGCGGGCAGGGCGAAGGCGAGGAACAGCGCCTCCGTGTACCCGGCGGCCAGGAACACCGCGCAGGGAGAGAGCAGGAAGAGGACGACCGTACGGTGGTCGGCCCCGCCCTCCGGCAGGTACGCCCGCGCGATACGGGCCAGGGCCAGCACGGCCACCGCCCCCGCGACGAACGAGATCAGCAGCCCGGCCGCCGTCCAGTCGGGGACCACCGTGTGCACGGCACGCAGGAGCAGCGGGTACCCGGGGAAGAACGCCTCCCGGTTGTCCCAGCCACTCACCCAGGGGCCCGCGCCGGAGGGGAAGTAGCCGTCGCGCGCTATGTGGAGGTAGTGGTTCGCGTCCCACTGCTGGAAGGGGGCGAGGACCGGGGCCGCCTCCCGGTCTCCCGGGCGGGCGGGGAACAGCCAGCGGGCGAAGTGGGCCGTGATGCCCAGGGATATTCGGGTCAGGAGGTAGAGCCACAGCACCCTGCGGTCGGACGGGCTCAGGCGTGCGGACAGCCTGCGGAATCGGTCGGCCCAGGGGGGTCGGCTCGGCACAACGCACGCAGAGGCAGGGGTAGGAGTAGGGGTAGGGGAAGGGGCAGGGGAAGGGGAAGGGGAAGGGGAAGGGGAAGGGGAAGGGGAAGGGGAAGGGGAAGGTCTCAGGCCCGGCGAGAGTGTGAACATCGGGCACCTTTCGGACGCACCTCGGCGTGCAGGATCGCCCGGTGAGTCCGCCGGGGCACAGGAAGGAAGAGGGTCAGCGCTTACGGGAAGAGGTCACGGGGCTAGCGTCGCCGCCTCCCGCGTCGACGTCGTCGGCGTGGACGTCGGTGGAGCCGACGCAGGTGGCCGCGTCGTCGGCGTGGACGTCGGTGAAGCCGACGCAGGTGGCCGCGTCGTCGGCACGCCCCCCTGCGTCGCGGGCCCGCCCTCCGAACCCGTCGTCGTCCCCGGCACCGTATTGCTGGGCACCGGTGGTGGCGGCTCGGTCGGTTGACGGTCGGACGGTACGGGTGACGGGTAGCTGGGCGACGGGCTCGTGGCGGGGGCGACCGGGGCGGGCCGCGTCGGCAGCAGGCCCGCGGCGGCCGCGCCGCCCCCGCCGACGACCAGGCACACCCCGACCGCCAGCGCGGCCATCCGGCGTCGCTGCGCCCGCATGCCGCGCTCGGTGATGCCGGATGCCGGGGCCGCATCGGAGCGAGCCCGCCCGAAGTCCCCCGCCTGCCGGAACAGCGATCGCAACGGGTCTTCGGACCCCTCGACCCCCACGGGGTCCCGTGGTTCAGACATCAGGAGCCTCCTCCAGGCGGGGGTCCTGCAAACGGACGGCGAGCGCCGCCCGTCCGCGAACCAGATGCGTCTTGATCGTGCTGCCGGAAAGCCCGGTCTCCCTGGCGATCTGCTCGACCGTGAGGTCGCACAGGTAGTGCAGGGTCAGCGTGCGCCGCTGCTGCGCGGGCAGCTCACGGAGGGCGTCGACCAGAACCACATGCCCCGGGTCCGGCGGCGCCACGTGCTCCGGCACACCGCTCCCCCGGCCCCAGGCGTCTGCCGACCGCCGCCGGAAACGCCAACGGCTCACCGCCAGACGCCACGCGACCGTACGGATCCACGCCTCGGGCTGCCCGTCACGCTCCAGCCGCCCGCGCCGGACCCACGCCTTGACGAACGCTTCCTGCACGACGTCCTGCGCCTCCTGGAGGTCGCCGGTCATCACGTACAGCTGGCCCGTGAGACGCGCGACCGCCTGGGCGTAGAACTCTTCGAACTCCTCGACGGTCAAATGTCGCTCCCGGGTCTTTCGCTTCACCGGGTATACGCCCGTCGCAGGTCATCCGGTCGACACCGCCCACGAAGAATCGGTGGTGACGGTCGTCACAGGACCCGAAAGGCCCAGCCCCCCGGAAGATCACGCCCGAAAGGCCCAGCCCCCCGGAAGATCACGCCCGGAAGGTCCAGCCCCCGGGCGATCACGCCCCAGGAGGGAACACGCCCTCACTCGCCCAACCTCTTCTCCAACAACGTCACCCCGTACGTCCGCCCCCCGTCGCCGTTCTTCCCCGCCTGCTCGCCGACCACCACGTACCCCGCGTCCTCGTAGTAGCGGCGGAGCCGGTCGTTGGACGTCAGGCAGTCGAGCCGGCACAGCTCCCGCCCGTACGCGGCGATCCGGCGCTCGGCCTCGGCCAACAGCGCGCGGCCCGCGCCGGGCGGGGCGGTCCGGCGGTCGGTCATCAGGCGGTGGACGTAGCCCGCGACCGGGGGCTGCACGCCCCAGGCGGGCTCGTCGTCCCACCACAGCTCCCAGGCCCCGGCGCTCGGCCCGTCCGGCCCGAGGGTGGCGATCCACACCTCGCCCGCCCGCAGCCTCGCCCGGAAGTGATCGGCACCCAGATCGCCGGGCTTCCACTGCTCGATCCCGTGCGCGATCTGCCAGCGCGCGGCGGCATCCCGGAGGCGTACGAGCTCGGTCAGGTCACTCTCGGTCTCCTGCGCCCGGCGGAACGACAGGGTTGCGGGTATCAAGCTGGTGTTCGTCATACGGAGATGCTGCCGTACGCCGCGAGGCCACCGGTCGGCGGACCGGACCGCCCGAAGCTCAAGCCGTGAGATCCGAGCGCTCTTAACAAGGATTGGGTGGATGGGTCAGTTCCCCCACCCACCCACCCTGGCAGCGAAGTTGACCGTTTGTGACCGACTTGCGACGCACGGTCGCCAGGCTCTAGCGTGCGGAAGGACCAGACACAAGAAAAGACGACCCCCGCCGGTGCTGAGAACACCGAACAGGGGTCTGACCAACGAAGACCACATCACAGAAAAGACCTCCGTGGCTGACAACTACCTTAGTGCTGCCCCTACCACGCCGCACTCACCCCCGCACCCCATGGCCAACCCCGGCTACGGCAAGCGCTGCGCCCCCGGCGAACGACCGCGCACCGAACGCGACTTCGCCCACCTCCTCCCCCGCGACGCCGCCGTCGCCTCGTACATCGACCGGCTGCCCGACGGCTCCGACATCTCCGTGAAGACGCTGGCCAAGCACCTCCCGTACGGGCAGTGCGCCCTGGGCACCACCCTCAACCGGCTCCAGGCCGCCGGGCATCTGCGGCGCGGCAGCGAGTGCGTGATCACCGACAGGCAGATGTTCTGGGTCACCCGGACCTTCTTCTCCCGTACCGCCCGCGAGGACGCGTGGTGGAGCGCCTTCATCCGGGGCGACGTCCCGCCGGACGAACCCCGACGGCCCACCCGCTCCCGGGCGTTCATCCTGCTGGCCGCCCTGGGGCGTACGGCCCCGACGCTGACGCTGTCCGCCGCCGACTGCCTGCACCTGGAACCCCGGGTCGGCGAGTGGTTCGCCCGGGGCGCGACGGAGGCCGAGCTGCTGCACGCCCTCACCGACGGACTGCCCGTACCCGTGCATCACCCCGCCCGCCTCGTAGAGCGCCGCCTGCGCGACAAGCTGCCGCCCGAGCGGGTCCTGCCGGGCCCCCGGACCGTCCTGCGCACCCTGGAATGCGGCGAGTGCCAAGTCCCCGGACCGCCCGAAGCGCTGCTCGGCGGCCTCTGCCGGCCCTGCCGGGGGCCGTCCCCCAAGCCGCCTGCCGGGCCGCCCGGGGCCGTGCAGCCGCCCGGCGTGCGGGAGCGGATGAACGCGGTCCGGGCGGGCCTGGTCCCCCGGTCCGAGAGGACATACCGATGACCGTGCAGCTCGACCGCAGATCCGACGGGGCACGATGGAGGGGAGGAGGCGACGCCATGACCCCCAGCCCCGCCGATCACGCACCGCACGCCCAGATGTCCGTCGAGGAGTTCGAGCAGCTCGCCCGGACGGCCCCCGAGACCGTGACGCTTGAGCTCATCAACGGAAAGCTAGAGGTCAAGCCCGTGCCCGACGGCGACCACGGAACCATCTTCATGTGGCTGCTGCGTCAGTGCATGCAGCATCGCCCCGACCTCGACCTGCATCCGGAGCAGGGACTGATGGTGGAGGCGTACCGGCAGGGCCGCGCCCGCCCGGACGGTGTCCTCGCCCCTCGTCGGCACTTCGCCGGACAAGGGGAATGGGCACCTGCCGAGGGCGTCCTGATGACCGTGGAAGTGACCTCCCACGACCACGACACCGACCGTCGCGACCGGAACGAGAAGCCTCACGGATACGCCGCAGCGGGCATCCCGGTCTACCTCCTGATCGACCGCGAGTCCGGGACCCTCCTCGTCCACAGCGAACCCGACAAGGGCCGCTACCGGCAGCAGCACTCCTACGACTACGGTGACGCCGCCGTCCTCCCCCGCCCCGTCTCCATCACCCTGGACACCGAGGAACTCAAGGACTACGCCCGCTGACCCTCAGCGCACCTCCGCCGCCAGCTGCGTCGTCGCCAGTTCGCGGTAGAGGTCGTCCGAGTCGATCAGCTCCTCATGTGTGCCCGCCGTGCGGACCCGGCCCTCCTCCAGGACCACGATGCGGTCCGCGTGGCGGACGGTCGACAGGCGGTGGGCGATGACCAGCACCGTGCTCTGTGCGGCCAGTTCGAGGATGACATCGCGCAGCGCCTGCTCGTTGACCGCGTCCAGCTGCGAGGTGACCTCGTCCAGCAACAACAGGCGCGGGCGGCGCAGCAGGGCGCGGGCGATGGCGATGCGCTGGCGTTCGCCGCCGGAGAGGGTGACGCCCCGGTGGCCCACGGCCGTGTCCAGGCCGTCGGGCAGCCGGGCGACCAGGGTGTCCAGCCGGGTACGGGCCACGGCCTCGGCCAGCGCCTCCTCCCGCGCGTCCGGGGCGGCGAAGAGCAGGTTCTCCCGCAGCGTCCCGGCCAGGACGGGCGCGTCCTGTTCCACGTACGCGAGGGAGGCTCGCAGCTCCGCCAGCGGCCAGTCGCGGATGTCCCGGCCGTCCACGGTGATCGTGCCGCCGTCGTGGTCGTAGAACCGCTCCAGGAGGCTGAACACCGTCGACTTGCCCGCCCCCGACGGGCCCACCAGCGCCACCAGACCGCCCGTCGGTACGTCGAACGTGACGCCCTTGTGGGCCGGGGCGCGCTCGTCCCCGTACCCGAAGGTCACGTCCTGGAAGGTGACGCCCAGCGGGGTGCCCTCCCCCGGTACGCCCCCGGAGCCCGTGGTCGGTTCGCCCGGCAGCGACTCCACCTCGTCGATCCTCCGTACGGCGGCGAGGCCGCTCTGCAAGCCCGTCCAGCCCTCGACCAGGCCGCCGATCGGGCCCATCAGGTAGAAGAGGTAGAGCAGGAACGCGATCAGCGACGAGATCTCCAGCGAGCCCGACGCCACCCGCGCGCCGCCGACGCCCAGCACCGCCAGGAACGCCAGCTGGATCGACATCGTCATCGTGACGTCGGAGACCGAGGACCACTTCGCGACCGACACCCCCTGGTCGTACGCGTGCCGCGCCGCCTCCGCGACCGCCGCCGTCTCCCGCTCCTCCGCCCCGCTCGCCTTGACCGTACGGAACGCCTGGAGCACCCGGTCAAGGGCCGCGCCCATCGCGCCCACGGACTCCTGCGCGCGGAGCTGCGCCCGCTGGATGCGCGGCATCAGCAAGGCTGTTACGGCCCCGATGGCGACGATCACGACGAGGGTCACGCCGAGCAGCGCCAGGTCCATGTACGCCATCAGCGCGACTGTGCCCAGCAGCATCAGAACGCTGTTGAACGACTCGACGAGACCGCTGGACAGCACCGTGCTCAGCAGCGTCGTGTCGCTCGTGACCCGCGCCTGGAGGTCCCCGGGAGTCAGCCGGTCCACCGCCGGGACCTTCAACCGCATGATCCGGCCCACGAGTCGGCCGCGCGCCTGGAGCACGACGCCCTCCCCCGTACGGGCCATGAGATAGCTCCCGTACGCGGAAAGGTAGGCCCCGGCGAGGACGAGTGCGGTCAGCAGGACGAGCGGCCCGGCGGGCGAGCGGCCGTCGGCGAACGTGTCCACCGCGTGCTTCGCCATCAGCGGCATCGCGAGCCCCGCCCCGGACCCGGCGAGCGACAGCAGCCCCGCCCCCAGCAGGACGCCCCGGTGGGGGCGCGCCCGGGCGAGGAGGAGGCGGAGGGGGGAACGGCCCGGCACGGCCCCGGGGGCCCTCTCGGTGCCGGGGGCCTTCTCGGCCGCAGGGTCCCTCTCCACCCCAGGGGCCTCCTCGGTCCCAGGGGCCTCCTCGGGGGGACGTTTCGTCGCAGTTTCCGCCGCGCGCTCAGGCAGCCCGCCCGCTCCCGTCGCCCCCGTCGCCCCCGTCGCCCCCGCCACCGCGCTCACCCGGAACCCCCTCGCGTACCGTCGTCACCACCATCAAGGGACGCAGATCCGCCGGTTCTGCCTGCTCCCCGACCGTACGGCCCCCCGCCTGCACCCAAGCATGCGGTGAGAACGGCGGTGCCGTCCGGACCCCCGCGCACCAGTCGGGCCAGAAGCCGGACATCCTGCACGCCAGGGCGATGGCGACCGAGCGCGGCAGACAGCCGTAACGGCCCGCGCAGCGGCGACTGGTGGCGACGACCGCCTCGTACACCTCCAGCGTCTCCGCGTACGAGGCCGGGCGCGCGCCCCTGCTGCACCGGGTCAGCACCCGGCGCAGGCGGCCGGGCTTGAACCGGGCCAGGACGAACGCGGCGGCGATCGCCGCGCGCAGGCGCGGGCCGCCCGCTGCCGCGCCCCGGCGGGGCATGGTCATCTCGGTGGTCACGGGCGCAGGATCTTCGCGTCGACGAGCTGCCGGGTCAGCTCCGCCACGTCCGACTCCGCCTCGGCGCGCTCGACGTCGAACTCGGCGACGATCCGTTCGACGGCGGCCTCGGGGGCGTGTCCCGCCGCCAGGGTCTCGACGACGATGACGCTGGTGTCGTTCAACTGCCAGTAGCTGCCGTCCTTCTCGTCGAGGAGGACGCCGCCGTACTCGGTCGTCGTGACGGCTATGCCTTTTCTGAGCTTCACAGGGTCGCCTCGCTGGAGGGGGTGGTGGAATGGAGTGCGGGCCAGGCGTTCTGCGCCGTGCGCAGCCAGGTCTCCCCGGCCACGGTCGGGCTGATGGAGTGCTCGACCAGGACCGGCGAGAAGGGCTCGGCGGCGAGCCGGAGCAGACGGCGGGAGTCGACCAGGCCGTGTGCGGCGAGCCGGGAGTCCGCCCACAACTCCGCGAGTTCCGAGGCGTGTTGACTCAGCCCCTGGTGTTCGTCGGAGGACATGTGGTCCTTCGTCGTCCGGGCCAGCAGCGCGTCCGGCACCACCCCGCGCATCGCCTCGGCGAGGAGCGGCTTGTAGCGCCAGGGGCTGATCCGCTCCGGCAGCCGGACGGCGAGGGTCGCCTCCAGGACCCGGTCGTCGTAGAAGGGCGCGGCGACCGGCAGCCCGATCGTCATGCCGACGTCCTCCATCGCCTGGAAGTGCCGGGCCCCCATCCGTACGGCGTCGATGTCCACATGCCGCCCGCGCCACGGGTCGATCGGCTCGGCGTGCTCGGCGGCGGCCCGGAACTCCTCCGTGATCAGGGCGCATCCGTGGTCCGTGAACCACGGGCGCAGGGACTGCCGTACGCCCCAGGAGAGCAGCGGGGTCCTGGCTACGGGCTGGGGTTCGGTGCTGACCGCGCCCGCGATCCAGCGGGGGAACGTGGAGCGGCCCAACAGGGCCTTCAGCGTGGGCAGGAGGGGCCAGCCGAGCTGGTGGCGCAGGCCGCTGAGGTGGTTCCAGGCGGTGAGGGGGTTGCCGTGGAAGAGGTCCTGGTAGGCGTGGGGCAGGCCGAGGAAGAGTTCGTCGCCGCCGTAGCCGGTGAGATGGTAGCGGGAGCCGGTGGCGCGGGCGCGGCTCAGGAGCAGGTGCGCGCGGGCCCGGCCGGGGGCGACGGGGAGCGGTTCGTCGTTGAGCTCGGCGGAGGTGGCGGCGAGGTCGGCGTAGAAGTAGGGGGCGTCGTCGGCGGCGATGAGGTGGTGGTCCAGGGCGGAGGCACCCGCTGTTCGCCGCGCCGCCTCGGCTCCCCGTCCCGCCACGCCCTTCGGCGCCGCCTCGGCTCCCCGCGCCGCCTCCACCGCCCTCCGCGCCCAAGTCTCGTCCTCGCTGTAGCGGTCCCGGGCGGCCACCGTCAGCAGGGACAGGCTCGCCGGGCCGGTCTCCCGGGCGGCGAAGGTGAGGGCCGTGGAGTCCATGCCGCCGGAGAGCTCGCAGCTGATCCGGTCCAGGCCGCCGACATGGGCCCGTACGGAGGCGGCGACCGCGTCACCGAGTCTTCGGGCCCCCTCCGCCAGGGAGAGTTCGCCCGGCGGCGGCTCCCACCAGCGGTGCTCCGCGGGGCCGGGGACGGCGGCCGTGCCCGGTGCTGCGACGGGCAGGGCCAGGCCGTACCCGGCACCGGTCTCGTGGACGCCCCGCCACACGACGCGCCGGCTCAGGGGGTGCGGCACGAAGTCCAGCAGCCGCAGCGCGAGCGCGCCGTCGTCCAGGGGCGCGTCGATCAGGCGGGCCAGGACGGCGGGGCGGTCGGACGCGATGGTTCCGGCGTCCGGGTGCCGGGCGTGGTAGATCCGGCGCAGTCCGGTGGCGGTTCCCCGGACCCAGGTCTCCCCGGAGAGCCGGGCGACCACGTGGTAGAGGCCGGGCAGCCGGGCGAGGCGGGCCTCCAGGGCGGTCCGGCTCCGGGCGCCCTCCAGGAGCCCGGCGAGCACGGCGTCGGGGACGCGGTCCGGGCCGATGAGGACGAGGGCGTCCCCGCCCCGGGCGAGGTGGCTGACCTTGCGGACCAGCGGGCGGGCGACGACCCAGGGCCGGCCCGAGGGGTGGGCGACGGTCAGGGCGTCGCCCACCGGCGGGACCGTCCCGGTCACTCCCGGTGCGGGAAGCCGCCCGGCCGCCGCCGCTCCCGCCACGCTGTCCGGCAGGACGACGAAGTAGTCACGCAGCTGGCCGGGCATCTTCACCTTCCGGAAGTTCTCACACAGTGCGGGGGTAGGGGACCGGCGGATCAGACGATGCGCCGGGTCCAGTACTCCTTGTACGAGCCGACGAAGTAGCCGGCGGTCTTCTTCGAGAAGTCGCCCTGCTTGAACATCGACGGCTTCACGTAAGCCTTCTTCTGCTGCTTCATGAGACCTTCCCTTCTGCGTGATTGACGACCGTTATGCCCAACTTGGGTCTGCATAACTGAAGTTGTTCATGCGACTGGTGTTCACCACGTGAACACCAGAGCCATCATGTCCCGCTGCCGAACCGGTACGCATGATTCCGACTTACGGCACGAAGTTGGCCGGATAGCGCGAGCGGCGAAGACCTGGGCCCGAGCGCCCCACCACGGCACGGGGCACCGACCGGTCGGCATGTGCAGTCGCACATCGACGACTCCCTGCCGGCCGAGTGGACTGGACCAATGGCTGTACGCGGGGGCCGCATCGGGCAGTGAGCTGCCCGGAGAGCGGGCAGCGCCGGGTGTGTCGGAAGAACCAGCCGGGGCCGCGCCGTCCACAGGCCCCGCCCCCGACTGCACCACGGACGACCCGCGCGCCACCGGGATCGACGGAACCGGGCGCGCCCGTGTTGTCGTACGGCGTTGGGCGCTACAAGTAAGCATTCGGCCATGCCGAACAGCCGCGCCGCCTCCTCAGGCGCACCTCCCGTGGGCTCAGCGCGCCTCAGGTGGGCTTCGAGTGCACCTACGGTGGGCTCAGCGCGCCTACGGTCGGCTCAGGCCCGCCACCGGCCCGCCTCGCGCACCCGGTAGCCGCCCCAGGCCGCCGTTCCGACGCCCAGCAGCAGCGGGATCATGCCGTAGCCGACGAGCTCCGACGAGTGTGCGAACCACCGTCCGCCGTCGAAGACCTGCGTCGCGGTGATCGTCTCGGGGTCGGTCCTGCCGTCGTGGTCCGCGCTCGATCCGGCCGAACGTCTCCACCCGCATGCCGAGTAGGCCGGAGAGGCCCGTGCCGGTCACCACGACGAACAGCCCCGCCGCGAACAGGACCGTCCCCACGAGGACGAGCGAGGCGCCCTTGAGCCGGCCTCTGCTCCACCGCGTGCGCCCCGGGCCGCTGCTCCCCGCGCTCCCCGCCTGCGCAGCCGCCATGGCCACCCCGCCCCCCGTGTCCGTACAACCGTCCCCGCATTGTCCCAGCGGAGCCCGTCCCGGGACACGCCACAGGGGCGGCACCTCCGGTGAAGGAGATACCGCCCCTGTGGGACGTACGCGGAACTTCGATCGACCGGCGGACCGGACCCGATCAGAAGTCCATGTCACCGCCCGGCATGCCACCCGGGGCGGCCGCGCCGGCCTTCTCGGGCTTGTCGGCGATGACGGCCTCGGTGGTGAGGAAGAGCGCGGCGATGGACGCGGCGTTCTGCAGAGCGGAGCGCGTGACCTTCGCCGGGTCGAGAATGCCCTCGGCGATCATGTCGACGTACTCGCCGGTCGCGGCGTTGAGGCCGTGACCGATCGGCAGGTTGCGGACCTTCTCCACGACGACGCCGCCCTCAAGGCCACCGTTGACGGCGATCTGCTTGAGCGGGGCCTCCAGCGCGAGCTTCACGGCGTTGGCGCCGGTCGCCTCGTCACCCGTGAGGTCGAGCTTCTCGAAGACGGCCGAGGCCTGGAGCAGAGCCACGCCACCACCGGCGACGATGCCCTCCTCGACGGCGGCCTTGGCGTTGCGCACCGCGTCCTCGATGCGGTGCTTGCGCTCCTTGAGCTCCACCTCGGTGGCGGCGCCGGCCTTGATGACGGCCACGCCGCCCGCGAGCTTCGCCAGGCGCTCCTGGAGCTTCTCGCGGTCGTAGTCCGAGTCGGAGTTCTCGATCTCGGCACGGATCTGGTTGACGCGACCCTGAACCTGGTCGCTGTCACCGGCACCGTCGACGATCGTGGTCTCGTCCTTGGTGATGACGACCTTGCGGGCGCGGCCGAGCAGGTCGAGCCCGGCGTTCTCCAGCTTGAGGCCGACCTCCTCGGAGATCACGGTGCCACCGGTGAGGATGGCGATGTCCGCGAGCATGGCCTTGCGGCGGTCACCGAAGCCCGGGGCCTTGACGGCGACGGACTTGAAGGTGCCCTTGATCTTGTTGACGACCAGGGTGGACAGGGCCTCGCCCTCGACGTCCTCGGCGATGATCAGCAGCGGCTTGCCCGACTGCATGACCTTCTCCAGCAGCGGGATCAGGTCCTTGACGCTGCCGACCTTCGAGTTGACGATCAGGATGTACGGGTCGTCGAGCGACGCCTCCATACGCTCCATGTCGGTGGCGAAGTACGCCGAGATGTAGCCCTTGTCGAAGCGCATACCCTCGGTGAGCTCCAGCTCCAGACCGAAGGTCTGGGACTCCTCGACGGTGATGACGCCTTCCTTGCCGACCTTGTCCATCGCCTCGGCGATCTTCGCGCCGATCTCGGTGTCGGCGGCGGAGATGGAGGCGGTCGAAGCGATCTGCTCCTTGGTCTCCACGTCCTTGGCCTGCTCCAGCAGGGCGGCGGAGACGGCCTCGACGGCCTTCTCGATGCCCCGCTTGAGCGCCATCGGGTTGGCGCCTGCGGCGACGTTGCGCAGGCCCTCGCGGACGAGAGCCTGGGCCAGAACGGTGGCGGTGGTCGTACCGTCGCCGGCGACGTCGTCCGTCTTCTTGGCGACCTCCTTGACCAGCTCCGCACCGATCTTCTCGTACGGGTCCTCGAGCTCGATCTCCTTGGCGATGGAAACACCATCGTTGGTGATCGTGGGCGCGCCCCACTTCTTCTCGAGGACGACGTTACGGCCCTTGGGGCCGAGGGTGACCTTGACGGCGTCGGCGAGCTGGTTCATCCCGCGCTCGAGACCGCGCCGTGCCTCCTCGTCGAACGCGATGATCTTGGCCATGTGAAGTGGTCCTCCCGGACAGGGGTGGATTTCTCCGGACCGAGAGGCGCCCGCGACGGACGGCCTGCGTGCGTGGTGGTTCCTTGCCCCACCGCGCCTGCGGGCCTCACCGGCCCGGTCCAAGTTCTGTCACTCTCACCTGGAGAGTGCTAACGCCAATGATTAGCACTCGACCCCTGCGAGTGCAAGCGTCCCTGGTCGAATATGGACCGGACAGCGGACCGGATCCGGACAGCGATCGCGCCGTCCGCCCCGGACCCGGCACGCGCGAAGGGCCCGATCCCCCTGATCCGGGGGCCGGGCCCTTCGTGCGTGAGTGGTGTCGTCGGACGACCGCGCCGAGCTCAGCCGACGGCGAGCTTGACCATGTCGGCCTGGGGCCCCTTCTGGCCCTGCGAGATCTCGAATTCAACTCGCTGACCCTCTTCGAGGGTGCGGTACCCGTCCATCTGGATCGCGCTGTAGTGGACGAAAACATCCGCACCACCGTCGACCGCGATGAAGCCGTACCCCTTCTCCGCGTTGAACCACTTGACGGTGCCCTGAGCCATGCCTAACTCCCCTATTACTGGCCCTTGCACAGGACCGCACTTCGCGGGCCCGGGTCAGAACTCACCCTCCGACAGGAGAGGGTGTGCGGCGCCGTAGCGCGTCGACCGCGGCTGAATGTATCTGTCCAACTGCCCTCTGCAACAGGTCAATCGGACGAGAATTCTGGGCGCGGCCGAACGCCCGAATATGCGGGATTGCTGAAAATTACGGGCAAGTCGGGCCAGGCAAAGGCCACTTATGCCTCAAGAGGTTCACGTACTTTGGCTGCTTCTTATCGGTCCGGGCGCATTCTCATATGTGCGGGCGGCACGGGCAGCGAAGGAGGCTTCCCCAACTGTACCCCGCTCAACCATGCAGAATTGCCCCCTCCGCTTCTCTCGCGGAGGGGGCAACTGCGGGTGCTGCGGGTGCTGCGGCGTCAGCAGCCGCCGGCCACGGCCGGGATGATCGAGACACCTGCACCGTCGGGCGTGGCCGCGTCCAGGCCGCCCTCGAAGCGCACGTCGTCGTCGTTGACGTACACGTTGACGAAGCGGCGCAGCTTGCCCTGGTCGTCCAGGACGCGGGCGGCGATGCCGGGGTGGTCCTTCTCCAGGGACTCGATGACCTCGGAGAGCTTCGCGCCCTCCGCCGTGACCTCGGCCTGGCCGCCCGTGTACGTACGGAGGATGGTGGGGATGCGGACCTTGACGCTCATGGTGGTGCCCTTCTTCCTTCGTTCTGGGGTGGTCAGGCGGAGCCGAGGCCCGCGGTGCGGAACGCGTCCAGGCTCGGCTTGATCGTCGCCGTGGCCTGCGAGGTCGCGGAGACCGCGTCGAGCGTCTTGAGTCCGTCTCCGGTGTTGACCACGACGGTGGTGAGCGCCGGGTCGATGACGCCGGCCTCGATGAGCTTCTTCGTCACGCCGAGCGTCACCCCGCCCGCCGTCTCGCCGAAGATGCCCTCGGTGCGGGCCAGCAGCTTGATCGCGTCGACGACCTGCTCGTCGGTGACGTCCTCCACCGCGCCGCCGGTACGGCGGGCGATGTCCAGGACGTACGGGCCGTCCGCCGGGTTGCCGATGGCCAGGGACTTGGCGATGGTGTTCGGCTTCTGGGGCCGCACGACGTCGTGACCGGCCTTGAAGGCGGCGGAGACCGGGGAGCAGCCCTCGGCCTGGGCTCCGAAGATCTTGTACGGCCTGTCCTCGACCAGGCCGAGCTTGATGAGCTCCTGGAGCCCCTTGTCGATCTTCGTCAGCTGGGAGCCGGACGCGATCGGGATGACGATCTGGTCGGGCAGCCGCCAGCCGAGCTGTTCGCAGATCTCGTACGCCAGGGTCTTGGAGCCCTCGCCGTAGTACGGGCGGAGGTTGACGTTGACGAAGCCCCAGCCCTCGCCGAGCGGATCGCCGATGAGCTCGGAGCAGAAGCGGTTGACGTCGTCGTAATTGCCCTCGATGCCGACCAGTTCACCGCCGTACACCGCGGCCATGACGACCTTGCCCTGCTCCAGGTCGTGCGGGATGAACACGCAGGAGCGCAGTCCCGCGCGGGCGGCGGCGGCACCGACGGCCCCGGCCAGGTTGCCCGTGGAGGAGCAGGAGAGGGTGGTGAAACCGAAGGCGCGGGCGGCCTCGACGGCGATCGCGACGACGCGGTCCTTGAAGGAGTGCGTCGGGTTGCCGGAGTCGTCCTTCACGTACAGGCCGCCGGTGACGCCCAGCTCACGGGCGAGGTTGTCGGCCTTGACCAGCTTGGTGAAGCCGGGGTTGAGGTTGGGCTTCTGCGCGACGTCGGCGGGGACCGGCAGCAGCGGGGCGTAGCGCCAGATGTTGTCCGGACCGGCCTCGATGCGCGCCTTCAGCTCCTCGGGGGAACCGGCGGGCAGGTCGTACGCCACTTCCAGCGGCCCGAAACAGGACGCACAGGCGAAAAGGGGGCCGAGCTCGAAACGCTCGCCGCACTCGCGGCAGGAAAGCGCCGCGGCGGGACCGAGGTCCACGGAAGGCGTAGTGGTGGTGGTGCCGGGGGTGGCGGCGTTACCTGCAACTGTCTGAACAGCCATGATGGCGGAGGCCCTTTCTCCTCATCTTCCTCGCGACGCATTTCGCCACAAGACGGAATTGGCACCTTCCCCACCGTGACCTCGCGGTCGGTAGGAGGGTTGCCGGGACTTCAACGGGCCGTTCCCTCAGTCCCTCTGGATGAGCTCTATGGCGCTGGATCTTCGATCCAGGCGTTTATGTGCGGTGTGACCCCGACATGCGACGGTCATCCGCGTTGTTCAAGACTGTAACCGAAGCACCGGACCGTTGAGATAGTCGTCCGAACCGCGAGATGGATCACACACAGGGAGTGCCGACCGTGCTCGAAGAGGTGGAGCGCTGGCTGACCAGGCGTTCCTGGTCGTGCGACGACCGCCCGCTGGACCGGCTCACCGACGCCCGGGCCGCCGACCCCCACCGCACGTCGGTGAGCGTGGTGCTGCCCGCACTGAACGAGGAGGCCACGGTCGGGGCGATCGTGACGACGATCCGGCGCGAGCTGATGGAGAAGGTCCGGCTGGTCGACGAGCTCGTGGTGATCGACTCCGGCTCCACCGACGCCACCGCCGCCGTCGCCCGGGCGGCGGGCGCCCGAGTGGTCCACCGGGACGCGATCCTCCCCCGTATCCCGGCCCTGCCCGGCAAGGGCGAGGTGCTGTGGCGGTCGCTCCTGGTGACCAGCGGCGAGATCGTCTGCTTCGTCGACGCCGACCTGAAGGACTTCTCGGCGGACTTCGTCTCGGGGACGGTCGGACCGCTGCTGACCGACCCCGCCGTCCAGTTCGTCAAGGCGATGTACGACCGTCCGCTCGGCAACAGCGCAGGTCAGGGCGGCCGGGTCACCGAGCTGGTGGCCCGGCCGCTGCTCAATCTGCACTGGCCGCAGCTGGCCGGATTCGTACAGCCGCTGGGCGGGGAGTACGCAGTGCGGCGCTCGCTGCTGGAGCGGCTGCCGTTCCCGGTCGGTTACGGGGTGGAGCTGGGGCTGCTGGTGGACGCGCTGCACACCGTGGGCCTGGACGCGCTGGGCCAGGTCGACGTCGGGGTGCGCGTCCACCGCCACCAGGACGGGCAGGCGCTGGGCCGGATGGCGGCGGCGATCTACCGCACGGCGCAGCTGCGGCTCTCCCGGGGCCATCTGGTGCGGCCCGCGCTGACCCAGTTCGAACGCAGCGCGGAGGGGTTCGTGCCGCACACCCATGCGGTGGACACGGAGGAGCGGCCGCCGATGCGGGAGATCGCGGAGTACGCGGAGCGCCACGCGGCATGAAGAGGTTCGCCGGGCGGTGTGCGGGCCGAGGCGTTTGGCGGCTTCCGTAACGGGCTAGGTTCCGCTACATGGTCTCCGAGCACGCACCCAACTCGACTGCCCAGGTTCTCGTCGCGTCCAACCGCGGCCCGGTCTCGTACACGCTCGGTGAGGACGGGACGCTCGACGCCAGGCGCGGCGGCGGCGGCCTCGTCTCCGGGCTGAGCGCCGTGGACGACAAGCTGTGGGTCTGCGCGGCCCTCGGCGACGGCGACCGCGAGGCCGTGCGACGCGGGGTCGGTGAGCCGGGCGTCCGGATGCTGGACATCGACGCCGAGGTGCACGCCGACGCGTACAACGGCATCGCCAACTCCGTGCTGTGGTTCGTCCACCACCTGCTCTACCAGACCCCCGTCGAGCCGGTCTTCGACGCGGAGTTCCGCCGCCGGTGGGCCTCGTACGAGACGTACAACCGGGCCTTCGCCCGGGCGCTCGCCGAGGAGGCCGGCCCCGGGGCGGCGGTCCTCGTCCAGGACTACCACCTGGCACTGGTCCCCGGGATGCTCCGCGAACTGCGCCCCGACCTGAGGATCGGCCACTTCTCGCACACCCCGTGGGCGCCCGTCGACTACTTCCGGCTGCTGCCCGACGACATCGCCGAGCAGCTGCTGCGCGGCATCCTCGGCGCGGACCGGGCCGCGTTCCTGACCCGCCGCTGGGCGGACGCGTTCATCGGCTGCTGTACGGAGTTCCTCGGCGGGACCGGCGGCACCCGGATCGGGGTGCACGGGCTGGGGGCCGACGCCGACTTCCTGCGGCGGCGGTCCCGGGAACCGGACGTGGACGACCGGATGGCGGCGCTGCGCGAGCAGATCGGCGAGGGCCGGAAGACCATCGTCCGGGTGGACCGCACGGAGCTGTCCAAGAACATCGTGCGCGGCCTGCACGCGTACCGGGCCCTGCTGGACGCCCACCCGGAATGGCGCGAGCGAGTCGTGCACATCGCCTTCGCCTACCCCTCCCGCCAGGACCTCGCGGTGTACCGGGACTACACGGCCGCGGTGCAGTCCCTGGCCACGGAGATCAACGGGGCGTACGGGACGGAGAGCTGGACGCCGGTGGTCCTCCACGTCAAGGACGACTTCGCCCGCTCGCTGGCCGCCTACCGGCTGGCGGACGTGGCGCTGGTCAACCCGATCCGCGACGGCATGAACCTGGTCGCCAAGGAGGTCCCCGTCGTCTCCGACCACGGCTGCGCGCTGGTGCTGTCGCGGGAGGCGGGGGCGTACGAGGAACTGGGCGAGGACGCGATCGTGGTGAACCCGTACGACGTGGTGGGCACGGCGGAGGCACTGCACGAGGCCCTGTCGATGGGCTCCGAGGAGCGGACGGGCCGCACGAAGCGGCTGGCGGAGGCCGCGACCGCACTGCCGCCGCAGCGGTGGTTCCTGGACCAGCTGGAGGCGCTTCGGGAGGGGTGAGGCGCACGTGCCGGTGCCGAGGCCTCGCCCGGCCGCCCTTGGCACACGTGACGGAAGCCCGTCCGGCCGCCCCCGTCATCGTGGCTGACTCTCGTGGGCTGAGGTCCACACGGGGCCACAAGGGGAGGCAGTCGTCGCAGGTCAGGGCTGGGGTGTCAGCAGGTGCTCGGCGCGCTGGACGAGGGCGTCGACCTCGGCCACGCTGCGGTAGCGGTCCAGGCGGGTGCTCATGTCCTCGGCGGCCTCGGCGATCTTCACCGACCGGACACCGTCTGCGCAGTCCAGGAACTCCGTCCACGTGGACAGGGCCGCGTCGAGGTCACCCTGCCGCAGGCGCACCTTCCCGAGGTCCGCGAGGACGATCGCCCGGCTCCTGCGCCGGTCCAGGCCGTGGATGTCGAGCGCCTGCTCCAGATGCCCGGCCGCGCCGTCCAGGTCGCCGAGCCGGGAGAGGATCATCCCAGAATGGTGGGCCCACCGGCCGATGCTGAAGTGCGACGCCCACGACTCGCCGGGCGGATGCCCGGGGTTCCGCTCGATCGCGGTCTGCGAGGCGGCGAGTGCCTGCCCCGCCATACGGCGGTCCCCGTCGAGAGCTGCCGCGTCAGCCAGGGTGGTCTGGTAGTAAGACACCGCCCTCGGGTCGTCGATCGTCTTCGCCTCCTGCACGCACCGCTCGGACAGCCGCAAAGCGACCGCCCCGAACTTCGGGCCCAGATCGATCGCCTGCACGGCCAATCCGCGCAGCGCCGTCGCGGACAACTCCGGGTCGCCGGCCTCAGCCGCGAGCGCGAACGCGTGCCCGTAGTACCGCTGAGCCATGCCCTGATTGCCCTCGTCCTGGGCCATCCACCCGGCCAGGTGTACGAGCTGCGACGTCGCCGCGTACAGAGCCCGGCCGGTCGCCTCGTTGTACGAGCCGTTCAGCCACCGGTCGACGTCCTCTGTCAGGTAGCGCACGACCAGGTGGCGGGCGTGACCACCGCCCAGCTCGGCCGCCGTGTCACCGAGGGCCTTCGACATGGACCGCACGGCGTCGACCTCGCCCATGCCCACGCGCACACCACTGGCCCGGTTCACCCGCCGCTGTATGCCCTCCGGGTCCGGCAGGCCAAGAGCGTTCAGCGCGTAGGCGCTGGACGCTGCCAGGAAGTTCCGCCGAAGCACGTCGCTCCTTCCCAACTCGACTACGGACGCCACGGTATCCGCCGCTCCCGGTTCCGGCCGGGCGGATTGCGCTGCCTCCAGTAAGGCCGGGTCCAGGTCCAGAACCCCGACCAGGTACGGCAGCCAGTACTTCGGCGTGCGACCGCCCGCCACCCATCGCCGTACCGACTGCCGGTCCAGTCCGTCAGGGCCACGGCCTTCGGCGATGCCGAGTTCACGGGCGAGCTTCGTCGGACCCCAGCCGCGCACCTCGTACGCCTGCCGGATCAGCTCACCGACCGTCGGGGTGTTGGACACCTCAGCCCCTTTCCGTGGTCACCGGCGCGGCGTGCGGGCCGCCCCTCGCGCTGGCCTACACGGGCCTACACGGGCCTACACGGGCCTACAGCCTGGCACCTACTCACGCACTGTGAACAGCCGTTGACTGGACATCACACCGAAGTGACAGGACAGCAACGGAGAACGGTGATCAGTTCGTGCACACTTCCGACAAGACGCAGTTCACGAGTGCCGACGTTGTGGCGGACGTCAGCCTCGCGCTCGCCCTCGCGCAGACCAGACCGACAGGCGAGGCGGCCGACTCGCTGCGGCAGCGGCTGCGCGGCTACATCGGCGTCCTGGCGGACCCCGCCGACACGTACGCCGACGGCCTGGGCGACAGCCGTGCGAAGGACATCGCCGTAAACACCGTTCGTCACGCCCGCGCGGTAGCCCTCGACCCGGTCACCGACCCGGCAGCGAACATGCGGCTGCTGGCCAAGTCCACTGACTCGCTGTTCCGTTACGCGGCTGCGGTGCGGCAGTGGCCGCCCCAGGTATGCCCCCCGGACTCGCCGGCCTGCCCATAGGGCAGGTGTTCGGCGAACGGGGCAGGCCCGGTGGAGTCGCCCCCGACTCCACCTCATCCGGGCCCGCCCCACCCTGCACCACTCGAAACACTGATCGAGAGGAGCACGACCATGACCCTGCTGGCCATCGAGCCGGAGGCCGCCGAGGCCCCCGAGTTCCGTGACCCCCGCACCTTCGTCAAGCCGGAAGTGTGGGAGCGCGAGATCGCCCTGCTCATGCGCGACAACCCCTTCGACGAGGTGATGGCGACCCCGCTGTTCCACGCGGCCGTGTCGTACCTGGTCACTGCCATGGAGAAGTGGGGCCGAGGCCTGGAGATGTGCTGCGGCCGCATCGTCGACATCGCCGTGCACGTCTTCATCCTGGACACCCGCAACTACCGGGAGTTCTGCGCCGAGCACTTCGACGGCCGGTTCCTGGAGCACATCCCGGAGATCGCGTTCAAGTACGACGGCTCCGTGGAGCGCACCGCCCAGATCATCGCGGACAACGGGTTCGAGGTGGACTGGAAGCTGTGGGAGGCCGACTACGCCAAGTGCGGGCCGTGTTCGCCCGGCTCGAACTGCCACTGACCCGGTACCCGACTACCGCCCGGGGGTGCCTCGTGCACCCCCGGGCACCACTTTGCCTATTCCCGAGCAAGTCACGGCATTCGCCCACGACACAGGGGCGACGCGAGTAGCTTGGCGGCCCCCGCCAGCAACCGTCACCGCGCCATTCCGGAGAAGCGATGCTCAGCGCCGCCCCCAGTACCCCCGCCGAATACTGGGACAAGTACAAGCCACACCGAGGCGAGGGTCCCCAGCCCCGTCCTGCGGCCGACCGGTTCAGCTGGACCGGCCTCGACGAGGAAGGGCCGGGTGCCGAACTCCTGGGCAGCCCGGCGACCGCCCTGGACCTGGGGCCGGCGGAGGGCGAGAACGCCGCCTTCCTCGCCCGCGCCGGGGTCGAGGTGACCGCCGTCGACTTCTCGGCCGTACAGGTCGACCGCGCCCGTGCCTTCTGGGCCGACGAACCGGGTCTGACATTCGTTCTTGCCGACGTGTGCACCTTCCTGGACGACGATCCAAGGGAGTACGAAGCCGTCTACTCGACATGGGGGGCGGTCTGGTTCGCCGATCCCGAGCAGCTGTTCCCGCGCGTCGCCGCGCGCCTCGCGCCGGGCGGCGTCTTCGGCTTCTCGCATCGCGAGCCGGTGACCGGGCAGTACGGGGCCCAGCGGATGGGCGGCAAGTGGCTGAAGGGCCGCGAGACCGACCTCACGGTGCTGCGCTGGCAGTACGGGCCCGGGCAGTGGGCGGACATCCTCAAACGGCACGGCTTCGCGGCCGTCCGCACGGAGGTGCTGCCGAACCCGGACCGAGCCGCTCTCGGCACGCTGCTCGTGACCGCGAAGGCCTGACGCCCGGCCGGGGCCCTCCGCCTACAGCCGCTCGGCCAGCGCCGCCAGGAACGCGACCACGGCGGCCGGGCCCGGCACCGACAGGTCGGCGCGCTCGGCCAGTTCGGGCACCTCGGCGCTGCCGCTGCACACCAGCAGGCCGGGGATGCCGTCCGGGCCCCCCGACCGCAGCTTCTCCACCGCGGCGAACGCGGCGAGGTCCCCGAGGTCGTCGCCCGCGTACACCACGGACTCGGCGTCCAGCTCCGTCACGTAGTCCGCCAGGGCGACGCCCTTGTCCATGCCCGGCGGCCTCAACTCCAGTACCAGGCGGCCGGGTTCGACGATCAGCCCGTGCCGCGCGGCCAGCTCGCCCAGGGGGCCGCGCAGCGCTTCGAAGGCCGCCTGCGGGTCCTTGGCTCGCCGGGTGTGGACGGCGACGGCCTGCCCCTTCTCCTCGATCCAGGTGCCGCGCCAGGCGCCGAACTCGTGGAGTACGCCGGGTAGTTCGGCGCGCACGGCGCTGACGCCGGGGTGCGGGGCGGGGGCGTGGACGGTGCCGGTCACGGCGTCCCAGCGCTCGGCGCCGTAATGTCCGAGAACGACGAGGTGCTCCAGGCCGGGGACGCCCGCGAAGCCGCCGTGGCGCACCGCGACGCCCGCCGGGCGGCCGGTGATCACGGCGATGGAGGCGACCTTCGGCGCGAGCGCGGCGAGCGCGGGCACCGCGCCGGGGTGGGCCCGGGCCTGCTCGGGGTCCGGGACGATGTCGGCGAGCGTGCCGTCGAAGTCGAGGGCGATGACCGCGCGGTCGGGGCGGGCGAGGACGGCGCTCAGGCCCTCGCGGCCGGCCGGGGTGGTCGGGGTCGGCAGGTGTGCGGAGTGGCTGCCCATGCTGCGACCCTAACGCCGTGCGGCGGGTGGCGACCTCCCTTCCGATGACGGAAGCGAAAACACGTTGGCTCACTTGATCTTCAACCTGTGCGGCGGGTCCCGCCCACGGCCAGCAGCGCCAGGGCCGTCAGGGCCGCGCCGATCCACAGCACGCTCGTCGTACCGATGCCGTTGACCGCCAGGCCGCCGATGAGCGCGCCGAGCTCGATGGAGAGGTTGAACGCGGAGACGTACAGCGAGGTGGCGCCCTCGGCGGTGTCCGGCGCCGCGTCGAGTATCCAGGTCTTGGTGCCGAAGACTCTCCGACCGCGTCAGCGGCGGGGCCTCCGGCCCGGTCAGCGGCGGCCGCGTCTCGCGTCGCGCACGCGCCGCAGCCTGTTCACCGTGACCGGGTCCTCCCGCAGGGCCCGCTCGTCGTCGATCAGCGCGTTCAGCAGCTGGTAGTAGCGGACCGGCGAGATCGCGAGCTCCTCCCGGATCGCCCGCTCCTTGGCGCCCGGCCCTGCCCAGGACCGCCGCTCCAGGGCGAGCAGTGCCCTCTCCCGTACGGACAGCGCAGCGGAACCGGGACCGGGCTCGGTGCCGCGGTTGTCGTTGTCGGGGGCGGTCATATCAACCAACCTAACGCCCACCCCCGACAACGACACCGACCGACTACTCCGCCGCCTCCGCCTGCGTCGCCTCGGCGGATATCCCGCCGAGCACGCTCTCGGGGTTGCTGCCCGGGGCGACCGCCTCGCCGATCTTCCTCTTGACCGCGTCGCTGACCGTGGCCCAGGACGTCTTGCCGAAGGGGGGCAGCGTCGAGTTCGGCAGGGCCGCCAGGAACTCGTGCAGCTTCTTGTGCTTCTTGTCCGACTCCATCGCGGCGGAGGCGCTGCCCGTGACCGGGAGCAGGTCGTACTCCTCGGCGAAGGCGAGGACGTTCTCGTCGGTGTAGGCGTAGTCGAGGAACTTGCCGATCTCCTTGCGGTGACCGTTCTGCTTGAAGCCCATCATCCAGTCGGCGACGCCCATGGAGCCCGTGGTCGGCCCGTCGGCGCCGGGCAGCGGGACCATGCCGACCTTGACGCCCTTGGCCTCGGCCTCGTCCATCAGCGTGGGGTGGCCGTTGAGCATGCCGACCTTGCCCTCGGTGAACGCCTCGAACGCCTTGGCCCGGTCGAGCTTGGCCGGTGCGACGGGGCCGGTGAGGCCCTTGCCGACCAGGTTGTCCCGGAGCCAGCGGAAGGTGTTGATGTTCGCGGCCGAGTCGATGTCGTACGCGCCGACCTCGTCCGTGTAGCCGCCGCCACCGCTGAGCAGCCACATGAGGGTCTCGGCCTGGGCCTCCTCCTGCCCGAGCGGCAGGGCGAAGGGGTAGTCGACGCCCTTCGCCTTGAGCGCGGCGGCGCCGGCGGCGATGTCGTCCCAGGTCTCGGGGGCGTCCAGGCCCGCCTGGTCGAAGAGCTTCTCGTTGTAGAAGAGCAGCCGGGTGCTGGCGACGAAGGGCATCCCGTAGAGGGTGCCGTCGACCCGGCCGGCGTCGGTGAGCGAGGGAAGGAAGTTCGCCGTGGTGCGGATGGCGAGCGTCTCGTCGGCGGTGTAGAGCTTGCCGTCCTTGGCGTAGTCGGCGTACGCGCCGATCTGGGCGATGTCCGGGGCCTTGCCGGCCTTGACCATCTCGGCGACCTCGCGGTCGACGTCCTTCCAGGAGAGGACGGTGACATCGACCTTGATGCCGGGGTGCTCCTCCTCGAAGCCCGCCGCGACCCCGCTCCAGTACTTCTCGGAGCTGTTGGCCGGGCCGGTGCCGTAGTCGGCGGCGACCAGCTTCAGGGTCACGTCGCCCGATTCGCTCTCACCGCCGCCACAGGCAGACAACGTTGCCGTCATTCCCAGCGCGGCCACCACCGCGGTCAGACCCAAAAAGCGCCGCTGCACAGCCTCGCCCATCCTCGTTGATCGCCTTGCTCACGGGCGGTGCTCCTGGCGTCGCCCACGGCCGTTCCTGTCGGTCGCGGCACCGCCAGCTGTCCTGGCACCGTCCGGATGAACTGCGATTTTCCCCCATCGCCGAGGCGGCGGTCTACACCATCGGAGTATCGCTTCGGCAACGTATACGGGCTCTGGAGGCCACAACTGGCGCACGGTTACTGGCAGTCGGGGACCCGCACCCCGTATCTTGGTCCAGACCTTTGGTCCGGATTCCCCCCGATCCTGGTTTCCATTTCGTCGCTTTACGGCACAAAAAGCCCCGCCTTCACTCGTCCATCATTTTGTATGGATGCGCAACAAACAGTGCTAGTGGACTAGACCTTTTGGAGTCGGCGGGCGAAACTGTCTTCCGTGAGACATGTCATCGCCCTCGATGTGGGCGGCACCGGAATGAAGGCCGCACTGGTCGGGGCCGACGGCACGCTGCTCCACCAGGCGCGGCGGGCCACCGGCCGGAAGCGCGGCGCCGACGCGGTCGTCGAGACCATCCTCGGATTCGCCGCGGAGCTTCGCGCCCACGGCGAGGAACACTTCGGCCAGAGCGCCGTCGCCGCGGGCGTCGCCGTACCCGGCATCGTCGACGCCGAGCAGGGGATCGCGGTCTACGCGGCGAACCTGGGCTGGCGCGACGTACCGCTGCGCGCCCTGCTCGGTGAGCGGCTCGGCGGCATCCCGGTCGCCCTCGGCCACGACGTCCGTACCGGCGGGCTCGCCGAGGGCCGCATCGGCGCCGGGCGCGGCGCGGACCGCTTCCTGTTCGTCCCGCTGGGCACCGGGATCGCCGGGGCCATCGGCATCGCGGGCGCCATCGAGGCGGGTGCCCACGGGTACGCGGGCGAGATCGGGCACATCGTGGTCCGCCCGGACGGCCCGGAATGCGGCTGCGGCCAGCGCGGCTGTCTGGAGACCCTGGCCTCCGCGTCCGCCGTGAGCCGGGCCTGGGCCACCGCCTCCGGGGACCCCGAGGCGGACGCCGCGGACTGCGCGAAGGCCGTCGAGTCGGGCGACCCGGCGGCGGTCGAGGTCTGGCACAACGCCGTCGACGCGCTCACCTCGGGCCTCGTCACCGCGCTCACCCTGCTGGACCCCCGCAAAATCATCATCGGTGGCGGGCTCGCCGAGGCCGGGGAAACCTTGTTCACACCACTGCGTGCGGCCGTCGAGGAACGCGTCACGTTCCAGAAGCTGCCCCACATCGTCCCGGCGGCCCTCGGGGACACCGCCGGATGCCTGGGCGCGGGGCTGCTCGCCTGGGATCTACTCTCCACGGAGGTTTCCGCCTGATGGCCGGACGCGCAGCAGACAGCACCGTTCTCGCCGGCGCCCGGGTGGTGCTCCCCACCGGCACCGTCGAGGACGGCCGGGTGACCGTCGAGGGCACCCGGATCGCCGGCTCCGCGCCGGAGGGCGCCCGGACCGTCGACCTCTCCGGCCACTGGGTGGTCCCCGGCTTCGTGGACATGCACAACCACGGCGGCGGCGGGGCCTCCTTCACCTCCGGCACCGTTGACGAGGTCCTCACCGGCATCCGTACGCACCGCGAGCACGGCACCACCACCCTGGTCGCCTCCACCGTCACCGGCGAGATGGACTTCCTCGCCCGGCGCGCGGGCGTCCTGTCCGAACTGGTCGAGCAGGGCGACCTGGCCGGAATCCACTTCGAGGGCCCTTTCATCTCGCCGTGCCGCAAGGGCGCCCACAGCGAGGCGCTGCTGCGCGACCCGGACCCGGCCGAGGTCCGCAAGCTGCTGGACGCGGCCCGCGGCACCGCCCGGATGTTCACCCTGGCCACCGAGCTGCCCGGCGGCATCGACTCGGTGCGGCTCCTCGCCGAGCACGGGGTCATCGCGGCCATCGGCCACACGGACGCGACGTACGAGCAGACCGTCGAGGCCATCGACGCGGGCGCGACCGTCGCCACGCACCTGTTCAACGCGATGCCGCCGCTCGCCCACCGCGAGCCCGGCCCGATCGCCGCCCTCCTGGAGGACGACCGGATCACGGTCGAGCTGATCAACGACGGCACCCACCTGCACCCGGCGGTCCTGGAGCTGGCCTACCGCCACAAGGGCGCGGGCCGGGTCGCGCTGATCACCGACGCGATGGACGCGGCGGGCTTCGGCGACGGCGAGTACCAGCTCGGCCCGCTCGCGGTCGAGGTCACCGACGGTGTGGCCCGGCTGGTGGAGGGCGGCTCGATCGCGGGCTCCACGCTCACCCTGGACACCGCGTTCCGGCGGGCCGTCACCATCGACGAGATCCCCGTCGAGGACGTCGTCCGGTCCATCTCCGCCAACCCCGCGCGGCTGCTCGGCGTCTACGACCGGGTCGGTTCGCTGGACCCGGGCAAGGACGCCGACCTGGTCGTCCTCGACGAGGACTTCGTCCTCAAGGGCGTCATGCGGCAGGGCGAGTGGATCGTCGAGCCCAAGTCGGACTAGTCCGCCTAGCCTGACCAGGCCGACGGGTAACGAAGCGATGGCGGTCGGCGCCCGGCACTGGGCCGACCGCCATCGTTTTGACATGATCATCAGAAGCGCGTGCCGCAGCGAGGCGCGCACCACTGGGGCCATGCACCCGAGGGAGGGACCGGCAGAGGTGATCCTGACCGTCACTCTGAACACCGCGCTGGACGTGACGTACACCGTCGACGCGCTCGTCCCGCACAGCAGCCACCGGGTCGGCGAGGTCATCGAACGCCCCGGCGGCAAAGGCCTCAACGTCGCCCGGGTCCTCGGCGCGCTCGGCCACGAGGCCGTCGTCACCGGCTTCGCCGGAGGCCCCACCGGAGACGTCCTGCGCTCCCTGCTCGCCCCGCTCCCACCGCGCGACGCGCTCGTCCCGGTCGCCGGGAACACCCGCCGCACGCTCGCCGTCACCGACCGCTCGACCGGTGACACCACCCAGCTCAACGAGCCCGGACCGCAGGTGAGCCCCGCGGAATGGGCCGCTTTCGTGCGGACGTACGAGGAGCTCCTCGCGGAGGCCGACGCGGTCGCGCTGTGCGGCTCCCTGCCGCCCGGCATCCACGTCGGCGCCTACGCCGAGCTGGTCCGGGCCGCCCGCGCCGCCGCCGTGCCCGTCCTCCTGGACACCAGCGGCGAACCCCTGCGCCGGGGCATCGCCGCCCGCCCCGACCTGGTCAAGCCGAACGCGGAGGAGCTGGCCCGGCTGACCGGCGCCCGCGAGCCGCTGCGCGCCGCCGGGGACGCACGCCGCCGCGGGGCCCACGCGGTGATCGCCTCCCTGGGCCCGGAGGGCGTGCTCGCCGTCACCCCCGAGGGCACCTGGCGGGCCGCCCCGCCCGCCCCGGTGCGCGGCAACCCGACCGGAGCGGGCGACTCCGCGGTGGCCGGTCTGCTGTCCGCCCTGGCCGAGGGGCTGGACTGGCCGCAGCGCCTGGCCCGCGCGGTGGCCCTGTCGACGGCGACGGTGCTCGCCCCGACGGCCGGGGAGTTCGACGCGGCGGCCTACGTGGAACTGCTGCCGCGCGTACGCGTGGAGCCGCACACGCCGACGCCCTGACCACCTGGGCGGCGATCAGGGCGTCGGTACGGCGGGTGGCGGTCAGCCGTTCTTCTTGGCGGCTGCCGCTATTTGATGTGGCCCGACTTCAGCTCAAGCTGGTCGAGGTTGGCGTCGCACTCGTCGCCCGTCTCGCACGACAGCTTGAGGGTGTTGGAGCCCTTGTCGAGCTGGACGTACGCGTACGTGTTCGTCCAGCCCTTCTCCAGATCGCCCTCGGCGGCCTTCGCGAAGTTCTTCATGTTGATGGAGCGGGGCTCCTGCGCGTTGACGGTCAGGGTCGTCTTCGCGTCCTTGCCGGGCACGCCGTAGGTCACGTACAGGGTGTACGCGCCGGCCTCGGGAACCTCGACCGTCCAGGTCGCCGAGCGGCCGACCTCGTTGAGGTTGATGTAGTTCCCGTTCGCGCCCTTGGCACCCTTGACCGTGTTGTCCAGGGAGGCCGTGCCGCCCAGCGTCAGCGTCGCCGCGTCCTGCTTCGGGAGCTCGACGGGGGTCGGGGTCGGCTCGGGCTTCTCCTCCGGCTTCTTCGACTCCTCGACCTGGCCCGCGGAGCCCTGCGAGGAGGAGGCCTCGTTGCTCTTGTCGTCCTTGTCACCGTCGTCGCCCGTGAGCAGGGCCGCGCCGATGCCGATGAGGACGACCGCGACCACGGCGACCGCCGCGATCAGGAGCGCCTTGGTGTTCGGGCCGCCGCGGCCGGGGCCGCCGTGACCGCCCTGGGCCGGGTGCTGCCCGGCGGGCGCGCCGCCGGGGTAGGTCTCGGGGGCCGCGTACTGCGGGTTCGGCCGGTTGTACTGCTGCGCGGGCTGGCCGTACTGCTGCTGGGGCGGGTAGCCGTACCCCTGCTGCGGGGGCGCCTGCGCAGGCGCCTGCTGCCCGTACTGGCGCTCACCGACGGCCCGCACCTGGTTGTACGACGTTCTGGGCACGCCCGGCTGCGCGGCCGGACCCGGATAGCCGTAGCCGCCCTGGCCGGGCGCCTGGGCGCCTGCCGCCTGTCCGTCCGCGTACAGATAGCCGAACGGATCGTCGTCCTCGGGCTTGCTCGCGCCGTTGTTCCCGGCCGTCATCCCTGGGTCACTCCTCACCATGTCGCCAGCCGTCGCCGACCGGCCGAGCCTACCTCGAACGGAGCAGGGCCCGAATTGCGATCATGGGCCGGGACGGGGCCGGGAAAGCCGGTACGGGGTAGGGGAGGAACGGGGCCGTGAACGTCAGCCGGCCCTGCGGTGAACCTTCGACCGGGACCGTTTCTCCACGTACATCCGCTGGTCGGCGGAGCGCAGGACCTCTTCCACGGTCATCCCGCACTCGGCCCAGCCGATGCCGAAACTCGCCCCGACCCGAACGGCGCGACCGTCGACCCTTATGGGCGGAATGATGGCATTCCGCAGGCGTACGGCCAGGTCAGCGGCGTCCGCCGATCCGAGGCCGTCGGCGAGAACGACGAATTCGTCACCCCCGAGCCGGGCGACGGTGTCACCGTCCCGGACACAGGTGGTCAGCCGCCGGGCCACCTCGATGAGGACCGCGTCACCGGTGTGATGTCCGAAACGGTCGTTGATGGACTTGAAGCCGTCGAGGTCGCAGAAGAGCACCGCGAGCCCCTTCGTCCCGTCGTCGTGCTCCGGGTCGGGGGCCACCGCGTGCACATGGTGGTCGTAGGGACCGCCGGGCAGCGCCTCCCCTTCGTACCCGTCGGCGCGGTAGCCGTGGGTGAGGGACGACTCGACGTCCCCGTACGCCGCGTCCAGCGCCTCGATCGCGGTCGCGGCCGGGGAGTGCGGACGCCCACAGAGCCGGGCGCTGAGCCGCGACTTCAGCTCGGCGCTGTTGGGCAGCCCGGTCAGCGCGTCGTGCGAGGCGCGGTGCGCGAGGTTCAGTTCGTGGCGCTTGCGCTCCTCGATGTCCTCGACATGGGTGAGCAGGAAGCGCGGCCCGTCGGCGGCGTCCGCGACCACCGAGTTACGCAGGGAGACCCAGAGGTACGTGCCGTCACGGCGGCTCAGCCGCAGCTCGGCCCGGCCGCCCTCGGCGGAGGTACGCAGCAGGGTGCCGATGTCCTCGGGGTGGACCAGGTCGGCGAAGGAGTAGCGGCGCATGACGGAGGCCGGGCGGCCGAGCAGCCGGCACAGGGCGTCGTTGGTCCGCAGCAGCCTGCCCTGCTGGTCGCCGCCCATCTCCGCGATGGCCATCCCGCTGGGCGCGTACTCGAAGGCCTGCCGGAACGACTCCTCGCTGGCCCGCAGCGCCTGCTGTTCGCGTTCGAGTCTGACCAGGGCGCGCTGCATGTTGGCCCGCAGCCGGGCGTTGCTGATCGCGATGGCGGCCTGGGACGCGTACATCTGGAGCGCCTCGCGCCCCCACGCTCCGGGGCGGCGCCCGTTGCGCGGCCGGTCGACGGATATGACACCGAGGAGGTCCCGGCCGCCGCCGGATGCGTACATCGGGGCGTAGAGCCGGTCCAGCGGATGCCACTCGTCCTCGAACCTGGGCTCGGGACCCTCGGTGTGCCACTGCGGCACGTCGTCGTCGAGGAGGACCCAGCCCTCGGTGTGCGGGATGAACCGGAGGTCGTCCCAGGCCTCGCCCATGGAGAGACGGCGCTCCCAGGAGGTGCGGGAGCCGACGCGGCCGGTGATGAGGGCTTCGGCGGCGGCGTTGCCCGCGAAGGCGGCGATGACGAGGTCGCCGTCGGGCCGGACCAGGTTGACGCAGCCCAGCTCGTAGCCGAGGCCCGTGACGATGCCGTCGGCCACGGACTGAAGCGTGTCCGCCAGGCTCCGCGCCGTGTTGAGATCAGCGACGGCCTGATGCAGCTGCCGCATGGTCGCAAGGCGGACATACGGCTCCGACTCGGCCTCCATTGCTCGCACTCCCCGAGACCTCGACAGCAACTCCAGGTTTCATATCGACGTACTTGTTTGCAGTGTCCCCGCCACTGAATCACAGTGAGCTGTGCACCCGGTACACAGGGTCAGCAGAAAATGGACTCTGTGACTCAAGTCACAATAGATGATCATGGGTTGCCAGTGACCCGGAACGACAACTGTCGTTCCGATCCCGTTCAGGATCTATTCAGGGTCCGTTCATGAGCGCGTCCCGGGGGCCCGTCCGGGGCCCGTCCCGGAGTCCTAGGACCGGCTTGGTCCCTTGGCCCGATGCGGTCGTCCGGCCGCCACGGCTAGCGTTCCGGTGTGCTCCAGACGAAACCCCCCACCCCGCGCCCCGAGCCCATCCCCCATGCTGAGGGAGTGAGCAACGACGAGTTCCGCGCCGCACTCGCGCGGCTGGCCGCCGGGGTGGTGCTGGTCACCGCCCAGGAACCGCCCCTCGACGCGGACGGCCGGGGCGAGGACGTCGGTATGACGGCGACCGCCTTCATGTCCGTGTCCCTGGACCCGCCCCTGGTGATGGTGAGCCTGCGCAACGGCTCCAGGATGGACGACCTCCTCGACGAGCAGCCGCTGTGGGCGGTCTCCGTCCTGGCGGCGAGCCAGCGGCACATCGCGGGCCGGTTCGCCATGAAGGGCCGGATCAGCGACCGGCTGTTGTTCGAGGACATCGCGTACGTACGCGGCGAGGTGACGCACGCGCCGCTGATCGGCGGGGCGCTGGCGACGCTGGAGTGCCGGACCGAGCAGCGGGTGGCGGCCGGGGACCACACCCTGGTGATCGGGCGGGTGCTGACGGCGGAGCTGCCGAGCCCGGACGGGGACCCGCTGACGTACTTCAAGGGGCGCTACCGACAGCTGGGCTGACGGGCCCGACCGGGCTACCAGTCGCGGCCCGAGCGGCCGCGCTTCGTGTCGCCGCGCTGCTTCTTCTCGCGCAGCCTGCGCTCGTTGATCCCGCGCGGGATCTTCCGCTTGATGCGCGGCTTGGGCGGCGGCGCCGTGGCCTCGGCCAGCAGCGCGGCGAGCCGCACGGCGGCCGTCTCGCGGTTGCGCCACTGGGAGCGGTGCTCGGACGCCCGTACGGAGACGACTCCGCCCACCAGCCTGCCCGCGAGCCGCTCCAGCGCCCGCGCCTTCCACACATCGGGGAGCGCGTCGGTCGCCGCCAGGTCGAAGCGCAGCTCCACCTGCGAGTCGCTGGTGTTGACGTGCTGGCCGCCGGGGCCCGAGGAGCGCGAGAAACGCCACATGAGCTCGGCCTCCGGGAGGGAGACCGAACCGCGGATGACATAGGGCCCGGACATGACACCCATGGTCCCCTCCCCGCACCCCGCCCGTCACCTTCTTTTGCCGCCGGAACCCGTCCGGTTCTCGCCGCAGGATCCCGTCCGGAGGAAGTTCGGCAAAGAAAGTAAAGCGAACAGGAACCTCGTGGTCTGCTGCTTGCGTTATGACGGATGACGGTAGCTTCGTGATGGCACGAAGCCCGCACACGACGAGGAAAGGGACTTCCCATGGCAGTAAGCCTGTCCAAGGGCGGCAACGTCTCGCTCACCAAGGAGGCACCGGGCCTGACCGCCGTCACGGTCGGCCTCGGCTGGGACGTCCGTACCACCACCGGCACCGACTTCGACCTCGACGCCTCGGCGATCGCGGTCAACCCGGCGGGGAAGGTCTTCTCCGACGGCCACTTCGTCTTCTTCAACAACAAGTCGACGCCGGACCAGACCATCGTGCACACCGGTGACAACGTCACGGGTGAGGGCGAGGGCGACGACGAGCAGATCAACGTCAACCTGGCAGGCCTGCCGGCCGATGTGGACAAGATCGTCTTCCCGGTCTCCATCTACGACGCCGAGACCCGCAGCCAGAACTTCGGCCAGGTCCGCAACGCGTTCATCCGCATCCTCAACCAGGCCGGCGGCGCCGAGATCGCCCGCTACGACCTGAGCGAGGACGCCGCCACCGAGACCGCCATGGTCTTCGGCGAGCTCTACCGCAACGGCGCCGAGTGGAAGTTCCGCGCGGTCGGCCAGGGTTACGCCTCGGGCCTGCGCGGCATCGCCCAGGACTTCGGCGTCAACCTCTGACCCGAGCGGGCACAACAGCTTCACCGGCTTCACCCGAGCCCCCGGCCGCACCGCGCGGCCGGGGGCTCCGGCGCGCGACGGGTCCTCTGCCCGCGTGCGCAGGTCAGCCCTCCCCGGGCGGCCGGCTTTCGCCGTACAGCCAGGCGTCCCACAGCCCGGTCAGATCCTGCCCCGTCTCCTCCTCCACGTACGCGGTGAAGTCGTCGGTGGAGGCGTTCCCGTGCCGGTGGGCCTTGGTCCACCCCCTGACGAGGGCGAAGAACGCCGGGTCGTCGTCCATGGCGAGCCGGACGCGGTGCACGACCATGGCCCCGCGCCCGTACACCGGCGGATCGGACAGATCCACGGCGTTCGGCGGATCGGCGGGCGGGAAAGCCCAGTTGGCGTCGTTCCGGTACGCCTCCTCGAAGCTCTCCTCGACGGGCACGTCCTCGTGGTCGGCGGCCCAGAGCCACTCCGCGTACGTGGCGAAGCCCTCGTTGAGCCACATGTCCCGCCAGGTCGCGGGGGTGACGGAGTTCCCGAACCACTGGTGGGCCAGCTCGTGGACGAGGAGAGCGGTGTCGGGCGGGCCTGGGAAGACGGGCCGGTTCTGGGTCTCCAGGGCGTACGTCGAGTCACCCGTCCGCTCGACGATCGCCCCGGCGGAGGCGAAGGGGTACGGGCCGAACTTCCCGGCCGACCACTTCAGCACCGCCGGAATCCGCCCCAGCACGTCCTCGCTCGCCGCCGCCGACTCCGGATCCACGGCGGTGAACAGCCGGATGCCGTCAGGCGTCACCGACTCCTCCGTGGCGAACCGGCCCACGGCCACCGTCGCCAGATAGCTCGCCATGGGCTCGGCGGTCCGCCAGCGGAAGGCGGTACGGCCGCCTTCCGTACGCCGGGACACCAACTCCCCGTTGGAGACGGCGGTCAGCGCCTCGGGCACGGTGATCTCGATGTCGTACACGGCCTTGTCGCTCGGGTGGTGGTTGCCGGGGAACCAGGCCATGGAGCCGGTCGGCTCGCCGAGGGCCACCGCACCGTCCGCCGTCCGCAGCCAGCCCTCCTTCTCACCGTCCGCGTCGGTGAGGGTCTCCGGAGATCCGGAGTAGCGCACAACAGTGGTGAACGTGCGCCCCTTGTGCAACCGGTGTTCCACCGCCCCCGCCGGACGCAGCGTCATCTCCTTGCCCGCCCGGTTCACGGCAGCCGGCCGACCCGCGACGGTCGCGCTCTCGACGTCCAGCCCGGCCAGGTCGAGGTGGAACGCGCTCAGGTCCTGGGTGGCGCGGGCGGTGATCGTCGCCGTGCCGCGCAGCCGGTCGGCGGCCGGGTCGACGTCGAGCTTCAGGCCGTAGTGCGTGACGTCGTAGCCGTCGTTGCCGAGCCCGGGGAAGTACGGGTCGCGCAGCCCGGCCGCGCCCGGCGTGCCCTCGACCCCGCCGGAACAGCCCGCGCTGAGGAGGGCGAGGGCGAGGAGGAAGGACGCGGTACGGGCCGGGGGGCGGAGATTCACCCGGTCGATCCTAGGCGGGCCTGCCGCCAAAGCCTGTCGATCAGTTCGGGTCAGGGAGAAGCCGCCCGCCTCGGGGAACGGGCGGGCGGCTTCGGCTCAGGGAGGCGGCTTCCTCTGCTGAGGGAAGCGGGTTCTGCTCAGAGGACGGCGATACCGAGGGGCCGGTTGCCCGCCGTCAGGCGGACCGGTTCGCTCTCCGGGTCCTCCATGCCGTCCAGGTCGACGACCGTGATCCCGTTCCAGTAACCGTCGCGGGTGAAGCCGCCGGTGACGTACGCCGTCCGGCCGTCCTTCGACACCGCCACGTCCTCGTGCGGTCCCTTCAGCGGGACGACCCGCTCCTTGCCGTCAGGAGTGCGGACGGTGAGCGAGGGGCCCTCGTCGTCCGAGCCGATCGGGCCGGTGCCGACGACGAGGAGAGTGCCGTCGGGGGTGAGGGCCGCGCCGTGCTGGTGGGTGTTGGCGGTCATCCGCTCGACCGTCACCTCGCCGGTGCGCGGGTCGAGGACCGCGAGCCGCTCCCCCTCGAAGGGCAGCAGCAGCTTGCCGTCCGCGGGGCGTACGACGGCGTAGTGCGGCTTGAGCCAGGAGCCGAGCCCGCCCTCGGTGCCGTACGGGGCGACTTCCATGCGCCGGGTCCTGAGTGTGTCCGCGTCCACCGCCGTGACGTCGAAGGAGTCGTGATCGGTGGCGTACACCTCACGGCCGTCCGGCGAGACGTCCACGTCGAAGGGGCGACGTCCGACCGGCGCGGTGCCGGTGACCTCGCCGGCCTCGGTGTCGATGACCTCCACGGTGCCGTTGCCGTCGGGCACGTTGACGCCGACGTAGACGTGCTCGCCGCCGGGGGCCAGGGCGATGCCCATGCCGCCGCCCCGGTACTCGCCGGCGGTGACGGGTCCGGTCTCCGTCTCGTACGGGATGAGCGCGAGGCGTGTCCGCCGTCGCGTGTCCACGACCGCGACGCCCTCGGCGGTGGCGACCCAGGCACGCCCGTCCTCGCCGACGACGAGGCCATAGGGGGCGGTGCCTACCTCGACCGAGGCGATGGGGGCCCCGCCCTCCCCGGACCCGTCGCGCCCCGGGTCGACGAAGGTCACGGTGTCGCTGCCGAAGTCGGCGACGAGGAGAGTCCCGTCGGCCGTGCGGCCGGTGGGGGTACGGGAGGGGTCGGGGGTGCGCACGGTGCTCGGCGCGGCGGACCCGGCCGGGGTGCCGGAGGTGTCCGGGGCGGCCTCCGTGGTGCCGGTCGCGCACCCGGCGAGCAGGGCGGCGGCGACGAGGGCGAGCGTGATGCGGCGGGCGCGGGTGACGGGTGCCGTGGCTGTGCGGCGGGCGCGGGGACCGCGCTTCGCGGTCATGCGGCGTCTCGCAGCAGCGCGGCCAGCTCCGCGAACCCGCGCCGCTCGGCGTGGGCGAGCGGGGTGACCCCGTCCCCGTCGGGCAGATCCCGTGTCGCCCCGGCCGCGAGCAGCAGTTCCACGACCTCCTGGTGCGCCCGGCCGCCCTCGCCGAGGATCACCGCCTCCAGCAGGGCGGTCCAGCCGAGCCGGTTCACGTGGTCGACGTCGATGTCGGTGACGCGCAGCACCTCCCGTACGTACGCGACATGGCCGCGTTCGCTGGCAGGGATGAGGGAGACGCCGCCGAACCGGTTGCGCAGGGTCAGGTCCGGTCCGGCGGGCAGCAGCACGTGCAGCATCGCAACGCTGCCGGTGACCCCGGTGACCAGCCAGGGGCTGTCCTCACGGCGGTCCTGGGCGTTCGGGTCGGCCCCGGCCGCCACGAGCAGCCGGGCCACCTCGACATGGTCACCGTGGACGGCGAGCAGCAGGGGGGTGCGCAGCTCGTCGTCGCGGACGTCGACCCGGGCACCGCCCTCGATCGCGGTGCGCGCACCTTCGGCGTCGCCGGTGCGTGCGGCGGTGAGCAGGTCGTGATCGAGGGCGTTCATGGGTACTCCGTTCTCGGCTGTGCCTGTGCGGACGCGACTACCGGGCGAGGGCGGCGACGCCCGCCCGGGCGAACTTCTCGTCGAGGTCGCCGCTGGGCGCGCCGGCCACGCCGATGCCCGCCACCGGGGCGCCCTTGGCCTGGACCGGGGCGCCGCCGCCGAGGAACAGGGTGCCGGGGATGTCCTTCAGGTTCGGGGCCTGCTCCAGGCGCTTGACCAGCTCGGAGGTGGGGGCGTTCCAGGAGACGGCGGTGTACGCCTTCTTCACGGCGGACTCGGGGGACTGCGGGCCCGCGCCGTCGCCGCGCAGGGTGACGATGGTGTTGCCGTTGCGGTCGACCACAGCGACGGAGACGCGCTGGTTCTCCTTCTTCGCGGCGTCCAGCGTGGCCTGGGCGGCCTTGGTGGCGGCAGCCACGGTCAGGTGCGTGGTCTGCTGGAGGTTGCGGTTCTTCGTGTCGGCCTTGACCGCGGCGGCGGGGGCGGCAGCCGGGGAGGAGGCGCTCGCGGACATCGCGCCGAACGTCCCGGCCCCGAGAGCGGCGACGACAACGGCACCGGTGACGACACGGGTACGCAGCGACAGCTTCTTCATGGTGGCTCCTTGATGGTTTCCGGGGCGGCCCGGTGGTTCGTACGAGCGGGCCGGGCGTTTCGCTCTGGTATCGATCCTCCCGACGGATCCGGCCCCGTACGGTCGACGTACCGGCTGGAAGCGGCGCGCGGGACGGCTGACGTCCCCATCAGCCGATCGGTTGATGCGGGGGTGGTCGGACCGGGCCACCATGGAGGGATCTGCGCAGGTCAACAGGGGCGGCGACACAGGGAACGCGAGGTATGAGGTGCACCACCCAAGCGGTCCGCGCGACGCGGAGAGGGGTGGCTCCGGTGCGCACGAGGGGGAGAAGGGTGCCCCCCGTCCGCACGACTTGGAAAGGGGTGACCCCCGTCCGCACAACGCGGAGAAGAGTGCCCCCCGTCCGCACGCCGCGGGGAAGGGTGCCCACCGTCCGCACGCCGCGGGGAAGGGTGCCCACCGTCCGCACGCCGCGGGGAAGGGTGCCCACCGTCCGCACGGCCCGGACAGGGGCGACCCCCATCCGCACAGCGCGGAGGAGAACGTCCCCACCGGCCCGGACCCCGACGCCCGCTGGCTCGCGCTCCTCATGCACGCCGCGTTCTTCCTGCTGCTCGGCGCCTCGCTGACCCGCTTCCTGATGCGGCACCCCGGCGAGGCCCGCACCCCGTGGATCATCGCTCTCTCCATCACCCTCGCGGCGCTCTACCTCCTCGGCCCGGTCCTCGGCTCGCGCCCCACCCCGCGCCGGCTCACCTGGCTCGGGGTCCTCGTCGTCGTCTGGATGGTGCTGGTCGTGCTCGCGCCGAGCTTCGCGTGGTGCGCGGTGCCGCTCTTCTACACGGGGCTGCGCATCCTGCCGCCGCGTGCGGCACTCGCGCTCGTCGCCCTGCTCACGGCGTTCGTCGTCGCCGCGCAACTGCGCCTGGCGACCGGGTTCGACCCGAACCTGGTACTCGCCCCGCCCGCCGTGGCCGCCGTAGCGACCGCCGTCTTCGTCCATATGCAGCGCCAGGCGGTACGCCAACGGGAACTGGCCGCACGCCAGCGCGAGCTGATCGACGACCTGCTGCGCACCCGGCGCGAACTCGCCGCCACCGAGCGCCGCGAGGGCACCCTCGCCGAACGCCAGCGGCTCTCCATGGAGATCCACGACACCCTCGCGCAGGGCCTGTCCAGCCAGCAGATGCTGCTCCAGGCCGCCGACCGCACCTGGACCGCCGACCCGGACGCCGCCCGCCGCCATGTCCGTACCGCCACGGGTATCGCCGAACGCAACCTCGCCGAGGCCCGCCGCTTCGTCCACGACCTGGCCCCGGCCGACCTCGCGGAGGGCGGCGGCCTGGAGGCGGCGCTGCACGCGCTGGCGGCCCGCGAGACGGCGCAGGCCCAGGGCGCCCTGACCGTCCGGTGCCACGTGGAGGGCACTCCGCACACCCCCCTGCCGGACCGGGTGCAGTCCGCCCTGCTGCGCATCGCCCAAGGGGCCCTGGCCAATGTGGGGGAGCACTCCGGGGCGACCGCCGCCGGCCTGACCCTGACCCACCTGGACGACCGGGTGGTCCTGGACATCGCCGACAACGGCCGCGGCTTCACCGTGGAGCCCGCAGGCGCACACGGCACCCCCACCGTCCGCGGCCACGGCCTCCCGGCGATGCGGGCCCGAGTGCACCAGCTCGGCGGAACGCTCACGATCGAGTCGGCGCCGGGCGAGGGCACGGTGCTCTCGGCCGAGGTCCCCCTCACCACGGCCCCGGCCCCCAGCGCCCCGGAGGAGCCCTCATGACCAGCCGCCCGACAACTCCCGTACGCATCCTGCTCTGCGACGACCACGTGGTCGTGCGCGCCGGACTGCTCGCCCTCCTCGGCAGCGAACCGGACATCGAGGTCGTCGGCGAGGCGGGCAGCGGCGAGGAGGCCGTGGTGCTCGCCGCCCGGCTCACCCCGGACGTCGTCCTCATGGACCTCCAGCTCGGCGAGGGCATCGACGGCGTCGAGGCGACCCGCCGCATCGCCGCCGACGGCACCGTCCACGTCCTGGTTCTGACCACGTACGACACCGACGCCGACATCACCCGCGCCATCGAGGCCGGCGCCACCGGCTACCTGCTGAAGGCCGAACGCCCCGAGGAACTGTTCGCCGCTATCCGGTCCGCGGCCCAGGGCCGCACCACGCTCTCGGCCCCCGTCGCCAGCCGCGTCATGGCCCGGATGCGCAGCCCCCGCCCCAGCCTCACCGACCGGGAACGCGACATCCTCGCCCAGCTCTCCCAGGGCCTCGGCAACCGCGACATCGCCCGCGCCCTGTTCATCAGCGAGGCCACGGTCAAGACCCACCTGGGCCGGATCTACGACAAGCTCGGCGTCGACACCCGCGCGGGCGCGGTATCGGTCGCGAAGGAACAGCGTCTGCTGCCGTAGGGCTCGGCCGGCGGCCTCGTTCTGATCGTCGAAGGTCGGCTCTCGAACCGGCCTTCGGATCAGCTCTCGTCGAACAAGGCGTCGACACTCGATGTGGTGACCGCCCGCTCGAACCACACGTCGAGCACCGCAAGGTCGGTACACGTGGTGATGCGCTGCCGTGCCGCGTCCGGCACCTCCACACCGCGCACCGCGAGAATCCGCAGAATGTCCTCGGCCCGGCTTTCCACACGACCTTCGTCGCGGAAGGATTCGGCGACGAAGCCCCGGAAGTGACTCAGCCCAGTGCCCATCAGGTTCCTCCAGATCTCACGGGCCGGGGTGGCTCCCAGACCCGCCTCGGTGAATTCGGCGAAGACCGCTGCGGCATCGGCGTCCGTGGCCCGGAGCGCCTCGGCGAGAGCTTCGCACCGCCCAGTTCACCTGCTCCGCCGGTCACGACACCACGACAATCCGCGTCGCAGCCTCCGGCAGACCACGCACCTGACCGTGGCTGCCGCCACCAAGGCCGCCCAGGCCACGCTGAACACCGCGAAGAAGAACCTGCGCCCTCACCCGATCGTGTCAGCCCCGGTGACCGGGCATGACACCATCGATCCGTGCTCGACATCGGCTACTCCCTCTCCCGTCGCTTCCCCGACCCCCCGCAGACCGACTACCGCCGCGCGGACGTCCGCGCGCTGCGCCACGATCTGTTCTCCGGCGACGTCTACCTCGCGGACACCAAGGCGGACCGCGAGGTGTCCACAGCCTGGGGATGGGTGCCGGTGCTCGACTTCGCGTGGGCGCTGTGCGACATCGTCGAGCAGATCGACCAGGACCCGCGCGGCAACCGCTCGCACCGGCGGCAGTACGCGGAGCTGGACTTCACCGAGTCCTCGGACGTCATGATCTTCGAGCGTCGCTTCGGCTGGGTCGACGTCGAGGCGGACTGGATGCCCGGCGACGAGCCCCCGCTCACCTTCAGCCACTCCCTCCTGCGCCGCGAGGCGCGCGACTTCCTGCACGACCTGATCGCCGATCTGGCCGACATGCACGAGGGCCTCGCCGACAACCCCGTGATCTGGGACCTCCAGGCCCGCTTCCCCCGTGTGTGAGCCGGCAAGAGAACCGAGGCGACCCGTATCTGCCTCGTACGTCCCTCGCGCCCTCACTCATACGCGCCTCGTGCCTCCCTCGCCCGAAACCCGAAACCCGTAACTGGTTACCGGTAACCAGGTATCCCGTACTGCCCCGTACGGGATGACCTCCCCCCCCCGCCTCCCTCACGCCTCCACCCGCACCCCGATCTGCGCCGCGAACGCCGGTGCCAGCTCCATCAACTGCGCCGGGCTGATCACCGCACCCGCCAACCGCTCCACGCCCCGCGCGATGTCCAGTTCGGCCACCGTCCGCAGGTCCACCGACTCCATCCGCACCGCGCTGAAGTCCGCCCGCTTCAGCACGCACTCCCGGAACTCGACCCGGACCAGCCGCGCGTCCCCGAAGTCCGGCTCGGAGAGCACGCACCCCTCGAAGACGACGTCCTTCAGCCGGGCCTTGCGCAGATTCAGGTAGTCGATCTTCCCGCCCCGGATCACCACCCGCTCCAGCACCGCCCCGTGCAGCTGAACCCCGCCCAGGCGTGCGTCCACCACCTCCACGTCCCGCAGCGACGCCCCCGCGAGATCGGTGCCCACGCCCCGTACACCGGTCAGGACCGAGTCGATGAAGCGGGCCCGCACCAGCTCCGTACGGTCGAGGCCGCAGCCCTCCAGCGCGCAGTCCATGAACCGCGCACCCGGCCCCGAAGCGTCCGCCAGGTCCACCCCGGCGAACCGCACCCCGTCGTAGTCGCCGTCCGGCTCCAGGCCCTCCCCGTCGTACGGAACGAGCGGGGGAAGGCGCACCTCCGGCCGCCGCGCCGCCGCGATGCCGTCCTTCTTGCCCTTGTTGGTCCCGGCCGTCCTGCCCGTACTCGCTGCCATGCCCCCATCGTGACGCACACCACTGACAACGCCCCCGCAGACCGTGTCACGCGCCGCCTCCCCCGATCCGTCACACCACCGACGACGCGTCGCATCATCCAAGAGGCGAAGGGTCGAAGGCGTTCCAGCTATGGACCACATCCACGTCATCGGCGGCGGGCTCGCCGGACTCACCGCCGCGGTCACCGCCGCCGAGCCCGGTGCGCGGGTCACTCTGTACGAGGGCCACCGGCCCCCGGGCGGCCGGGCCAGGACCGCCGACGGCCCCCGTCCACCCTGCTGCGCCCCGCCGTCCAGGGATCCCCCTCGCCGAAGCGGCCGCCTCCCACCACCCGCTGGAGACCCGGGGCACGATCGGCAAGGTGATCCTGGAGCTGTGAGACGGGGGCTGGGGCCGGGTCGGGTTTCCGGCCCGGCTAGGACCGGGGAGTGTCCTCGGCGGCGCCCAGCCTCGCCAACGCCCCGTCCGTCAGCCGGTACGTCGTCCACTCGTCCTGCGGCCGTGCGCCCAGCGACTCGTAGAACGCGATGGACGGGGCGTTCCAGTCGAGCACCGACCACTCCAGCCGCTCGTACCCCCGCTCCACGCAGATCCGCGCCAACTCCGCCAGCAGCGCCCTGCCGTGTCCGCCGCCGCGTCGCTCCGGGCGGACGTACAGGTCCTCCAGGTAGATGCCGTGCACCCCGCGCCAGGTGGAGAAGTTCAGGAACCACAGGGCGAAGCCGACCACCTCGCCATCACCACGATCACCACGGTCACCGCCATCACCCCCGTCGCCCCCGTCGCCCCCGTCGTCGGCCGTCGCCACGTGCGCGTACGCGGCGGGCCGCTCGCCGAACAGCGCCTCCCTCAGCTGTTCCTCGGAGGCCACCACCTCGTCGAGGGCCTTCTCGTAATCGGCGAGTTCACGCACCAGGGCGTACAGGACGGGGATGTCATCAGGCGTAGCGGTACGAATCATGGGGTCAGCGTAAGCAGCCCCCGAACTGCGTATCGGCCCTGTCCATTTCCGCTCACCCTCACCCTCACCCTCGCCCTCGCCCTCGCCCTCGCCCGACAACGGCCGCCGCCCGTCCGCCTCCCGCACCACCGGCAGCGCCAACGCGCACCCGCAGTACGTCGACGGCCCGTCCGGCCGCAGCCCCCACCGCTCCAGACACCGCGCGGCAAGGCCCGGCAACCCGGCGACCAAAGCCCGCCAGGCGGCTCCGTTGTACGTGGACCGGGTGTCGATCATTTCTTCGGGAATGTCGATCACACCCCCGATCCCAGGCGCATGCGTCAATCGGGCCATGCCCCGAGAACAGCCGGGAAACCGCCCTCGCGCCCCCGGCACCCGCAGCCCCCGGTCCACAGCCGCGGCCGCCGTCCGCCACTGGATCGCCACCGCCCCCGGCACGTACATCTGGCTGGGCATCCTCTTCGTCACGGCCGTCGTCCTGCGGCAGATGTCGCCCGCCTTCGAGGACGAATTCCTGCGGGACCGTTCCACCAACCTGCACGAGCTCTCGCGGAACCCCCTCCGCGTCCTGATCTCCAGCGCGCTGTGGATCGACGGCGGCCGCTGGCTCCCGTACGCCGTGCTGTTCACCGTCTTCCACGCCACCGCCGAACACTGGCTCGGCACCCTGCGCTGGCTGACGGTCGTGGTCCTCGCGCACGTACTGGCGACCCTCGTCAGCGAGGGCGTCCTGGCCTGGGCGATCCGGTACGGGCACGCCCCGCCGTCGGCCACCGACACCCTGGACGTGGGCGTGAGTTACGCGCTGGCCGGGGCCGTCGCCGTCCTCACGTACCGCGTACCGCACCTCTGGCGGTACGCCTACGCCTTCGCGGTCCTGGTGGCCTACGGCGTGCCGCTGATCGGCGAGGGCCGCACGTTCACCGACCTGGGCCACTTCACCGCCGTGCTGATCGGCCTCGCCTGCTACCCGCTGACCCGCCGCCGTACGGACCAGGAGACGCAGCGGCCCCCCGCGCAGTAACGTCCCGCCACACATACGCTCGGCATCAGTGAGTACCGGACACCGGAACAGGGACACCAGGGGCATCATGAGCACCGTCAGTACCGTCAACGGCGGCATATCGTTCTGGTACGCGCAGGAGGGCACCCCCGCCCCGCGCGAGCCCCTCCCCGGCGACGCGAGCGCCGACGTCTGCATCGTCGGCGGCGGCTACACCGGGCTCTGGACGGCGTACTACCTGAAGAAGGCCGTTCCCTTCCTCAACATCACCGTTCTGGAAGCCAAGTTCTGCGGTTACGGGGCCTCCGGCCGTAACGGCGGCTGGCTCTACAACGGCATCGCGGGCCGCGACCGGTACGCGAAGCTGCACGGCCACGACGCCGCCGTACGGCTCCAGAAGGCGATGAACGAGACGGTCGGCGAGGTCGTCCGGGTGGCCGCCGAGGAGAAGATCGACGCCGACATCCACCAGGGCGGTGTCCTGGAGGTGGCCCACACCCCGGCACAGCTGGCCCGCCTCAAGGACTTCCACAGCGTCGAGATCGCGTTCGGCGAGAGCGACCGGGTCCTGCGCGGTGCCCGCGAGACCGCCGAACGTATCCATGTCACCGGGGCCGTCGGCTCCACCTGGACCCCGCACGGCGCCCGGCTGCACCCGGTCAAGCTGGTCAAGGGCCTCGCGGACGCGGTGGAGGCGCTCGGCGTCACGATCCACGAGTCGACGCCCGTCACCGAGATCAAGGCCAAGCACGCCGTCACCCCGTACGGTACGGTCCGCGCCCCGTACATCCTGCGCTGCACCGAGGGCTTCACCGCGAGCCTCAAGGGCCAGAAGCGCACCTGGCTCCCGATGAACTCCTCCATGATCGCCACCGAGCCGCTGCCCGCCCATATCTGGGACACCATCGGCTGGGAGGGCCGCGAGACCCTCGGCGACATGGCCCACGCCTACCTCTACGCCCAGCGCACCGCCGACGACCGCATCGCGATCGGCGGCCGCGGCCGCCCCTACCGCTACGGCTCCGCCACCGACAACGACGGCCGCACCCGGCCCGCCACCGTCGCCGCCCTCCGCGACCTGCTGGTCCGCCTCTTCCCCACCACGGCGGGCGTCCGCATCGATCACGCCTGGTCCGGCGTCCTCGGCGTCCCGCGCGACTGGTGCGCCACGGTCACCCTGGACCGGTCCACGGGCCTGGGCTGGGCAGGCGGCTACGTCGGCTCCGGCGTCGCCACGGCCAACCTCGCCGCCCGCACCCTGCGCGACCTGATCCAGCAGGACTCCGGCCAGGCGGGCACCACCGACCTGACGACGCTCCCCTGGGTGAACCACAAGGTCCGACGCTGGGAACCGGAACCCTTCCGCTGGCTCGGCGTCCACGGCCTGTACGCCGCCTACCGCGCCGCCGACCGCCGCGAGACGTCCTCTCCGCGCCCCGGCACCGACCCGATCGCGAAGACGGCGGACCGCATAGCGGGCCGCCACTGACGCCGGGCCACTGACGCCGGGCCACGGCGTCGGGCCACGGCGTCGGGCCACGGCGCCGGGCTACGGCGTCGGGCCACGGCGCCGGGCTACGGCGTCGGCCGCTCCGCCACCAGCACGCCCACCTTGTCGATCCGGTGCTCGGGGTTGCCGAGGGCGTCCCGCCAGAAGTTCCCGGCCGCGTCGTCCTCGGGCGTCGCGCAGGTGGAGATCGTGATCATCGCCCGGGTCGGCTCGACACCGGGCTTGCCCGGCACCTCGGCCCGCTGCTCGGCGAGCGACCGCTCGCTGCGGAAGGAGGTCTGCCGGGTCTCGGTGATCTCGTACGTGTAGCGGGTACCGCCCTCGGTCACGTACACGGAATCGCCCTTGCCGAGATCCGGCAGATCACGCAACACGCCTCCGGCACTGAGCCGGTGCGCGGTGACCAGGTAATTGCCGACTTCACCCGGCCCGACCCCGCCCTCCTCGCCGTACGGGCTGGAGGCGACGCCCCGGTCCTGGATACGGCTGCCGGGCCGGTCGTCGGTCGTCCCCTCGTACGGCACGACGTCCAGGTCCTCGACACCGATGGCGGGTATCGCGAGGACGGCGGTCGCGGTGCGGGGATCGGTGCGATCAGCGGGGACGGGGGTGGGGGTGGAGGCCGGGGCCGACACAGGGGCAGGCACCGAGGCGGGTACGGAGGCGGGCGCCGTCACCGAGCGCCCGGTCGCGGAGGGCGGGGCCGGGGCCATGGACTCGGCCGCGGGGAACGGGGCCCGGGCCTTGGACTCGGCCGCGGGGAACGGGGCCGTGTCCTGCGTCCCCACACCCGGGCCGCCTGACAGCCCGGCCGCACACCCCAGGCTCAGTACGACGGCGGCACAGCCACCGGCGGCAGTACGGGCGACGCTACGAAGACGGCGCATGGGCAGCCCTCCTTCTCCTCCCAGTACACCACCGGCCCCACGATCCGCATACGGACGCCCGCCCCTGCCCCGCCCGCGAGGGGCGGGCGACGGCCCGGGAAGCGATCGCCGCCAGGCCACCCCGCCAGCAGCCTGCCTCCTCGGCCACCAGCCCCCCAGCCCCCAGCCCCCAAACGCTGAGAGCTCAGCGCTCAGCGCCGGAGCCCCGACAGCCGCCCCGCCTTGGCCGTCGCCACCAGTTCCTCCACGGTGGCGAGCTTCACCCGGGGCCGCCCGGCACGCCGGCCCCGGTCCCGTTCGGCGCGGTCGATCGCGGCCAGGCCGCGGGCGTCCACGACGCGGCGGTTGCGCTGCCGGGCGAGCCGGCGGAACGCCTTGGCATCGCCCGTGGGCGTGGGCAGCGCCCCGGCGACCGCGTCGGCCAGGAGCGTGCCGACCGTCTCGGCCGCGCAGGTGCGGTTGGCACCGATCCCGCCGGACGGCCCGCGCTTGATCCAGCCGACGACATAGCTGCCGGGCAGTCCGGCGACCCGGCCGCCCTCGTGCGGGACCGTGCCCGAGGCCTCGTCGAACGGCAGGCCGGGGACCGGGAGCCCCCGGTAACCGATGGCCCGCAGCAGCAGCCCGGCGCGCAGGTCCGCCATGCCTCCTCCGCCACCACCGCCGCCGCCGGCTCCGTCCGTGACGCGTACCGCGTGCACGCCACCGCCGCCAAGGATCTCCACCGGCTCGGAGTGGAAGCGCAGCACGATGCGCCGGGCCGCCCCTTCACCGAACGCGGGGGACCCGGCATCCGTCCGTACCCGGGCCAGCCCCCGCAGCATCCCGGCCCGGTCGCCCGCCCCCGCCGCGTCGATCGCCGCCGCCGTACGCGGGTCGTGGTCGTCCACGGCCAGCTCCACGCCCTCCAGGTGCTTCAGGGCCAGCAGTTCGGAACGGGTGTACGCGGCGTCCTCCGGCCCCCGCCGCCCCAGCACCACGACCTCACGGACTTGGCTCGCCCGCAGGGCCTCCAGCGCGTGGGTGGCGATGTCGGTCGCCGCGAGCGTCTCCGGGTCGGCGACCAGAATCCGGGCCACGTCGAGGGCGACGTTGCCGTTGCCCACCACGACGACCCGCTCGGCGGAGAGGTCGACGCTCTGCGCGACGGCCTCGGGATGGGCGTTGTACCAGGCGACGAACGAGGTCGCGGACAGCACGCCGGGGCTCTCCTCGCCCGGGATGCCGAGCCGCCGGTCCGTGGACGCGCCGACCGCGTAGATCACCGCGTCGTGGTGGGCGGCCAGCTCCTCGGCGGTGACGTCCCGGCCCACCTCGATGCCCAGGTGCATACGGACCCGGGGGTGGCTGTGGAAACGGGAGAAGGTGTCGCCGACCTTCTTCGTCGCGGGGTGATCGGGCGCCACGCCGTACCGGACCAGGCCGCCCGCCACCGGCAGCCGGTCGATCAGGGTCACCTCCGCACCGGTGTGCAGCAGCAGGTCCTGAGCGGCGTACATCCCCGCCGGACCGGTGCCCACGACGGCCACCCGCAGCGGCCCGAAGTCGGACGGCAGGCTCCGCTCGAAGACCGGCTCGCCCCAGACATGGAAGTTGGGCCCGTCGACACCGGCCCCGGCGGAAGGGGACTCCTCCCCCTCGTAAAGCGCACCCTCGTAAAGTGCACCCTCGTAATAGGCGGCGTTGATGTCCGCGTACTCCCGTTGCCCGGCGGGCAGCACGTCCACCGGGAAGATCGCGTCCACCGGGCAGGCGTCCGCGCAGGCCCCGCAGTCGATGCACGCCCGGGGGTCGATGTGGAGCATCTCCGTACGGCCGAAGGCGCGTTCCTCCGGCGTCGGATGGATGCAGTTGACCGGGCACACGGCCACACACGTGGCGTCGTTGCAGCAGGTCTGGGTGATGGCGTAGGTCATGTCCCCGGCTCAGATCAGGTTCGCGCGCTTGTAGAAGGCGAGGGCGGGCTTGGTGAGCAGCCGGGCGGAGGCGAGGAAGTCCATCAGCCCCGAACAGCTGGACCGCATCATCGACTTGTGGTGCTCATTGCCCTTCGCGGCGGCCAGCGCACGCTTCCGGTCGAGCCCGGCCCTGCGGTAGACCTCCGGGTTCACCATGCTGGTCACGATGAAGTACGAGGCGACGGCGACGACGAACGCGTTGATCTGCCGCCGCGCCCACCCCGCGCCCTCCAGCCGCTTGAGGGTCTCCTCCCGGGCGAACTTCATGTGCCGGGACTCCTCCACCACATGGATGTTGTTGATGGTGCGGACGAACGGCACCACCCGCTCGTCACGCATCCAGTCCCGCTGCATCACGTCGAGGACTTCCTCGGCGACCAGGATCGCCGCGTACGCGGCCTCGCCGAACGCGAGCGTCTTGAATGCCCGGCCCAGCTCCATCACCCCGCGCCGGGGCCGGTAGTGCGGGGCCCCGAGCTTCTGCGCGCCGCGCGCGAACATGATCGAGTGGCGGCACTCCTCGGCTATCTCGGTCAGCGCCCACTGGAACTCCGCGCCCGCCGGGTCCTTCATGTAGATGTCCCGCAGCACCATCTGCTGAAGGATCATCTCGAACCAGATCCCCGTGCTGGCGACCGAGGCCGCCTCCTGCCGGGTGAGCTCCTTGCGCTGCGCCTCGGTCAACTCACGCCAGTACGGCGTGCCGTAGAGCGTGCTCCACTCGGGGCTCGCGCCGTGGAACTCCTTGTCCAGCGGCGTCTCCCAGTCGACCTCGGTGGCCGGGTCGTACGCCAGCTGCGCGGCCGAGCCGAGCAGCCGCCGCGCGACATCGTCACCCTCGGGACTGTCCTGGACCTTCGACGGATGGGCCTTCGACGGAACGGTGCTGCCGGCCATGCTGCGGCTCCTTTGGGTCGAGTGCGGTGATCCTTGATCGCGGCGATGTGTGCGTACAGGGGGCTGCTGTGCGCGTACAGGGTGCTGTCGCGGGCGTACAGCGTGGTGATGCGCGCGTACGACGTGGTGGCGTGCGCACGGCGCGGCGGAGTGCGTACGACAACAGCCCTCTGCTGCCCGGGCAGCGGCCGGATGCCCCACCCGCTTGTTAGACGCAAGGTATAACAAGGAGCCCGGGCCGCCTACCCCTCGGTAGAAATCGGCCCGGGCCCCTCACCACACCTCCCCGTGGGCTACCTGGGGTCCTGGCCGAACTTCGAGGTCGACCAGAGGTAGCCGAGCACCACGAGCCCGAGGCTCCAGCCGACGGTCAGCCAGCCGTTGTGGCCGATCTCGCTGCCGAGCAGCAGGCCGCGCAGGGTCTCGATGGCGGGCGTGAACGGCTGGTACTCGGCGATCGGTTGGAACCAGCCCGGCATCGTCCCCACCGGGATGAAGGCGCTGGACAGGAGAGGCAACAGGATCATCGGCAGGGCGTTGTTGCTGGCGGCCTCGGCGTTCGGACTGATCAGGCCCATGCCGACCGCGACCCAGGTGAGGGCCGAGGCGAAGAGCACGAGCAGCCCGAACACCGCCAGCCACTCCAGGACGGTGACGTCCGTCGGCCGGAAGCCGATGGCCACGGCGACGGCGCCCACCAGGACCACGCTCAGAACGCTCTGCAGCACGCTGCCGACGACATGTCCGACGAGCACGGAGCCGCGGTGGATCGCCATGGTGCGGAAGCGGGCGATGATGCCCTCGGTCATGTCGTTGGAGACGGAGACAGCGGTCCCGACCACGGTGGAGCCGACCGTCATCAGCAGCAGACCCGGGACGATGTAGGCGATGTACTCGGCGCGATCGGCGCCCCCGCCGCCGAGACCCGCGCTCATCACATCGCCGAAGATGTAGACGAAAAGCAGCAGGAGCATGACAGGTGTGAGGAGCAGGTTCAGGGTGAGGGAGGGGTAGCGCCGGGCGTGCAGGAGGTTGCGGCGCAGCATGGTGTTCGAGTCGCGGACGGCGAGGGCGAGGGAGCTCATCGGAGTGCCTCCTTGGGCTGGCCGTTCCGGGCGGGCGCGCCGGATCCGGTGAGGGCGAAGAACACGTCGTCGAGGTCGGGGGTGTGGACGGTCAACTCGTCGGCCTCGATCCCGGCCGAGTCCAACCAGTCGAGGATGGAGCGCAGTTCGCGCTGACTGCCGTCGCTGGGAAGGCGCAATGCCAGCGCCTGGTCCTCGCGCGCGGCCTGGTGCAGGGTGGAGGCGGCGGACCGGTAGGCGTCCGGGTCGGTGAAGCGGAGCCGGACGTGCCCGCCCGGAACGATCCGCTTCAACTCCTCGGCACTGCCCTCGGCGGCGATCCTCCCGTCGTTGAGCACGGCGATACGGTCGGCCAACTCGTCGGCCTCCTCCAGGTACTGGGTGGTGAGGAAGACGGTGACGCCGCCGGCGACCAGCTCCCGGATGATCCCCCACATGGTGTGACGGGAACGCGGGTCGAGACCCGTGGTCGGCTCGTCGAGGAAGATGATCCGCGGGGAGCCGACCAGCGTCATGGCGATGTCCAGGCGGCGCTTCATGCCGCCGGAATAGCCCGCTACCGGCTTCTTCGCCGCCTCCACGAGGTCGAAGCGCTCCAGCAGTTCGGCGGCGACCCGTCGGCCCTCCCGGCGCGGAAGACGGTGCAGGTCCGCCATCAGCAGCATGTTCTCCTCACCGGTGACCAGGCCGTCCACGGCGGAGAACTGCCCGGTGACACCGATCGCGCCGCGCACGGCCTGGGGATCGACGGCCGGGTCATGGCCGCCGACGCTCAACCGGCCGGCATCGGCGGTGATGAGGGTGGACAGGATCTTGACGGCGGTGGTCTTGCCCGCGCCGTTGGGGCCGAGCAGGGAGAAGACCGTGCCCTCGGGCACCGACAGGTCGATGCCGTCGAGCACGAGCTTGTCGCCGTAGGACTTGCGCAGTCCGGTGGCGGTGATCGCCTGCGTCGCAGCCTGCTCGGCAAGCGGCGCGGAGGCACGGATGACAGTCATGCTGGTTCCCTTTCGTGAGCGGTGAGTCGGGCGTGGGCGGTGAGCCGGGGATGAGGCGGCAAGGCGGGCGTGGGCGGCGAGCCGGGCGTGACGGGCGAGGCGGACACGGGCGGGGGCGGGCGGACGTGGGCCGGGGTCAGGCGCGGCGGACGATGATGTCGCCGGCCCCGCTCCGGGCGTGCACCTCGACGGTCTCGTCGGAGCCCTCGGGACCGGCGGCGGCGCCGAGCGAGTTGCGTACGGTGCCGAACCTGGGGTTCAGGTCGAGCCAGGCGGCGGTGCCCTCGTGGATGCCCACTTCGAGGTCGCCGACGGAGGTACGCAGAGTGATGCGGCCACGCATCACATCGCCGACACGGATGTGCCCGTTGGAGGAGGTCGCATCGACCCCCGCACGGGCGACGCCGATCTCGATCCGCCCGTTGGCGGACTTGGCGACGACGCTGCCGTGCGCGACGCCCACGGAAATGTCGCCGTTGGCCGCGTTGACCTTCAGCTCACCACCGACCTCGTCGATCCCGGTCGTACCGTTGCCGTTCTTGACGGCAGCCGCCCCGCCCACCACGCCGACCTCGACCCGGCCGGATCCGACGATCTCGGCGTCCCCGGTGGAGCGGACCAGCCGGATGTCGCCGTGGTCGGTCCTGAGCTCGGCGCGGGCGGCCTCATCCACCTGGAGATCTCCGAGCGAGGTCGTGAGCTTCACGTCCCCGAGGGGGCCTTCGCAGAGGAAGCCGCCCAGGGCGGACGCGCCCCGAACGTCGGACCCCGCGGGCAGTTCGACGCTCACGACGACGGTGCCCGGCCTGCCGAACAGGGACCGCTTCCTGGGGGTCTTGACGGTGAGACGCCCGCCCGAGCAGGAGACCTGGGTCTGCCGCACGGCGCGTACGTCGTCCTCGTCGGATCGGTTGCCCGGCAGCACCTCGACGACCGTGTCGGTGCGCTTGCCGGCAGCGATACGGGCAGTACCGGCGTCCAGTTCGATGACGGCGGAGATCGGCTCAGGAGTATCGAAAGAAGGCATGGCGGTCCCGTCCTCTTGGCTCGGTGAATGATGAGTGATCAGCGATGAGCGATCGGTGACGTCGGCCGGATCGGCGATCCGCCGGTGAAAGTGGGGCTGGGGGCCCCGTAGGGCTGGAAGGCCCCGGTGCCAGGGCCTGTCGTCGAACTGCCGCCTGCCGGGCGACGACGGCAGTTTGACGACAGGCCCTAGCGGACCCAGCCGGTGAAGCCGCGACCGCCCGAGTCCTCGCCCCGACCCGGTGCGCTCGCACGCCCCCCGCCGTCGAGGGAGACGGACACGGCCCGCACGAGCCAGGCGTTGACCGACAGCCCCTCCGCCGCCGCGGCGCTCTCGGCGCGGCCCTTGAGGTGGGCGGGGAGGCGGAGGTTGATCCGCACCATGGTGCCGTCCTCGGCCTCCCCGGCCGGCGGCGCGGCCACGACGGGAGCCGCGACCGGCTCCCGCGCCTCCCGCACCGGCTCGGGCACCGGCGGCGGCGTCACCACGAACTCGGGATCGAGCCCGCGCAGCCGCACATCGACCGAACCGGGTGCCAGATCCCGAGTGACCTCACCCATGGCTGCGGAGAGCACATTGAGCAGGGTCAGCCGGGCGGCGGACTCCAGGGGGGCACTGAGCCGCTCGGCCAGGGACCGGGCTTCGTCACCGCTGGCATCCGCGGCGACGGCGAGTTCCCGCCGGAGATTGTCGACGTAGGGGGTGAGATCCATGACGCCATCATGGCACACGCATGGCGCCACGTCGAGCCACTTTGGCGCACTTCGCACGAAGACGCCCCTGACCTGCAAAGTTACAACCGAAGGCTTCGCAATGGCGCCATAGAAGCACCCCGAACGACCAGCGGTGGCGCCACATCGGCACCACCTGGCACCATCAGGCACCACCGGGTGCCACCGGGTGCCACCCACTGAAGGGGCGCCACCGGGCAGACATGCTCCTCGTCCGTACAGCCCGCCAGGATCGCTCGGGAGATGGAACTCCTATCGAAATGATCTCTGCGGCGGCCGGCTCATCGCGGGAGTGACGATTCGGGTGCGGGATGGCAAGGCCGGAGCCTTGCAACGCCGGTGAGGAAGCGGACCGGCTGTCGCACGCCCCGCTTCAACCTTCAGCGGGGCATGCCTCCAGCGACAGCGTGCTGGTTCAGGCGTGACCAGGCTCCGACGCCCAAGGCTGTTCCGATGCCCAGGAACGCGCCGACCCCGGCGGGCACCACCCACTGCGTCACCGAAGGCGCGGCATCGCCGCCGTTCCCGGTGAGGGCGACCACAGCGGTCAGCAGTCCGTACGGGATCAACAGCGTTCCCGCCCAGGCCGGGGGGAGCAAAAGCCACCGGGGAAGTCTCCGTCCCCATGGCCGGACGAGGGCGAATGCCAGCATCACCCCCATCAGCGCCAGCACGGCCGTGAAGTCGATGCCGTGTCGTTCCAGCCACACCAACGCATCGGGAGCACCGTTCCTCTCGAACTCGCCCGTCACGTCGAACCCGTCCGCAAGCCCCGCCCTGCCGCCGAATGCCCAGTACACCTTCATAGCGACATAGGGCGCGGCAGCCGCGCTGCCCAGCGCCACGACCATCCGAGCTGCCCTTGGCGTCACCACGCGCGTCATCACCACTCCCCGCCCAGCGCCCTCGCTGGCCAACGGCTGTCGTCGGCCCGGTTCCACCGTGCTCCGGTTCCGGCGTCCCGGCGTCACGCCTGGGTACCGTCGCCATGACGGGCTCTCCCCCGAGTGACGGAAGCACGGTCATCCGCTGGTACAGGCGCACCGGGCCTGAGGAAGGCTTCGTGGATGCCGTCGCGCCACTCCCAGCGGATCCGCGCGCATCTCCCAGCGGATCCGCCGGCGGCGGAACCAGTGCCGGCCCCTCGCCCGGTTTCACGCACCGACGAAAGAAGCCCAGGTCAGACAACACCTGACCTGGGCTTCCCACCGAGCCCCCTGTCGGATTCGAACCGACGACCTACGCATTACAAGTGCGTTGCTCTGGCCAGCTGAGCTAAGGAGGCGTGCCAGAGCAGTCTAACCAACCCCGCGCCCCGCCCGTCCGCGTTTTCCGTGTGCCCCGGACTACTGACAGATCAGGAAACGCCAGGTAGCGTCACGGCAGGTCCGCTCAAGTGGACCAGACCACTCCCTACTCGGATCGTCCGGCACGTTCCTGCCGGTGGAGGAGAAGATTCAGCATGGCCAGTGTCACGTTCGACAAGGCGTCTCGCGTCTACCCCGGCTCCACGAAGCCGGCTGTGGACCAGCTCGAAATCGACATCGCGGACGGTGAGTTCCTCGTCCTCGTCGGTCCTTCCGGTTGTGGAAAGTCGACCTCCCTGCGCATGCTCGCGGGTCTTGAGGACGTCAACGGCGGTGCGATCCGCATCGGTGACCGTGATGTCACGCACCTGCCGCCCAAGGACCGGGACATCGCCATGGTGTTCCAGAACTACGCGCTCTACCCGCACATGACCGTCGCGGACAACATGGGCTTCGCGCTCAAGATCGCCGGTGTGAACAAGACCGACATCCGGGCGAAGGTCGAAGAGGCCGCCAAGATGCTGGACCTCACCGAGTACCTGGACCGCAAGCCGAAGGCGCTCTCCGGTGGTCAGCGCCAGCGTGTGGCGATGGGCCGGGCCATCGTGCGGGAGCCGCAGGTCTTCCTCATGGACGAGCCGCTGTCGAACCTCGACGCCAAGCTCCGTGTCTCCACCCGTACGCAGATCGCCTCGCTCCAGCGCCGCCTGGGCATCACCACGGTCTACGTCACCCACGACCAGGTCGAGGCCCTCACCATGGGGGACCGGGTCGCGGTGCTGAAGGACGGGCTGCTCCAGCAGGTCGACTCGCCGCGCAACATGTACGACCGCCCGGCCAACCTCTTCGTCGCCGGGTTCATCGGCTCCCCCGCCATGAACCTCGTCGAGGTCCCGATCACCGACGGCGGCGTGAAGTTCGGCAACAGCGTCGTCCCGGTCTCCCGCGAGGCGCTCAGCGCCGCCGCGGACCGCGGTGAGACCACCGTCACGGTCGGCATCCGGCCGGAGCACTTCGACATCGTCGAGCACGGGGGCGCCGCCGCGCAGTCGCTGACCAAGGGCGCCTCGGGCGAGCCGGCCGGTCTCGCCGTCTCCGTCAACGTCGTCGAGGAGCTCGGCGCCGACGGGTTCGTCTACGGCGGCGCGCAGGTCGCCGGCGAGCACAAGGACCTGGTCGTCCGTGTCGGCGGGCGCGCCGTCCCGGAGAAGGGCACCGAACTGCACGTCGTCCCGCGCCCGGACGAGCTGCACGTCTTCTCGACCTCCACCGGTGAGCGTCTCGCCAACTGACCCGCCGCCTGCCGTACGCTCGGGCCCCGCGCTCCCCGCAAGGGAGGCGCGGGGCCGTTTGCGTGGTCGCGGCGCGTTTGGGTTTCGACGCCGGATGGGGTCAAATACCCCGGCACACAGGGCATTTCACCTTGGTTCGTCAACCTGGTATTCGAAAGGGCGCGTCGAACCATCCCCCGCGAGGGTGACGAAATGTCGCCAAGTCATCACTGGCCGCTACGCTCGCTGCGTGACCCACACCGCGCGCCGCATCGGCCGATCCCTCGCTCTCGTCCTGCCCGTCGTCATGGTTCTGTCCGGGACCCTCGCGGTCACCACCGTTCCGTGGGCGGCGCCGGACAACGACTCCACGCTGCTGGCCGCCTCCTCGGAGACCGTGTCCAAACCAGCGAAGCCGCGTGCCCCGCAGGACATCCTTCGCGAGAAGCTGCTCGTGGAGCTCCAGGAGAAGGACCCGGGCACCGCGCTCACGGCTCTCCAGCGCGCCGTGGAGCAGCGCCCGTCGCTCGCCCGCCACTGCATGTCGATCGCGAAGGCGCTCGGCAAGGCCGCCGTCGAGCAGTACGGTCCGACCCGTGCGCAGCGCTTCTCCCGCCCCGTCTGCGACACCTCGTTCGCCTCCGGCGTCGCCCAGTTCAGCTGAGTCCGGGGGGCGGTGGCACGGAGCGCCGTCGCCCGCCCGCGGGCAGCGCCTATCGTGCCTGCCATGCATACGTATCCGACACAGGCCGTGATCCTTGCCGGTGGCCAGGGGTCACGGCTGCGGCCGTACACCGACGACCGCCCCAAGCCGATGGTCGAGATCCCCGGGACCGGGACGCCGATCATCGGCCATCAGCTGTCCTGGCTGGCCGCCGAAGGAGTCACCGACGCCGTGGTCTCCTGCGGGCATCTCGCCGAGGTGCTCCAGGAGTGGCTGGAGACGGCCGTGCTGCCGCTCCGGGTCACCACTGTCGTGGAAACCGAGCCCCTGGGACGCGGCGGCGGGCTGAAGTACGCGGCCGAGCGCCTGCCCGACGCCGATCAGCCGTGGTACGCCACGAACGGTGACATCTGGACGCGCTTCTCCTTGCGCGAGATGGCCGCCTTCCACGCCGAGCGCGACGCCACCGCCACTCTGGCCCTCGCCCGGCCCCGCATCCCGTGGGGTGCCGTGGAGACGGACGCGTTCGGGCACATCACCGACTTCATCGAGTCGCCGCCCTCCCCGTATCTGATCAACGCCGGGGTGTACGTGTTCTCGCCCTCGTTCACGAAGCTGCTGCCGGACCGCGGCGACCATGAGCGGACGACGTTCCCCCGCCTCGCCCGCGAGCGTCGGCTCGCCGGGTATCCACTGCCGCACGGGGCGTACTGGCGGGCCATCGACACCGCGAAGGATCTGACCGAGGCGGCCCGGGAGCTGGGCTCGCACGGGGCCTGACAGTCGCCCGTACGCGCGGCCGTGTGCGCTGGCGTGCGCCGCGGGAGCCCGTACGTACCGGTGAGCGCGGGAGAGGGCGGCCCCCACCCTGTTCGGTGGGGGCCGCCCTCTCCGTCTGACAAAGCCTTACGAAGCCCTACGAGAGACCTTACGAAGCTCTACGGAGCGGGCTCAGCCGAGGAGACCGCCGATCGGGTTCCGGCCGCCTCCGCCGGAGGTCGAGCCCTCGCCGCCGGAGGAGGTCGAGCCTCCGGTGGGCTCCGGTTCACCGCCGCCGGAGGAGGCGTCGCCGCCGGTGGAGCCGGAGGAGGTGGGACCCGCGCTGGTGGCGGACGGGGGCTGCTGGGGGGTGGACTGCTGCGGGGGGGCCTGGCCGGTGCCCTGGGTCTGGCTGGGCTGGGTGCTGCCCGAACCGGTGCTCTGGCCGCCCGAGTCACGGGTCGCGCCGGGGCTGGCCTCGCCCGTGCCGGGCGTGCTCGCGGCGCCGGAGCTGGAGGGTTCGGGGCGTCGCTGCTCTTCCGGCGTACGGGAGGCCTCGCGCTCGCCGGTGGACTCCTGGGGCAGCGGCATGCCGGGGAGGCGGTTGGTGGGGTAGTCGCTGCGGCCGGGGACGGTGACGACCTCGGTGGAGCGGACCGCGCCGCCGAGGACGGAGCCGACCAGCAGGGTGAGGCCGATGACGACGCTGGCGACGACGGTCCCGCGGCGCAGGACCCGGCGGCGCAGGTCCCAGATCTCGGAGCGCGGGCCGAGCTTGCGCCAGGCCTCCCCGGCGAGCCGCCCGTCCACGGAGTAGACGGGGGCGCCCGCGATGATCAGGGGGCTCCAGGCGGCCAGGAAGATGATGTCGGGCGCCTCGTACACCGGCACCGTGCGCCAGCTCACCGTCACCAGGAGGGCGGCGGAGAGCAGGGCGCCCACCGAGGCGGCGACGCGCTGCCAGAGGCCGAGGACGGTGAGGACGCCCACGACGACCTGGAGGAAGGCGATGGTCAGGCCCGCGCCGACGGGGTGGGAGAGGGCGAAGTCGCGCAGGGGCTCGGCCGCCGCCCAGGGGTTCAGGGAGGTCAGCCACTTCACCATCGAGCCGCGTTCGCCGCCGTCGAAGTAGACGGGGTCGCACAGCTTGCCCATGCCCGCGTAGATGCAGATGAAGCCGAGGAAGACCCGCATGGGGAGCAGGACGACGCCCAGGTTCATCCGGTGGCCGGGGTAGTAGGCGTGCCGGACCGGGTCGTTGCCGTGGCGGCGGGCGCGGGCCTCGGCAGTCTCGTCGTGGCCCTCGTCACCGCCGGGTCCGTCGAGGCCGTCCGGACCCTCGGGGCCGTCGACCGGATCGTACGCGCCGACGGCCTGGCGCATGGGCGGCAGGAGCGGGCCGGCTGATCCGGGCTGGTGCGGGGCGGTCAGTACGGGATTGGGCTGCGTCTCCTCCAGGAGCGGGATGACCTGCGTCGCGCCCGTCCCGTGCCCGTCGCCGGAGGCCCCGCCGAGTCCGGCATCGAGATGCCCGGCGGTGGAGTTGCGCATGGCCTGGAGGAGGCCCGTCGCGCCGGGGTCGCCCGGGGCGGACTTCCCGCTCCAGACGACGGGTGCCCGCCGCCGGCCTCCGGCTGCGCCGCTCATCGCGGGGATGCGGGCCGTGGCCGCGGGGGCACCGCGCAACAGTGCGCGCTGGCCCGGGGGGAGCTGCACCCGGAAGCTGGCGTGGTTGACGATGACCTGCGCGGGGTCGCTGTCCACCTTGGTCATGCTCAGGGCGGGTTGCTCGTCGAACCGAGGCGTTCTGGTGTCCACACTCATCTAACCGAGTGATGTGTGTTTAGGACACTGCCTTGACCGCACCAGATGTGTCCGAGACCCGTCAAGATCAGGCCAAACTCGGGCATCCTGGAACTGTGTTCGGCGTTCGCGCGTCAACTCGCCCGGCGGACGAGCCCATTGCCGCGCGAACGCCGACCGGTGCCGGTGCGGCTACGCGCGGCGGCGCGCCACCTCGTACAGGACGATGCCCGCCGCGACACCGGCGTTGAGGGACTCGGCGCCGCCCGGCATGGAGATCCGCACACGGTAGTCACAGGTCTCGCCGACGAGGCGGCCGAGACCCTTGCCCTCGCTGCCGATGACGATGACGACCGGGCCGTCCAGCGCCTCCAGGTCCTCCACCGTGTGCTCACCGTCGGCGGCCAGGCCGACGACCGTGAGGCCCGCCTTCTGGTAGCCCTCCAGCGCGCGGGTCAGGTTGGTGACCCGGGAGACCGGGGTGCGGGCCGCCGTACCGGCCGAGGACTTCCACGCACCGGCGGTCATACCGGCCGCCCGGCGCTCGGGGACGACCACGCCGTGGCCGCCGAACGCGGAGACCGAGCGGACGATCGCGCCCAGGTTGCGCGGGTCGGTCACCCCGTCGAGGGCGACGATCAGCGGGTCCTCGTTGTTGTCGTACGCCGCGGCGGTGAGGTCCTCCGGGTGCGCGTACTCGTACGGCGGGACCTGGAGGACGAGGCCCTGGTGGTTCAGGCCGTTCGTCATCCGGTCCAGCTCGGGGCGCGGGGCCTCCATCAGGTTGATGTTGCCGCGCTCGCCCGCGAGCTTGAGCACGTCACGGACGCGCTCGTCGTTGTCGATGAACTGCTGGACGTACAGCGTGACGGCGGGCACGCCGTCACGCAGGGCCTCGAAGACCGGGTTGCGGCCGACGACCATCTCCGAGGTGCCCTTTACGCCGCCGCGCCGGGGGGCCGGGCGGCGGGCGGCGGCCTGCTTGGCCTGGACGTTGGCGATGCGGTTCTTCTTGTGTCCCTTGCGGGCGGAGGCCGGAGGAGTCGGGCCCTTGCCTTCGAGACCACGGCGTCGCTGGCCACCGCTGCCGACCTGCGCGCCCTTCTTGTTGGACGTGCGGCGGTTCCTGCGCTGGCTGTTCCCGGCCATGATCTACCTGTTTCGTTGCTTTCAGACGTGCGTACGTTTAAGGAAAGTGTGCCGCCCGGATCGCCGGGCGGCACAATCTCACTGCTCGGAGCGGGTGCTCAGCGCGGTCCCAGCGTCCACCGGGGGCCGGTGGGGCTGTCCTCGATGACGAGGCCGGACCGGCCCAGCTGGTCGCGGATGGCGTCGGCGGCGGCCCAGTCCTTGCGGGCCCGGGCCGACTGCCGCTGGTCGAGGACGAGGCGCACGAGGGTGTCGACGACCCCGTGCAGATCCTCACCCCGGTCGCCCTCGCCCGCCCAGTGCGGGTCGAGCGGGTCGAGGCCCAGGACGCCGAGCATGGCCCGGACCTCGGCGAGGCGGGCGGCGGCGACTTCCTTGTCGTCGGCGGCGAGCGCGCTGTTGCCCTGGCGGACGGCGGTGTGGACGATCGCGAGGGCCTGCGGGACGCCCAGGTCCTCGTCCATCGCCTCGGCGAAGGCGGCCGGCACCTCGGCGGCGGGGGGAACGGTCTCCCCGGCCTTCTCGATGGCACGCTGGACGAAGCCCTCGATCCGCGCGAACGCGGACTCGGCCTCGCGCAGGGCCTCCTCGCTGTACTCGATCATCGACCGGTAGTGCGGGGTGCCCAGGTAGTAGCGCAGGACGATCGGGCGCCAGTGCTTGACCATCTCGCTGACGAGGACGGAGTTGCCCAGCGACTTGGACATCTTCTCGCCGGACATGGTGACCCAGCCGTTGTGCACCCAGTAGTTGGCGAACGCGTCGCCGAACGCCTTGGCCTGGGCGATCTCGTTCTCGTGGTGCGGGAAGATCAGATCGATGCCGCCGCCGTGGATGTCGAAGGCGGAGCCAAGGTACTTGTGGGCCATGGCCGAGCACTCCAGGTGCCAGCCGGGTCGGCCGCGGCCCCACGGGGTCTCCCAGCTGGGCTCACCCGGCTTGGTCGCCTTCCACATCGCGAAGTCCCGCTGGTCGCGCTTGCCGGTCTCGCCGTCGCCGGAAGGCTGGCGCAGATCGTCCAGCTCCTGGTTGGAGAGCTCCAGGTAACCAGGGAGGGACCGGACGTCGAAGTAGACGTTGCCCTCGGCCTCGTAGGCGTGACCCCGCTCGATGAGACCGCGCATCATCTCGATCATCTCGGGGATGTGGCCGGTGGCACGGGGCTCGTAGGTGGGCGGCAGGCAGCCGAGCACGTCGTAGCCGTCGTTGAACGCGCGCTCGTTCTCGTAACCGATCGACCACCAGGGGCGGCCCTGCTCGGCGGACTTCGTGATGATCTTGTCGTCGATGTCGGTGACGTTCCGGATGAACGTGACGTCGTAGCCGCGGTAGGTGAACCAGCGGCGCATGATGTCGAAGTTCAGGCCCGAGCGGATGTGGCCGATATGCGGTGCTGCCTGGACGGTGGCGCCACAGAGGTAGATCGAGACACAGCCTGCTGTGAGCGGGACGAAGTCACGGATCTGCCGGGCGCTGGTGTCGTGCAGGCGAATAGTCACGCCTCAAGGGTAGTAGGCCGACACCAGTGCCCCGCGACCCTTGGGGATCGCGGGGACAACTTTCTGATACCGGGATGCCTCTTTCTGGTACCGGGATGCCTCGAACCGGCCCCGAGAGCGTTCTCCGGGGTGCGCGATACGCCTCCGGAGGCCTCAGATGCTGCCGACGACCTTCCGCGGCGAGATCCGGACGACCACACGGGGGGCGTCGGCGGCGGAGTCCGGGTTGAACTCCGCGTACGGCTTGCCGGTGTACTTCACCGCGAGCTCGTCGATCAGCTCCTGCCCGCCGTCCGTCGTCAGCGTCGCCTCGCCACGGATCTCGGCGTAGCTGTACGGGGCGTCGAAGGGCTGGACGAGCACGGTGACGCGCGGGTCGCGGCGGAGGTTCTTCTCCTTGCGGCGGCCGATCGTGGTGGAGATCAGCACGTCGTCGCCGTCGCGCGTGACCCACACCGGGGAGACCTGGGGGCTGCCGTCGGGCTGGATGGTGGCGATGTTGACGAAGACGGGGGTGTCGAGCAGGTTCTTGAGCTCGGTGGAGAGTGCGGCGGTCATGCGTACGTCCTCCTGGTCCCTGCGGGAGATCGGTTCGGTGATCAGGCCCGATGCTTCTACCCCGTAACCGGGCGCGGCCCCGGCTCCTTCGCGCCCGTTCACCCGTTCACCCGCTCCCCGCGCGTCCCGCCGGAAGGGTGAACGCGAGGGCCGCGCCGGTCAGCGGGTCCGGTAGACCAGCGCGGTCGCGATCCCCGCGATGCCCTCGCCGCGGCCGGTGAAGCCGAGCCCGTCGGAGGTGGCGGCGGAGAGCGAGACCGGCGCGCCCACCGCGGCGGACAGCACCTTCTGCGCCTCGTCGCGCCGCTTGCCGATCTTCGGGCGGAGGCCGACGACCTGGACGGCCACGTTCCCGATCTCGAAGCCCTCGGCGCGGACGATCCGGGCGGCCTCGGTGAGCAGAGTGATGCCCGCGGCGCCGGACCACTCGGGGCGGCCGGTGCCGAAGTGCTGCCCGAGGTCGCCGAGGCCCGCCGCGGAGAAGAGCGCGTTGCAGGCGGCGTGCGCGACGACGTCGGCGTCGGAGTGACCGGCGAGTCCGGGGCCCTCGCCCTCCCACTTCAGGCCCGCGCACCAGAGCTCGCGGCCCTCCTCGAAGGCGTGGATGTCGGTGCCGATCCCGACGAGCGGGATGACGGGGGCGGGGGTCCCCGCGGCGTGCTGCTCAGAAACCATCGTTGGCCCTCCTGCGGGCGAGTACCGCTTCGGCCAGTACCAGGTCGAGCGGCCGGGTCACCTTGAACGCCTCCTCGTGCCCGGGGACGACGACCACCGGCGCGCCGAGGCGTTCCACCATGCCCGCGTCGTCGGTGGCACCCTCGCCGTCGAGCGCGACCTCGGCGTGGGCCCGCACCAGCGTGTCCCGGTCGAAGCCCTGCGGGGTCTGCACCGCGCGCAGCCTGGCCCGTACGGGGGTGGCGAGCACCGGCTCCGGCTCCCCGGCCGCCGCTGCGGGCTCGACCTCCTTGACGGTGTCCGCGACAGGCAGCGCGGGAACGACGGCGGGCGCCCCTCCCCGTACGGCCTCGACCACCGCGTCGACCGTGTCGACCGGCACCAGGGGACGGGCGGCGTCGTGGACCAGGACGACGGAGACGTCCTCGGGCAGCGCGTCGAGGCCGAGGCCCACGGACTCCTGGCGGGTGTCACCGCCCGGCACCACCAGGTAGTCGGTGTGCTCGGGCAGCACGTGCTCGTCGAGGAGGTGCTTCACCTCGGGCGCGCCGTCCGGCGGGGCGACAACCACGACCAGGGAGACCGACCGGGAGGCGGCCATGGCGCGGACCGCGTGGATCAGCATCGGCGTACCGCCGAGGACGCGGAGGGCCTTGGGCGCGCCCGGCCCCAGGCGCACGCCCCGCCCGGCCGCGGGGATCACCGCGGCGGTACGGGGAGGGCGCGACGGGCCGGACGGCGGGGGCGTCGATGACATCGGGTGCACTCCGAAGGTCCGAAGGTTCGGCAGGTTTGTCTTCCGTGCCGACATGGGTAGGGGCCCAGCGAGCCGGGCAGGACGCCCTGTCTCGAACCGGGCCCCTTCCGTGACACCCGGTCGGAACAGCACGTCCGGTCGGGACAGGTGTGCTCCCGCACGAGTGGACAGCACATAGAAGAGCGGCCGGTACCAGTACGCTTCACGGGCCCGGGGATGGATGATTCGGGTCCGAACATGCCGCAGCGCCCGACGACACAGCGTGAAAACGACTGGTCAGCGGGCACCGCGGCACATTCATACGACCGGATTCATACGACCGGTGCGACCCGGTTCAGGACGCGAGGACCTCGTCGAGCAGAGCCTCGGCCTTGTCCTCGTTCGTGTTCTCAGCGAGAGCGAGCTCGCTCACCAGGATCTGGCGGGCCTTGGCGAGCATGCGCTTCTCTCCGGCGGAGAGACCGCGCTCGCGCTCGCGACGCCACAGGTCACGCACCACTTCGGCGACCTTGATGACGTCGCCGGAGGCGAGCTTTTCGAGATTTGCCTTGTAACGCCGGGACCAGTTCGTGGGCTCTTCGGCGTACGGCGCGCGCAGCACCTCGAAGACCCGGTCCAGCCCGTCCTGCCCGACCACGTCGCGCACGCCTACGAACTCCGCATTGTCCGCCGGCACACGAACCGTCAAGTCGCCCTGGGCGACCTTGAGCACCAAGTAGGTCTTGTCCACGCCTTTGATCTGGCGAGTTTCGATAGCCTCGATCAGCGCGGCCCCGTGATGGGGATAGACCACGGTGTCGCCAACCTTGAACGTCATGTGACAGGTACCCCTTCCGTGGCTATCCAGAGTAACACGAGAATCGCCTCTCCTGAATGGCGTTTTCGCAGGTCAGGGCATATCTCGGGGCTTGACAACAGCGACACGAACGTGCTGCGGAAGGCTTCCGGAAGGCGGTATTCGCAGGTCGGAGCCGTTGTGCACCCGGCGCGAAACGCCCACGTCACGCAGCCCGGAAGCCCTACAGAAGAGGACGAAAGTCCCGTTTTGCCGGTTTCCTGATGACGATCATTCTGCACCCCGTTCGAGGATCGCTCACCCGTACGGGTGCAAGTGCCGGACCGCAATGAAATTGATCAAGCCAAACGCCCTGCCGCACCTTTCGCGGAATGCGTCGCCGCCGGAAGAATTGATCACGCGGATTACGTGAACGGCAGGCGACTTACCGACCGGTAGACCTTCAACGGTTACCGACTGGTAGACCTCCCGGGGCCTCCCGGGCCTCCCGGGGCCGCCAGATGAGCGGCTCCCCGTCCGGCTCCGGCCGACGTCTTCCCCGGGCACCCCAGGGCGCCTTCCGGCAGCCCTCGGGGAAGTGGCGGAGCGCGTAGGGGCGGGTCGGGTGCAGGGCGGGAGCGGTGGCTCGGTAGCCTAAGGCCGCTGACACACCCTTAGGGCGGCTTTACGTCACTCCTTCCGCCGCCGCTCTCGGGAGGGTCGGCACGACGTACGAAGCCCGCAGTCCGACTCGTTCAAGGAGTTGCCGCCGCCGTGAGCCGCAGCCTTCGACACGGCGCTCTCGCCGCCACCGCCACCGCGTTCTCGATCGTCACGCTGTCCGCCTGCGGTGCAGGCAACAACGCGGAGACGCTCCAGATCAGGCCGGACAACGCGGCCACCTCGGTCGGCACCATCAAGATCCAGAACGTCAACGTCATCACGCAGCCCGAGGGCGGTGCCGATGGCGCCGCCGTCGTCGCCGCGACGCTGTTCAACGACGGCACCGAGCGCGAGGTGCTGGAGGCCGTCACGCTGCCCGGCAGCGACGCCGAGGTGAACCTCCAGGCCGCCGACGGCAAGGGCCCCATCGTGGTCCCGGCCGGCGGTCAGGTCATCATCGGCGGCAAGGGCAACGCTTCCGCCGTGATCGAGAACAGCGGCGAGGCGGCCCGCAACGGGGATGTGCAGCAGGTCGTCTTCAAGCTGAGCCGGACCGGCGACGTCGGCCTCGGCGCCAGCGTCTTCCCGGCGGAGGGCTTCTTCGAGGACTTCGGTCCCAGCCCGAAGGCAGAGGCGCCCTCGCCGAAGCCGAACGCGACCGCCTCGGAGACGCCGTCCGGCGACGGCGAGACCCCGGGCACGCCCGAGGGCGAGACGCCCGGCACCCCGGCGGACGGCGCGGGCGCGGAGGGTGCCCAGGGCGCCGATGGCGCTCAGGGCGACACGGGAGCGGAGCAGGGCGCGGCCCACTGACACCGGCGCGCCGCCCCCGTACGGCGCACGAGCACGACACGAAGGGCGCTTCCCGGTCGGGAAGCGCCCTTCGGCGTGCTGCCGTGCGGAGAGCGCCCCCGGTGCGCGCTCGGGCCCGGGGAGGCAGCTCGGTGCCGTTTACGGCTCGAACTTGTACCCCAGGCCCCGCACCGTGACGAGATACCGGGGCGCCCCGGGGTCGGGCTCGATCTTGGCGCGCAGGCGCTTGACGTGGACATCCAGGGTCTTGGTGTCGCCGACGTAGTCCGCGCCCCAGACCCGGTCGATGAGCTGCATACGGGTCAGTACTCGGCCCGCGTTGCGCAGGAGCATCTCCAGGAGGTCGAACTCCTTGAGCGGGAGGTCGACCTTGCCGCCGGAGACGGTGACCACGTGCCGGTCCACGTCCATCCGGACCGGGCCCGCCTCCAGGGCGGCCGGGGTGACCTCCTCCGGCTCTCCCCGGCGGCGCAGGACCGCGCGGATGCGGGCGACGAGCTCGCGGGAGGAGAAGGGCTTGGTGACGTAGTCGTCGGCTCCTATTTCCAGCCCGACGACCTTGTCGATCTCGCTGTCCTTGGCGGTGACCATGATCACCGGAACATTGGAACGGCTGCGGAGCTGGCGGCACACCTCGGTGCCGGGCAGGCCGGGCAGCATCAGGTCGAGCAGGACCAGGTCGGCGCCGTTGCGCTCGAACTCGTCCAGACCGTCGGGGCCGGTCGCCGCGATGGCGACCTCGAAACCTTCCTTGCGCAGCATGTAGGACAGGGCGTCGCTGAAGGATTCCTCATCCTCGACGACAAGCACTCGGGTCACGGAAGAGCCTCCGGGGCGGGGAAGGGGTCAAAGGTGTCGGTCTCGTACGGCCCCTCGTCGTCGCCGTTGACGATAAGCGGTCCGCCGGTGGTGCGCTCCCTCAGGACACCCGATTCGGGCAGCCGGAGGGTGAAGGTGGAGCCCTGTCCCTCGGAGCTCCAGACGGTGACCTCCCCGCCGTGCGAGGCGGCCACGTGCTTGACGATGGCGAGGCCGAGACCGGTGCCACCGGTGGCCCGCGAGCGGGCCGGGTCGACGCGGTAGAACCGCTCGAAGACCCGTTCGCGGTCCTTCTCGGAGATGCCGATCCCCTGGTCGGTGACGGCTATCTCGATGAGATCCCCGCCGGGCGCGGCCATCCGGCGTGCGGCGATACCGACGCGGGTGCGGGCGGGACTGTAGTTGACGGCGTTCTCGACGAGGTTGCCGAGCGCGCCGACGAGCTGGCCCCGGTTGCCCCAGACCGTGAGGCCCTCGGTGCCGGCGGAGGCCATGGTGATCTGCTTGGAGCCCGCCTGCTGGCGGCAGCGGTCGATCGCCTCGGCGATCAGCGTCTCCACCTTGACCGGCTCGGCGTCCTCCAGCGGGTCGTCGTTCTGCACCCGGGAGAGGTCGATGAGCTCCTGGACGAGGTTGGTCAGCCGGGTGGCCTCGATCTGCATCCGCCCGGCGAACCGCTCCACCGCCTCCGGGTCGTCGGAGGCGTCCATGACCGCCTCCGAGAGCAGTGAGAGCGCTCCCGTCGGGGTCTTGAGCTCATGGCTGACGTTGGCGACGAAGTCGCGCCGCACCGCTTCTATCCGGCGCGCCTCGGTCAGGTCCTCGACCAGGAGGAGCACCAGCCGCGAGCCCAGCGGGGCGACCCGGGCGGAGACGGCGAGGGCGTCCCCCCGGCCGGTGCCGCGCCGGGGGAGGTCCAGCTCGACCTGGCGTATCTCCCCGTCCCGCCGGGTGTCCCGGGCCATGTTGAGCATCGGCTCGACGGCCAGCCTGCCGCCCCTGACCAGCCCCAGGGCGTACGCGGCGGAGCTGGCCTTGACCACACTGTCGCTCTCGTCGAGAACGACGGCGGAGGAACTGAGCACGGAGAGGACGGTGTCCACTCCGGGGGGCAGAGCGGCGTTGCTGTCCGGCCGCAGGGACGTACGCGTGGGCCGTTTCAGATCGCGCTCGCTCCAGCGGAACGCCAGCATGGCGATCACACCGGTCAGAAGACCGGCGATCGCAGCAGCTGCGGCGACCGCCGCGTTCACGTCCATGCTTCAAGGTTATGCGGGTGCGCAGACACTCTCCCAGCCGTCCGAGCGCCATCTCGAACACTCGTCGCCCAGAGTTCACCGAGGGGTAGGTGCCGGTTCACTTAGGGGGTTGGATCCGGACGCGTTGCGGCCGCACCGTGGGACCGTGGGGGTCGGCCCGAGACCCCGGCCTCAGTTGGAACTGGAGAGGGACTTCCATGCGCGACGCTTACCACGAGGAACTCGATTCGATCGGAGAAAGCCTGGTCGAGATGGCCCGGCTGGTCGGCTCGGCGATCGGGCGGGCGACCACGTCCATGCTCGACGCCGACCTGACGCTGGCGGAGAGCGTGATCGCCGGCGACCAGAAGGTCGACGACCTCCAGCACGAACTGGAGGCCCGCGCCATCGCGCTCCTCGCCCGCCAGCAGCCGGTCGCGACCGACCTGCGCATCGTGGTGACCTCGCTGCGGATGAGCGCCGACCTGGAGCGCTCGGGCGACCTCGCCCAGCATGTGGCGAAGCTGGCCCGGCTGCGCTTCCCGCAGTCGGCGGTCCCGCACGACCTGCACGCCACCATCCTGGAGATGGGCCAGCTCGCGCAGCGCCTGATGGCCAAGGCCGCCGAGGTCATCATCACCAAGGACGTCGATCTGGCACTCCAGCTGGAGCAGGACGACGACGAGATGGACCTGCTGCACCGCACGCTGTTCCAGCACCTGATGGACGACCGCTGGAAGCACGGCATCGAGACGGCCGTGGACGTGACGCTGCTGGGCCGCTACTACGAGCGCTTCGCCGACCACGCGGTGTCGGTCGCCAAGCGCGTGGTCTACCTGGTGACGGGCGAGCACGCGGACGAGATCCAGGCGGCGGCACCGGTGGAGGGCGCGTAACGGCGCCCCTTGCCGCGCAACGGCACTCCGTCCGCGTAACGGCGCTCCCGTCCGCGTGACGGCACTCCTCGTCGCCGCGTAACGGCACTCCGTCCGCACGTCGGCACTCCTCGTCCGAGTGCCGACGTGCCGCCTCCTGCCCCGGTCCCCCGCCCTCCCGCCTCTGCCTGTCGACGGCGTACGCGAGTCGCACATGCGTTCCTGCGCGCGTGCGCCGTTGATGCGCCCGCCGGGATGGGCATGCAATGGGGGTGGGGGCGGTGCACCATGCCGACCGCCGCCCCAGCCGTACGCCCTGAGGAGGGACCATGGCCGAATCCCCCATGACCGAACCCCAGCAGGAGACCCCGACCGAAGTGGTGCACCTGACCGTGCTCGGCGCCTGCGGCTGCGGCTCGGGGTGCGGGTGCGGCTGCCAGTCCGGTGCTCCGTGCCAGTGCGGCGGCTGCTGCGGCTGACACGTACAGGCGCACGGAATACGGACGCACGGAATACGGGCATACGGAATACGTACGTACGGCGTCGGCCCGGAGGAGGAGCCGGGCCGACGCCGTACGTGTGCCGGAGCGCGAGGTGCGCGGGTCAGACCGCGCGCTCGACGGCCAAGGGGTTCTCGGCCCGGTCCGGCCGGACCTCGGCCGGTACGGGAGCGAGCTCGGGAGCAACGGCGTCCGCACCGCCCGGGTGCTCCTCGCGCGGCAGGTTGCGCATCAGCAGCCAGTAGCCGAGACCCGCGACCGTGCCGATCACGGCGCAGGCGCCCCAGAGCCAGGCGGCGCCGTAGTGGTCGATCACGAAGCCGGACATCAGCGGCGCGACGAGCGCCGCCACCGACCACGACATCGTGTACATGCCCTGGTAGCGGCCCCGGCCCCGGGCGGGCGACAGCTGCACGACCAGACCCGTCTGGGTGGGCGCGTTGACGATCTCGGCCAAGGTCCAGACGCACACCGTCAGTGCGTACGCCGCGACCGACCCGGCGAACGCCGTCAGCCCGAAGCCGTACCCGGCGAGCAGCGAGGAGATGATCAGCAGCCGGCGCGGATCGCGGTGCTGGATGAAACGGGTGACGGGGATCTGGAGGACCACGATCAGCACGCCGTTGACGGCGATGGCGGTACCGAAGTCGGAGCTGGACAAGCCGTCCGTACCCATCGCCACCGGAAGTCCCACGTACCCCTGCTGGAAGATCAGCGACACCAGGAACGACAGCCCCACGACGCCCATGAAGCGCCCGTCGCGCAGGACAGTGGTGAGCCGCACCTCGTCCTTGGGCCGCTTGCCACCGACGCGCTTCGCGGGCGCCTGCTCGGGCCGCGACTCCGGCACCTTCACGAAGACGACGACGGCGCACACGAGCGTCATCAGGGCCTCGCCGATGAAACCTGCGAGATAGCTGTACTCGGCGATGAACCCGGCACCTGCGGCAGAGATCGCGAAGCCGAGGTTGATGGCCCAGTAGTTGAGCGAGAAGGCCCGGATCCGGTCCTTCGGGGGCACGATGTCCGCCATCATCGCCTGGACGGCGGGGCGTGAGGCGTTGCTCGCCATACCGACGAAGAACGCCACGGCGGCGATGGCGAAGGGATGCACCATGAACCCGAGCAGTGCCACCGAGACCGCGGTGGAGACCTGGGCGATCAGCATGGTGGGCCGCCGCCCGAGCCGGTCGGTCATCACACCCGCGCCGAGCGAGGAGATGACCCCGCCGAGCCCGTGGAGGGCGGCGACGAGCCCGGCGTACGAGGCCGAGTAGCCCCGGTCCAGGGTCAGGTACAGAGCCATGAAGGTCGCGACGAACGCGCCGAGGCGGTTGACCAGGGTGCTGGTCCACAGCCACCAGAACTCGCGGGGCATCCCCGAGACGGTCTCGCGGGCGGCTGTGCGCAGACCGGCGACGGACATAAGGATTCCCCCCACGGGACGTACGGAACGAGCGCCTCGGGTAATACTCCCGATGACCTTCGAGACATTACGAAGCCCGGCTCTCCGCCCGCCACCGAATTGACGCCCACCGTCAATCGTCCCGCCGCCGGGCGCTCCTCGGGCATCCCCGGACCCGCGCTGTCCGCGTTACGGGCGGGCGCGCGGAGGCCACGGGGGTTCGATTACGCTCGGACCCATGGCCGACGCACCGTACAAGCTGATCCTCCTCCGCCACGGCGAGAGCGAATGGAACGCGAAGAACCTGTTCACCGGCTGGGTGGACGTCAACCTGACCGAAAAGGGCGAGAAGGAAGCAGTCCGCGGCGGTGAGCTGCTCAAGGACGCCGGTCTGCTCCCCGACGTCCTGCACACCTCCCTCCAGCGCCGGGCGATCCGCACCGCGCAGCTGGCCCTGGAGTCCGCCGACCGCCTCTGGATCCCGGTCCGCCGCTCCTGGCGCCTGAACGAGCGCCACTACGGCGCCCTCCAGGGCAAGGACAAGGCCCAGACGCTCGCCGAGTTCGGCGAGGAGCAGTTCATGCTGTGGCGCCGCTCGTACGACACCCCGCCGCCGCCGCTGGACCGCGACGACGAGTACAGCCAGTTCGACGACCCGCGCTACGCGACCCTCCCGCCGGAGCTGCGCCCGGACACGGAGTGCCTGAAGGACGTCGTCGTCCGCATGCTGCCGTACTGGTTCGACAGCATCGTCCCGGACCTCCTCACCGGCCGCACGGTCCTGGTCGCCGCCCACGGCAACAGCCTGCGCGGTCTGGTGAAGCACCTGGACGGCATCTCGGACGAGGACATCTCGGGCCTCAACATCCCGACCGGCATCCCGCTCTCCTACGAGCTCGACGCCGACTTCAAGCCGCTGAAGCCGGGCGGCACGTACCTGGACCCGGACGCGGCGAAGGCCGCGATCGAGGCCGTGAAGAACCAGGGCAAGAAGTAGCCCGCAGGCGGTAGTCCGTACGCGGCAGTCCGCACGCGCCAGTCGCCGCGCCCCCGGCCCGACGGTTCATCCGTCGAGCCGGGGGCGCGGCGCTGTGCCGGGCTCCTGTCGCATGCCGCGTGGAACAACGCGCGGAGCGGACAGGCGGTCCTACGTTGTTCGTGGGTTGGACGGGCCGTCGTAAGGTCCAGAGGCCCAGAGACACCGGGTATGGCTTTCAGGCGGTTGCCCTCGATGGTTCCCCTCACCTGGCCGCCCGG
>NZ_NWVL01000041.1 GCF_002382885.1 Streptomyces sp. WZ.A104
GCACAAGCCGGACCTGGTGATCCTCGATGTGAAGATGCCGGTCCTCGACGGGATCTCCGCCGCCGAGAAGATCGCCGAGGAGTCCATCGCGCCCGTCCTCATGCTCACCGCCTTCTCGCAGCGCGACCTGGTCGAGCGGGCCAGGGACGCGGGGGCCATGGCGTATCTGGTGAAGCCGTTCAGCAAGAGCGACGTGGTGCCCGCCATCGAGATGGCCGTCTCCCGGTTCGCGGAGCTGAAGGCGCTGGAGAGCGAGATCGCGGACCTGTCCCAGCGGCTGGAGACCCGCAAGCTGGTGGACCGGGCGAAGAGCATCCTCCAGACGGATTACGGGCTCTCCGAGCCTGCCGCGTTCCGGTGGATCCAGAAGACGTCGATGGACCGCCGGATGTCGATGCAGCAGCTCGCGGAGGCGCTGATCGCGGACGCGGAGGAGAAGAAGGCGGCCGAGTAGCCCGCCCCGTACGCGCGTCCGTACGAAGGAGAGAGGCCCGCACCCCGGAGGAAGAACCGGGGTGCGGGCCTCTCGCGTACGGGAAGGACGTCAGTCCTCGCCGAGGTACGCCTTGCGGACGGAGTCGTCGTGCAGCAGGTCCTGTCCGGTGCCGGAGAGGACGATGTTGCCGACCTCCATGACATGCGCGTTGTTGGCGAGCGAGAGTGCCGCCTGGGCGTTCTGCTCGACGAGCAGGATGGTGGTTCCCTGGTCGCGGAGTTCGGTGATGGTAGCCATGATCTTCTGCATCATGATCGGGGAGAGGCCCATGGAGGGTTCGTCGAGCATGAGCAGTTTGGGCTGGGACATCAGGGCGCGTCCCATGGCGAGCATCTGCTGTTCGCCGCCGGAGAGGGTGCCCGCGGCTTGCTTCCGGCGTTCCCCGAGGATGGGGAAGAGGCCGTAGGCGCGCTGGATGTCCTTGGCGATGCCGTCGCTGTCCTTGCGGAGGAAGGCGCCGAGGCGCAGGTTGTCCTCGATGGACATGCGGGGGAAGATGTGGCGGCCTTCGGGGGAGTGGGCGAGTCCGAGGGAGACGACCTGGTGGGCCGGGACCTTGCGCAGGGACTTGCCGTTGAATTTGATCTGGCCGGCGAGCGGCTTGATCAGTCCGGAGAGGGTGCGGAGTGTTGTCGTCTTGCCGGCGCCGTTGGTGCCGATGAGGGTGACGACTTCGCCGGCCTCGACCTTGAACGAGATTCCCTTGACGGCCTCGATCTTGCCGTAGGCGACGCGCAGGTCCTCGACTTCGAGAAGTGCGGTCATCGGTCGTTCTCCTTGCTGGTGCTCGCGCCGGGTGTGTCCGGGGTGGTGTCGGACGCGGCGTCTGCCTCCGGTGTGTCTGCCGTCGGGGCCTCTGCCGTCGGGGCCTCTGCGTCCGGAGCGGCTGGTTCCGGGGTGGTGGCCTCGGTGGTCTCCGGTGCCGTGGTGGCCGTGGTGGCCGTGGTGGCCGTGGTGTGGGCCTCCGCGGCTTCGACTTCCGCGACTTCCGCCGCGCCCGGGTCGCCTTCGAAGGGTTCGCCGAGGTAGGCGGCGACGACGCGTTCGTCGCCCTGGACTTCGGCGGCGGTGCCTTCGACCAGCTTCTCGCCCTGGACGAGGCAGGCCACGCGGTCGCAGAGGTTGAAGATGAAGCGCATGTCGTGCTCGATGACGAGGACGGCGATGCCCTTGTCGCGGATGGCGAAGATGAGTTCTTCGGCCGCGCGGGTCTCCTGCGGGTTCATGCCGGCGGTGGGTTCGTCGAGCAGGAGGAGGCCGGGCTCGCTGGCGAGCGCGCGGGCGATCTCCAGCTTGCGCTGTTCGCCGTAGGGGAGGTTGCGGGAGAGGTGTTCGGCCTTGTGGTCGAGGCCGATGAACTCCAGCAGTTCCATGGCGCGGGCCTTGGACTCGGCTTCGGCGCGGTGGAAGCCGGGGCCGCGCAGGAGGGCGGACCAGAGGCCTTCCTTGGTGCGGGTGTGGCGTCCGACGAGGACGTTCTCCAGGACGGTCATGTTGGAGAAGAGGCGGATGTTCTGGAAGGTGCGGGCGATGCCGGTCGCCGTGATCTTGAAGGATTTGGCGGGGAGTACGGTGCCCTTGTAGAGGACTTCGCCCTCGGTGGGGGTGTAGAGGCCGGTGAGGCAGTTGAAGAAGGTGGTCTTGCCTGCGCCGTTGGGGCCGATGAGGCCGACGATCTCACCGGAGTTGACGGTGAGGTCGACGGATCGGACGGCGGTGAGGCCGCCGAATCGCATCGTGACGCCGCGGGCGTCGAGGACGGTCTCGCCGGGTGCGCTCACGGCTGCTGCCTCGGCGGTGGTGGTGTCGGTGGTCATCGTCAGGACCCTGCCTTGGTGAGAGTGGCGGGCGCTTCGTCCTTCTCGTGGAGTTCGAGCTGTCGACGGCGGTTGGCGATGAGGCCCTCGGGGCGGAAGCGCATCAGCAGGACCAGCGCGAGCCCGAAGGCGAAGAGCTGGTAGTCGCTCATGAACTGGAGCTTGTTCGGGATGAGGAAGAGGAGTGCGCCGCCGACGAGGGGTCCGCTGATGGTGCCCATGCCGCCGAGGACGACCGCTGCGAGGAGGAAGGCCGAGTTGGGCGGGACGGCGTGGGCGAACTGGTACTGCTCGGGGGTCACGGTGTAGGTGACGTGTGCTTGTACGGCTCCGGCGAGGCCGGCGAGGGTGGCGCCGAGGGCGAAGGCGACGAGCTTGGTGCGGAAGCCGTTGATGCCCATGGCTTCGGCGGCGGTCTCGTCTTCGCGGATGGCGACCCAGGCGCGGCCGATGCGGGATTCGGCGCTTCGTCGGAAGACCACGACCACGATGAGGGTGACCAGCAGCATCAGGAAGAAGTAGTTGGCGAAGCGGCCGATGGTGAACCCGGCGATGGAGTGGGTGGCGCCGAAGTCGAAGCCGAGGATGCTGAGGTTCGGGATCGAGGAGATGCCGTTGGAGCCGTTGGTGACGTCGGGTCCGGAGGTGCCGTCGAGGTTGAGGACGGCGATGCGGAAGATCTCTCCGAAGCCGAGGGTCACGATGGCGAGGTAGTCGCCGCGGAGCCGCAGGGTGGGGGCGCCGATGAGGACGCCGAAGACCATGGAGGCGGCGGCGCCGACGAGGATTGCCTGCCAGAAGGGCAGCTGGATGCCGAGCGGGGAGGTCGGTGAGCCGGAGACGAGGGCGGCGGCGTAGGCGCCGACGCCGAGGAAGGCGACGTAGCCGAGGTCGAGGAGTCCGGCGAGGCCGACGACGATGTTCAGTCCGAGGGCGACGGTGGCGAAGATGAGGATGTTGACGCCGATGGTCGCGTACTGGTCGTCGGACTGGGTGAAGGGGAAGGCCGCCGCGGCGACGAAGGCGCCGATGAGGGTCACGTTGCGGTGGCGTGCCGTGAGGGTGGCGACGCGTTGGATGAGTCCGGCTTTCTGGATGGCTGCGAAGCCGAAGCCGGCGGTGATGAGGAAGCCGATGAACAGCTCGTCGTACTCGGTGCTGATGCCGTAGGTGAAGACGACCAGGCCGAGGGCGAGGACGACGGCGACGATGAGGATCTCGATGTACGAGGGGAGAGTTCTTGCGGGGCGTGCGGTGCTGGTGGTGAGGGTGCCTTTGTAGGTTTCCCAGCGGTTGCCGAGGTTGTGCTTGAACTGTCCGAAGCCGGTGTCCTCGGGGTCGGCGGGGGTGGTTTCGGGTCGCTCGTAGGGGAGGGAGCGGGCGCCGATCCAGCCGATGAGGGTGGCGAGCAGGGCGACGTAGGCGCCGGGTTCGAGGTTGACGACGCCGCCGAGGGTGGTGGCGATGGCGCCCATGGAGAACCAGGCGGTGGCGAGGCCTGCGTAGGCGGCGAGCCGGATGGCGGCGTCGGCGCCTTGGGGGGTGAGCCAGTTCAGGCCTTTGATTCCGTAGGAGGAGAGGCCGAAGAGGGTGAGCAGGGCTCCGCTGACGAGGACGAGCCACTGGAGTCCGCCGGGGTAGCCGTAGACCGTGAGGTTGCCGGGGAAGGCGGAGGTCCAGGTCCAGGCGAGGAAGGCGGAGATGACGGTGAGTGCGCCGCCGGTGGTGGCGGTTGCCCGTGCGATGTGCGGTGGGAGGGTGCCGCGGGTGGCCGGGGTGGCCTGTGCGGGTGCGGTGACCGTGGTGGTCTGTGTAGTGGTCATCGTGGTCACGCCCTGTCCGCGACGCGCTCGCCCATGATGCCCTGGGGCCGGAAGAGGAGCACGAGGATGAGGAGTACGAACGCCCAGGCGTTGGCCCAGGACTGGCCGCCGAGTTGTTCGAGGCCGGGGATTTCGGCGACGTAGGCGGCGGCCATGGTCTCGGCGACGCCGAGGGTGAGGCCGCCGATCATGGCGCCGTAGATGTTGCCGATGCCGCCGAGGACGGCTGCGGTGAAGGCCTTGAGGCCGAGGAGGAAGCCCATGCGGAACTGGACTTCGCCGTATTTGAGGCCGTAGGCGACGGCGCCGATGGCGGCGAACGCGGCGCCGAGGGCGAAGGCGACCACGATGATGCGGTCGGTGTTGATGCCCATGAGCTTGGCGGTGTCCGGGTCCTGCGCGGTGGCTTGCATGCCGCGGCCGGTGCGGGTCTTCATGACGAAGTAGCCGAGGACGGCCATGGATATGGGGGCGGCTATGAGCAGGAAGACGTCACCGGTCTGGATGGTGACGGGGCCGAGTTCGAAGGGGCCGCCGGGGATTTCGGGGAAGGTGCGGGCGGATTTGGCGCCGGGGTACCAGGCCCATACGGCCTGCTGGAGGGCGAGTGACAGGCCGATGGCGGTGATGAGTGGTGCGAGGCGTGGTCCGCCGCGCAGTGGCCGGTAGGCGAATCGTTCCGCTCCGACCGCGATGGTGGTGGCGACGATGATCGCGCCGATGAGCATGAGGGGCAGCGCGAGCAGGACGCTGGTGCCGCTGGGGAGTATGAGCCAGACCGTGAGGGCCCCGAAGCCGCCGGTCATGAAGATCTCGCCGTGGGCGAAGTTGATGAGCTGGACGATGCCGTAGACCATCGTGTAGCCAATGGCGACCAGCCCGTACATCGATCCGAGTAGCAGGCCGTTGACCAGCTGTTGCGGCAGTTCGTTCACCGCGGGTCCTCCGTGTCTTTCGCCGGATATAGAGCAGCGCGGGGCGCCTGGTGTGCGGCGCCCCGCGCTGCCGGTGGTAGGTCAGGCTGGTGGTGTCAGCTGGTGAGAGTGCCGGACTTGACCGCCGCCCAGTCGCCGTCCTTGTACTCGTAGACGGTGAGCTGCTTGTTGGTGGTGTCGCCGAACTCGTCGAAGGAGACCTTGCCGGTCACGCCTTCGAAGTCGACCTTGCCGACGGCCTCGGCGACCTTGGCCCGGGCGTCGCTGGGGAGCTTGCCGTCGTTGGCTTCGACGACCGCCTTCACGGCCTCGATGATCGACCAGGCGGCGTCGTAGGAGTAGCCGCCGTACGCCTCGAAGGGCTCCTTGTAGCCGCCCTTCTCGTAGTTCGCGACGAACTCCTTGGCGGACGGGAGGGTGTCGATCGGTGCGCCGACGGAGGTGGCGAGGTCGCCCTCGCCCTCCGCGCCGGAGAGCTTGATGTACTCGCCGCTGAAGATGCCGTCGCCGCCGACGAGGGGGATCTTGGCGCCGGCCTTCTTGATCTGCTTGCTGAGCGGGCCTGCGGCGGGGTACTCGCCGCCGTAGTAGACGACGTCGGCGCCGGAGCTCTTGACCTTGGTGGCGACCGAGGAGAAGTCCTTGGTCTCGGGGTCGATGTGCTCGGTGCCGGCGATCGTGCCGCCGAGCTTCTCGAACTCGGCCTTGAAGGTGCCGGCCAGGCCGGCACCGTAGGTCTTCTTGTCGTCGATGACGAAGACCTTCTTCTTCTTGGCGTCGTTGAAGAGGTACTGCGCCGCGAAGGGGCCCTGGACGGCGTCCGTGGTGGAGGTGCGGAAGTAGGAGGCGAACGGGCGCTCCTTGGTGCCCTCGTTCCACTTCTGGCCCTGGGTGAGGGAGGGGGAGGTGTTCGCGGGGGAGACCTGGACGAGGTTCGCGTCGGCCAGGACCTTCTGCATGGACTCGCCGACGGAGGAGTTCAGCGGTCCGACGGTGCCGAGGACTTCCTTGTCGGCGACGAACTTGCTGGCGTTCTGCTGGCCGGAGGACGGCTGGGCCTGGTCGTCGAGGGCCTGGAGCTCGAAGGTGATGCCTTCGACGTACTTCTTGGCGTTGGCCTGCTTGACGGCGAGATCGGCGGAGTTCTTGATGCCGAGGCCGAGGGCGGAGAGGTCGCCGGTGAGGGGGGCGTCGAGGCCGATGACGACGGTCTGGTTGCCGTCGTTGCCGCTGTCGCCGTTGCTGTCGTCGCGCGAACCGCAGGCGGTGAGCGTCAGTGCTCCGGTGGTGAGCACGGCAGTGAGTATGAGCAAAGAACGGTGTCGCACGAAAAGTCCTTTCCCTGGCGCGGCCTCCTCTGCTTGAGGTGCCGTGTCGGTCGCCGGGCCGTACTGGGGGTGTACATGGGGGCCGTGCAGCAGACGCGCCCGGCGGCGCGGTGACTGGCCGTGACTCTAAGCGCAGGTGGGGGAGTGCGGCACGGGTCGGCCTCGGATGTGACTCTCTTGTTATGCCCTTGAGCAACGCTTGAGATTGCTGTGATGATTTGCGGGGTTTTGCGTAGGAGAGTGAAATGACCGCATGCTGAGAACGCGCAGCTCTGCTAAGGGGCTTGAGGGGATCACGGTGCTGACGGCGGTCTGTGTGTGCGTACTGTGACGCCCCGGGTTCGCTATGCGGTGGGGGTGTCGACGGGTGGCCGGTTCGCTTCCCGCGCCATCATTACGCTCGGTTACTTTTTTCGGTGAGTTCCGGGCGGGTTCGCCCTTGGCGGGAGGCCGTCCTTGAGAGTGCCCGGCGGTGCTGGCGTCGCCGTCCGGCGATCTTCCGGAGGGTGTGGCGCCCGTCGGGAAGGGCGGGTCGGCGCGTCATGGCTCGTGGGGCTTGGGCGGAGGGCTCGTCGCATGGCCGTCCGGGCCCCGGTTCGGTGGGGCGGGGCCTCAACTCAACCGCCCAGTAACCATTTTGGTCCGGCGGTGGGGCGGGGCGGGGCGGGTGTCACTCGCGGTGACGCCATGGGTTCCGGTTCGGCCGCATCCGGCCAGGCTGACGACCGATCGGTGCCCGGGGGCGGGGACTTGGCACCCGGCCCCGGTGCGCGGGCCGCCCCGGCCCGCGGGGTGGCGGACGGGGCGGCCCGGGATGGCAGTGTGTGGCGGCCCCGGGGTGGCGGTAGGCGGCCCGGGGTGGCGGGCGGGGCGGGCGGTCAGCCGGCCTCGGGCCGCGGGGCGTCGCGGAGCAGGCAGGTCAGACGCGCGGTGCAGACGCGCTTGTCCTGCTCGTCGGTGATGACGATCTCGTACGTGGCCGTGGAGCGCCCCCGGTGTACGGGAGTGGCGATGCCGGTCACGAGGCCGTTGCGGACCCCCCGGTGGTGGGTGCAGTTGAGGTCCACGCCGACGGCGAGCTTGGAGGCCCCGCCGTGCAGCATCGAACCGATGGATCCGAGGGTCTCGGCGAGCACGGCGGACGCCCCGCCGTGGAGCAGGCCGTAGGGCTGCGTGTTGCCCTCGACGGGCATGGTGCCCACCACGCGGTCGGCCGCGGCCTCGACGATGGTCACCCCCATGCGCTCGCCGAGGTGACCGGCGGAGAAGAGCGCGGGCAGGTCGACGCCCAGTGCCGCGTACTCGTCGAGGACTTCCTGCGGGAAGAGGGGTTCGGTGTGCTCGCCCATGGGTCCGGCTCCGATCGTCTGCGCTGGTTCATTGCTGTCTGCACTGTTCTTATCAGACGACTGAGCGAACGCTTAGAGGAATGGGAGGTACCGGTGGTCAGCGGGGGTCCTGGGGGCTCTCGAAACGGACGACGACCGACTTGCTGGCCGGGGTGTTGCTGGTGTCCGCCGTGGAGTCCAGCGGTACCAGGACGTTGGTCTCCGGGTAGTAGGCGGCGGCGCAGCCGCGGGCGGTGGGGTAGTGGACGACGCGGAAGCCCTCCGCGCGACGCTCCACGCCGTCCTTCCACTCGCTGACGAGGTCGGTGTACGCGCCGTCGGCGAGGCCGAGGGCGGCCGCGTCCTGGGGGTTGACCATGATGACGCGGCGGCCGCCCTTGATGCCGCGGTAGCGGTCGTCCAGGCCGTAGATGGTGGTGTTGTACTGGTCGTGGGAGCGCAGTGTCTGCAACAGGAGCCTGCCGGAGGGGAGTTCGGGGAACTCGACGGGGGCGGCGGTGAAGTTGGCGCGGCCGGTGGCGGTGGGGAAGCGGCGCTCGTCGCGGGGGGCGTGGGGGAGTGTGAAGCCGCCGGGGCGGGCGATGCGGGTGTTGAAGTCCTCGAAGCCGGGGACCACGCGGGAGATGCGGTCGCGGATCGTGGCGTAGTCCCGTTCGAAGGCCTCCCATTCCGTACGGGAATCGGGTCCGAGGACCGCGCGGGCCAGGCGGGCGACGATGGCGGGCTCGGACAGCAGGTGGGGGCCGGCGGGGGTGAGGTTGCCGCGCGAGGAGTGGACCATGCCCATGGAGTCCTCGACGGTCACGAACTGCTTGCCGCTTGCCTGGACGTCCTTGTCGGTGCGGCCCAGCGTCGGCAGGATCAGGGCGCGGGCGCCGGTGACGGTGTGGGAGCGGTTGAGCTTGGTCGATACGTGGACGGTGAGCCGGGCGCGGCGCATCGCGGCCTCGGTGACGGCGGTGTCGGGCGTGGCCGCGACGAAGTTGCCGCCCATCGCGAAGAAGACCTTCGCCTCGCCGTCGCGCAGTGCCTGGATCGAGCGCACCACGTCGTAGCCGTGGTGGCGCGGCGAGGTGATGCCGAACTCCTTGTCCAGGGCGTCCAGGAACGCCGGTGCGGGGCGTTCGAAGATGCCCATGGTGCGGTCGCCCTGGACGTTGGAGTGGCCGCGCACCGGGCAGACCCCGGCGCCAGGGCGGCCGATGTTCCCGCGCAGCAGGAGGAAGTTGACGACTTCCCGGATCGTGGGAACGGAGTGCTTGTGCTGGGTGAGGCCCATCGCCCAGCAGACGATGGTGCGCTGCGAGGCGAGGACCATCGCGAGGGCCTGCTCGATCTCGGCGCGGGTGAGCCCGGTCGCGGTCAGGGTCTCCTCCCAGTCCGCGGCTTCGGCGGCCTTGGCGAACTCCTCGTAACCGTGGGTGTGTTCGGCGACGAACGTTGTGTCGACGGCCCCCTCCGTGGTCAGGATCAGCTTGTTCAGGAGGCGGAAGAGCGCCTGGTCGCCGCCGATCCGGATCTGGAGGAACAGGTCGTTGAGCGGGGTGCCCTTGAGCATGCCGTGGGGCGTCTGGGGGTTCTTGAAACGCTCCATGCCCGCTTCGGGGAGCGGGTTCACCGAGATGATCTTCGCTCCGGACTTCTTCGCCTTCTCCAGGGCGGAGAGCATCCGGGGGTGGTTCGTCCCGGGGTTCTGCCCGGCGACGATGATCAGGTCGGCCTGGTGGAGGTCTTCGAGGGAGACGCTGCCCTTGCCGATGCCGATGGTCTCCGTGAGCGCGGAGCCGGACGACTCGTGGCACATGTTCGAGCAGTCCGGCAGGTTGTTCGTGCCGAACTCGCGGGCGAAGAGCTGGAGCAGGAACGCGGCCTCGTTGCTCGTGCGCCCCGAGGTGTAGAAGAGGGCCTCGTCGGGGGAGTCGAGGGCCGTCAGCTCCTCCGCGATGATCGCGAACGCCCGCTCCCAGGTCACCGCCTCGTACCGCTCGGCGCCCTCGGCCAGATACACCGGCTGGGTGATCCGGCCCTGCTGGCCCAGCCAGTAGCCGCTGCGCCCGACGAGGTCGGCCAGTGGGTGTGCGGCGAAGAAGTCGGGGGTGACGCGGCGCAGCGTGGCCTCCTCGGCCACGGCTTTCGCCCCGTTCTCGCAGAACTCCGCGGTGTGCCGCTTCTCGCCCTCGGGCCAGGCGCAGCCCGGGCAGTCGAAGCCGTCCTTCTGGTTGACCTTGAGGAGGGTCCGCGCCGTGCGGCGCATGCCCATCTGCTGACTCGCGATGCGCAGGGAGTGGGCGACGGCGGGCAGCCCGGCCGCGGCGTGCGGGGCGGCTTCCACCTGAGGGGCGTCCTGGACCGGGTCACCGGTGGGCGGCTTGGTGGCCATGATGCTGCTCTCCTTCGAGCGCTTCTTCCGCAGGTGTTCTGCCTCGGTATCGATCCTGTCACGCACCACTGACATCGCACCCGGCCGGGCACCGGGTCAAGGGTGCGTGGGGGGCCGTACGGGGGTCGCCCGGTCCGGATTGTCAGTGGGCCGTGGCAGGATCGGGGGCGTGGCTGAGACGGCATCGAAGAAGACGGCAGACAACCGACCGCGCCTGCTCCTCATGGACGGGCACTCCCTGGCGTACCGGGCGTTCTTCGCCCTGCCCGCGGAGAATTTCACGACCTCGGTGGGCCAGCCGACGAACGCCGTGTACGGCTTCATGTCGATGCTGGCGAACACCCTGCGTGACGAGTCGCCCACGCACTTCGCGGTCGCGTTCGACGTGTCCCGCAAGACCTGGCGCGCCCAGGAGTTCCCTGAGTACAAGGCGAACCGCTCCAAGACCCCCGATGAGTTCAAGGGGCAGGTCGAGCTGATCGGCGAGCTGCTGGACGCGATGCACGCGGACCGGTTCGCGGTGGACGGCTTCGAGGCGGACGACGTCATCGCGACGCTCGCGACGCAGGCCGAGGCGGCCGGGTTCGAGGTGCTGATCGTCACCGGCGACCGGGACTCCTTCCAGCTGATCACGGAGAACGTGACCGTGCTCTACCCCACCAAGGGGGTCTCCGAGCTGACCCGGTTCACCCCGGAGAAGGTCGTCGAGAAGTACGGACTCACCCCGCAGCAGTATCCGGACTTCGCGGCTCTGCGCGGCGACCCGTCCGACAATCTCCCGGGGATCCCCGGGGTCGGTGAGAAGACCGCCGCGAAGTGGATCAACCAGTTCGGTTCCTTCGCCGAGCTGGTCGAGCGGGCCGACGAGGTCAAGGGCAAGGCCGGGCAGAATTTCCGCGACCACCTGGACGCGGTGAAGATGAACCGCGTGCTGACCGAGATGGTCCGCGACGTGGAGCTGCCGAAGACCCCCACCGAGCTGGAGCGCGCCCCCTACGACCGTACGGCGGTCACCGGCGTCCTCGATGTCCTGGAGATCCGCAATCCGAGCCTGCGCGAGCGGCTGCTCGCCGTCGACCCGGGTGCGGAGGAGGCAGGGCCGCCCGCCCCCGCCGCGGGGATCGAGCTGGACGGCGCGGTCCTCGGCTCCGGCGAGGTCACCCCCTGGCTGGAGGCGCACGGCGGGCAGCCGCTCGGCGTCATGACCGTCGACACCTGGTCGCTGGGGGCCGGCACGGTCACCGAGGTCGCCCTCGCCGCCGCCGACGGGGCCGCCGCGTGGCTTGACCCGACCCAGCTCGACGAGGCCGACGGGAAGGCGTTCGAGGCCTGGGCGGCGGACCCGGCGCGCCCCAAGGTCCTGCACAACGCCAAGAACGTGATGCGGGTCTTCCCCGAGATGGGCTGGCGGCTCGAAGGCGTCACGATGGACACCGCGCTCGCCGCGTATCTGGTGAAGCCGGGCCGTCGTTCCTTCGCTCTGGACGCGCTGGCCGTGGAGTACCTGGGCCGTGAGCTGGCCCCGGCCGCCGCCTCCGACGGGCAACTGGCCTTCGGCGCGGACGACCGGGCCGAGGCGGACGCCCTGATGGCGCAGGCGCGGGCCGTGCTCGACCTGGGCGACGCGTTCAACACCCGCCTGAAGGAGGTGGGCGCGGCGGAGCTCCTGCACGACATGGAGCTGCCGACCTCGATCCTCCTGGCCCGTCTGGAGCGGCACGGCATCGCCGCGGACCGGGCCCATCTGGAGTCCATGGAGCAGCAGTTCGCCGGGACCGTGCAGCAGGCGATCAAGGAGGCGCACGCGGCGGTCGGCCGCGAGTTCAACCTCGGTTCGCCCAAGCAGCTCCAGGAAATCCTCTTCGGCGAGCTGGGCCTGCCGAAGACGAAGAAGACCAAGACCGGATACACCACGGACGCGGACGCCCTGGCCTGGCTCGCCGCGCAGACCGAGCACGAGCTGCCGGTCCTGATGCTGCGCCACCGCGAGCAGGCGAAGCTCCGAGTCACCGTCGAGGGTCTGATCAAGACGATCGCCGCCGACGGCCGTATCCACACCACGTTCAACCAGACCGTGGCGGCGACGGGCCGGCTCTCCTCCACCGATCCCAACCTGCAGAACATCCCCGTCCGCACGGACGAGGGCCGGGCGATCCGCCGGGGCTTCGTCGTCGGTGAGGGCTTCGAGACCCTGATGACGGCGGACTACAGCCAGATCGAGCTGCGGGTGATGGCGCACCTCTCCGAGGACGCCGGTCTCATCGAGGCGTTCACCTCCGGCGAGGACCTGCACACCACGGTCGCCTCCCAGGTCTTCGGCGTCGAGAAGCCGGCCGTCGACGCCGAGATGCGCCGCAAGATCAAGGCCATGTCGTACGGCCTGGCCTACGGCCTCTCCGCGTTCGGTCTTTCCCAGCAGCTGAACATCGACCCCGCCGAGGCCCGGGTGCTGATGGACACCTACTTCGAGCGGTTCGGCGGGGTACGGGACTATCTCCACCGGGTCGTCGAGGAGGCCAGGGCCACGGGATACACGGAGACGATCCTCGGCCGCCGCCGCTATCTCCCCGACCTCAACAGCGACAACCGCCAGCGCCGCGAGGCCGCCGAGCGGATGGCGCTCAACGCCCCGATCCAGGGCACGGCCGCGGACATCGTGAAGGTGGCGATGCTGCGGGTGGACCGGGCGCTGACCGAGGCGAGGCTGACCTCGCGGATGCTGCTCCAGGTACACGACGAAATCGTCCTGGAGATCGCCAAGGGCGAGCGGCAGCAGGTGGAGGAGATCCTGCGCCACGAGATGGCCCACGCGGTCGAGCTGCGCGCCCCGCTGGACGTCTCGGTCGGCGTCGGCAAGGACTGGGAGTCGGCGGCGCACTGACCTGCGTACAAGGAAGGGCCCGGAGCCGCACTGCGGTTCTGGGCCCTTCCGCGTGCTGCCGCCTACTCCCGGCCGACTGCTTCCGTGCGCCGCTCCTGCGGTACGGGCACGGCCCGCCCCGGGGCCCTGCCGTGCCGCACCCGCAGCAGCCGCATCCCCACCCCGTACAGCAGCAGCCCGGCCGCCAGCCCGGCGCCCGCGCCGAAGCAGGCGGTCGGGATGATGTCGAGCGGGTTCTCGACTCTTCCGAAGTGGGCGTACCAGCGGGCGCACCGGTGGACGGTCCCCAGCAGCACGCAGCCGGCCAGCAGACCGATCGCGCCCCACCGTTCGCCCCGGCCGAGCACCGGGAGCGCCTCCGGCACCGGGGCCGCGGCCGTGCGCCGCAGGCCCGTGGCGAGGAACCAGCCGAGTACCACCAGCGCCAGAGCCGAACTGCCGTACTGGACGAACTGGTACACCGGGAGCCCGCCGACGCTCCGGCTCAGCACCGGCAGCAGCTCGGTCCCCCACCGGCTGTGGTGGGTGAACGCGTCCCACATCACATGCGTGGCCGCGCCGATCGCGGCCGAGAGGGCGAACCACAGCCAGGCCGACGGCCCGAACGAGGCCCGGGTCCACCGCCGCCCCCGGACGAAGGCGTGGACCCGGCCCCGTACGCGTATGGGCAACAGCGCCACGAGAGGCTCCCGAAGCAGCGCCCACACCGCGACCAGCACCGCGGCGATCAGCACGTTCACCGTGGCGACGCCCAGGAACGTGTGGGTGAAGGACCCGAACTCCATCGCGCCCGGAATCACCGTGTCCGCGAAGTAGGTGACGTCCGGCGCGAACGAACCGGCGACGAGGGCCGAGGGCAGCAGCGGCGACCGGGCGGTCCCGTTCCGGTGGATGGCCGGGAGCACGGCGGCGGCATGACTGAGCGTGAACGGCATGGCGGCAAGTATGCGGGACCGTTCGGGCACCATTGCGTGACCGATGGGACAGCGGGCTCGCGGGAACGATGAGAAAACAGTAAGAAGCGGTCAGGGCTCGGCGCTCGGGCCGCACATGGTGCCGTAGGGTCGGCAGAGCCTTGCGCTGGGGAGCGCGAGCAGCCTTCGAGGGGGAGGGACCGGAACGTATGGCAGCGCACATTCGCCGACGTCTGCGCAAGGGGGCCGCGAACACCGCGATGGCGGCGGCCGCCGTAGCGGCACTGGCGGCCTCGCAGGCCCCCGCGGCACCGCTGACCGGCGGCTCCGCGGGCGGCGGGGACCCGACGGCGGCCGGTGAGGACACCGCGGGCGCCGAGGGCGGTGCCGCGACCGGCAACTCGTCCTACTACACGGACCTTCCGCCCCTCGTCACGCCCGACAAGCCCGGCTCGTCCAGCAACCTCCCGGTGGCCGCCAGTGCTGAAGCGGGCATTCCGGCCTCGATCCTCGCCGCGTACAAGCAGGCCGAGAGCACCGTCGCGACCACCGACCCCACCTGCCGGCTGCCCTGGCAGCTCCTCGCGGCGATCGGCAAGGTCGAGTCCGGTCAGGCCCGTGGCGGGCGCGTCGACGCCAACGGCACCACCATCTCCCCGATCCTCGGCCCGGCCCTCAACGGCCAGGGCTTCGCGCTGATCAAGGACACCGACGGCGGGGCGTACGACAGCGACGCGGTCCACGACCGGGCGGTGGGCCCGATGCAGTTCATCCCGTCGACCTGGGCCGCCTGGGGTCAGGACGCCAACGGCGACGGCCGCAAGGACCCCAACAACATCTACGACGCGGCGCTCGCCGCCGGGCGCTACCTCTGCGCGAACGACCGTGATCTGGCCGTCGGCGCCGACCTCGACCGGGCGGTGCTGAGCTACAACCGCTCGACGGAGTATCTGCGTACGGTCCGCTCCTGGTTCGCGTACTACCAGCGCGGTACGCACGAGGTGCCCGACGGCACCGGAGCGCTGCCGACCGCCCCGAGCACCCCGTCCGGCTCCACCCCGAGCCCGACCCCCACCCCGAGCGGTACCCCGGGTCCCAAGCCCTCCCCGTCCAAGCCGGGCGCCACGAAGCCGACCCCGGGGCCCTCGAAGCCCGGTGGCGGCTCCACCAGCCCGACGCCCACGCCGACCCCGACCCCGACCCCCACGCCGACCCCGACCCCGACCCCCACGCCGACCCCGACCCCGACCCCCACCCCGACACCGTCCGAGACCTTCGGCTCCCTGGAGAACGCGGGCACCGGCCCGCTGCGCGCCACCGCGGGCACCACGTTCGACGAGCGGATCGCCGTCCGCGCCCGCAACGTGCTCGGCGCCCCGCTCGCCGAGGTCCCCGTCACCTTCACCGTCACCGGGGACACCGGAACACTCTTCGCGGGCGGCAGGAAGACCGTCACCGTGAAGACGGGGGCCGACGGCACCGCAACCGCCCCCGAACTCCAGGCGGGCGAGGAGGCCGGGGAGTTCACCGTGACCGCCGTCGCGGGCACCGTCAGGCCGCGCACCCTGACCTACGCGGCGACCGTCACCGCCCGACAGGCCGACGAGATCGTCCGGACCGACGAGAAGGCGCTCGTCGCCGCGCCCGGCGAGAAGTTCGAGGACGCCGTCACTCTCAAGGCGACCTTCGAGGGCGCTGCCGCCGCCGGAGTGGCCGTCACCGCCACGATGATCACGGACGGCGAGAAGCCCGTCGAGAACGACAAGGGCCCGTACTTCAAGGAGGACGCGGACGGCGAGCCGCTGCGGACCCTGGAGCTCGCCACGGACGCCGACGGCCTGCTCCGGCTCCCGGAGATCTTCGCCGACGACACCGCGGGCACGTACAAGCTGCTCCTCACCACCGAGGGCGGCGCCACGGTCGTCGTCGAGCTGACGGTCCGGGCGGCGGAGGAGAGGGACCAGGCGCCGGAGGACACAGTCGAGGCACCGGAGGAGACGGCACCCCCCGAGGCCTGATCCGGCCGGCCCGGCCGAAGCCGACAGCCCCCGCACCCACCCGGTGCGGGGGCTGTCCGCTGTGTTCTCATCTCGCGCCCCGGTTGCTACGGTGCCCCGACCCTGACGATCCATCAGATCACTGTCCCGGGAGGCCGAGCATGCGTGCCCTCGTCGCCGCCGCCGTCGGACTGGCCGCCGCCCTCGCGCTCGTGTTCACGATCACCGCCGTCGGCCCCCCGGCCGGGGAGACCTCGCCCGAACCCCTGCTGACCACGGTCCCCGGCCCGAAGAAGTAGCACCGCAGACGGAGAGGTCACCACCATGCGCCGCCGAGCCGGTCTCGTACTCCTGGCCTTCGCCGTGTTCTTCGCCGCCATGTCGCCGCTGCTGCGCTGGTACGCGTTCCCCCGCCTGGCCAAGGTCCCGCCGAACCAGTACCAGGAAGTCGTCCTGGAGGCGAAGCCCGCCACCCTCCTCGACTACTCCACCCTCCAGGCGAAGGAGGTCGAGAAGATCACCATCGTCCAGACCCTCAAGGGCAACGTCGAGGAGTCCGAGAAGATCGAACGCAGCGCCGGGCGCGACGTCGTCGTCTGGGACGCCCTCTCCTACGTCCAGGGCCCCGACGGCAGGATGGTCTCCCAGATCCCCGAGCGCTACATCTTCGACGCCCACAGCCAGGCCCCCGTCAACGCCACCGGCGAGATGGTCGACGGCGATCCCGTCCGGCGCGAGGGCATCGAGTTCAAGTGGCCCTTCCTCACCGAGAAACGGGACTACGAGTACTTCGACGCCCAGACCCGCACCACCGCGCCCATCCACTACAAGGGCACCCGCACCTTCCGCGGCCTGGAGGTCTACTACTTCGAGCAGACCATCCCGTGGACGAAGGTCCCGATGCCCAAGAAGATGCCCATCGAGGGCGTCACCGCCGAGCAGATCGCCCGGACCGGCATGACCCGCTGGTACACCACCAAGCGCATGTTCTGGGTCGAGCCGGTCACCGGCGCCCCCGTCAACGGCGAGGAGATCCACAAGGAGGAGCTGCGCAACGCGAAGAAGATGGGCATGTCCAAGGACACGGTCACCGCGTTCGACGGCCATGTGAAGATGCGCGAGGACTACATCGTGGACACCGTCGACCTGGTCAAGTCCCAGCGCGTCCTGGTCCTCCTCCTCACCTCGTACCTGCCCTGGGGCTTCCTCTGCCTCGGTATCGGACTGCTCGCGCTGGCGCTCTGGCTGGAGGCGCGCTCCCGAACCCCGAAGATCCCTACGAGCGCTTGAGCCGCGCCGAGGTGAACCGCGTCGCCCCTACGGTCGCGGGGTCCTCCGGCCACGGATGCTTCGGGTAGCGGCCGCGCAGCTCCGCCCGTACGGCCTTGTAGCCGTCCTGCCAGAACGACGCCAGGTCCGCCGTCACGGCCGCGGGCCGCCCGGCGGGGGAGAGCAGGTGGACCAGGACCGGCACCCCGGCCACCCGGGGCGTCTCGGCCAGCCCGAACAACTCCTGGAGCTTCACCGCCAGTACGGGCTGTTCGCCGCCGTACTCGACCCGGATACGGGAACCGCTCGGCACCTCGATCCGCTCCGGCGCCAGCTCGTCGAGGCGTACGGCCTCGCCCGTCGCCCACGGCAGCAGCCGGCGCAGCGCCTGGCCCGCGTCGATCCGGCCGAGGTCCGCCCGCCGTCGCGCCCGCGACAGCTCCGGCTCCAGCCAGGCACCCGGATCCGCGAGCAGCGCCCCGTCCGACACGTCCGGCCACGGCGCCCCCAGCACCCGGTGCAGGAACGCCAGGCGCAGCCGCAACTGCTCACTGTCCCGGGTCCACCGCAGCAGCCCGAGCCCGTTCCGGCCGAGCCCTTCCACCAGGGCGCCGCGCACCAGCTCCGGGTCCGGCTGCTTCAGGGGCCGTACCGCCAGCTCCACCGCCCCCACCCGGTCCACCGACCGGGCCACCACATCGCCGTCCACCCAGCGGACCTCCTCGCCCCGCACCCGCAGCTGCCCGGCGGCGAGGAGCGCGGTGTCCTCGTCGACCACCGCGGCCAGCCGCACCCGGGCCGAGGCCGCGTGGGCGGGCCGGTCCGCGACGGCCACGGCCAGCCAGGGAGCGCTGCGCAGCCGCGACCCCTCCCGCAGCTCCGCACCCGTCCCCGACACCATCAGGAACGCCCCCTCGCCCCGGGCCCGCGCCACCCGCTCCGGGAACGCCAGGGCGGCGAGGAGGCCGACGGCGGCGTCATCGGAGGTCCCTGGGAGTGCTGTCCCGGTGTCGCCCACCGAAGCCGACAACCGCCGCGCCTCCTGCCGCCAGCGCACCGCGTAGCCGTCCTGGCCCCGACGGGCGGTCCGCAGCGCCACCGCGAGATCGTCCCCGTACTCCCTCGGCGGCTCCTCGCTCAGCAGCGCCACCACCTCCGCGGCCCGCCGCGCCCCGACCTCCGCGGCCCCGTCCAGCAGCGCCCGCGCCAGCCGGGGATGGAGCCCGAGCCGGGCCATCGCTACGCCCCGGTCGGTGACCCGGCCCGTAGCGTCCACCGCGCCGACCGCGCCCAGCACCTCGCGGGCCGCGCCCATCGCCCCGGCGGGCGGCGGGTCCAGCAGAGCGAGCGACGAGGCGTCCGGGTCGCCCCAGCACGCCGCCTGGAGCGCGAACGCCGCGAGGTCGGCGACCTTGATCTCCGGGGCCGGGAAGCGCGCGAGCCGCCCGTCCTCGGCCTGCTCCCAGCACCGGTACACGGCTCCCGGAGCCTCCCGCCCCGCACGCCCGGCGCGCTGCCGCCCGGACGCCTGGGAGGCCCGTACGGTGGTCAGGGCGCTCAGGCCCCGGGCGTGGTCGGTACGGGGCTCCCGGGCGAGGCCCGAGTCGACGACGACCCGCACGCCCGGCACCGTCAGCGACGACTCCGCCACCGAGGTCGCCAGCACCACCCGCCTGCCCCCGGACGACCCGGCGAGCACCGCGTCCTGCACGGCGGCCGGGGCGCGCCCGTGCACCTGGAGCACCTCGGCGTCCACCCCGGCCAGCTGCCCGGCCACCCGCCCGATCTCCCCGACACCGGGCAGGAAACAGAGCACGTCGCCCTCCCTCTCCGCCAGCGCCCGCCGCACGGTCGCCGCCACATGCGTCAGCAGCGCCGGATCGACCCTCATCCCGTGCGGCGGCTTCACCGGCCGCACGGGCGGCGCCCAGACCACCTCCACCGCATGCGACACGCCCTGTGCCTCGACCACCGGGGCATCGCCCAGCAACTGGGCCCAGCCCTGCGCGTCCGTCGTCGCGGACGCCGCCACCAGCCGCAGATCGGGCCGGATCGCCTCCCGTACGTCCAGGAGGAAGGCGGCCGCCGTGTCGGCGTCCAGATGGCGCTCGTGGCACTCGTCGATGATCACCGCATCGACCCCGGCCAGCTCCTGATCGCGCTGGAGCCGCTGGAGCAGCACCCCGGTGGTCACGACCTCCACCACCGTGTCCCGCCCCACCACCCGCTCGCCACGCACGGTGAAGCCGACCCGCCCGCCCGGCCGCTCGCCCAGCAGCCAGGCCATCCGCCGCGCCGCGGCCCGCGCGGCGATCCGCCGCGGCTCCGCGACCACGACCCGGCGCACCGGCCCGTCGCCGGTCAGCCCGGCCAGGACCAGCGGCACGAGGGTTGTCTTGCCGGTACCGGGCGGTGCGCACAGCACGGCGACGCCCCGGTCGTCGAGCGCACGCTCCAGGGCGGGCACGGCGGTGCGGACGGGCAGACGTTCCAGGGCTTCGGTGCGGATCACGTCCCCAGTGTCGTACGGAGTGTCCTCAAGGGTTCCGCCCGGCCCGGCCCGGCCCGTCAGCGGCGGCTCAGTCCCGCTCGCACACGAAGATCGCGGTGCCCGGGATCAGGTTGCCGCGCAGCGGGGACCAGCCGCCCCACTCCTGGTCGTTCCACGCGGGCCATTCCGGTTCGACCAGGTCGACCAGCCGGAATCCGCCCGCCACCACGTCCCGGACCCGGTCGCCCAGGGTGCGGTGGTGCTCCACGTAGACGGCGTTGCCCTGCTCGTCCTGCTCGACGTAGGGGACGCGGTCGAAGTAGGAGGCGGCGACGGACAGCCCTTCGGGCCCCGGCTCGTCCGGGAACGCCCAGCGGACCGGGTGGGTCACGGAGAAGACCCAGCGGCCGCCGGGGCGCAGCACCCGGTGCACCTCGCGGAAGACCCGCACGGGGTCCGCGACGAAGGGCACCGCACCGTACGCGGAGCAGGCCACGTCGAAGGAGGCGTCCCGGAAGGGGAGCCGGCCCGCGTCCGCCTCGACGAGCGGGACGTCCCCGCCGATCCGCAGGGCGTGCTGGAGCTGGCGGTGGGAGAGGTCGAGGGCCACCGGGCGGGCGCCCCGGCCGGCCAGCCAGCGCGAGCACTGGGCGGCCCCGGCGCCGATCTCCAGCACGTCCAGGCCCTCCAGCGAGGCCGCGGGGCCCAGCAGGGCGGCCTCCGCCTCGTCCAGCCCCTCCGGGCCCCAGACGAAGCGGTCGTCCCCGAGGAAGCTCCCGTGGTCCGTCTGGTACTCGTCGGCGTTCCGGTCCCACCAGCCGCGGCTGGCCCGGCTGCTCTCCGCCTCGTCCGCCGCCCGCCGGGTGGCCTCCGGCTCGGCGGGTCCGGCGGCCTCTGCGGAGTGGGTCCCGTGGATCTCTTGGCTCATCGTGCCCGTCGTTGTAGTTTGCCTTCACCCGCCGCGCGCGGTACGTACCAGGGGGTGTGCCCCGGGGGGTACGGACGCGTGTCCGCGACGCCGTGCCGTAGTGTGTTCGGGCCGATGTGGCCTCGGAGAACATGAGTTGCGCCGGGAATGGGGCGATGTGCCCCGGGTATGCGCCTTCGCGCATTGACCCTGTCCGGCTGCCCCCGTATGCTACAAGTTGCGCTGCGAGCCTGCGCGCCTCAGACCTAGCAGGCCGCGCTCGCGTCTGTTGCATGTCCCCTCGGTTGTCGAGGCACCTCCCCCGGAAACGGGTAGGGCGCTTTACAGGCTGTCCGGCTTCTGCAGAGGCGATACGGGCTTTCGGCGTAGCAGTACCTACGACTCTCTGTCCGTACCGGAGCCCTTTCCCACATGACGAGCAGCACCGAGACCACCGCCACCACTCCGCAGGTTGCGGTCAACGACATCGGCGACGCGGACGCGTTCCTCGCGGCGATCGACGAGACGATCAAGTACTTCAACGACGGCGACATCGTTGACGGTGTCATCGTCAAGGTTGACCGGGACGAGGTTCTCCTCGACATCGGTTACAAGACCGAAGGTGTCATCCCGAGCCGCGAGCTCTCGATCAAGCACGACGTCGACCCGAACGAGGTCGTCAAGGTCGGCGACGAGATCGAGGCCCTGGTTCTCCAGAAGGAGGACAAGGAAGGCCGCCTGATCCTCTCGAAGAAGCGCGCTCAGTACGAGCGTGCCTGGGGCACCATCGAGAAGATCAAGGAAGAGGACGGCATCGTCACCGGTACCGTCATCGAGGTCGTCAAGGGTGGTCTCATCCTCGACATCGGCCTCCGCGGCTTCCTCCCGGCGTCGCTCGTCGAGATGCGTCGTGTCCGCGACCTCCAGCCCTACGTGGGCAAGGAGCTCGAGGCGAAGATCATCGAGCTGGACAAGAACCGCAACAACGTGGTCCTGTCCCGCCGTGCCTGGCTCGAGCAGACCCAGTCCGAGGTGCGCCAGACGTTCCTCACCACCCTGCAGAAGGGTCAGGTCCGCTCCGGCGTCGTCTCCTCGATCGTCAACTTCGGTGCCTTCGTGGACCTGGGTGGCGTCGACGGTCTCGTGCACGTCTCCGAGCTCTCCTGGAAGCACATCGACCACCCCTCCGAGGTTGTCGAGGTCGGCCAGGAAGTCACCGTCGAGGTCCTCGACGTCGACATGGACCGCGAGCGCGTCTCCCTGTCGCTCAAGGCGACGCAGGAAGACCCGTGGCAGCAGTTCGCCCGGACGCACCAGATCGGTCAGGTCGTCCCGGGTAAGGTCACCAAGCTCGTTCCCTTCGGCGCGTTCGTCCGCGTCGACGAGGGCATCGAGGGTCTGGTCCACATCTCCGAGCTGGCCGAGCGCCACGTGGAGATCCCGGAGCAGGTCGTCCAGGTCAACGACGAGATCTTCGTCAAGGTCATCGACATCGACCTCGAGCGCCGCCGCATCAGCCTCTCGCTGAAGCAGGCCAACGAGTCCTTCGGTGGCGACCCGGCCTCGGTCGAGTTCGACCCGACCCTGTACGGCATGGCCGCGTCCTACGACGACCAGGGCAACTACATCTACCCCGAGGGCTTCGACCCCGAGACCAACGACTGGCTCGAGGGCTTCGAGGCGCAGCGCGAGGTCTGGGAGACCCAGTACGCCGAGGCGCAGCAGCGCTTCGAGCAGCACCAGGCCCAGGTCATCAAGTCCCGCGAGGCCGACGAGGCTGCCGCTGCCGAGGGCGCTGCCGCCCCGGCCGGCGCTGCTCCGGCCGCCTCCGGCGGCTCCGGTGGCGGCTCGTACTCCTCGGAGTCGGCGGACAACTCCGGCGCCCTGGCGTCGGACGAGGCCCTGGCCGCGCTGCGCGAGAAGCTGGCGGGCGGCCAGAGCTGACGCTCCGACCCCGACGGCTCATCGGCTGCGGTAAGGCTGTAGAGCACTGAGTGAGGCCCGTTCCCTTCGGGGGGCGGGCCTCACTCGCGTATGCGGGGCTTCTTCGCGCGTCTACGGCGTGACGGCGATGTTGGTCAGACCCTTGCCGCCGGTGACGGTGTTGCTCGCGTACACGGTGGTGCGGCAGCCGGCGCTGTTGTTGGTGACGTTGATGGCGAGCTGCCGGCCGCCGGTGGCACCGGACAGGTTCGAGGTGTTGTCGCGGAAGACTGTGCCGCAGCCCCAGCCGCTCTGCTGGGTGTGGGTCTCGTAGCCGTTGTTGGTGGTGCGGGACCCTTTGTTGCCTTCCACCAGGACGTTGTTGCCCTTCACGTCGACCCAGGAGTCGTCGTAGTTGGCGCCGGTGAGACCGCTGCCGTCGAAGGTGTTGCCGATGATCCGGGCGCCGGTGGTCCCTTCCTTGATGTCGATGTTCTCACCGCCGACACCGGGGCCGATCGTGTTGTTGAGGATCTGCACGTTGTCGCTCCGGTCGGAGAGATCACCGGCCGACCCTACGTACACGCCCTCACCCATGCCGCGGCCGTTGAGTCCGGTGTCGTAGATGCGGGAGTTCTTCAGGACGCCGTTCCTGGAGGATGTACGGAAGTGGACTCCCTCCATGTCCAGATCGTGCACGGTCACCGAGTCGATGACGACGCCTCTCGCCGCGTCGGCCATGATGCCCTTCTGGCCGCCCTTGATCGTGACCCCCTGGACGGTCCAGTACGACGCTCCGTTCAGGTGGAGCCCGTAGCCGCCGCCCGCGGTCAGGACCGCCCTGCTGGAACCGGTCAGGGTGATCCGGGCCCCGGAGGTGCCGGGCCGGGTGGCCTTGAAATTCCCGGTGTACGTGCCATCGGCGAGCCGGATCGTGTCGCCGGGGGAGGCGGAGGTGAGCGCCGACTTCAGCTGGGCGGCGGTGGACACGTCGATCACGGCTGCGGTGTTCGTCGTGGGGGATGCACTCGCGGTGGAGGTCAGGGCGAGCCAGCCGGTGGCGAGGGAGGCGGCGAGCAGGACGGCGAACGGAGTGCGGGTGCGCATGGGGGGTGCCTTCCCGTCGGAGGTCCAGGACGTTCCCGTACACGCAGCCGTTCTCGTACATGAATCTGGAACGTGCTGCTGAACGTGTTGCCCAGTGACGGTAGGGACGACGGCGGGACACGTCAAGGTCTGGACCAGTAACCGCGCGGACCTTGCGTCCGGACCGGTAACTGACGCGCCGTGAAGCTCCGTTGCCGGAAAGTGCGGTTACGGGGAATGCTCGTGCTGGCGGGTGCGTTCTTCTGGAGGAACACGAGGAGGAGCGGTAACCGTGCCTGATCCGCAGAGTTTGTACGAATGGGAGCCGAAGGGCCTGGCCGTCGTCGACATGGCGCTGGCGCAGGAGTCGGCCGGCCTGGTCATGCTCTACCACTTCGACGGATACATCGACGCGGGCGAGACCGGCGAGCAGATCGTCGACGGACTGCTGGAGACGCTGCCGCACCAGGTCGTCGCCCGCTTCGACCACGACCGGCTCGTCGACTACCGCGCACGGCGCCCCCTGCTCACCTTCCGGCGCGACCGCTGGACGTCCTTCGAGGCCCCGACCCTGGAGGTCAGGGTGGTCCAGGACGCCACCGGAGCGCCCTTCCTGCTGCTGTCGGGGCCGGAGCCGGACGTGGAGTGGGAGCGGTTCGCCGCAGCCGTCGAGCAGATCGTCGAGCGTCTCGGGGTCCGCCTCGCGGTCAATTTCCACGGCATCCCGATGGGCGTCCCGCACACCCGCCCCGTCGGCATCACCCCGCACGGCAACCGCACCGACCTGATGCCGGGGCACCGCAGTCCCTTCGACGAGGCGCAGGTCCCCGGTTCGGCCGAGGCGCTCATCGAGTACCGGCTCATGGAGTCCGGTCACGACGTCCTCGGGGTCGCCACCCACGTCCCGCACTACGTCGCCCGGTCCTCCTATCCGGACGCGGCGCTGACCGCGCTGGAGGCCATCACCGCGGCGACCGGCCTGGTGCTGCCCGCCCTGGCTCACTCCCTGCGCACCGAGGCGCACCGGACCCAGACCGAGATCGACCGCCAGATCGGCCAGGGCGACGAGGAGCTGGTCTCCCTCGTCGAGGGCCTGGAGCACCAGTACGACGCGGTCGCCGGCTCCGAGACGCGCGGCAACCTGGTCGCCGAACCGGTCGACCTGCCGTCCGCCGACGAGATCGGCCGCCAGTTCGAACGCTTCCTCGCCGAGCGGGAGGGCGACGGCTGAGCGGGCGGCCCCGCCCCGTAGGCTGCGGTCCATGCTGAAGGTGGGCCTGACCGGCGGGATCGGCGCCGGCAAGAGCGAAGTGTCGCGGCTGCTCGTCGAGTACGGGGCCGTACTGATCGATTCCGACCGGATCGCCCGCGAGGTCGTCGAGCCCGGTACGCCCGGACTCGCGGCCGTCGTCGAGGAGTTCGGGCCGGGAATCCTCACCCCTGAGGGCACCCTGGACCGCCCGGCGCTCGGCGCGCTTGTCTTCGCCGACGCCGACCGCCGCGCCGCGCTGAACGCGATCGTCCACCCCCTGGTCGGCGCCCGGGCGGCCGAACTGGAGCGGGCGGCTCCAGCGGACGCCGTCGTCGTCCACGACGTCCCGCTTCTCACCGAGAACGGTCTCGCACCGTTCTACGACCTGGTCGTGGTCGTCGACGCATCGCCCGAGACCCAGCTCGACCGGCTCGTGACGCTGCGCGGAATGACCGAGTCCGACGCCCGTGCCAGGATGGCCGCCCAGGCGACCCGGGAGCAGCGCCGGGCCGTCGCCGACCTTCTCGTGGACAACGACGGGCCGCTGGAGGCGCTGGAACCGCAGGTCCGCAAGGTCTGGGACGAGCTGGTCCGCCGGGCCGCCGCCCACTGAGCCCGCACCCGTGGAGCCCGCACCCGCGTCCGCCCGCCCGGAATACCGGAGCCGGGGCGGACGTTGGAAACGCGCGAGTGAGGGAAGGATGCGACCGTGCCCGAGAGAAACCCGGAAACCCATGTCATCGATTTCCGGGCGGCCGAGCAACTGCTCGACGCCCGGGACCCCCGGGGCGCGGTAAAGCTGCTCGACTCGGTGATCGCCGCTCACCCGGAGAACACCGCGGCCCGGCTGCTGCGGGCCCGCGCCTTCTTCGCCGCCGCCCAACTGCGCCCGGCCGAGCTGGAATTCGAGCTGGTGCTGGAGCGTGAGCCGGACAACGCGTTCGCCCACTTCGCGCTGGCCCGCACCTTCGAGCGGGCCGGACGCCCGGAAGCCGCGACCCGGCACTTCCGGCTCGCGGCGGCGCTCGACCCGAAGCCGGAGTACCTGCGGGCCGCGAAGTTCGACGAGGGGGCCTGACAGCTCGGGGCGCCTCTCCCGCCTGCCGCCGCCCCTTCCGCTCAGGGTTGCCCCGGTGGCCCCGGCCGGCCGTCGCCGTGGTCCGGTTCGTACGGCGGGATGTCCCGGCCCGGCTGGTAGCGCGGCCCCTGGCGCATGCGGTACGCGATCACGAAGAGGTCCAGAACCGCGATGACCAGCACCACCGCGCAGGCCACGGCCCAGCCCGGCCGCCCGGCGAGGGAGAAGGCCCCCAGGCCGAAGAGGGCCCAGAGCGTCCCCCACAGGCTCAGCCAGAGCCGCATCCGCAACGCGCTGCGGGCGGTCGCGGGTTCACTGCCGGTACGCATGACGATCGCCTCACTTCCCAGGATGGACCCGTGCGGCGGCGGACGGAACAGGGCACGGCGCCCGGTGCGCGCTCACTGCGCTGCGGGTCCGCCCGCTGACCGGTGTGATGGGACGGGAACTGTCGCCGTCGGCCGCCCGTTCGTCAGGCATGGACGAACCTTCGGTGCGCGAGGGGTACGAGGGGACCGGCCCGGGGGGGGCATCCCGCCGGACGGGTGCGCGGTGGAGCTGTATCGTCCACGCGGGCGAGCACCGGGTGCGTGACGCGATGCCGCGCGTCTGCCGTGCCCATGTGCGGGACGACCGGATCGTCCTCATCCAGCGCGAGGGCGTGGCTCACCGCTCGGAGCTGCCCTGGGAGCGGCGCGATCCCTCCGGCGGTCTCATGCGGATCGTCTCCGCCGAGCCGGTGGGCGACGGGGTGCGTGCGGTGCGCGCGGAGTATCACTTCGACGATGCGCGGTGGACGCAGACGTTCCTGTCGCGGGAGCTGTCCGAGGCGGATCTCGCCCGACATCTTGCGGCGGCCGGACCGGCGGCGGACCGCACCCTCACCGACGGCGGCACCCGGGTGCTGGCCCGCCCAGCCCCGCCCCGCTGACACGCTGAGTGCGTTCAGTGCACGAAGCTGTAGCTGCGCCACACGCTCCCCGGCGGAGTCACATCGCTGAACCTTGTCGCCACGTAAGCCGTCCCCTCGCCGGTGCAGTCGCGGGTGGGGTACAGGATGATGTCGACGAGCGTCCCGTTCTCGATCTCATGGGCTCCGGCCGGGGCGATCCTGTGGCAGCCGCGCACCGACGGGCTGTTCACCTGCACCACCGCTTCGCGCTCCGTCGTGTACGTCACGGGGCCGACCGCCGTGCGGCCGAGCCCGGAGCAGCCGGAGGCGGCGAGGGCGAGAAGCGAGACTCCGGCGGCGATGCCGAGGCGGCGTCGGCGGCGGTGAACGGTCGCGGTCACGGACATGGGCGGGTCCTCGTCTGATCGTCCGGCTCATCGGTACGTCGGGGGAGACGTGCTGGCGCTGGCCACCCTGCCCGCACCGGGTCGCTCCGGCATCCGCTGCGCGGCCGACCGGGCGAGACGCGCCTCCATTCAGAGGTTCGCCGTATGGCAAACAGGGCATAACGCCGCAAAGAGGAGTTATTGGCTCGTATGGGTAGGCTCCACGCCGGTCAGGGGGCTCGCGATGGTTCAGGAGCTGGCGATCGCAGCGGTGACGGCGGTCTGCGTAGCGGGGATGTATCTGATGGCGGCGGCCCGGGTGATCCGGCAGTACGAGCGGGGTGTGGTGCTGCGGCTCGGCAGGTTGCGCGACGAGGTGCGCAGGCCGGGTTTCACCCTGATCGTGCCGGTCGTGGACCGTCTGCACAAGGTCAACATGCAGATCGTCACCATGCCCGTGCCCGCCCAGGACGGCATCACCCGGGACAACGTGACCGTCCGGGTCGACGCCGTCATCTACTTCAAGGTCGTCGACCCGACGACCGCCGTCATCGCGGTGGAGGACTACCGCTTCGCCGTGTCGCAGATGGCCCAGACCTCTCTCCGGTCGATCATCGGCAAGAGCGACCTCGACGACCTGCTGTCCAACCGCGAGAAGCTGAACCAGGGGCTGGAGCTCATGATCGACAGCCCTGCGGTCAGCTGGGGCGTGCAGATCGACCGGGTGGAGATCAAGGATGTCTCGCTGCCGGAGACCATGAAGCGGTCCATGGCCCGCCAGGCGGAGGCCGACCGGGAGCGGCGCGCCCGGGTGATCAACGCCGACGCCGAGCTCCAGGCATCCAAGAAGCTGGCCCAGGCTGCGGGCGAGATGTCAGCGCAGCCCGCTGCGCTCCAGTTGAGGCTGCTCCAGACCGTGGTGGCCGTCGCGGCGGAGAAGAACTCCACGCTGGTGCTGCCCTTCCCGGTGGAACTGCTCCGCTTCCTGGAACGGGCCCAGCAGGCGGCACCGCAGGAGACGGCTCCGCAGGAGATGACACCGCTGGAGACGACACCGCAGCAGGCGGCTCCGGAGGAGACACCGCTCGCCGGGGCGCAGCGCCCGGGGACGGACGCTCCCGAAGCGGAGCTGCCGGAGGAGCGGGTTCCCGGGACGCGAACCTCCAGGAAGCGGCTCTCCGAGGAACCGGCTGCATCGGAACCCTTCGCCCATCACTGAGCGTGGCGGTCGCTTGCCGGGAAGAGCCGCCGTGGTAGGCCCAGTGCGCTGCTGACCTGGGGAGATGTGGGCGGAGCATGGGTTGTCGGACCTCCCGCCTAGACTCGCGGAGTCAGCACATTCCGTGCTGGACGGAGACCGCGCGCAGGGCGGGAGGGGGTGGGCGGACATGACGGTACGGACCCGTCGCGGCGAGGACGTGGTGGAGCGGAGCGCGGACGCAGGACGCCTGCTGCGCTGCGCGGCGGTCTTCCTGCCCGGCCCGGTGCCCAGGGAAGGCCGCATCGCCTTCTGGGACCCCCGGGCGGACGGCGGCGACGGCTCACCTGGTGCGGTGTCGGCGCAGGTCGGTGCCTCTTCCGTAGACGCCGACGCCTCGGGGCGGGGCGAGGCCTCCTTCACGTACGCGGATGGCTCGGGCCCGTCCGGGGACACCGTGGCGTACACCGCCGCGGAGCTCACGGTCGTCCGGCCGGACGGGGCGGCGAGGCCAGGAGGCGTCCGGTGTTCCGTGGTGCCCGCGGCACTGCTGTCCGTGACCGACGCGCTGCCCGTGCTCATCCGAGCCCGGCAGCAGGCATCCGCCCATCCCGCCACCCGCTGCTGGGGCGCGGCCGCACTGCACGCCCTTCAGCTCGTCGCGCGCGGCCGACTCCTGCCAGGAATCACGGCGGACGGCCATGACGCCTGGCGGGCAGGCCCGCGGGACGCCGAGGACGTGGCGCATCTGCGGGCCGTCGCCGCCGCCCTGCCGCCCGAGGGGCACGCGGTGCCGGTCGCGGCGTCCGAGCCGCCCCGCCTCCCTGACCCCGAGGCGCTGATCGGGTCGTTCCTGGACGCCGTCGCCGACACACTGCCGCGCACCCCCGCCGCGCCCTTCGCGATGGGCGCGCCGTTCGCCGCCCGTGAGCCCCAGCACCTGCCCCACGCCGCCGCCTGGGCCGTCGAGGTGGCCTCGGGGCTGGACGCCGGTGTGAAGATCTCGCTGCGCCTCGACCTCTCCGCGTACGAGCTGTTCGACACCGCCGACACCTACGCCGTCACGGCCTCCGGGGAGGCCGCGCCGGAGCACGCGGAGCATGCGGCGCACCCCGACGACCCCGCGGTCCGCCCTGCCGCCGCGGCCATCGTGCAGGTGCACAGCCTTGCCGACCCCACGTATGTGGTGGACGCGGCCGCCCTGTGGAACGGCGGGGCGGGCGAGCCGTTCGGACCGCGTGCCCGGGTCGACGCGGTGCTGGCGCTGCGCCGGGCCGCCCGGATCTGGGCCCCGCTGGAACGGCTGCTGGGACAGCCCGTCCCCGATGTGCTCGCGATCACCGAGGACGAGCTGTACGAGCTGTTGAGCGACGCGGGGGCCCGGCTGGCGGCGGCAGGGGTCCACGTCCACTGGCCGCGCGAGCTGGCCCGTTCGCTGACCGCGGCCGTCGTGGTGCGGCCCGCGCCCGGTTCGGCCACCGACGGCACCTCGTTCTTCGACGCCGAGCAGCTTTTCGCCTTCGACTGGCAGCTGTCACTGGGGGACGAGCAGCTGACCGAGGCGGAGATGGACGCCCTGGCCGAGGCCCACCGGCCGGTGGTGCGACTGCGCGACCAGTGGGTGGTCGTCGACCCCGCGCTCGTACGCAAGGCGCGCAAACGGGAGTTGGGGCTTTTGGATCCGGTGGACGCGCTGGCCGTCGCCCTCACGGGCAGCGCGGAGGTGGACGGTGAGCGGGTGGACGCCGTTCCGGCCGGAGCCCTCGCCGCACTGCGGACGCGCATCCTCGCCGAGGACACCACGATCCCGCCGCCGCCCGGGCTGGACGCGACCCTGCGCGACTACCAGCTGCGCGGTCTGGCCTGGCTGGACCGGATGACCGCGCTCGGGCTCGGCGGCTGCCTCGCCGACGACATGGGCCTCGGCAAGACGATCACCCTCATCGCCCTCCACCTGCACCGCGCGCACCCCTCGCCGACCTTGGTGGTCTGCCCCGCCTCCCTCCTCGGCAACTGGCACCGCGAGATCAACCGCTTCGCCCCCGGCGTCCCGGTGCGGCGCTTCCACGGCACGGACCGGACCCTGACCGATCCGGACAACGGCTTCGTCCTGACCACCTACGGCACGATGCGCAGCCGCGCCGCCCAACTCGCCGAGCACAGCTGGGGCCTGGTCGTCGCCGACGAGGCGCAGCACGTCAAGAATCCGCACTCCTCCACGGCCAAGGCCCTGCGCACCATCCCCGCCCCGGCCAGAGTCGCCCTCACCGGCACCCCCGTCGAGAACAACCTCTCCGAGCTCTGGGCGCTGCTCGACTGGACCACGCCCGGACTGCTCGGCCCGCTCAAGGCGTTCCGGGCCCGGCACGCCCGGATCGTGGAGAACACCGGCACGGCCGCCGGTCTGGGCAACGAGGAGGCGGTGGAGCGGCTGTCCCGGCTGGTCCGCCCGTTCCTCCTGCGGCGCAAGAAGTCCGACCCCGGCATCGCCCCCGAGCTGCCGCCCAAGACGGAGACCGACCACCCCGTCGCCCTCACCCGCGAGCAGGCCACGCTCTACGAGGCCGCCGTCCGCGAGACGATGGCCCAGATCGAGGGCGCCGAGGGCATCGCCCGCCGGGGCCTCGTCATGAAGCTGCTGTCCTCGCTCAAGCAGATCTGCAACCACCCCGCCCAGTATCTGAAGGAGGAGCCCACTCGGCTCATGGCCCGCTCGGGCAAGCTCGCCCTGCTGGACGAACTGCTCGACACGATCCTGGCCGAGGACGGCTCGGTCCTGATCTTCACCCAGTACGTGACGATGGCGAAGCTCCTCTCCGCGCACCTGGCCTCCCGTGCGATCCCCTCCCAACTCCTGCACGGTGGTACGCCGGTGGCCGAGCGGGAGCGGATGGTGGACCGTTTCCAGTCCGCCGAGGTCCCCGTCTTCCTGCTCTCCCTCAAGGCGGCGGGCACCGGGCTGAACCTGACCCGCGCCGCCCATGTCGTCCACTACGACCGCTGGTGGAACCCGGCAGTCGAGGAGCAGGCCACGGACCGGGCGTACCGGATCGGCCAGACCCAGCCCGTGCAGGTCCACCGGATCATCGCGGAGGGCACCGTGGAGGACCGGATCGGTGAGCTGCTGGAGTCCAAGCGGGCCCTGGCGGACGCGGTGCTCGGCACCGGTGAGACCGCGCTGACCGAGCTCAGCGACCGCGACCTCGCCGACCTCGTCGCCCTGCGGAGGCCCGCATGAGCCCCCGGCCGACGCCCCGTTCGGCACCCCGCGTCCGGCCCGGCCCCGACGATCTGCGGCGCACCTTCGAAGCGGTGCCCGCCCGCACCTCCCGGGACGGCGAGCCCTTCGCGGACAGCTGGTGGGGCCGGGCCTGGGTGACGGCCCTGGAGTCGCTGTCGATGGACGGGGCGCGGCTCGCCCGCGGCCGTGCGTACGCCGACGAAGGCCAGGTCGCGGCGATCACCGTCACCCCCGGCCGCGTCATCGCCTATGTGCACGGCAGCCGGGTCCGCCCCTACCGCGCCGAACTGCGCCTGCGTACCCTCACCGACCCCGGCTGGGACACCCTTCTCGACGCGGTCGCCGCCCGGCCCGGGGACCTGTCCGCGCTGCTGGCGAAGGAGATGCCGTACTCGCTGGCCGCCACCGCCGAGGGGGCCGGTGTGCGGCTGCTGCCCGCCGCCGACGACCTCGACCCCAGCTGCTCCTGTCCCGACCACGGGCGGCCCTGCAAGCACGTCGCCGCCCTCTGCTTCCAGACCGCCCGGCTGCTCGACAGCGACCCGTTCGTCCTGCTGCTCATGCGGGGCCGGGGCGAGCGCGAGCTGCTGGACGAGCTGGGCCGCCGCAACGCCGAGCACTCCGCCCGGGAGCGCCCGGCCGCCCCCGCCACCCCGTCGGTCGCGGCGGAAGAGGCGCTGGCCGCCCGCTTCCTGCCCCCGCTCCCGGTGCCCCTCCCCGTCCCGCCGCACCCCGGCCAGCCCCCGTCGTACCCGGACCTGCCCGGCGCCCGCGATCCGCTGGGCCTGGACCACCTCGCCACCGATGCGGCCGCCCGCGCCCACGCCCTGCTGGCCACCGGCCGTGATCCGCTGGCCGGGCTCACGGCCTGGCAGGACGCGGTCCGCCTCGCCGCCTCGCGTCCCACCGCCGGACTCACCGCCACCACCCGTGCGCTCTACCGCGAGCTGGCGTACGCCACCGGCCGCACCACCACCGATCTCGCCCGCGCCGTCGCCGCCTGGCGGCAGAACGGCGCAGAGGGCCTCGCGGTCCTGGATACGCCCTGGGACCCCCCGGCGGGCCCCTTCGACCGGGCCCGCCCCGCGCTCGCCGCCGCAGGTCACCCACGCTTCACGCCCTGGCGCAACCACCTGACCCACCCGAACGGTTCGTTCCAGCTCCGCTTCGGCCGCGACGGCCGCTGGTACGGCTACGAATCGGACCCCGGCGCCGACGACTGGTGGCCCCGTGCCGCCCCGGACCCCGACCCGGTGGCCGCCCTGCAAGCCCTGCTCGCGGGTGACTCCGTCCCGGACGGATTCGACGCCGACCCGTCCTACGTGCGGTAGAGCCCTCATCACGTGCGGTGGAGCCCTCACCCCGTGAAACCCTAAAACCCTTGGCCACAGCGGAGTTGCCGCTGTTAGCGTCCTCGGCGTGGCGAAACTCAATCAGATCATCGCAGTGGAGAAGGGCGTCAAGTCCAAGGCGCACCAGGACCTGACAGCGGCACATCACGGCCTCCAGAAGGCCGGACTGCTGGCCGGGATCTCCCGGACCTACCAGCCCAAGGACGAGGAGGGCGAGCAGCTTCCGCCCGAGTCGACGCTGGTCCAGGTCAAGGCCGAGGACGTGCTGCGGGACACCGCGGCCACGCTGACCCGGCTCTTCGATGTGACCGCCACGAAGGACTGGGCGAACTGCTCGGCCAGGGCCGATGTGAAGGTCGACGGCCGGGTGCTGGTGAGCGAGGTGCCGGTGTCGTATCTGCTCTTCCTGGAGAAGCAGCTGACCGACCTCAACACCTTCATCCGCAAGCTGCCCGTCCTGGATGCCGCCGAGGCCTGGACGCAGGACCCGTCGACCGACTCCTGGAAGACGGAGCCGGTCCGGACGCTCCGTACGAAGAAGGTGCCCCGCAACCACGTCAAGGCGGAGGCGACCGAGAAGCACCCGGCTCAGGTCGAGGTGTACTACGAGGACGTGCCGATCGGGTATTGGACGACTGTCAAGTTCTCAGGGGCGCTGCCCGCACGACGCGTCAACGAGCTGCTGGACCGGGTCGAGAAGCTCCAGCAGGCCGTGAAGTTCGCCCGCGAGGAGGCCAACGGCGCGGAGGCCACCGACCAGCGGGTGGGTGATGCGGTATTCGGTTACCTCTTCGGGTGACCGACCATGGATTCCCCGGCCGCCGGTCAAGGTGGCCGGGGTGCGCGAGGAGCGCAAGCTGAAACTGAAGCTTGTCGTGAAGGCGCGGTTCCAGTGGAGGTTCGACTCCTCCCTCCGGCACGGGCCGGAGTAGCCCAAGCAGGCAGAGGCAGACCGCCGTCAATCTCAGACTCTTGCTCCAGACTCAGCATTCGCCGCCGATCGCCGGATCGAACGGGCCCGGGCCCGCGCGCGTCGAGATGCCGGTTCAAGTCCGGCCCGCAGAGCTCCGATCTGCGGTGGTCCAAAGGCAGGACGCGACGACATCATGACTGACCCGGACCCTTAAACGTGCCGGCGTGCCCGATGGGCGGCACCTACAGGGCCCGGAGGCCGGCTACGCCTCCGGGCCCGCTCCCGTTTCCGGAGCTCCCCATTCCGGGAACCGACGCGTCATGCCAGCGAGACACCCCGCCCCGCGAAGAACCGCTCGAACTCCGCCAGCGGCAGCACAGCAGCCCGAGTCCCGGCATCCGTACCCGACGGGTTGTGGAAGTGGACCCCGGTCCCGTCGGCCGTCCGCGCGGTCACCAGCACCAGGTGACCGCCCCGCCCAGGAGCCGGCCGCTCCGGATGCCGGATCCCGTAGTGGACGGAGGCCAGCACGGTCCGGCCCGCGTCCAGCAGCGCGGGAATCCCGTCCACGTCGAGGTGGCGGTGGACCGTGGCCTCGCACCCGTACACCTCGCCGACGTACTCCGCGAAGGGCGCGTAGACCAGCCCCCGGATCACCCCGTCCACGTCCTCCGTGCAGGCCCCGTACTTCAAAGCCCCGTTCCGCAGCTCGAACAGCGACGGGGACTCGGCGCCGAGCGCCATGCGCAGGCAGGTCATACCGCACAGATGACCTGCCCAGCGCGCGTACTCCTCGCGCGAACTCGTCCCCGACTCCGCCCAGGCCGGGTCCTCGGCCGGATCGAGCCCGCCCGCCACGACCGCCCCCACCAGCTCGGCCGTGGCGAACTGGGTGTGGACGGGGAAGGGGCACAGGTCACTGGCGATATCCGTTCAGGAAGCGGCCGATGCGGCTGATCGCCGCGTCGAGGTCGTCGGCGTGCGGAAGGGTCAGGATGCGGAAGTGGTCCGGGCGCGGCCAGCTGAAGCCCGTGCCCTGCACCACCTGGATCTTCTCCCGCAGCAGCAGGTCCAGCACGAACTTCTCGTCGTCGACGATGGGGTGCACCTTCGGATCGATGCGCGGGAAGGCGTACAGCGCGCCCTTCGGCTTGACGCACGAGACCCCGGGGATCTCGTTCAGCCGCTCCCAGGCCCGGTCGCGCTGTTCGTGCAGTCTGCCGCCGGGTGCGACCAGTTCCCGGATGGACTGCCGCCCGCCGAGCGCTGCCTGAATGGCGTACTGCGCGGGGGCGTTGGGGCAGAGCCGCATGGAGGCCAGCATGGTGAGGCCCTCCAGATAGTTGCGGGCGTGCTGCTGCGGACCGGAGACCACCATCCAGCCGGAGCGGAACCCGGCCACCCGGTACGTCTTCGAGAGACCGCTGAAGGTGAGGCAGACCAGGTCCGGGGCGAGCACCGCAGCACTGTGGTGCTCGGCCCCGTCGTAGAGGATCTGGTCGTAGATCTCGTCGGCGAACACCATCAGCCCGTGCCGGCGGGCCAGGTCCAGGATTCCTTCGAGGATCTCGCGGGGATAGACGGCGCCGGTGGGATTGTTCGGGTTGATGATCACGACGGCCCTGGTCCGGTCGGTGATCTTCGACGCCATGTCGGCGAGGTCCGGGTTCCAGTCGGATTCCTCGTCGCAGATGTAGTGCACGGCCTTGCCGCCCGCGAGCGTGGTCACCGCGGTCCACAGGGGGAAGTCCGGGGCCGGGATCAGCACCTCGTCGCCGTCCTCCAGCAGCGCCTGCACGGCCATCGAGATCAGCTCGGAGACCCCGTTGCCGAGGAAGACGTCGTCCACGCCGACCTCGGTCAGGCCCATGGCCTGGTAGCGCTGGGCCACCGCCCGCCGAGCGGAGAGGATGCCGCGCGAATCGGTGTAGCCGTGGGCCTGGGGCAGCATCCGGATCATGTCCTGGACGATCTCCTCCGGCGCCTCGAAGCCGAAGAGCGCCGGATTGCCCGTGTTGAGCCGGAGCACGCTGTGCCCCGCCTCCTCCAGGGCGTTGGCGTGCTCGATGACCGGGCCCCGGATCTCGTAACAGACCTCGTTGAGCTTGCTGGACTGCCGGAACTCCATGCGGTGCCTCCCCGAGCCGAACTGCGATACTTGGTTTTACCAAGCTTGAGCTTGGAAAGTCCAACAACATGTCTAGACTGCGTCGCATGCCACGTCAGCAGCCCGCCGCACCACGCCCCGTCAGACGCCGGAGCTACGACCAGTTCTGCGCCGCCGCCCGCGCCCTCGACTCCGTCGGGGACCGGTGGACGCTGCTGATCGTCCGTGAACTGCTGGGCGGGCCGCGCCGGTACACCGACCTGCACGCCGATCTGCCCGGCGTCAGCACGGACGTCCTGGCCTCCCGCCTCAAGGACATGGAACAGACCGGACTGGCCGTACGCCGCAAGCTGCCGCCCCCGGCCGCGGCATCGGTCTACGAGTTGACCGGGCGCGGCCGCGGCCTGCTCCCGGTCCTCGCGGCTCTCGCCGACTGGGGCGCCCCGGCACTCACCGAACGCCGCCCGACCGACGCGGTGCGGGCCCACTGGTTCGCGCTGCCGCTGCTGCGCGCGCTGGCCGGACTCACCCAGGACGGTGTTCTGGAAGTCCGCCTCGACGAGGGTGAGTTCCACGTCCGTACGGGAACGGGAAGTCAGGCGCTGGTATCGGGAGCCGACGACGCAGAGTTGTACGGCGAGATGTACGGGTACGGCCCCGCGGACCACGCCGATGCCCGCATCACCCTCGACGCGGCCTTGTGCCTGGAGCTGGGGCGAGGCGAAGTCACTCTCGCGGAGGCGGTCAAGGACGGCCGCATCGAGGTGTCGGGGGAGGGCCCGCTCGCCACCGAACTGCGGGGCGCCTGACGCGCCGGCGGGGATGATGGGGGCGTGCGACTCGAAGCGATCACCTGGGAACGGCTGGCCGACGAGCTGGCCCGGCACGCCGACGGCCTGTCCGCCCCCGACGGAGCCCCCTGGCTGGCCCTCGGCATCGACGGCGCCCCGGCCGCCCGCACCGGCGGCCTGGCCGAACGCGTCGCCGAGGAGTTGCGGCTGCGCGGCCGGGCGGTGCTCGTGGTCTCCACCGAGGGCTTCCTGCGCCCGGCGAGTCTGCGGTTCGAGTACGGGAAGGAGGACCCGGACTCGTACGCGGACAGCTGGTTCGACACCGGGGCGCTGTGGCGCGAGGTGTTCGGCCCCCTGGAGGCGGGCGGCTCCGGCCGGGTACTGCCGGACCTGTGGGACCCCGCGACGGACCGGGCGACGCGCACGCCGTATCACCCGTTGCCGGAGGGCGGGGTCGTCCTCGTGCACGGCCCGCTGCTGCTGGGGCACTGGTTCCCGTTCGCGCTGAGCGTCCATCTGCGGCTGTCTCCCGGGGCGTTGCGGCGGCGGACGGAGGAGCCGGAGCGCTGGACGCTGCCCGCCTTCGCGCGGTACGAGGACGAGGTGGGGCCTGCGGAGCGGGCGGACGTGGTGGTACGGGCGGACGACCCGGGGCATCCGGCGTGGTCGGGGCTGCCGGGCTGAGGCGGATGTCTCCGCGTCGCCGACAGCATCGCCGGACCGGCGCGGAGGGGCGGTGGGCGGAGGGAGCCCGAGCCCCGGGAGCGAGCCCCGGCCTCCGCGGAGCCGCGTGTATGCGGCCTCACGGGTGCGGGCGGCCTTGTCGGTCACGCGGGCGTAAGGCCATCGGTCACGGGTATGGCTTGCCCCATCGGTCACGCGCGGGTATGGCTTGCCCCATCGGTCACGCGGGTGGGCGGCCGCCCACCGTGGTCACTGCTTCCGCCCCGGCCCGGCAGCCCTCCGCCGCGGCCGCCCTGTCGTCCGCCCCGGCGAGCAGGGCCGCGAGGAACCCGCCCGTGAACGCGTCGCCCGCGCCCGTCGAGTCGACCGGCTCGCGGACGGGTGGGGCGGGGGCGCGGCCGATGACCTCACCCCCGGCGGCCAGCACGGCTCCCCGTGCGCCCAGCGTCACCGCGACGCGCGGGAAGCGCCGGCTCAGCTCGGCCGCCGCGGCCTCGGGTTCGGGCAGCCCGGTGAGCAGCCGGGCCTCGTCCGCGTTCGGCAGCAGCTCCGCCCCCTCCGTGAACTCCAGGAACCGCTCCGGCCCCAGCTCGGCGAGGAACCCGGCCGACGCCGGGTCCACGCTCACCGCTACGCCCCGTTCCACGGCGGTGCGCAGGGCGAGGTGAGCGGCAGCCCGGCTCGTCGCGGCGAACAGGAGGTAGCCGGAGAGATGCAGCCGCCCGACCCCGTCGAGCAGCGCGGGCGAGAAGTCCTCGGCGGCGAGCCGCAGCACCGCCCCGCTGTCGGTGAGGAACGTGCGCTCGGCGGCCGGGTCCACCAGGGCGATGACGGTCGCCGTCGGCACCTCCTCGTCCACCGCCAGGAACGCCCGTACCCCTGCCCGTTCCAGCGCCTCCCGGTGCCACTCGGCGGACTCCGCCCCTGCCCTGGCGAGCAGCGTCACATTCGCGCAGCCCGAACGGACCGCCCAGCAGGCGACGTTGGCCCCCGCCCCGCCCGGCAGGGTCCGGATCCGGGCCGCCGTGTCCGTACCGTGCGCGAGAGTCGGTCCGTACCGCGCCACCACGTCCGTGACCACGTCCCCCACGACGAGGAGCCCGCCGCCTGACGCCGGGCGGTTCACCGCACGGCCGCCGCGACGGCGATCCGGGCCGCGAGGCGCACGTTTCCCCGTACCGCCGCGAGGTTCGCCTCCAGCGACGCGCCCTCGGTCCGGCGCATCAACTGGTCCAGCAGGAAAGGCGTGACGCCCTGCCCCGAGATGCCGCGCTCCCGGCACGCGTCCAGCGCCTCCGCCAGCACCCGGTCGTGCAGAGCGGGATCCAACTGATCCTCCTCCGGTACGGGGTTGGCGACGATCAGCGCGGACTCCGTGCCACCCAGAGCGTCCTTCGCCCGCATCACCTCGGCCACCTCCTCGGGGCTGTGGACCGTCCAGTCGACCGGCTCGCCGGAGCTGCTGAGGTAGAAGCCGGGGAAGTGCTCCGTGCCGTAACCGAGGATGCCGACGCCGAGGGTTTCCAGCCGCTGGAGGGTCGCCGGGACGTCGAGGATCGACTTCACGCCCGCGCAGACCACGGTGATTCCGGTGCGCGCCAGCAGCCGCAGGTCGGCGGACTCGTCCTGGTTCGCGGCCCATTCCCGGTGTACGCCGCCGAGCCCGCCCGTCGCGAAGACGCTGAGCCCCGCCCGCGCGGCCAGGAACGCCGTCGCGGACACCGTGGTCGCGCCGCTCGCTCCGGCCGCGAGCGCGGGGGCGAGATCGCGGTGGCCCAGCTTCCGCACGGCCGGATCGGCGGCCACCCGCTCCAACTGATCCTTGTCCAGGCCCACATGGGCCCGCCCGTCCAGGACCGCGACGGTGGCCGGGACCGCGTCGGCGGACCGGACGAGCGCCTCCAGTTCCAGGGCGACCTGGAGGTTCCCGGGTCGCGGCAGCCCGTGCGCGATGATCGTCGACTCCAGGGCCACGACGGGCAGCCGGGCACTCAGGGCGGCGCGCACCTCTGCCGAGAGCACCGGCTCGTAGGGGTTCCGCCGGTCCGGAGGGAGCTGTTCCGGAGAGCTCTGTTCCGGAGAGCTCTGATCCGGTGGGTTCTGTTCTGCCGGGTTCTGTTCCGCTGGGTTCTGTGGCATGCCCCATCCCTGTCGCGGGCGGGGTGGGTGCAAACCACGGAAGGAGCACGTCCGGCCGGTCCTGGTCGCGGGTCGGCCGGAACCGGTCGCTAAGGTGACCGGCCATGACGACAAATGACCAGGCCCCCGCTTCCTTCGCTGTGCACATCCCGGACGCCGAGCTCGTTCCGGAACCGCTCGATCCGGCACAGATCGTTTCGGGCGATCCCGTGGTGACGGGCAAGGTGCTGTGGGAGTCGGCCGACGGCAAGCAGATCCGGGGGATCTGGCAGATCACGCCCGGCGTCGTCACGGACACCGAGGCGAACGAGCTGTTCGTGGTCGTCAGCGGACGGGCGACCGTCGCGGTCGAGGGCGGGGCGACGCTGGAGATCGGCCCCGGGGACGCCTGCGTTCTGCGCGAGGGCGACCGGACGACCTGGACCGTCCACGAGACGCTCCGCAAGGCGTACCACATCAGCCTCTGACGACTCGGGCATGAGTGACCCGGGTCGGGCTTTGTGGCGGCTCCGGTTCCGGCTCTGGCCCACCGCTCCGGTTCCGGCCTTGCCCCTTCCGCTTCGGCTCCGGCTCCTCTCCGACTCTGGTCCTGGGCGCGGCTCCGGTCCTGGGCGCGGTGGCACCGTAGCCCTCCCCGGGGTGGCGGGCGGCCCGCCCCGGTCGGGCGGAGCCTCAGCCGCTGCCGACGGCCCCGGGCCGCAGGCTCCGGCGCAGGGCGAGCGCGGCGACCGGCAGGACCAGCGCGGCGCCGATCGCGTTCAGCGGGCCGTACCCCCACTGGGCGACGATCACGCCCGCGGCCGCTCCGCCGAGGCCGGCGGCCGCGTTCATGGTCAGGTCCGACAGCCCCTGCACGGCCGCCCGTGCGGCCTGCGGAACCGCGTCGGTGAGCAGCGCGGAACCGGCGATCATGCCCGCGGACCAGCCGAGGCCGAGCACGAACAGGCCGACGGCGGTCTGCCCGTGCCGCGGCCCGGCCGTGCCCGCGAGCAGCGCGGCGCAGCTCAGCAGCCCGACCGCCAGGCCGATCACGGTGAGTCGGCCGAACTGGTCGGCCAGCTTGCCCATCACCGGCGAGAACGCGTACATCCCCGCGATGTGCCCGCTGATGACGAGCCCGATCAACTGGAGGTCGGCACCGTGGCGGCCCAGGTCGACCGGGGTCATGACCATGATCGACACCATCGCGGTGTGTGACAGGGTGACCGTCACCAGGGCCAGCCGGGCCATCGGCGACTCCCTGACGGCCTCGACCCCGGCGCGCAGGGAACGCTTCCCGGGGGCCGACGTTTCCTCCGGGGCCAGGGCGCGGGCCGTGAGCAGCGGGTCCGGGCGCAGCGCGAGGGCCACGACGAGCCCCGCGAGCAGGAAGACGGCCGCCGAGCACAGGTAGGGCCCCGCCGCCTCGGGCACCGGCGTACCGCGGAACAGCCGACTCGCCGGGGCCGAGATATTGGGCCCCAGCACCGAACCGATCGTGGTGGCCCAGACGACGGTGGAGATCGCCCGGCCCCGCCGCTCCGGCCCCACCAGGTCGGCCGCCGCGAACCGCGCCTGGAGTCCGGCCGAGGACCCCGCCCCGAACGCCGCCATGCCGAGGAGCAGCAACGGGAAGCTCGGCAGCATCGTGGCGAGGACCACCAGGCCGCCACCCAGGGCGCCGATCAGATACGCGAGCACCAGACCGGGCCGTCGGCCCCGGGACGTCATCAGGGCGGCCAGCGGCAGCGACAGCAGCGCCGTGCCGGCGACGGACGCGGTCGGCGCCAGCCCGGACAGCGCATCGGACCCGCTCACCTCGGCGGCCAGCATCGGCGCCAGGGCGATGCCGACGGCGACACCGAGGCCGCCGAGTATCTGGCTGACGATGAGCACGGCGGACGTCCGGCGCTGGAGGGCGGGCAGCCCGGCGGCCGTGACCTGGGGGAGGGAGAGCGGTGGCGTCACTGGCGCAGTGTGCCATCGGTCCCGCCCCGCGACGCACCCGGACGGGTGACCCCGGCCGCAGCGAGGCCGTGGGGGAGCAGGGCCCGGCCCGGCCGCGCGGGCTGCCATGGACACAGCTGGAGCAGCCGGAACAACGATCGCCTCCCACCCCCGGACGCCCTAGAACAGCGGCTGCGGCAGGACCCCTTCCAGCGCCAGCAGCTGCCGCTTGGTCTCCAGGCCGCCCCCGAACCCGCCCAGACCCCCGTCGCTCTCCACCACCCGGTGGCACGGCACCACCACCGGCAGCGGATTGGACCCCATGGCCGCTCCCACCGCCTGAGCGCCGTCCGGCCGGCCCACCCGCGCCGCCAGCTCCCCGTAACCGATGACCGTGCCGTACGGCACCCCCGAGGCCAGCTCGCGCAGCGCCTCGCGCTGGAAGCCCGCTGTCAGCGACCAGTCCAGCCGCAGGCCGAAGTCCCGCCGCTCGCCCGCGAAGTACTCCGCGAGCGCGCGTATCGCCTCGGCCAGGCGATCGGAGCCGGGCGCCTCCACCGGCTCCGCGCCGAGCCGGGCCCGCAGCTGACCGAGCGCCGAGTCCCGGACGGCGGGGCGGGCGTGGAAGGCCACGGTCACCAGCCCGGCGGAGGTCGCGGCGAGCAGCAGCTGCCCGATGGCACTCGGCACGACGGACCACTCCACGGTCGGTCCACCGGCGCCCCCGGAACCAGCCCCGCCGTCCACCGCGCTGTCCGCCACGCCGTTCACACTGTCCATGCCGACCACCGTACGACCCACCACTGACAGCGCCGGATCGCCTTCGACGGTCGGCCCAGCCGAGCCGCGCCGAGTCCAGCTCGGCCGTGCCGTGCCGAACCGAGTCCAGCACAGCTCGGCTCAGCTCGTCGCGTCTCGTACCACGTCGGGATAGTTGGTGATGATCCCGTCGACCCCGAACGCACGCGCCTTCGCCGCCTTGGCCGCGTCGTTGACCGTCCACGTGTTGACCCGCAGACGCTTGCCGTGCGGGCCCTTGAGCCGCTGTACGGCTGCCACGTAATCGGCGCTGATCGTCGCGTACGAAGGGTTGATCTGATCGGTGAACGCCGCGTAACCGGGCAGATCGGCAACCGCGGGCGTGCCCAGGAAGCCGGTCGTGATGTCGGGGCGCAGGGCATGCACCTTCCGCACGCTGTCGGCGCCGAAGCTCTGGATGACCAGGCGATCCCGTACATGGGAGCGGTCCAGCCACCCTTCCTTCCGCAGTACGCGGACGATGTCCCGTTCGATGCCCGGATAGGTCCCGGGGCTCTTGATCTCCAGGAGCAGCTTCTGGCGGTTGCGCTCCAGACGGTGCAGGAACTGTGTGAGGGTCGGTACCCGGACCCCGGTGAACTGCGTCCCGAACCAGCTGCCCGCGTCGAGTTTCGCCACCTCCGCCGCGGTGAAGTCCTTTACCGCCCAAGGCGCCCGGTCCGGGAAGATCTGCTCGACGTTCGTCGTGCGCTTGAGGCCGGTGTCGTGCAGCACGACGAGCACGCCGTCGCGGGTGCGCTGCACGTCGTTCTCCACCCAGTCGATGCCCAGCGCGTCGGCCGCGTCGACGGCGGCGAGGGTGTTCTCCGGTGCGTAGCCGGACGCTCCCCGGTGGGCGACGACGACCGGGTTCGTCCGCTGCGCCGAGGCCTCGGTCCGGTCGGCGGCGGGTAGCAGCAGAGCGCCGGCGCCGACCAGGGCGACGGCGGTGGTGGAGGCGGTTGCGGTGCGTACGAACACGGGAACTCCTCGCATCGGAGTGTGCGGACACGCCGAGACTGACAGCGGCTTGCCAACGCCGGGCAGGGAGGCGATGGCCACGGCATGAACGGAACTTTCGCCTCGGGAGTCCGGTGAAGACTGCCGGAGATCCGGCGGAGAACGCCGGAGCCCACGCGGGGAGCATGAGGCCAGGTTCACTTCCTGGGGCGCCGTGCCGATAAAATGCACGTTCTCCATCTGCCTGCCGGGACTCGCCCCTCAGGGACCCCCTCGACCCCGGGTCTTCTCGAAGGGCGTGTCCGTATGCAGGGAATGGTCGACATGCAGGGAACAGCCGACGCGGTGCGAGCGGCCGACATCGTGGCGACGGCGACGGTCGGTACGCAGGGAACGGTCGACGGGTTCACCTACGGCCTGGTGACCCCCGTCGTGGCGTTCCTCATGGCCGGCCTGGGGGCCGCCCTCGGACTCCGCTGCACCATCAGGTCCCTGCGCACCGCACGCTCCTTCACGACCGGCTGGCTGGCTCTCGGCGCGCTGTCCATCGGATCCGGCATCTGGACCATGCACTTCGTCGCGATGACGGGCTTCAGCGTCAAGGAGGCACCGATCTCCTACGACAAGCCCCTCACCTTCGCCGGACTGGCCCTGGCCGTCCTCATGGTCGGCATCGGCATCTACATTGTCGGGTACCGGGGCGCGACCCGCATGGCGCTGATCACGGGCGGCACCATCACCGGCCTCGGCGTGGCGTCGATGCACTACCTGGGGATGGCGGGCATGCGTCTGGAGGGACAGCTCGCCTACGACACGCCCCTGGTCGCCCTCTCGGTGCTGATCGCCGTGGCGGCCGCCACGGCCGCGCTGTGGGCGGCCGTCTCCCTCCGTGGGCTCCTGTCCAGTCTCGGCGCGAGCGCTCTGATGGCCGCCGCGGTCACCGGAATGCACTACACGGGAATGGCCGCCCTCGACGTGCACCTGCACCTGCCGCCCGAGATGTCCGGCGTACTGCCCGGTGACCACCCCACCGAGACGATCGGCCCGATGCTGATCGGCCCCGGCTGCTTCCTGCTGCTGGCCGCGCTGGTGCTCATGTTCGACCCGCGCGCGGTGACCGAGGAACCGGAGTGGCGCCCAGGGGCCCGGGAGACCGCCGGACGGCCCCGGTACCGCTGATCCGGGGCTGTTGTCAGTGGGGAGCCGTACGGTGGTTGCATGCGGCCCGTTTCCAAGATCGAACGTTCGGTGGCGCCCTTCGAGGTCGTCAGTCCCTACCAGCCCAGCGGCGACCAGCCGGCGGCCATCGCCGAGCTGGAGCGGCGCATCCGCGCCGATGAGAAGGACGTCGTCCTGCTCGGCGCGACCGGCACCGGCAAGTCGGCGACCACCGCCTGGATGATCGAGAAGCTTCAGCGACCGACCTTGGTGATGGCGCCGAACAAGACGCTCGCCGCCCAGCTGGCCAACGAGTTCCGCGAGCTCCTCCCGAACAACGCGGTGGAGTATTTCGTCTCGTACTACGACTACTACCAGCCCGAGGCGTACGTCCCGCAGTCGGACACCTACATCGAGAAGGACTCCTCCATCAACGAGGAGGTCGAGCGGCTGCGCCACTCGGCGACGAATTCGCTGCTCACCCGGCGTGACGTCGTCGTGGTCGCCTCCGTCTCCTGCATCTACGGCCTCGGTACGCCCCAGGAGTACGTGGACCGCATGGTCCGGCTCAGGGTCGGCGAGGAGATCGACCGCGACCAGCTGCTGCGCCGCTTCGTCGAGATGCAGTACACCCGCAACGACCTGGCGTTCACCCGTGGCACCTTCCGGGTCCGCGGTGACACGATCGAGATCTTTCCGGTCTACGAGGAGCTCGCCGTCCGCATCGAGATGTTCGGTGACGAGATCGAGGCCCTGTCCACGCTCCACCCGCTGACCGGCGAGGTCATCAGCGAGGACCCCACGGTCCACGTCTTCCCCGCCAGCCACTACGTCGCAGGGCCCGAGCGCATGGAGAAGGCCGTCGGCGGGATCGAGCGGGAGCTGGAGCAGCGCCTGGCCGAGCTGGAGAAGCAGGGCAAGATGCTGGAGGCCCAGCGGCTGCGCATGCGCACGACGTACGACATCGAGATGCTCCGCCAGATCGGCACCTGCTCCGGCGTCGAGAACTACTCGATGCACTTCGACGACCGCGCCCCCGGCACGGCCCCCAACACCCTCCTCGACTACTTCCCGGACGACTTCCTGCTCGTCCTGGACGAGTCCCACGTCACGGTCCCGCAGATCGGTGCGATGTACGAGGGCGACGCCTCCCGCAAGCGGACCCTCGTCGACCACGGCTTCCGGCTGCCCTCCGCGATGGACAACCGGCCGCTGAAGTGGGAGGAGTTCCTGGAGCGGATCGACCAGACGGTGTATCTGTCGGCCACCCCGGGGAAGTACGAACTCTCGCGCGGTGACGGGTTCGTCGAGCAGATCATCCGCCCCACCGGCCTCGTCGACCCCGAGGTCGTGGTCAAGCCCACCGAGGGGCAGATCGACGACCTGGTGCACGAGATCCGCAAGCGCACCGAACGCGACGAGCGGGTCCTGGTCACCACGCTCACCAAGAAGATGTCGGAGGACCTCACCGACTACTTCCTGGAGCTCGGCATCCAGGTTCGCTATCTGCACAGCGACGTCGACACCCTGCGCCGTATCGAGCTGCTGCGCGAGCTGCGCTCCGGTGAGTACGACGTGCTGGTCGGCATCAACCTCCTGCGCGAGGGCCTCGACCTCCCCGAGGTGTCGCTCGTGGCCATTCTCGACGCCGACAAGCAGGGCTTCCTGCGCTCGGGCACTTCGCTCATCCAGACCATCGGCCGCGCCGCCCGTAACGTGTCCGGCCAGGTCCACATGTACGCCGACAAGATCACCCCGGCGATGGAGCAGGCGATCGACGAGACCAACCGCCGTCGCGAGAAGCAGATCGCGTACAACACCGAGCGCGGCATCGACCCCCAGCCGCTGCGGAAGAAGATCAACGACATCGTCGCCACCATCGCCCGCGAGGAGGTCGACACCGAGCAGCTCCTCGGCACCGGCTACCGGCAGGGCAAGGAGACCAAGGCCCCGGTGCCCGCGCTCGGCGGCAAGGCGGCCAAGGCCGGGGCGAAGGGCCGGGCGGCGGCCTCGGTCGGCGCAGTGGTCAGTGACCGTCCCGCGACCGAACTGGCCGGGATCATCGAGGAGATGACCGAGCGGATGCGGGCCGCCGCCGCCGATCTGCAGTTCGAGGTGGCCGCTCGGCTCCGCGACGAGGTGGGCGAACTGAAGAAGGAGCTGCGCCAGATGAAGGAAGCGGGCCTCGCCTGATTCCGTCGAGCCGGGCCCGGGCGCGCCCGGTGTGTTGCAAGACCGACACAAAAACGGACCGAACCTGCTGCCGCCCGAGGTGGAATGCGTAGGGTGCGGGGAAACCGCACACGGACGGTTGCGGGGCAATGCCGAGAGGGGACAGCGCGTGACGGTCAATATGACCAAGGGTCAGGCCATCAGCCTGCAGAAGAGCGACGGGGGGACCCTGACCGCGGTACGGATGGGGCTCGGCTGGCAGGCGGCTCCGCGCCGCGGCCTGTTCGGCTCGCGCACCCGGGAGATCGACCTGGACGCCTCGGCGGTGCTCTTCGCCGACAAGCAGCCGGTCGACGTCGTGTTCTTCCGCCACCTCGTCAGCGATGACGGCTCGGTCAAGCACACCGGCGACAACCTGGTCGGCGGCGCCGGCTCCGGCGGGGACGACGAGGCGATCCTCGTCGACCTCCAGCGCGTGCCGGTCCACATCGACCAGATCGTCTTCACGGTGAACTCCTTCACCGGGCAGACCTTCCAGGAGGTCCAGAACGCCTTCTGCCGCATCGTCGACGAGACCAACGGCCAGGAGCTCGCCCGGTACACGCTGGACGGCGGTGGCCAGTACACCGCCCAGATCATGGCGAAGGTGCACCGCGCGGGCAGCGGATGGCAGATGACGGCCCTCGGTAACCCGGCCAACGGCCGCACCTTTCAGGACCTGATGCCGTCCATCCTGCCGCACCTGTAGGCGGCGGACCCGGGCCGGACCGGACGGGATCGGTCCGGCGTCGGCGCCGGTAACGGCACGAGCAGCTCCCGGAGGCACCCGCCGCCGGGAGCTGCCCCACGCACGGCACACAGCACCGGCACAGCGCGAACGCGACACCGCACGAACGCGCGACACCGCACGAACGCGCGACACCGCACGAACGCGACACCGCACGGCACCGCACCCGTGGGCGCGGGCCATCGTCGAGGGGGACAGGGCAATGACGGCCGAACTGGTCCGGGGGCAGAACCACACCTTGCCCCAGACCCGTCTGGAGATCCGGGTGTCCGCGGGCACGCCCGTCATCGCCGGAGCGACCCTCGGCGACGAGCGGGGCACGGTGCGCGGCGCCGAGCGGATCGCCCACCCCGGCGCACCCCAGCTCCCCGGGCTCGAAGCCTCCCAGCAGGCGGCAGCCGACCACCGGCTCGCCGTCGACCTGGAGGCGCTGCCCGCCGAGGTGCACCGGGTGACCGTGCTGCTGGCGCTGCCCGTAGGCGTCGGCGGCCCGGTGCGCTTCGGCGCGGTCCCCGCCCCCTTCGTCGCTGTCACCGGCCTCGACGGCACCGAGATCGCCACCTTCACGCTGACCGGCCTCGACGCGGAGTCCGCGGTCAGCGCCCTGGAGCTCTACCGCCGCCAGGGCGCCTGGAAGGTCCGCGCCGTCGGACAGGGGTACGCGGCGGGGCTCGCCGAAATGCTCGCCGACCAGGGCGTGGCCGACGCCGCCGCCCTGGCCGGCTCCATCCAGGAGGCCGTCACCCGGGGCCTGGCCCGCTCCGTGGCGCCACCGCCGCCCCGTACCCCGGAGGGCGACCGCGTACGGCAGGCCAACGGCCCCGCGGACCACCGCCTGCCGTCGGCATCCCCTGCCACCCCGGCCGCCCAGCCCTCCGAGCCGCTGACCGACCCCGCCCCACCCGGCCCGCCCCCCGCCGCGGGAGGGCCCATCAGCTACGCCCACCCGCGCCGCCAGCACGCCGCGCCCCCGTCGCCTCCGCCCACCGCACCCCCGGCCCAGCCCGGGCAGGCCGCGCAGCCGGTCGCCGGGGACGCCACGGGCTGGTCGATGGACGAACGCCTCTACAACCAGATCTGGGGCATGTTCGAGGACCTGGCCCGGGCGGTGGCCGCCTATCGCAGTGCCGTGGACTTCGCCGAGTCCCGGATGAGCCAGGAGCTCGACCAGGCCCTGTCCGACCCGCGCAACCGGATCGGCGGCGCGGGCGACCACGCCCGCGCGCAGGCTCGTGCCAAGCGCGACGAGCTGACCGCCCGGGCCCGGGAGGCCCTCGACCGGGACCTCGGCCAGCTGGCCGCCGAGGCGGCCGTCGTCGAGCCCGCGCTCCCCGCCGCGTACGCGGGCTGGGGCAACCCCGTCTGGCACGCCCACCGCGTCCCCATGGAGATACCGATGGCCCTGCGTATCGGTGACCTCCATCTGCCCGAGCGCGCCGACCTGCGCATCCCGCTGCTCGTCCGGCTGCCGCTGGAGCGCGGGATGTGGGTGGACAGCGGCCGGACGGCGTCCGAGGCCGCCGCCCTGATGGACTCCGACCGGTTGCGCCGACTGGCCATGGAGACCGCGGTGGCCCATGTGGCCCGGCTGCTCGCGGTGTATCCGCCCGGTGAGTTCGCGGTGCACGTCATCGACGCGGCGGGTGCCGCGGCCGGTCCGCTCGCGCCGCTGGTCGAGGCGGGCGTCCTCGCCGGGCCGCCCGCCGCGGGACCCGGGGGGGTGTCCTCGGTCCTGGCCCACCTCACCCGGCGGGTGGACCTGGTGCAGATGGCGGTCCGGGCCGGGGCGGCCGACTCGCTCCCGCCGGACCTGGACACCGCCGAGCAGCTCCTCGTCGTCAACGACTTCCCGCACGGCTTCGACGACCGGGCCGTCACCCAGCTCCGCTACCTCGCCGACGAGGGCCCCTCGGTCGGGGTGCACCTCCTGATGGTCGCGGACCGGGAGGACGCCACCGCGTACGGGCCGGTGCTCGACCCGCTGTGGCGTTCGCTGCTGAGGATCACCCCGGTCGCCGACAGCCACCTCGCCGACCCGTGGGTCGGGCACGCCTGGACGTACGAGCCGCTGGCGATCCCGCCGGGCAGCCGCGTCCTGGAGCAGGTGCTCACAGCGGTGGCAGCCGCTCGCCGGGCTGCGGGCCGTTGATCAGACAGCAGCCCCGACCTGCGAATTTGACCATCCCTTTACCATTCCCTTTACCTTTCCTTGGTGATGCCTGTACTGTTCGGCGTACGGAGGGGAGTACTCCTTACGCGACGTCCCGTCAATACGGACCGTTGACCGGTCCCGGGGCGTCGGCCCAGGCGCGCCGTGCGCCAGGGTGGAAGAGACCTCCGGCAGCGACGACGCTGAATCAGTTGCCGTAGCGAACTGCCGGAGGCGCAGTGGACGTTTCATGGACCCTTTGGGCTCTGACCATCTTTGGTCTGTCAGCCCTGATCGCCGTCGACTTCTTCATCGGGCGCAAGCCCCATGACGTGTCGACCAAGGAAGCCGGGATCTGGACGATCGTCTGGATCGTGCTGGCGGTCATCTTCGGACTCGGCCTGCTGGTGTTCGGCAACAGCCAGGCCTCCGGCGAGTTCTTCGCCGGATTCATCACCGAGAAGTCGCTGAGCGTCGACAACCTCTTCGTCTTCGTCCTGATCATGGCGAAGTTCTCGGTGCCCTCGCACCTCCAGCAGCGGGTACTGCTGATCGGTGTGCTGATCGCCCTGGTGCTCCGGGCGATCTTCATCGCCGCCGGCGCCGCCGTGATCGCGAACTTCTCGTGGGTCTTCTACATCTTCGGCGCGTTCCTGATCTACACCGCCTGGAAGCTCATCCAGGAGGCACGGGCCGGCGAGGAGGAAGAGGAGTTCGAGGAGAACCGTCTCCTCAAGTCGATCGAGCAGCGCTTCGGTGTCGCCGATCAGTACCACGGTACGAAGCTCTTCATCCAGCGGAACGGCAAGCGCATCCTGACCCCGCTGATGGTGGTCATGCTGGCCATCGGCACCACCGACGTCCTGTTCGCGCTGGACTCCATCCCGGCGATCTTCGGCCTCACCCAGGACCCGTACATCGTGTTCACGGCCAACGCGTTCGCGCTGATGGGTCTGCGCCAGCTGTACTTCCTCATCGGCGGTCTGCTGAAGAAGCTGGTCCACCTCAGCTACGGCCTGTCGGTGATCCTCGGCTTCATCGGCGTCAAGCTGGTGCTGCACGCCCTGCACGAGTCCGGGGTGGACGTCCCCTCGATCTCCATCCCCTTCTCGCTCTCCGTCATCTGCGGCGTGCTGGTGATCACCACGGTCACCAGCCTCATCGCCAGCAAGAAGCAGGCGGCGGCCGAGGCGGAGAAGGCCGAGAAGGCGGAGGCCGTCGGCCCCGCCGACGAGGAGAGCGAGCGCGTCGGCAGCTGACCCCGGGCCGCCCGGAGCGGCAACAGGGACACACCGGCAGCGGCCGGGGCGGGAACGGCGAAGACCGTTTCCGCCCCGGCCGCTGTGCGTGTGTGACGGGTCGGCGTGCGCCCCGGCGGGGGCGCGACCGGGGGCCCGGGCGACCGGTCGGTACGCGACTGGTCGGCGGCGTCGCCGACCGCGGGCGCGCTACTCAGGCAGGCGCCGTTGCCGACCGCGGGCGCACCGCCCGGGCAGGCGGGGCTACCAGCCGCGGGCGCGCCACTCGGGCAGGTGGGGCCGCTCGTCGCCGAGCGTCGTGTCGTGCCCGTGGCCGGGGTAGACCCACGTCTCGTCCGGCAGCCGGTCGAACAGCTTCGTCTCGACGTCGTGCAGCAGGCTCGCGAACGCCTCCGGGTCCTGGTGCGTGTTCCCGACCCCGCCGGGGAAAGGCAGCACCACGGGCAACGGCCCGGCGCCCTAAGACCATCGCCGTGAAAGGTCGACCTGACTAGGAAGTCGAAGCCGGGAGGCAGGGGCGCTGCCGGACCGGCACTCGTCCCGGGGTACCGGAAGACTGCTCACCCCACCCCGCTCCAAAGCCCTGCAGCGGGCCGACAGCGGCCTTGGGGGGAAGGCGTCCTCGCAGCCCCCAGCAAGGTCGACCGGCCCGCCCGCCCGCCGCCGAGAGCACTGGGTGTAGCGCATTCGGCTGGGGCTGAGACCAAAGTCGGTTGTGATCACTGGATCTGATGAGGCGCGCTGGCGCACGGTCACGCTCAGCTCTAGGGTGATCGCGCTGCGCGATGGTGTCGCGCTTTCACAGATCGGGTTCTCATGAGGTTTGGGCAGCAGCCCCTTTCCCGGCTCGCGTCCCGGCTCGCCGTCTGCGCTGCGGCGGCCGGGCTCGCGATGTCGGCCGCCGTGCCGGCACAGTCCGCCCCCAGCGCTCCGGGCGTGCCCTCGGCTCCACGGCTGGCCGATGTCGAGATCGTGCAGAGGACCGAGACCGTTGGTGACTACCAACAGGTGCGTGCGTTCTGCCCGGACAGGAAGGTCGTCATCAGCGGTGGCGCTGAGGCGAAGGCGGACGGCTCCCACACCGAGTCCCTGGCCGTGGTCTCCAGCCACCCGGAGTTCTTCCCCTGGCAGGAGGAGTCAACGCTCTGGGTCGCCAGCGCCCGGAACTTCTACGGGCAGCCCAGCACCGTCACCGCCTGGGCGGTGTGCGCTACGCGTCCCAGCGGCTACGAGGTCGTGCAGACGCCGTTGTCCCAGGTGCCGGTCGACCAGCCGGTCACGGCTTCCTGCCCGGCGGGCAAGGTCGCGCTCGGCGGCGGCGGCGACATCCAGGGCGACAGGAGCGCCCTGAACAAGTCGTACCCGGCCGCGTTCGACTCGTCCGTGCAGCCCAGCCAGTGGGTGGTGGCGGGCCGGAAGGGCGAGAACACCACGGTCGGTGTCGTCGCCACTGTGACGTGCGCTGACCCGATCCCTGACGTCACCTGGGCGACGGGGAAGGTGACATCGAACAGCCCGGTCGGCGGGTTCCTCGCGTGCAAGGACGGCCGGCAGGTCGTGAGCGGTGGCGCCTCTGCGAACGGACGGGAGACCGTCCTGACCGCGTCGAGGCCCGGCCTCCAGAGCGAGGGCGCTGTCAGTGACGGCTGGTGGGCCCAGGCGGGCAGCTTCTACGAGCCGTTCGAGGTCCGGGCGTACGTGATGTGCACCAGCCGGTAGCGGACCCGGCAAGGGCCTAGGAGGGCCCGCAGACCTTGACCGGTCATGCGGGCCCTTTGCTGTGCCGGGGAGCGGGCCGGGACGGTCTTGCGGAGCACGTGCCGGGGCCAATGTGTGGAGGCTGCCGGCTGCGCCGCCGCTTCCTCCGGGCCGCGCGGTGCGGCCGCATAGAATCAGTCGTCGTCGGACGGTTACCAGCCGCGGGCACGCCACTCCGCGAGGTGGGGGCGCTCGGCGCCGAGCGTGGTGTCGTTGCCGTGGCCCGGGTAGACCCAGGTCTCGTCCGGGAGGACGCCGAACACTTTGGCCTCCAGGTCGCCCATCAGGGAGTTGAACTCCTCCGGCTCTGTTGTCAGGCCAGGACCGCCGGGGAAGAGGCAGTCCCCGGTGAACAGGTGCGGGGCCCCGTGCGGGTCGTCGTAGACCAGCGCGATGGAGCCCGGGGTGTGACCGGTCAGATGGCGGGCGGTCAGCTCGACCCGGCCCACGGTGATCGTGTCGCCGTCCTCGACCAGGACGTCGGTCGGCACGGGGATGCCCTCGGCGTCGTACCGGCCCGCGTACGTCCGGGCGCCGGTGGCCGCCACCACCTCGGCCAGTGCCTGCCAGTGGTCCCCGTGCTGATGGGTGGTGACGACGGAGGCGATGCCGTCGTCACCGATCAGGGCGAGAAGGGTCCCCGGCTCGGCCGCCGCGTCGATCAGCAGCTGCTCGCCGGTGGCCCGGCACCGCAGCAGATAGGCGTTGTTGTTCATCCCGCCGACGGCGACCTTGGAGATCATCAGGTCCGCCAGTTCATGCACGCTCGCCGGTCCGCCGACCTTCACCGCTCCGCTGTACGTCATGCGGCTCAGCCTATAGCGGGGGCAGAGTGGGCAGCGGGCCCCCGGCCACCGTCAGGGCGGAGCCGTCACGGCGTCCGGCGAGCCAGCCCAGCAGCCCGGCGGCCGTCCCCTGGACCGTGACCAGGGCGCTCTGCGGACCGCCCCCGGTGCTCCAGGTGCGGCCGTCCTCGTCGGTCAGCGCGGTGGCGGGCACATCGGGGTTGCCGGTGAAGCGCTCGGCGAGGAAGGCGATCTCCCGGGACGTGAAGTCCGCGGGCAGGTCCTCCAGCTCATAGCCCACATCGAGGTCGACGTGGTGCACGTCCACCTCGATCCAGCGGCGGAAGGGGACCCGGGCGGCCGAGTCCGTCACGCCGTTGCGCAGGGTGACGGTGCGGGTCCAGTCGGCCGGTTCCGCGGCGGTCGCGAAGAGGCGGTCCGCGCTCTCCCGGAGGTCGGCCAGCTGCTCGGCCAGGGGGCGCGGAGCGCCCTCGACGATGTCGGCGTCCCGGGTTTCGCTGCTCGCGTACATCGGGAGACCCCGGAGAACATTTCCGAGCGCGTCGGCGTTACGTGACAGGTGGGCCAGTACATGGCCCCGGCTCCATCCGGGCAGCCGTGACGGCTCGGCGACAGCGTCGTCGTCCAGTTTCCCGACTGCGTCGAGCAGCCGTTCGGTCGCTTCGCGTACAGCTCCCAGGTCGTGCGCATGATCCATCATGCGGCCGAGCCTAGCCCTGCCACTCATTCGGGTGAAGGAGTGGCAGGGTGACCATAAATCGAATGTGCGTGCTATACGCTCGGAGTCGAAAGCTTCGTACACCGCTGTGGCGCCCCCCATACCCTGGGACAGGGGCTCAGTTCCCCCGCTTCTCTCTAGAAAGGTGCGGACCGGCGTGGCCGACCGTCTCATCGTCCGTGGCGCGCGCGAGCACAACCTGAAGAACGTCTCGCTCGACCTGCCCCGTGACTCCCTCATCGTGTTCACCGGGCTCTCCGGGTCGGGCAAGTCGTCCCTCGCGTTCGACACGATCTTCGCCGAGGGGCAGCGCCGCTACGTGGAGTCGCTCTCCTCGTACGCCCGGCAGTTCCTCGGCCAGATGGACAAGCCGGACGTCGACTTCATCGAGGGGCTTTCGCCCGCCGTCTCCATCGACCAGAAGTCCACCTCGCGCAACCCGCGCTCGACGGTCGGCACCATCACCGAGGTCTACGACTACCTCCGGCTGCTCTTCGCCCGGATCGGCAAGCCGCACTGCCCCGAGTGCAGCCGCCCCATCTCCCGCCAGTCGCCGCAGGCCATCGTCGACAAGGTCCTCGGCCTGCCCGAGGGCAGCCGCTTCCAGGTCCTCTCGCCGCTGGTGCGCGAGCGCAAGGGCGAGTTCGTCGACCTCTTCGCCGACCTCCAGACCAAGGGCTACAGCCGGGCCCGGGTCGACGGCACCACCATCCAGCTCGCCGAGCCGCCCACGCTCAAGAAGCAGGAGAAGCACACGATCGAGGTGGTCGTCGACCGTCTCACCGTCAAGGACAGCGCCAAGCGCCGACTGACCGACTCGGTCGAGACCGCGCTCGGCCTCTCCGGCGGCATGGTCGTTCTGGACTTCGTCGACCTCCCCGAGGACGACCCCGAGCGTGAGCGGATGTATTCCGAGCACCTCTACTGCCCGTACGACGACCTCTCCTTCGAGGAGCTGGAGCCGCGCTCCTTCTCCTTCAACTCGCCCTTCGGCGCCTGCCCCGACTGCACCGGCATCGGGACGCGCATGGAGGTCGACCCCGAGCTGATCGTCCCGGACGAGGAGAAGTCGCTCGACGAGGGCGCGATCCACCCCTGGTCCCACGGCCACACCAAGGAGTATTTCGGCCGGCTGATCGGCGCGCTCTCCGAAGCCCTCGGCTTCCGCACGGACATCCCCTGGGCCGGGCTGCCGCAGCGCGCCAAGAAGGCGCTCCTCTTCGGTCACAAGATCCAGACCGAGGTCCGCTACCGCAACCGCTACGGGCGCGAGCGCGCCTACACGACCCCCGCCTTCGAGGGCGCGGTGCAGTTCGTGAAGCGGCGCCACACCGAGGCCGAGAGCGACTCCAGCCGGGAGCGCTTCGAGGGCTATATGCGCGAGGTGCCCTGCCCGACCTGTGAGGGCACCCGCCTCAAGCCGATCGTCCTCGCGGTGACGGTGATGGAGAGGTCCATCGCCGAGGTCGCCGCGATGTCGATCAGCGAGTGCGCCGAGTTCCTCGGCCGCCTCAAGCTGAACGCCCGCGACAAGAAGATCGCCGAGCGGGTCCTCAAGGAGGTCAACGAACGGCTGAAGTTCCTCGTCGACGTCGGCCTGGACTATCTGTCACTGAACCGCGCGGCGGGCACCCTGTCCGGCGGCGAGGCCCAGCGCATCCGGCTGGCCACCCAGATCGGCTCCGGCCTGGTCGGCGTGCTGTACGTCCTGGACGAGCCGTCCATCGGCCTGCACCAGCGCGACAACCACCGACTCATCGAGACCCTGGTCCGCCTCCGCGACATGGGCAACACGCTCATCGTCGTCGAGCACGACGAGGACACCATCAAGGTCGCCGACTGGGTCGTCGACATCGGCCCCGGCGCCGGTGAGCACGGTGGCAAGGTCGTCCACTCCGGCTCGCTGAAGGAGCTGCTGGCCAACAAGGACTCGGTCACCGGCCAGTATCTGTCGGGCAAGCGCTCGATCCCGACCCCCGACGTCCGCCGCCCGGTCGACCCGGCCCGCAGCCTCACCGTCCACGGCGCCCGGGAGAACAACCTCCAGGACATCGACGTCTCCTTCCCGCTCGGCGTCCTCACCGCCGTCACCGGCGTCTCGGGCTCCGGAAAGTCGACCCTGGTCAACGACATCCTCTACACCCACCTGGCCCGCGAGCTGAACGGCGCCAAGTCGGTCCCCGGCCGCCACACCCGGGTCGACGGCGACGACCTCGTCGACAAGGTGGTCCACGTCGACCAGTCGCCGATCGGCCGGACCCCCCGGTCCAACCCGGCCACGTACACCGGGGTCTTCGACCACGTCCGCAGGCTGTTCGCCGAGACAATGGAGGCGAAGGTGCGCGGCTATCTGCCGGGCCGCTTCTCCTTCAACGTCAAGGGCGGCCGCTGCGAGAACTGCTCCGGCGACGGCACGATCAAGATCGAGATGAACTTCCTGCCCGACGTGTACGTCCCGTGCGAGGTCTGCCACGGTGCGCGCTACAACCGGGAGACCCTGGAGGTCCACTACAAGGGCAAGTCCATCGCCGAGGTGCTGGACATGCCGATCGAGGAGGGCCTGGAGTTCTTCGAGGCCGTCCCGACCATCGCCCGCCACCTCCGTACGCTCAACGAGGTCGGCCTCGGCTATGTGCGGCTCGGCCAGTCCGCGCCGACCCTCTCTGGCGGCGAGGCACAGCGCGTCAAGCTGGCGAGCGAGCTCCAGAAGCGGTCCACCGGCCGCACGGTCTACGTCCTGGACGAGCCGACCACCGGTCTGCACTTCGAGGACATCAGCAAGCTGATCACCGTGCTCTCCGGCCTCGTCGACAAGGGCAACTCGGTGATCGTCATCGAGCACAACCTCGATGTCATCAAGACCGCCGACTGGGTCGTCGACATGGGCCCCGAGGGCGGCAACGGCGGCGGTCTGGTCGTCGCCGAGGGAACCCCGGAGCAGGTCGCCTCGGTCCCCGCGAGCCACACCGGGAAGTTCCTCCAGTCCATCCTGGACGCGGACCGGATCAGCGAGGCCGCAGTGCCCTCGGGCGGGGGGACGCCCCGCAAGGCGGCCGCCCGCAAGACCGCCCCGGCGAAGAAGACGGCGGCCACGAGGACGGCGGCCGCGGCCAAGAAGGCCACGGCGGCCAAGGCGAAGGCCACGGTGACCAAGGCAGCGGCGACGAAGGCGACCGCCGCCAAGAAGGCCACCCGGGCCCGCAAGGCCTGAGCGCGGCCTTCACCGACCGCGGCGGCCCCCCCTCACGAGGAAGGGGGGCGCCGCGGTCTGCCGGGGCAGCGGGTACGGCCCGGCCGCAAGGCTTCCACCGGCCGCCGGTATCGTCGGTTCTGTCACCGGCGCCAGGGGCCGCAGTGGTCGCCCTGACGCATGTCCGGCGACCCCACCCGCACCCACGGTGACGCTCACCCAAGCCCACCGTGATCCACCTCCGAGCCACTGATCCGCCTCGAACGACAACCCGTGGAGTCCGCATGCCCGGCCTGCCCGCCGCCCGCCGTACCGTGCTGAAGGGCGCCGCGCTCGCCGGTGCCGCCGGGCTGGGGGCGGCCGCCTGCTCGACCGAGTCCAAGCTCGGCCACGCCAAGAACCCCGTGCCGACCGCGCCCGTCGACCTCGGAGCCGCCGCTGAAGTCCCCGTCGGCGGAGCCAAGCTCTACCGCGAGCAGCGTCTCGTCGTCAGCTGTCCGGCGAAGGGCGAGTACAAGGCGTTCAGCGCCCAGTGCACCCACGGCGGCTGCGTCCTGACCAAGGTCGAGGGCACCGAGGGCCACTGCGCCTGCCACGGCAGCCGCTTCGACGCGACCACCGGCGAGGTCGTCCAGGGCCCGGCCACCGTGCCGCTGCCCTCCGTCCCCGTCACCGCCGAGGGCGGAAAGCTCGTCGCGGGCCCCGAGGCCTGAGCGGCCCGAGCCACCGGATTCCGGCCCAGCCCGGCCCCTGCCTCACTCCCAGTCCCAGTCGATCCCGATCAGGCCGGGCCGTACGCCCTCCTCCACCAGGTGCACGGTCCGGTGCCGGCCGGTCAGCGTGAGGTCCCCGCGGGACCCGCGCGCCGCCCCCGCCGACGCCTGCGCGAACCGGCGGCAGCGCACCGGGAGCGCCGCCTCGTCGAAGCCGACCTGAAGCACGTACTGGCCGCCCCCGAAGGTGAAGCCGCGTACGTACTCACCGCTGGCCCCGCCCGTACCGTCCTCGAAGCCGTAGCCGAAGACGTACGTCTCGCCGGACCGCAGCCGGGTGTCGAAGAGCAGCTCCGCCACCAGCAGCCCCGCCTGCCGGTCCCAGCGGACCCGGCCCGTCCGGCAGTTCTCCAGCGCCAGCACCGTGATCCGCGAGGGGTCGCACCCCGGATCGCCCCGGTGCACCGCGAGATAGCGGTCGACGCCGTCCCGGTGCGCGCGCACCACATGGCGCGAGGTGCGGCCCGCCAGTTCCCGCCGCGCCCCGATCCGCACCCGCTCCTGATGCCCCACGGTGTGCAGCCCGCCGTCCACGGGCGACTCCATCGCCGCGAGGAGCCGTTCCACCGAGCCCGACGCCTCCATCAGCGAGCGGTACGAACGGGCCGCCGGACGGTCCGCGTCCGCCGGGGTGTCGTCGTTCCGCAGCAGGCGCAGCAGCGAGCCGTCCGGCAGCGCGAGCACGCCCTCCAGCGCGCTCACGGCCCGCAGGGACTCGGCGCGCCGGGGGCGGCGCACGCCCTGCTGCCAGTAACTGAGACTGGTCACCCCGAGCTTGACGCCCCGGTGCGCCAGATGGTGCTGCACGCGCTGGAGCGGCAGCCCGCGCACCGCCAGGGCGGTGCGCAACGCCAGATGGAACGGGCCGGTCCGCAGCACCTGCGCCAATTCGGTCTCGGTCTGCCGCATGGCGGGCCTCCGGTGAACGTTCACGTGGGGAGTGGTGACATCGCCCCCGGGGGATGTGGGGGAGCAGGTGACGGGGGCGGAGCCGTTCACACGGGTGCCGTGCCGTTCACACCGTGATGTCACCTCGCATTGAAGCGTGTTGACCTGCTCCGGACAACGCCGGATGCTCCTCATCAGCGTCCGGACGCGCTCCTCCGATCCCCACCCCCCGCCTTGGGAGGACCGCCATGCGCAACCGAAGAGTCAGGCCCGGAAGGTTCTCGTTCACCGCCCTCCTGGCCGCCGCCCTGCTCGCCGTCCCCGCGGCCACCGCCACCGCCACCGCGTCCCCGTCCCCGGCCCCGTCCACGGAAAGGGCCGACCTCGGCATCGCCGCCGCCCAGCGGCTGAACATCACCATGCAGGCCCAGCAGAAGAGCAACTGGTGCTGGGCGGCCGGAGGCAACACCATCGCCGCCTGGTTCGGCCGCGACTACTCCCAGAACCAGTTCTGCAACGCCTCCTTCAGGCGGAACCAGAACACCACGTGCCCCAACTCGCAGGCCACCCTCGGCAACGTCCAGACCGGCCTGTCCTGGACCGGGGTCAGGCCCGGCTCGTACGTCACCGGCTGGCTGCGCTACTCGACCGTGCGGACCGAGATATCCGCCCAGCGCCCCATCGAGACCCGTATCCAGTGGTCCTCCGGCGGCGGCCACATGCACGTCATCTACGGCTACGACGACGCCAACAGCTGGGTCTACTGGGGCGATCCATGGCCCTCCAGCCACCGCTACAACTGGGCCTCGCACGCCTGGTACGTGAACAACAACGAGTTCTCCTGGACCCACTCGCTCTACCGGATCGGGGCGTGAGGACATGACCGCGACCACCCGGCGCCTCGCCGTCGCCACCGCACTCACCGCCACCGCCCTGTTCACCGCCGCGCCCCTGGCAACCGCCGACGAGGGCCCCGCCGCCCCGCCGAAGCTGACCGCCGCCACCCTCGAAGCCGCCCACGAGGCGGCCACCGAGGCCGCCACCCTGGACACCCTGTCCCGGTTCTTCGCCCGGGAGGGAGCGGTGAGCCGGGCGAAGGCCGCACCCCGGATCACCGCTAGGGCCGTCCCCGTACGGACGCTCTCCGCCGCGTTCGTCGCAGGCAAGCCGGGGGCCGCCCCCAGCACCCTGGACTACCTCGCCAGCACCGCCGTCTCCTCCGACGGCCAGAAGGCCTCGCTCTGGACGGTCCCGGGAGCGGGCGGCGGCGATGACTGGCAGGTGGTGAACATCGCCACCGGCGACGACGAGGCCCGCTACACCGCCCGGGGCGCCCGCGCCCTTCCCGGCGGCACCGTGTTCCGGGAACCGCAGATCGACGCCTGGTACGTCCACGACGCCTCCCGGGTCCTCCCGCTGGACGAGGACGCGACGGCCGCCGTGGGCACGAAGGGCACGACCCTGAACGCCTACCGGGCCCGGGTGCAGGCGGCGTACGGCGACAAGCTGCCCGGCTCCGGGTACGCGAAGTCCGGTAAGGCGGGCGGCTACGGCCCCGGGGCGACCGGTACCGACGCGGCGGCCGGCACCGCCCCCGGCCCGGCCCCGGAAGCCGCCGGAGGCCCCGCGCTCGCCGGAGCGGCGTCGGGCTCCCCGGACACCGCCCTGACCGCCGTCTCCACGGTCGCCGGAGCCGGGGCCCTGCTCGCCCTGGCCCTGTGCGGGGCCGCCGCCCTGCGCCGCCGGGGCCGCACCGGAGGAACCCCGGCCGCGGACGCCTGAGTAGGCGTCCCACCGGACCGCAGGCCCGCGCTCCGGGGTGCGAACACCCCACGGCACCCCGGAGCGCGGTACCACCCGACGACGACGTACTGTCACACCCCGCAAGTAGGGTGTGAGACATGGCAGACCCCTCCAGCTACCGCCCCAAGCCGGGACAGATCCCCGACTCCCCGGGGGTCTACAGATTCCGCGACGAGCACCGCCGGGTGATCTACGTCGGGAAGGCCAAGAACCTCCGCCAGCGCCTTGCCAACTACTTCCAGGATCTCGCCGGCCTCCACCCGCGCACGCGCACGATGGTCACGACGGCCGCCTCCGTCGAGTGGACGGTCGTCTCCACCGAGGTCGAGGCGCTCCAGCTGGAGTATTCCTGGATCAAGGAGTTCGACCCCCGGTTCAACGTCAAGTACCGCGACGACAAGAGCTATCCGTATCTCGCGGTCACGCTGAACGAGGAGTTCCCCCGCGTCCAGGTCATGCGCGGCGCCAAGAAGAGGGGCGTGCGCTACTTCGGTCCGTACGGCCACGCCTGGGCCATCCGCGAGACCGTCGACCTGATGCTGCGCGTCTTCCCCGTCCGTACCTGCTCCGCCGGGGTCTTCAAGAACGCCGCGCGCACCGGCCGCCCCTGCCTCCTCGGCTATATCGGCAAGTGCTCGGCCCCCTGCGTCGGCCGGGTCACCCCCGAGGAACACCGGGAGCTGGCCGAGGACTTCTGCGACTTCATGGCCGGACGCACCGGCACGTACATCCGCCGCCTGGAGAAGGACATGATGCAGGCGGCCGAGGAGATGGAGTACGAGCGGGCCGCCCGCCTCCGCGACGACGCCGAGGCCCTCAGGCGGGCCATGGAGAAGAGCGCCGTCGTCCTCGCCGACGCCACCGACGCCGACCTGATCGCCGTCGCCGAGGACGAGCTGGAAGCCGCCCTCCAGATCTTCCACGTGCGCGGCGGCCGGGTCCGCGGCCAGCGCGGCTGGGTCACCGACAAGGTGGAGGCGGTCGACACCGCCGGGCTCGTCGAGCACGCCCTCCAGCAGCTGTACGGGGAGGAGCGCGGCGACGCCGTCCCCAAGGAGGTCCTGGTCCCCGCCCTGCCCGAGGACACCGAAGCGGTCTCCCAGTGGCTCGCCGAGCGCCGGGGCTCCCAGGTCAGCCTGCGCATCCCGCAGCGCGGCGACAAGAAGGACCTCATGGTCACGGTCCAGCGCAACGCCCAGCAGGCGCTCGGACTGCACAAGACCAAGCGCGCCTCCGACCTCACCACCCGCTCGCGCGCCCTGGAGGAGATCGCCGAGGCGCTGGGCCTGGACAGCGCCCCCCTGCGCATCGAGTGCTATGACATCTCCCACCTCCAGGGCGACGACGTGGTCGCCTCAATGGTGGTCTTCGAGGACGGCCTCGCCCGCAAGAGCGAGTACCGCCGCTTCCAGATCAAGGGCTTCGAGGGCCAGGACGACGTCCGCTCGATGCACGAGGTGATCGGCCGCCGCTTCAAGCGCTATCTCCAGGACAAGGAGCGCACCGGGGAGTGGGAGGGGGCGCAGGACGCCCCGCTCACCCCGGAGGGCGCCCCGCCCGCCCCCGCGGGCGGCCCTGGCACCGCTGCCGACGACGGAGAGCCCCGGGAGGACGACGGCCGGCCCAAGCGGTTCGCCTACCCGCCGCAGCTCGTCGTGGTCGACGGCGGGCAGCCCCAGGTCGCCGCGGCCAAGCGCGCCCTGGACGAACTGGGCATCGACGACATCGCCGTCTGCGGCCTCGCCAAACGCCTCGAAGAGGTCTGGCTCCCCGATGACGACGACCCTGTCGTCCTGCCCCGCTCCAGCGAGGGCCTCTACCTCCTCCAGCGCGTCCGGGACGAGGCCCACCGCTTCGCCATCACCTACCAGCGCGCCAAACGGGCCAAGCGCCTCCGCTCCAGCCCCCTCGACGACGTGGCCGGCCTCGGCGAGACCCGGAAGCAGGCCCTGATCAAGCATTTCGGCTCCGTGAAGAAGCTCCGGCAGGCGACAATCGACCAGATCTGCGAGGTCCCCGGGATAGGTCGCAGGACGGCGGAATCGGTGGCCGCGGCCCTCGCCACGACCGCTCCCGCGGCGCCTGCCGTGAACACGGCCACAGGAGAGATCATTGAAGAGGACGACGGGGGCAGCTCATGACCGAGAACACCCACGAGACCACACAGAACACCGCAGACCGAGCAGACGGAGCAGCAGACGTGAGTACGAACACCCCGAACGAGACGGGTGAGGCGGCCATCCCCGAGCTGGTGATCATCTCCGGGATGTCGGGTGCCGGCCGCAGCACCGCCGCCAAGTGTCTGGAGGACCTCGGCTGGTTCGTCGTCGACAACCTGCCGCCCGCGCTGATCCCCACCATGGTCGAGCTCGGCGCCCGCTCGCAGGGCAACGTGGCCCGGATCGCCGTCGTCGTCGACGTGCGCGGCCGGCGCTTCTTCGACAACCTCCGCGAGTCCCTCGCCGACCTGGAGGCCAAGCACGTCACCCGGCGGATCGTTTTCCTGGAGTCCTCCGACGACGCCCTGGTCCGCCGCTTCGAGTCCGTCCGTCGCCCGCACCCCCTCCAGGGCGACGGCCGCATCGTCGACGGCATCGCGGCCGAGCGCGACCTGCTGCGCGAGCTGCGCGGCGACGCCGACCTGGTCATCGACACCTCCAGCCTCAACGTGCACGAGCTGCGGGCCAAGATGGACGCCCAGTTCGCGGGCGAGTCGGAGCCGGAGCTGCGAGCCACGGTGATGTCCTTCGGCTACAAGTACGGCCTGCCCGTCGACGCCGATCTGGTCGTCGACTGCCGCTTCCTGCCCAACCCCCACTGGGTCCCCGAACTGCGCCCCTTCACCGGAGTGAACGAGGAGGTGTCCGACTACGTCTTCGACCAGCCGGGCGCCAAGGAGTTCCTCAACCAGTACACGGAGCTGCTCCAGCTGATCGCCGCCGGTTACCGCCGCGAGGGCAAGCGGTACGTGACCATCGCCGTGGGCTGCACGGGCGGCAAGCACCGCTCCGTCGCCATGTCGGAGAAGCTCTCGGCCAGGCTCGCCACCGAAGGCATCGAGACCGTCCTCGTGCACCGTGACATGGGGCGAGAGTGACCGGACGCAATCTGCGGATGCGGCGCCTGAGCCGTGCCACCTCGGCGCTCTCGGGCCGTAAACGCGGTGCCCAGCCCAAGGTCGTCGCCCTCGGCGGCGGCATGGGCCTCTCGGCGTCCCTGGCGGCGCTGCGCCGGATCACCGGCGATCTCACGGCCGTGGTCACCGTCGCCGACGACGGCGGCTCCAGCGGCCGGCTGCGCGAGGAGCTGGGCGTGCTGCCGCCCGGCGACCTCCGCAAGGCGCTCGCCGCGCTGTGCGGCGACGACGACTGGGGCCGCACCTGGTCCCGGGTCGTCCAGCACCGCTTCGAGTCCAAGGGCGACCTCCACGAGCACGCGGTCGGCAATCTGCTGATCGTGGCCCTCTGGGAGCAGCTCGGCGACCACGTCCAGGCGCTCGACCTGGTCGGCAAGCTGCTCGGCGCGCACGGCCGGGTGCTGCCGATGTCGGCCGTCCCACTGGAGCTCCAGGCGCTGGTCAAGGGCCACGACCCCGAGCTGCCCGACGCGATCGTCACCGTGCGCGGCCAGGCCACGGTGGCGCTCACCCCGGGCGAGGTGCAGTCCGTGCACGTCGTCCCGCCCGACCCGCCGGCCGTCCCGGAAGCCGTGGAAGCGGTCCTGGACGCCGACTGGGTGGTGCTCGGTCCCGGCTCCTGGTTCTCCTCGGTGATCCCGCACCTGCTGGTGCCGGAACTGCTCGACGCCCTGGTCACCACGAAGGCCCGTAAGGTCCTCTCGCTGAACCTCGCGCCACAGCCCGGGGAAACAGAAGGCTTCTCACCGCAGCGTCATTTGGAGGTTTTGGGACGACACGCCCCTAAACTCGCCTTGGACGTGGTGCTGGCCGACGAGGCCGCCGTGCCCGACCGCGAGTCCCTCTCCCATGCCGCACAGCGGCTCGGAGCCGCGGTCGAGCTGGCGCCGGTGGCCTCGCCCGACGGCGTTCCGGTTCATGATCAGGAGCTGTTGGCCGCCGCGTACGACCGTATTTTTCGGATGCATGGAAGGATCGGCCCATGGCGATGACGCCAGCGGTGAAGGACGAAATCTCTCGGCTTCCCGTCACCCGGACCTGCTGCAGAAAAGCAGAGGTCTCGGCGATTCTTCGGTTCGCGGGCGGGCTGCACCTGGTGAGCGGCCGGATTGTGATCGAGGCGGAGCTGGACACCGCGATGGCGGCGCGCCGGCTCAAGCGCGACATCCTGGAGATCTTCGGGCACAGCTCGGAGCTGATCGTGATGGCCCCCGGCGGGCTGCGGCGCGGCTCGCGCTATGTCGTACGCGTGGTGGCGGGCGGTGACCAGCTGGCCCGCCAGACCGGCCTGGTGGACGGCCGCGGCCGCCCCATCCGCGGGCTGCCCCCGCAGGTGGTCTCGGGGGCCACCTGCGACGCCGAGGCGGCCTGGCGCGGGGCCTTCCTGGCGCACGGCTCGCTCACCGAGCCCGGCCGCTCCTCCTCCCTGGAGGTCACCTGCCCGGGCCCGGAGGCGGCCCTCGCCCTGGTCGGCGCGGCCCGCAGGCTCTCCATCGCCGCCAAGGCCCGGGAGGTGCGCGGTGTGGACCGCGTCGTCGTCCGCGACGGCGACGCCATCGGCGCCCTGCTGACCCGGCTCGGCGCACACGAGTCGGTGCTGGCCTGGGAGGAGCGCCGGATGCGGCGCGAGGTCCGCGCCACGGCCAACCGCCTCGCCAACTTCGACGACGCCAACCTGCGCCGCTCGGCCCGCGCCGCGGTCGCCGCCGGGGCCCGGGTGGGCCGCGCGCTGGAGATCCTCGGCGAGGAGGTCCCCGAGCACCTCGCGGCGGCCGGCCGGCTGCGCATGGAGCACAAGCAGGCATCCCTGGAGGAGCTGGGCGCCCTCGCCGACCCGCCGCTGACCAAGGACGCGGTCGCGGGCCGGATCCGCCGCCTGCTGGCCATGGCCGACAAGCGGGCCCAGGACCTGGGCATTCCGGGCACGGAGTCGACCCTCAGCGAGGAGCTCGCCGACGGACTCGTCGGCTGACCCGGCCGACTCGGCGGCGAACGGGGGACGTTGGTCCCGAGCGGCCGGGGCCGACGTCCCGGCGGCGCCGGGACCCAAGTCCCGACCGGCGAAACGGAGGTCCGTACCCCTACTGGCGAGTACGGGCCTCCGGCCGTGTCCGGTGGCGTGTACGGGCCCTCTCGATGTCACTCCCGGGCCCTTGGAGAGGTAGGGTCGGAAGCGGTCGGGGACATCCCTATACAACTCGCCGGCGTCGAAAACCGGCGTACCTAACGAGGAGATCGGTTCGTGACGATCCGCGTAGGCATCAACGGCTTCGGCCGCATCGGTCGCAACTACTTCCGCGCGCTGCTTGAGCAGGGCGCGGACATCGAGATCGTGGCTGTCAACGACCTGGGTGACACTGCGACCACGGCTCACCTGCTGAAGTACGACACCATCCTGGGCCGCCTCAAGGCAGAGGTCAGCCACACCGCCGACACCATCACCGTCGATGGTCACACGATCAAGGTGCTCTCCGAGCGCAACCCGGCAGACATCCCCTGGGGTGAGCTGGGCGTCGACATCGTCATCGAGTCGACCGGCATCTTCACCAAGAAGGCCGACGCCGAGAAGCACATCGCGGGCGGCGCCAAGAAGGTCCTCATCTCGGCTCCGGCCAAGGACGAGGACATCACCATCGTGATGGGCGTCAACCAGGACCAGTACGACGCGGCCAACCACAACGTCATCTCCAACGCCTCCTGCACCACCAACTGTGTGGCGCCGATGGCCAAGGTTCTCGACGAGAACTTCGGCATCGTCAAGGGCCTGATGACGACGGTCCACGCGTACACCAACGACCAGCGGATCCTGGACTTCCCGCACTCGGACCTGCGCCGCGCCCGCGCCGCCGCCGAGAACATCATCCCGACCACCACCGGCGCCGCCAAGGCCACCGCCCTGGTCCTCCCGCAGCTCAAGGGCAAGCTCGACGGCATCGCCATGCGCGTCCCGGTCCCGACCGGCTCCGCCACCGACCTCGTCGTGACGCTGGCGCGCGAGGTCACCAAGGACGAGGTCAACGCCGCGTTCAAGAAGGCCTCCGACGACGGCGCGCTCAAGGGCTTCCTGACGTACACCGAGGACCCGATCGTCTCCTCGGACATCGTCGGCGACCCGTCGTCCTGCACCTTCGACTCCTCCCTGACCATGGTCCAGGAGGGGAACTCGGTGAAGATCCTCGGCTGGTACGACAACGAGTGGGGCTACTCCAACCGCCTCGTCGACCTCACGGTCTTCGTCGGCGAGCAGCTCTGATCCTCGGATCGCAGGCAACACGTTGTGAGTAAGGGGCTCGACCGGCGCAGCGCGGCGCCGGTCGAGCCCCTGGCCGTGTCCACGAACACGCCGACACGGCCTAGCATGCTCATCCGTCCTTGCAAGGAGTAACGGAAGACCAGATGAAGACGATCGACGAACTTCTCGCCGAAGGGGTCGCGGGCAAGCGGGTATTCGTCCGCGCCGACCTCAATGTGCCGCTGGACGGCACCACGATCACCGACGACGGCCGTATCCGCGCAGTCGTCCCGACGGTCGCCAGGCTGGCCGAGGCCGGCGCGCGCGTCGTCGTCGCCTCCCACCTCGGCCGGCCCAAGGGTGCCCCGGACCCGGCCTACTCGCTGGCGCCCGCCGCCGCGCGCCTGGGCGAACTCCTCGGCGCCGAGGTCGCGTTCGCGACCGACACGGTCGGCGAGTCCGCCCGTGCCACGGTCGCCGGCCTCGCCGACGGCCAGGTCGCCGTCATCGAGAACCTCCGGTTCAACGCCGGTGAGACGGCCAAGGACGACGCCGAGCGCGGCGCGTTCGCCGACCGGCTGGCCGAGCTCGCCGACGTCTACGTGGGCGACGGCTTCGGGGCCGTACACCGCAAGCACGCCTCGGTCTTCGACCTCCCGGCCCGGCTGCCGCACTACGCGGGCTTCCTCATCGCCACCGAGGTCGGCGTCCTGAAGAAGCTCACCACCGACGTCCAGCGCCCGTACGCGGTCGTCCTCGGCGGCGCCAAGGTCTCCGACAAGCTCGGGGTCATCGACCATCTGCTGGAGAAGGCCGACCGCATCCTGGTCGGCGGAGGCATGGCGTACACCTTCCTCAAGGCCCAGGGCCACGAGGTCGGCATCTCGCTGCTCCAGGAGGACCAGGTCCCGGCCGTCCAGGAGTACCTGAAGCGGGCGGCGGAGCGGGGTGTGGAGTTCGTACTTCCCGTCGACGTCCTGGTCGCGGGCGAGTTCCCGGACCTGAAGACGAAGGCCCCGGCCCACCCCACCACGGTCGCCGCCGACGCCATTCCGGCCGACCAGGAGGGTCTGGACATCGGCCCCGAGACCCGCAAGCTCTACGCCTCGAAGCTCGCCGACGCGGCCACCGTCTTCTGGAACGGCCCGATGGGCGTCTTCGAGCACCCCGACTACGCCGAGGGCACCCGCGCGGTCGCCCAGGCGCTCGTCGACTCCCCGGCCTTCAGCGTCGTCGGCGGTGGCGACTCCGCCGCGGCCGTCCGCATCCTGGGCTTCGACGAGAATGCTTTCGGACATATTTCGACCGGTGGTGGCGCGAGCCTCGAATACCTTGAGGGCAAGACGCTTCCCGGGCTCGCCGCACTGGAGGACTGACTTTTCATGACCACCCGCACCCCGCTGATGGCGGGCAACTGGAAGATGAACCTCAACCACCTTGAGGCCATCGCCCACGTCCAGAAGCTCTCCTTCGCGCTGGCCGACAAGGACTACGAGGACGTCGAGGTCGCCGTCCTCCCGCCCTTCACCGACCTGCGCTCCGTGCAGACCCTGGTCGACGGCGACAAGCTGAAGATCAAGTACGGCGCCCAGGACATCTCCGCGCACGACTCCGGCGCGTACACCGGCGAGATCTCCGGCCCCATGCTCGCCAAGCTGCGCTGCACCTACGTGGCCGTCGGCCACAGCGAGCGCCGCCAGTACCACGGCGAGAGTGACGAGATCTGCAACGCCAAGGTGAAGGCCGCCTATCTGCACGGCCTGACCCCGATCCTCTGCGTCGGCGAGGGCCTGGACATCCGCAAGGCCGGCGAGCAGGTCTCGTACACGCTCGCGCAGCTCGACGGTGCCCTCAAGGACATCCCGGCCGAGCAGGCCGAGACCATCGTCATCGCCTACGAGCCGGTCTGGGCCATCGGGACCGGCGAGGTCGCCACCCCCGAGGACGCCCAGGAGGTCTGCGGCGCGATCCGCGGCCGGCTGGCCGAGCTGTACTCGCAGGAGCTGGCCGACGCCGTCCGTATCCAGTACGGCGGCTCGGTGAAGTCGGGCAACGTGGCGGCCATCATGGCGCAGCCCGACGTGGACGGCGCCCTGATCGGCGGCGCCGCGCTGGACGCCGACGAGTTCGTCAAGATCGTCCGCTTCCGCGACCAGTGAGTATGCCGTAGCGTCGATCCGTCGTAGTCTTGCGGGGGCCGAAGGGGTTATCGCCCTTCGGCCCCCGGTGTACGTACACGCAGTAGTCAAGAATTCCGGAAAGTAGGGACCAGCCGTGGTTTTGGCGTTCCAGATCGCTCTGATCGTCTTCAGCCTGCTGCTGATGCTGCTGGTGCTCATGCACAAGGGCAAGGGCGGCGGCCTCTCCGACATGTTCGGTGGCGGAATGCAGTCCTCCGTCGGTGGCTCATCGGTCGCCGAGCGTAACCTCGACCGGATCACCGTCGTGGTCGGTCTGATCTGGTTCGCGTGCATTGTCGTCCTCGGGCTGCTCATCAAGCTGGACTGAACCAGCCGTTCCGCGATTCCGGTAACGGTGTAACTCCTTCCACTGGACGCGCGTTGGGCCTTACGTAGACTGGGGCATCCTCCGAGCACCATCACGCAGGGAGTTACGACCGTGGCAAGTGGCAACGCGATCCGGGGAAGCCGGGTCGGAGCGGGGCCGATGGGCGAGGCCGAGCGCGGCGAGTCCGCGCCGCGCCTGCGCATCTCCTTCTGGTGCTCGAACGGGCACGAGACGCAGCCGAGCTTCGCCCATGACGCGCAGGTGCCGGACACCTGGGACTGCCCGCGCTGTGGCTTCCCGGCCGGCCAGGACAAGGACAGCCCGCCCGACCCGCCCCGCACCGAGCCGTACAAGACGCACCTCGCCTACGTACGGGAGCGGCGCAGCGACGCCGACGGTGAAGCGATCCTCGCCGAGGCGCTGGCCAAACTCCGCGGCGAGATCTAGAGCCAACGCCGTTCAGTTAGGCGTTGAGGTCGTTCGTCAAGGCTGGTGAACGAGGCAGCGGAGCTGCTGTAGAAGAGGGATGTCACTCCAAGACATCCTCACCACAGGAGCTCCGCTGTT
>NZ_NWVL01000042.1 GCF_002382885.1 Streptomyces sp. WZ.A104
GGGCCCGGGCGGGACCTCGGGCCCTTGCCCGGGCGGGACCTCGGCCTCGGCCTCGGCCTCGGCCTCGGGCCCGGGGGCCGGGGGCCGGGGTGCCGCCGCGGTCCGGGGCTCGGGTGTACGCCCCGGAAGCGGCGCTCCCCGCGCAGCCGGTCGGGGAGCGTACCCGGCCCGGGCCCCGCGCCCCGCGCGTCTGCGGGCTTGGGCGGAACTGCTCCGCGTCTCCGCCCTGTTCTCCGTGCCCGGTGACGCGCTGGCCGGAGCGGCCGCGGTGGGCCGCCGGCCCGGCCGGGGCACCGCGCTCGCCATGGGCGCTTCGCTGTGCCTGTACGAGGCGGGGATGGCCCTCAACGACTGGGCCGACCGCGACGAGGACGCAGTCGACCGCCCGCACCGCCCGATCCCCTCGGGCCGCGTCAGCCCGGCCGCCGCACTGGGCGCGGCCGGAGTGCTGACGGCGGCGGGCCTGGCCCTGGCCGCACGGGCGGGCCGCCCCGCGCTGACCGTCGCCACCGGCCTGGCCGCCACGGTCTGGGCCTACGACCTCCACCTGAAGCACACGAAGGCGGGCCCTGCGGCGATGGCAGCGGCCCGCTCCCTGGACCTGCTGCTGGGCGCGACGGCCGCGGCGACGGGGACGGGGGCTACCGGTGCGGCGGCATCCGGTCGGCGCGGTCGTCGGCCCGACAACGTTGCCGCAGCGGCGTCCTGGGTGGCAGGAACCTCTGTGGCGGCGGCCCCGGCGCCGGTGGCGGGAACCTCCGCGCCGACGGCAGGTATTCCGGCACCGGTGCGTGGCGCCCTGTCCGCATCCCTTCTCGCCCTGCCCGCCCTGCCCGCCGCCCTGGCGCTCGGCGCGCACACCTACGGCGTCACCGCCGTGTCGCGCCACGAAGCGCAGGGCGGGTCGCCCGGCGCACCGCTCGCGGTGCTGGCCACCACGGCGGCACTCGCCGCGGCGGTGCTGCGAGAGCCCCTGGGACAGACGCTCGACCCACCCGGCACGAGTGCAACCACCGTCGAGGCAGGGACGACTGCTTCCAGCAGGCGGGCAACCGCTTCCTTCAGGCGGGCAACCTCCCCGAACACAAGGGCATTCGCCCCCGGCACAAGGGCAACCTCCCCCAACACAAGGACGCCATCCCCCGGAGCGAGGCACCACCGCCCAGGCCGACCCACCTGGTCCGCCGCCCCCCTCCGTCTCCTGGTCCCCGCGTTCACCGGGGTCTACCTCCGTACCGCCGGACCACCCCTCCTGCACGCCGCGCTCAACCCGTCCCCGCCCCTGACGCAGCGGGCGGTCGGCGGGGGCATCCGGGCCATGATCCCGCTCCAGGCCGCGCTCGCCGCCCGCGCCGGATCCCCGGTCACCGGTCTCGTCGTCATGGGGCTCGTCCCGCTCGCCCGCACCCTCGCCCGGAAGGTGAGCCTCACATGACCCTCCACCTCGGATACGGCACCAACGGGCTCACCGACCTCCGCCTCGACGACGCCCTCGGGCTCCTCGCCGACCTCGGCTACGAGGGCGTCGGGCTGACGCTCGACCACATGCACCTGGACCCGATGGCCCCGGACCTCGCCGAACGCACCCGGCAGGTCCGGCGCAGGCTCACCTCCCTCGGGCTGCGGGTCACCGTCGAGACCGGTGCCCGCTATGTCCTCGATCCTCGCCGCAAGCACGGCCCCTCCCTCCTCGACCCGGACCCCGACGCCCGGGCCGTCCGCTCCGCGCTCCTCGTCCGCGCCTTCGACGTGGCAGCCGAACTCGGTGCGCACGCCGTCCACTGTTTCAGCGGCATCACCCCGCCGGACACCTCGACGGACACCGCCTGGAAACGCCTGACCGAAACGGTCGCCCCCGTTCTCGAAGCCGCCGACCGGTCCGGCGTCCCCCTCGCGATCGAACCGGAACCCGGTCACCTCCTCGCCACCCTGGCCGACTTCCACCACCTCCGGGCTCTCCTCGGAAACCCGGGGCCCCTCGGCCTCACGCTCGACATCGGTCACTGCCAGTGCCTGGAGGAGGCGACCCCCGTGGAGTGCATCAGGGACTCCGCCCCCTGGCTCCGGCACGTCCAGATCGAGGACATGCGGCGCGGGGTCCACGAGCACCTCCCGTTCGGTGACGGGGAAATCGACTTCCCGCCCGTGCTCGCCGCTCTCGCCGCGTCCGACTACCGGGGCCTCACCGTCGTCGAACTGCCCCGTCACTCGCACGCGGGCCCCGAACTGGCCCGCACCTCCTTCGACTTCCTGCGCAACGCCATGGCGGGCGACGCCGCAACCAAGGGAGCCGCCCCGTGCTGAAGTCCCGCGAGGAACTCGACACCGAACTGGACGACACCGCCCGTACCTGGCTCGCGGAGGCCCTCACCGAAACCGCCCCCAGCACCCGCACCCCCTCTCCCCACGCCACCTCCTCCACCCCTTCCATCTCCTCCGCGCCCTCTTCATGGGAGCTGCGCTACGCCGCGGCGGGCCGCCACTGCGGACCGGAGCACGCCGACTCCGTACGCTCCCTTCTCCTCGTCGCGGCCCGCGCCTCGCTGCGGGACGTTGCCCGGCTCTACGAACAGGGCACCGCCGCCGAACGCCGCGCCGTCCTGCTCACCCTGCACCTCCTGGACCTCGGCGACACCGCCCTCCCGCTCGTCGACGACGCCCTGCGCACCAACGACACCCGGCTGATCACCGCGGCGGTCGGCCCTTACGCCGCCGCCCACCTGGAGCCGCACGCCTGGCGGCACGCCGTGCTGAAGTGCCTGTTCACCGGGGTGCCGGTGGAGGCCGTCGCCCGGCTCGGCGAACGCGCCCATGGGGACGCCGAACTCGCCCGCATGCTCAGTGACTTCGCCGCCGAACGCACCGCCGCAGGCCGCACGGTCCCGGAAGACCTGCGCACCGTCCTCGCCCTCACCACCCCCGCCGCCCCCACGGAGGAGTCCTGATGCGCATCTTCGACCCCCACATCCACATGACGTCCCGGACCACGGACGACTATCAGGCGATGCACGACGCGGGCGTCCGCGCCCTCGTCGAACCCTCCTTCTGGCTCGGCCAGCCCCGCACCTCACCCGCCAGCTTCTTCGACTACTTCGACGCGCTGCTCGGCTGGGAACCCTTCCGCGCCTCCCAATACGGCATCGCGCACCACTGCACGCTCGCCCTCAACCCCAAGGAGGCGAACGACCCCCGCTGCACCCCCGTCCTGGACGCCCTGCCCCGCTATCTCGTCAAGGACTCCGTCGTCGCCGTCGGCGAGATCGGCTACGACTCGATGACCCCGGCCGAGGACCACGCCCTCGCCGCCCAGCTCCAGCTCGCCGCCGACCACGGGCTGCCCGCCCTCGTCCACACCCCGCACCGCGACAAGCTCGCCGGCCTGCACCGCACGCTCGACGTCATTCGCGAATCGCACCTCCCCCCGGAGCACGTCCTGCTCGACCACCTCAATGAGACAACCGTAAAGGCCGCCACTGACAGTGGCTGCTGGGCCGGGTTCTCCATCTACCCGGACACCAAGATGGACGAGGACCGGATGGTCACCATCCTCCGGAACCACGGCACCGAGAAGATCCTCGTCAACTCCGCCGCCGATTGGGGGAAGAGCGACCCGCTCAAGACCCGCAAGGTCGCCGACGCCATGCTGAAGGCCGGGTTCACCGAGGACGACGTCGACCAGGTCCTGTGGCGCAACCCCGTCGCCTTCTACGGACGAAGCGGCCGCCTCCAGCTCGACACCGCCGAGCCCGACCAGCGCCGACCGCTCCACGAGGGCAACTCCATACTGCGCGGCGGGGAGTGAGAGGCGATGCGCTTCCGCCACCCGGACGGCTCCACCGTCCACCTCGCCTACTGCACCAACGTCCACCCCGCCGAAACCCTGGACGGCGTCCGCGCCCAGCTCCGCGACCACTGCGAACCGGTCCGCCGCCTCCTCGGCCGGGACCGGCTCGGCATCGGCCTCTGGCTCGCCCGGGACGCGGCCCGCGCGCTCGTCAACGACCCCGCCGAACTCCGCGCGCTGCGCGCCGAACTCGACAGCCGCGGCCTCGAAGTCGTCACCCTCAACGGCTTCCCCTACGAGGGATTCGGTGCCGACGAGGTCAAGTACCGGGTCTACCGGCCGGACTGGACCGAACCCGAACGCCTCGCCCATACCACCGACCTCGCCCGCCTTCTCGCCGCCCTCCTCCCCGACGACGCCACCGAGGGCACCATCTCCACCCTGCCCCTCGCCTGGCGCACCCCCTACGGCGAAGACCCCGAGGCCGCCCGTACCGCGTGTGCCGCCCTCGACACCCTCGCCCAGCGCCTTGACGCGCTAGCCGAACTGACCGGCAAGTCCATCCGGATCGGCCTCGAACCGGAACCGGGCTGCACGGTGGAGACCACCGCCGACGCCATCACCCCGCTCACCGCCGTGGCCCACGACCGCATCGGCATCTGCGTCGACACCTGCCACCTCGCCACCTCCTTCGAGGACCCCGACACCGCGCTCGGCGCACTCACCGCCGCCGGCATCCGGGTCGTCAAGTCCCAGCTCTCCGTCGCCCTGCACGCCGAACGCCCCCACCTGCCGGAGGTCCGCACCGCGCTCGCCGCCTTCGCCGAACCGCGCTTCCTGCACCAGACCCGTACCAGCACCGCGGCCGGGCTGCGCGGCACCGACGACCTCGACGAGGCGATCGGCGGCCGGGCGCTGCCCGACAGCACGCCCTGGCGCGCCCACTTCCACGTACCGCTGCACGCACCGCCCGCGCCCCCGCTCACCTCCACCCTGCCCGTGCTGCGCGCCGCGCTCGCCCGCCTCGTCGGCGGACCGGTGCCGCTGACGAGACACCTGGAGGTGGAGACGTACACCTGGCAGGCGCTGCCCGTCGAACTGCGGCCCCGCACACGCACCCAGCTCGCCGAAGGCATCGCCGCCGAACTCACCCTCGCCCGCGACCTCCTGGTCGACCACGGCCTCAAGGAGCTGCCATGACCACGGACAGCACGGACCGCCCACCCCGGGCGGGCGGCGAGAGCCGCCCCACTCCCCTCCTCGTCCTCGACGTCGTCGGCCTCACCCCGCAGCTCCTGGCCCATATGCCGAACCTCCGGGCCATGGGGGAGCGGGGCACCAAGGCCCCGCTTGCCACCGTCCTGCCCGCCGTCACCTGCGCCGCCCAGTCGACGTTCCTCACCGGCACCATGCCCGCCGAACACGGCATCGTCGCCAACGGCTGGTACTTCCGCGAGCTCGGCGACGTCCTGCTGTGGCGCCAGCACAACGGGCTCGTCGAGGGCGACAAACTCTGGGACGCGGCCCGCCGCGCCCACCCCGGCTACACCGTCGCCAACATCTGCTGGTGGTACGCGATGGGCGCCGACACCGACTGGACGGTCACCCCGCGCCCCGTCTACTACGCCGACGGCCGCAAGGAACCCGACTGCTACACGCGGCCCCCCGCCCTGCACGACGAACTCACGGACAAGCTCGGCACGTTCCCCCTCTTCCACTTCTGGGGACCCGGTGCCGACCTCGTCTCCTCCCAGTGGATCATCGACGCCACCCGGCACATCATCGCCACCCGCACCCCCGACCTCGCCCTCTGCTATGTGCCCCACCTCGACTACGACCTCCAGCGCTACGGCCCCGACGACCCGCGCGCCCACCGGGCCGCCGCCGACCTCGACCGGGCCATGGCCCCGCTGCTGGCCGACGCCCGTGCCGAAGGCCGTACCGTCGTGGCGCTCTCCGAATACGGCATCACCCGCGTGAGCCGCCCCGTCGACATCAATCGGGCGCTGCGCCGGGCGGGCCTGCTGGAGGTGCACACGCAGGACGGCATGGAGTACCTCGACGCGATGGCCTCCCGGGCCTTCGCCGTCGCCGACCACCAGCTGGCCCACATCTACGTACGGCGCCCCGAGGACCTGGAGGCGACCCGGGCCGCCCTCGCGGACCTGCCCGGCATCGAGCAGTTGCTCGATGACGAGGGCAAGAAGGCGCACCACCTGGACCACCCCCGCTCCGGCGAACTGGTCGCCGTGGCGGAGAAGGACGCGTGGTTCACGTACTACTACTGGCTCGACGACGCACGGGCTCCCGACTTCGCCCAGCTCGTAGAGATCCACCGCAAGCCCGGCTACGACCCCGTCGAGCTCTTCATGGACCCCGAGGACCCCTACGTCCGGGTCAAGGCCGTCTCGGCGGTCGCCCGCAAGAAGCTCGGCCTGCGCTACCGCATGGCGGTCGTCCCCCTGGCCCCCTCACCTGTTCGGGGCAGCCACGGCCGCCTCCCCGCGAGCGACGACGAAGGTCCGCTCATCCTGTGCTCCACCCCCCACGCGTTCACCGACCGGGTCAGGGCCATCGAAGTGAAGTCCCTGCTCCTCCAGCTTGCCGGACTGCACTGACAACCACCCGGCACCGCACCTCGTACCCCACCAGTCACCCCATCCGACAGGTCACTCAAGGGAGCCACGCGAACATGAGCCGCACCTCCAAGGACACCGAACTCGCCCGCAGACTGAGCCGCCGCAACGTCCTCGGCGTCGCCGCCGGAGCCACCGCCGCCACGATCATCGGCACCGCGAGCGCCCAGGCCGCCGGCCGGGACAGGGGCCAGGGCCCGGGCGACGGTCACGGCCACGGCCACGGCAAGGGAGACGACCACGGTCACGGCAAGGGGAAGGGCAAGCCCGTACTGCCCCCGGGCCGCCTCGGTATCCAGCTCTACAGTCTGCGCGACCAGATCTCCACGCTCGGCTTCGCACCGGTCTTCGCCGAGCTGGAGAAGTACGGCTACGACGAGATCGAACTCGCGGGCTACACCCAGGGCTCGGCAGGCCCCATCACCCTGGCCCAGCTCAAGCGGCTGGCCCGGGACCACGGCCTCCACCCGATCGGCAGCCACGTCGGCTACTACGACGACGGGAACCCCGGCGCCTACACCTTCGCCCAGAACCTGGAAAGGGTGCTCGACGACGCCCAGGCCCTCGGACTCAAGCACATCGGGACGCCCTCCGGCCCCTTCCGCTACGGCTCCACGGTGGACGGCTGGAAGCGGGCGGCCGAGGACTTCAACATCTACGGGGCGGCCGCCCGCAAGCGCGGCATGAAGTTCTACCAGCACAACCATGCCGAGGAGTTCTCCTTCGCGACCGACAAGCCGCGCGTGCGCCTCTACGACGTGCTGCTCGCCGAGACCGACCCGGACCTGGTCCACCTGGAGATGGACATCTACTGGGCCTACTGCGCCCAGTTCCGCTTCAGCAAGCGTGCGGACGGGACCCCGGCCCCGCTCGACCCCCTGAAGTACGTACTGAAGCATCCGGACCGCTACCCGCTGTTTCACGTCAAGGACGGGGTCCGTGACGACTCGACCCGCGACGGGTACCGCATGTCCGACGTCGGCGACGGGGACATCGACTACAAGACGTTCCTGTCCAAGGTCACCAACCGGACCCACCGCGGCCGCTCCTACCACCACTGGCAGGCCGAGCACGACAACCCGGTCGACTCGCTCGCCTTCGCCCGCAAGTCGAGCGAGCACCTGCACTCCCTGCGCGAGGGCCGCTGCGGCGACTGACGCGCGAGAGGCCGGGACCGCCGGAGGCCTCCGGCGGTCCCGGCCCCACCCTCCATGCCCCCCTCACGCCGTGACGTGCTCCTACCCGATGCCCTGCCGGTCCGGAAGAAGGGCGAACTCCCGGTCGGCGGTCACCGGTACCGTGCGCTCCACGGTCTGCACGAGCAGGGCTCGGTGCCTGATCAGCGGCTTCTTCCGCTCCTCGGGGGCGAGCAGGAGCAGATCGTCCAGCCCCGCGACGAGTCGGCGCGTCACCTGGGGGCTGCCGGCCACACACCAGCGGATCTCCTCGAAGGCGAGGTCGACCAGGTCCTCCCAGCCCGGACCGTCCTGCACCAGCCGCACCCGCCCGGCCCGGTCCCGGTGGTGGACCGTACCGAGCGGCAGTCGCACCACCGCCGCCAGGATCTGCACGCTCCGGTCCAGGCACTGGACGGCGGTGGTGGGGTCGTTCACCGCCGTCGACAGGCCCCGCAACGCGATGTCGGTGAGCTGGCGCAGTCCGAACGCCAGGTCCTGGTGCAGGGTGCGCTCCACCGAGACGGAGACCGCGTACCGCAACCGGTTCCGCGGCGGTACGGTCCCGCCGTGGACGGCGAGCACCGGCGTCCCCGGCACCACGAAGTCCCCGATCCGAGGGATCAGCCGCAGGACGACGTCCTGCCGCCGGGCGGCCCGCACCAAACGCGCCGTGTTCACGTCCCGCAGCACCCCGGCGCGCCCCTCGTGCATCACCCGCGCGGTCTCCGGAGCCAGCTCATCAGCCCCCTGCGGCCCCCTCGGCATCCTGCCCAGGACCCGGAACGAGTCGCGCGCGATCCTGTCGACGACCGGCCCGACCTGCATCAGCCGCAGCGTCGCGCTCACATAGATGACGAACAGCAGCAGGCTCATCCCCAGCAGCAGCAGGATGAGGAGGCTCTGCACCAGGGGGACCGAGACCACCCGCCTGGGGTCGGTCTCGCTCTCGTACGAGGACAGGACCAGCAGCGAGAACAGGAACGTCGCAAGGAAGACCGTCAGCGTCAGCTTGCTGATCCGGCTCCTGACGAAGATCCGCACCACGCGGGGCGTGAGCTGTCCGCTTGCCATCTGCACCGCGACCAGCGAGATGCTGAAGACGACACCGATGAACGTCATCATGGCCGAGCTGATCGTGGTGACGATCGTCTTCGCGTCCTGCGAGAACGAGATCAGCTCGGCGAGCTCGTCGTACGCCTCCTCCCGCTGGAACAGGGAGACGATCTCGTCATCCACCTCGGTTGCGCCCAGCCACAGCACGAACACACAGACGAACCCCATGGTCGGGGCGAACCAGAACGTGTCGCGCAGGTGCTCGCGCAGAGGGGACAGCGGACGGGGCGGGCGGTAGCCGCGATCAGTCATGGACGCGAAGGTAGCCCCGCGACCTCCCCAGACGGTGGAAGCGCCGACCACCGGCCCGCCGCACCGCACTGACCACCGGGTATGCCACGGATACGCAGGTGAAACGCGCTCCGAACCCCTGGTATTGTTTTCCATGTCGCCGCGGGGAACACACCGCGAACGGCAGACACCTTGTCCGGGTGGCGGAATGGCAGACGCGCTAGCTTGAGGTGCTAGTGCCCTTTATCGGGCGTGGGGGTTCAAGTCCCCCCTCGGACACCAGCTAAGACCCCACTTCACGTGGGGTTTTTTGCTTTACCGGGCTGTGGCGTGACCAACCACGTGACCAACAGCCAAGCGATTCCCCAGGTCAGACCAGGGATGACAGGCCGAGTCGGCCCGCTCCGGAGGCGGCGAGCTTCCGCGCTCCGTCCTTACGTGAGTGCCCATACCGGGCCATGGTGTAGCCAGGCGAGTGATGCCGGACGTTTGCGGAGACCTCTACGGGGTTCTCCCCGGCCTCCAGGTCGTTCGTGACCTTGCTGTGCCGCCAGTCGTGAATCCGGAAGTCCTCCGGCAATTTCAACCGGGCACGCAGGGTGCGCCACCGCGCGGAGACCTTCTCCGGGTCCTGCGGCCCGCCTGCCTCGCCCCGGTAGAGCTTGAAGCCATCACGGGCGAACACCAGGTCATGATCGACCCATGCGGAGCCGAGCCGCTTACGCTCCGCCTCCTGGCGCTCTTTCTGTCATTTCAGGACGTTCATCACGGACTGGTCCACATAGATCACGGCGTTGTCGTCGCCGTCCTTGGTGAGCTTCCGGAGCCGGTAGGTGTTCCCCTCCTCGACCACGACCCAACCCAGCTCGATGGACCCTTCATCCCACTTCACGAGGGACCACTTCATCCCCAGGGCTTCACTGCGCCGGACACCCGTAGAGGCGTAGACGGTCCACAGGGGAGCGTCCCGGAGACAGTGGTGAGCCAGGCCGCCGTCACAGGCCCGGTTGCCACAGGGCTCCCACACCGAGCCCAGGAACCGCCCTGTCTGGTCGTCGTCCACGGTCGGATACCTCTGCTCCTGTGCCCGTATCTGCCGCGCGGTGGGCGGGTGCGCCGTCGCCGCCGGGTTGGCCGGTATCAGCTTCGGCACGGCCGCCCCAAGGGCACCGGAGAGGATGTTGTGGATGTGCCGGACGCTCTTGGCCCCCAGCGGCTTCCCCTTGTTGGTCGGGCACGGCACGGTCTCCAGGAGCCGGTACAGATCGTCAAGGGTGTCGTCCGTGACCTCGGACAGCTTCACGCCGCCGATGTGCGGCTTGATGTGCAGGCGGATCTTCGTCTCGTATCCGGCCACGGTCGTTCCCTCCTTCCTGTGGTTCGCCAGCCACTTGTCCAGCCAGTCACCCAGCTTCATGTCCGAGCGGGACGCGACCTTGCCCGCATCGTGATCGGTGTGCCACTTTCGCAGCGCCTTCTCTGCTGCCGTCTTGGTCGGGTACTCGCGTCCGATCCAATAGCGCTCCCGCCTCCCCGTCGCCTTGTTGAAGTGGAGGGGCGTGCGTACGCCCCAGGTGTTCGGTCTGCCCTTGCGCGGGATCTCCACCGGAGTTCCCCCGAGCCCATTGCCGCGCTTTGTCACGTGTGCGGGTTGCCCTTCTGGTCGTTGCCCATGAGGTGATCAGTGACCTTGTCGAGGTACTCGCCCCAAGTGATCTCCCTTGCTTTTTCGGTGAGTTGACCTCCGGCCTTACCGGGAACCGTGGTCAACAGGCCCCGCTTCCGGGCCTCCTTGAGGTGGCCCCGGATCGTCTCTGGGCGCTTGTTGGTTAGTCCGGCCAGATGTGCCGTGACGTTGGGCAGGGCCTGTGCGACGGCACGAACGTAGGACTCGGCAAGGAAGGCCAGGTAGGCGTCCGAGATGCCCTCAGAGTCCAGCAGCCACCGCAGACCCTCCCCTTCGGCGTCCTGATTGACGTCGGGCTCCGTGTCCGTCGGCCTTGCGGAGCGGAATTGGTCGCCCGCCTTCTTGAAGTCAACCTGCCGCAGCACCGTGGAGGCCACGCCACCCTGAGTAGCGGCGGGGTCGGCGTCCGGGTGCGGGGTGATGAGGACGCGGGTGGGCCCACTGGCCGGGTCGGCGTCGGCAGCCCAGCGCATGAGGATGCGCCATGGTCCTACGTCCTGGATGACCTCGATGTGTTCACTCATACCCTCACCCTACCACCCCGGGTGGGCACACCTAGGTTTGACATAGAGGGTGGATGGGCGTACTTCTGGAGATAGGCCGGACAGCAACGGGCGGAAGCAGCCACCCACCGGCCAGCAGGAGAGACACATTGACCAAGCTCATGACCGTTGATGACGTGGCCGCCTACCTGGGCAAACCCCGTTCCTGGGTGTACGGGAACTGGAAGTCCGAACAGATCCCATTCCGAAAGGTGGGCCAGTCTCTCCGCTGTCGACCCGTGGATCTGGACCGCTGGCTGGACAGGCAGGGAACGCAGTGAGCTACCGATTTGCCAAGGTCTACCGACCCGAGCGCTCGAACCCTGCCATTGGGAGCACCGTTCTCCATCTTGAAACCCGCATGTGGCTGCTCGCTCTGGACCGGATACAAAGGGGCGGACATGCACCCTTGGGGTCCGGTGAACTGGAACTCATCCTGACCAATGAGAAGGGGCAGGCATACAGCGCGGGTCGGTACCGCCAGGCGCGGTGCAGCCTGATCAGGGCCGGGTTGCTGGCTCCGTCCGCTTCGGCTCGGTGCCTGCTGATTCCGGGCACAGTGGCGTCGATGGATGCACCCTCGAAGAAGAAGCGGGAGGAGTGCGCCACACACGGGAACAACATCCCATGGGATGCCGAACACGGAGATTGGATGTTCAGTTCGCCGGGTGAGGCTCAGCGCTGGGAGGCGGAGTGCGACAACATCGCCAGGGGTGGGAGCCCGTTCCCCTCCGGTGCGTGGGCACATGGCGTGCGGGTGGGCGGGGGGCGAGGCGTTAACGAAACGGCGGCCTCGGCCCCTTGATATCAAGGGCGAGTCCTACGCCCCTTCTTAAATAGCAGGCTGAAGCCGGGGCGAGCCGAAGCGAGCACCGGTACACAGTTCCATAGATTTGATCATTACAGGCCGCCCCCCCAGGAGGGGCGGCTTGTTCTGTCATGAGTCCAGTAACAAGCCCCACCTCGCCAGGCTCGGCGGTATTCGGATCTCCGGCCGGGGCCCTCGATGCGTTCAGGTCTGTCTCAGCCTCCCTCTGCCGCTGCGTATTTCCCTCCCAGCCGTGGGTGAGGGAGGGAAATTCCTCACGTCAGAGCGCGGCTGCGACCGGCGCGCGAGCATCTTAAGATTCGCAATTCTGCAACGCGTTACCTGGAGTTCTCCATGTTTGATCGGCACGCTTTTGCTGCCCGTCGTGTCACGCTCGGCCTGTCAGTGGAGGAACTGGCCGACGCACTGTCTATCGCTCCCTCCACTGTCTACTGGTGGGAGTCCGGCGAGACGACGCCAAGCCTTCGCACTCTGGTGCAGGCATCCCGGCATCTGTGTACGCCGCTTGTCTCTCTGCTTCTTGATCACCACTCTGCTCAGACTGAGTGAACTGAACGATTACTTAGGAGGTGTCGCCGTGAGCGACCCACAGACTGTTTCCCGTTCTCCGGAGCCTGTGCCGGCCGATGGGGTCGACGCTGTCCGGGCCGAGGTGCAGCGGGAGTATTCGGCCAGGCTGGCACGGGCCGAGATCAGGGTTCATGCGGCCCAGGCCGGTGTGAGTCTTCCTGATGGTTTCGTTGATTATCTGGATGCTTCGAAGCTGCTCGGTGCGGACGGTAATCCTTCGGCCGAGGCCATGGACAGGGCCCTGGCCTCTTTCAAGCCCAGCCCGCCGTCTTTCCCGCAGCTTGAAGGTGTGGGACACAGCCGCAGTGGTGGCCCGTTCTCCCAGCGTCGCCCTGTTTCTCTCGATGTTCGTAACCGCTGACCCAGGAGTATCTATATGACATTTGCCTACCAGAACCCTGCCACCCATTCGTTCGTTCCGGAACTTTGGGATTCTGACCTTCTGACCCAGTTCGATCCGCTGCTGGTGTGGGCTTCCAAGCTCGTGAGTAATAACAAGTACGCGGGTGAGATCCGGAAGAAGGGCGATGTGGTTCATATCAACTCGCTTCTGCGGCCGACCGTGGGGGATTACACACTGCCGGAGGGCATGACTTCTCAGCGCCCGGAAACTGTTGACCAAAAGCTGAACATCACCGAGGCGAAATACCTTCAGGTGTTGGTCGAGGACGTGGAACGGGTGCAGCTCGCCGGGGGCCTTGATTCTCCGATCAATCAGCAGATGATCCGTTCCCTCGCCCGTGAGGCGGACACCTTCATGGGCGGCATCATCGCCAAGAGCGCCACGGCTCTCCCTGCGGTCAAGGCGGCCGAGAATGCACCCCAGGCGCTCTACGGCGCGATCCTGGACATGATGCTGGTCCTGGATGACAACGACATCCCGGCGGGCCGTTACGTGGTCGTCTCGCCCCGCGTGAAGCGGTACCTGATCGAGCATCCGGCCGTTGCCAACGCTGCCGCCTACGGCGAGAGCGGTGTCACCGCGAACGGTGTTGTGGCCCGTCTGGCAGGGTTCACCGTTCTGTCCACCACGGCCATGCCCACAGGTGTGGACATTGTTGCGGGTCATTCGGAGTTCGCCACCTACGCTTCTCAGTTCACCGGCTTCCGTGAGGGCCAGTCCGAGAAGTACCGAGCAGATTACATCGACACCCTGCACCTGTACGGCGGCAAGATCGTCCGATACCCAGAGCTGGACACCAAGAAGGTTGACAACACATTTGATGAGTCCAAGCCGACCAAGGGAATCGTCAAGGCTTCCGTTGAATGGGCCACTGCGGCCTGATTCGATATCAGTTGGGGGCCCTGCCGACGTGGCGGGCCCCCAGCCCGTTCACGCTCCGCCGATGAGAGCTCAAGGCCGGCCATCGATACCACGTAACCGAAACCGGAGGAATCCATGCCCAAGATGCGCAACCCCAATTCACCACACTCCCGGTTTAAGGGCTTGATAGAGCTTCCATGGGATCATGGCCTACCGGTTCCCGATTTGCCCATGATTCGCGACTGGACGGATTCCGAGCGTGACCAGTGGCGACAGTGGTGGCAGTCGCCGCAGGCCGCCATGTGGGACGAGTCATTCATCCCGGCCGTGGCCGTGATGCTGACGTATTTCGGGAAGATTCTGGACGGATCAGCGAATGCCAACCATCAGATGGAATTCCGGCATTTGTCCAACGCGCTCGGCCTCACCGCAGACGGCATGAAGCGACTGGGATGGACATTCCAGAACGGGGGCGGTGATCAGTGAGCGCGCGCAGAGCAGCCAAGGCTGGAGCCGCCGTAACCCACGACGGAACACACCTCTCTGGGATTGAATGCCCCTGGTCAGATCCACAGTGCCCCGGCTGCGTGCAAGAGTTCGCGATCCACATAGGTTGGGAGTTGACGGGCTTTGCGCGGCCCTGGGGCAGCGATCTGGAGCACGATCGGAACCGCTGCTTCGTCTGCCGAGGGGCAGATCAACACGGCCGACTGTCAGTGCAGTCAACTATCTTCCCCTAAAGACGAGTCGGGAGGGCCAGTGGGGCGGGGTCGGTTTCAGTTGTGGGTGCACCTGATGGTGCTTATGGCCAACGAGGGACTCTGCGTCTATTGCGAAGACGCAGAGTCCGAGGTAATGGATCACGTTATCCCCCTAGCCAAAGGCGGCCCACATCACTGGAAGAATCTTGTTCCAGCGTGCACGGCTTGCAATGAAAGCAAAGGGGACAGGCTATTCCCTCGCTGGCTTATGGAAATAGATGCCAACCCCAGGGGTTGGAAATGTCTGACGATTCGAGATGCCTGCAAAGTGATCCACGAAGAGCAAATCAGAGCTATTGAACGAATAGAAGCAGTGAGTGCCGAAATGGCCAACGAGAAGCGGATCAAATGGTTCATCAATAACACCTGGCTCGGCGTCCCAGAGGGCAAGGTGTTCATTGATCGGTGGAGGAAAGAAATCCTAGGAGGAAAGGAGCTTGCAGCTCGCGAGGCGGGCTATCCGCCCCCTCCGCCCCTTCGGGCTATGCGTTCCGTATTTTGATTGGCAAACGCGACCAAAGGATGGCACCCCCGGTGGGTCCTATTTCTTTTCAATTAAGCATTACCCCACCATTCAATTCATATTGAGTAATGCCTCAGTTATCTGTTAGATACCATCCCGTGATACGGGTGATGGAGAATAGGGGTTAAGCGGGTGAGTCGTTAGAGCAGTGCTCCGGTGTCCCGCTGCCACTCTCTCTATCAAAGGAACGCGGCGGCATGCGCAAGACAGTTCTGGTCCCTGTTGAAAAGGTTCTCTGTGATGCGCACATTGCGCGTGACGGGAGCGAGGAAGAGGCGACAGAGACGCTGACGCTGGGAGTGCGTGCGTGGGATCTCTGTACTGAGCACAACGCCACCTTCGCCCGGTATCTGGTGGACGCTTTGGGGGCCGGAGTGCACGACGCTTCCCCTGAACCCGTTGTGGAACTTGCCGCTGAGTCTGTTGCTGAGGCGGAGCCCGACGTAGAGGAGGAAGTGGCGGAGTCTGGCCCGGTACCGTCCGTGATGATCGCGGGGGAGGTGCCCGGATATGACTGGGAGACGGCGCGGGAAGCGGTCCGCAACCTGGGGTATCAGGTGGTGGGCCGCGCCGACGAGTCCACTGTGCTGCTGATCCTGGGTGAGGGTGGCGAGCGGAACGGTTCCAAGCTCCGGGACGCTGCGGAACGGGGCATCGGGTGCATGGATGTGCGGGAACCCGGACGGCTCAAGTCCGCCGTCTGTGCCGGTGAGTTGGTGGGCGGTGACCCGCTCCCTGAGCCTGCCAAGGTGGGCCCGAAAGAGATGAGCGAGCGGGAGCGCAACAGGGCCGTGCGGGCGTGGGCCCGGACCAACGGATACGACATACCCACCAAGGGGCGCATCCCCATGCACGTGAGGCACGCCTTTGATCTGTCGCACAGGGACGCTTCAGAGGGAAAAGCGGCAGCGGCCTGAGTGCCGCGCCTACGGTGACGGCCGCTGAGTGCGGCCGTCACCCCGGGCCCCGTGACCTGAGCGTGTGGAAGAGCGCCAAGGGATACGGGGCAGGCTCCAAACCGTCCAAGGGCACGTGCACACCGGGGGCATGGGTCACCTGGATGACCCCCCGGGGCAAGGACCGCACGGGCATCGTGAGTGACGACCTCCTGACGGTTGCCTCCGTCGCACGGCGCATCCCCCTGGACAAGGCAGTGCGATGTACCGCCGTGATCATTCCGGCGGACGGCGGCGACATGCTCCCCCTGCTGCGCAGGACAGCGAAGGAACCCCACCAACAGACCAAGGACGGGGGCCGGTGGCGGTCCGTCGTCCCCCTCAACCGAACCAACTCCCAGGAAGAGGCAGCAGCATGAACACCCCTGTCCTTCACGGCCCCATCGGCCGTGCGGTCCGTAAAATTTCCCCCTCCCTCGAAACGGATGAACTGGGGGTGTACGTGGCTTCCCTGTCGATGTGGTCCGCTGCCATCGGCGGAACCGTCAGGGTTAGTTCGCGGGGCAACACCCGCCCCGTGCTCCTGTGGTCCGCCCTGGTCGCCGGAACAGGCAGAGGCAAAGGCTCGGCACTCCGAGCCGCGCACCACGTCCTGGACAAGCCGGTTGGCCGCTTCCTGGCCACCCACTCCACATCCGGCATCACCTCCGGGGCCAGTCTGGTCAACCACCTGTGGAACCAACAGGAAGCCACCGCAGAGACAGAGGCCGGGTGCGACGTGCGCACCCTGGTGGTCGAAGAGGAATGGTCGGAAGTGCTCCGCAGGGTCAAGCGCGACCCCTCCTTCACCACCAAGCTTCGCGCGGCGTGGGACGGGGCGACGCTCCGCAACACCACCAAGGAAGAGGCACAGGAAGTACGCGACCCCGCCATGGTCATGCACTGCCACGTCACCCCGTCCGACTGGACCAAGTACGTAGGCGAATCAGAAGCAGCGGGCGGCTCCTACAACCGCATCCTGCCCTTCCTCCTCCGGTCCGTCCCGATGCTGGACGACGACCGCGTGAGCCTGCCCCAAGTGGACGGCAGCGAACTGTCCGATGCCTACGGGTGGGCCACCGCACGCCCCCGCGTGATCACACTCTCAGAAGACGCCCGCCCGCTGTGGCGGATCGTCCGCCGCTACGCCCGCATCCTGGGTGAGACTCTGCCGGAGGGGCAGGCAGTGTTCATCGAGCGGACCGCAGAGCAGACCCTCAGGGTTGCTGCCTGTCTGGCCGCTTCCGAGTGCTCCGAGTCCCTCACGGAAGAGATCCTGTCGGCCGCGTTCAGTCTGGTCCGACGCTCCGTCCAGGACACTGTGCGGATCACCAAAGGGGCCAAGTCCCCGAAGATGAACCGTCAGCCCCTCAGCCTCACCGACAAAGTCCGGGCCCGCATCGAACTGCACGGAGGACGGGCCACGTCCTCACAGGTACTCCCGTACGTGGGAGCCACCGCCGGTGAGGTCAAGGCACTTCCCGGAATCAGGGTGTCCGTGGAACGGTCGGGCAGGACAGGCCGACCCGCCACCGTCTTCACACTCCGAGACGACAGTTCCGCTCACGCTGTGCCCCAGCCGGCCAGCGCGGACCGTAAGCAGAACCGGAGCGACCTTTCCTGTAGCCCTCTGTCGCGGCCGGCTGACCCGGAGCGTGATGAGAAGCGCGCCACGGTCGTACAGATCGACACTTACAGAACAGTACCGAAGCAGTCACCGGAGCCCGCGCCAGCGAAGCGGCCGGAACCGGCCAGAGGTCCCAACCCCTTCCACGCGCTCCTCTGATCACCCGAACAAACCAAATGAACGCCCCTGCCGCGAATGGCAGGGGCGTTCACTCGTTGGTCAGTACCTGTGCTTCTCGGAACGTCGGGCCGGTACCTGCCCCGACCGCGTCGCGCCGCCGCGAACACGGGCGGGGCAGGGGCTTGTGACTACTCGTCCCGGACCACCATGGCGAAGGAAGTGCAGATGCGCCGGAAGCCTCGATGGTTGCTCCGGCCGGTATGGCTCATGCACTCCACATCGACCGCCGCAGTGTCCGTCGACGGCTGAGCCTGCCATTTGCAGTGCAGGCACTCCGCCTCGAAGGTGACGTCAGTGTCCGGGTGCTGCGTGATCCGGTGCCGGACGTACCGCAGGACGGACCGGCTCACCTCGGCCGCCGCGTCCTGTGCGGATGGTTACTGATCTCGACATCAGCATCCGTCGCCGCCGACAGATCACCTCTGTCGCGTGCCGACTGGCGCTGAACGGCCAGCGCCTCACACACACCGCAACCAACCTTCGGTTTCGGAGGTGGCTTGGGAAGGGTCAGGTGTACCGGTCCGGTCATGGTCGTTTGCCTTTCGCTCACACCGTGCGCCTTTCCGACCGAGTTTTTCGAACCCCACCAGTGTCGCTCTCATATCGACATGACCTATCGCTTATGCGCGTTGTTGGGTAAAGATCATCTGCGGCAGCTTTCCGCCCAGGTCGATAGGTGTTCGCGCGCCGATTCCCCGAACAGTGCGCATTCTTCGTAGCCAGTAAATCGGCTAATCAAATCTTGCACATCCCGGCTGTCCCGGAAGACGATCGCTCCTAGATCCAGCTCCGCCGTCGCCAAGGTCTCGTCATATACCGTGAACGTATTTAGCGACCCGAAGCCGAAGTGCACACCCATGGGGATCACTCCGAGCTGAATGTTCGGCTGGCGGCTCAGCGATGCAAGTCGGTCGATCTGTATTGCCAGTTCATCAGGTGGGATGAGGGGGTACCTGACAGCTTGCTCGGTAAGAATGAACGTGAAGCGCTTCGAGCGGTCGAATAGGATTCGTTGTCGGTCGAGCTTCATGGCCACGGCTTTGGTCTGCTGCTCAGGCGGTGCTTTCGCCAGACTGGCTCTTACATATTCAGGTGTGGCCAACAGACCGGTAACCATGGACAGCAGGAAGTAGCGGAAGGTGGTCGAGGACGCTTCGAGTCCGGCTAGCTGTAGCTGCTTCTTGTCCAGGCCCTTCCGGCGTAGCGTCCGGCCGTCCTGCCACTCGGTCTGCGCTATCCGTGCCAGGGCCATCACTTCGGCAGCGATGGCGGGGGTGGCTTCAAGGCCCCGTAGAAGTTGCTCGACATCCAAGAGTGAGGGTCGGCCCTTGTTGCTCTCGATTCGGCTGATCTTGGACTGGGACATGTTGCAACGCGCAGCAAGCCGGACTCCTGAGAGTCCGGCTTGTTTGCGGAGATGTTTGAGCATTGCCGCAAGTTCGCGTCCCGACTGGTCCAGCTCGTCAGGCTCGATTGCCACCGTTGACGTACTCCTTGAATGGCACAGATTCTGCGAGCGCTATGCGCTGATATTCGATGTACGGCGTCGGGTCGCCGTCGTACAGTTCTCGGCTGATCTGCGTACCGTCTTCTGCGTAGTTCATGAGGACAACTTCCGACCTGTCGAAAAGCCAGAAGTCGGGCACCCCTTGAAGGGGGTTGACCCGGTCGGTGACATCGAGGATGCGAATGTCGTCCCCAGCTTGAGAGTGCACGTTGTAGTACATGAACTCGAAGCGGAGATAGTCCGTGAGCGGCTGCGTGACGATATGGACTCGCCCCTTGGTCTTCCCCTCCGCCTTGATCTTCCGCAGGCTTTCCGTATAGACAGAGGAGTAGTTGTCAGGGTCGATCCGCTGCCCGGAGAGAAAATCCCGGATATCGCCGTCTTCGCTCGGCACCCGGTACACGGGAAGGGTTTCGAGCCGCCACGCCTCACTCTTGAAGCCCCGAACCTTGGCCGTCCAGGCTTCACCATCCAAGAGCACGGAACGCCTCCCTCAGTACGCTCTCAGGGATCTCTACAAGCCCTTCCCCATCCGGAGCGGTGAACGCCTGGGACACGTCCCCCTGTACGACGAAGGAACCCGATGCGGTCTGGTAGACGTTCGGGCAGTCGTCGTTGTTGCAGTTGCCGTTCCCGTTGCCGGTAAGTCGGGTCAGTTCCTCGCGTGCCATGCCGAAACCCCCTTGTGAGTCGGCCCGGTTGGGCCGTTGACCAAGACCGTACGAGGGTGGCGCTGTCGTCGTCTATGCATGAACGCGACTATGCGCGTCTTTGCATAAAGAGACCTCACCGACGGGACCGAGAGGGTGCGGGCAGGGTTGGCCACGTGACCAACGCATGACCAACAGCGGCCTGAAACGGCCCGAAACAGCAGGTACGCATGACCAACCCTGGTGGTCAAGAAGTGGGCCTCTGGGGTACGTTTCCCCAGGTCAGACACGAAGAGGGCTGGTGCCCGAGTGGAGAGTTCAAGTCCCCCCTCGGACACCAGGGTCAACCGACCAAACAGAGCCGGTCAAAGCGACACTTTGTCGCTTTGACCGGCTCTGTTGTTGTGGTGGACGCGATCTGGCCCTCTGCGGGTTTGCAGAGGGCCAGATGTGTTTGTGCTGTTCAGGTGGGGTGTGAGGGGTGGGGTGGGTCAGGCGCCCGGGGCGGTATCGGGAAGGTAGCCGCTGGGTGTCCAGTCGTGAGGGTTCTTGAGTTTGTGGCGGTTGGAGGGGCGTCGCCGCGCGGGGAGACCGTTGGTCTGGAGTGTGTCGAGCCAGGCGGCGAGTTTGCGGTGGTTGGCGTGGGCGATCTGGAAGGAGAGGAGGAGGGACTGGGCGGCGATTCCGCGGATGCGGCGGGTGCGGCTGTGTTCGATGGCTTCGTGGTCTTTCGCGTAGCCGTTGAAGTGCTCCACACGGTTGCGCAGCCAGAAGTAGTGGTGGACCCAGGGGGCGAGGCCGTGGTCGAGTTCCTGCCAGTGACGGATGCCGATGTCCCGGGTGAAGGCGAGGGACTCACGGCGGCAGACTTCGGGGTGCCCCGCCGGGGCGGGGGTGACGTCGATGAGGGGAAGACGGGGGTCGCGGCCGAGGCTGCGGCGCTTGACGGGACAGGCGACGGTGGGGTGGGTGCCTGCCGCAAGGCAGAGCATGCGTCGGGCGCCTCGGTGGTCGGGGGCGGCTTTGGGGCGCAGGCGGTAGGAGGCGCGGGCATCGACCCGCGCGCGCCAGGTGTGTTTGTCGATCTTCTTGGTGAGGAGGTCGGCGGTGGCGGTGGTCAGGGGCGGGGGGAGGTTGGGGCAGTACCAGGTGCCGTCGATGAGGAGAGCGCCGGCGTGGCTGCCCTGGATGCCGAGCTGGTCGATGCGGTAGTCCCAGATGGGGCGGTAGCCGAGGTCGCGGACGGGGATGTGGAAGGTTTCGGGCAGGGCTGCGTTGTAGGCGCGGTCGGCTGCGAGCCAGCCAGTGGGGTAGTTGCGGCGGCGCATGTCCTTCAGTGCGGTGATGGCGTTGCCGGCAGGGTCGTGTCCGGGTTTGTGGACGGTGAAGGCGAGAACGAGAGCGGGAAGGTGGCGGCTGGTATCGCGGGTTGGCGCGGGGCGGCCGCCGCGCGGGTCGCCAGGACGTCCAGCACCGTCCAGTCGTCGTCGGCCGTGCCCGTCCACGTCTCCGGTGGCTCGCCGAGCGGCCTGCGCGGGCTGGGCGGCGGCTCGCCCAGTGCCGCCGCGCGCTGTGACGGGGTCAGGAACCCGACGCCCGTGATCGGGCGTTCCGGCGCGGAGAGCAGGCCGCTCAGGAGGCTGCTGAAGTGGTCGGCGAATCGTTCCGCCGTCGTACGGTCGAAGAGGTCCTCGTCGTACTCCAGCTCACCGGTGATCCCGTCCGGGCGGCCTTGGTCGTCGTGGTGCTCGGACAGGTTCCAGCTGAGGTCGAACTTGGAGCCCGACCGCCCCACGGACGTCTCGTGGGTGACCGCGAGACCGTCGAGACGCGGGCGGGGCGTGGGGGTGTTGTTGAGGCTCAGCATCACCTGGAACAGCGGATGGCGCGCGAGCGACCGCGGCGGCGCCAACTCCTCGACCACCCGCTCGAAGGGGACGTCCTGGCGCGCGTAGGCGGCCACGTCGGTCCGGGCCACCCGCTCCACGAGCGTACGGAACGCCGGGGAGCCGGAGGTGTCCGCCCGCAGGACCAGCGTGTTGACGAAGAAGCCGACCAGTTCAGTGAGCGCCTCGTCGGTCAGCCCCGCCACCGGGGTGCCGACGGCGATGTCGTCGCCCGCGCCCAGGCGCGACATCAGGGCGGCCAGCGCCGCGTGCAGCACCATGAAGGAGCTCGCCCCGCAGTCTCCGGCCAGCTTCACCAGCGTCCGGTGGTCCTGCGCCCCGATCCGCACGGGGACGCGCCCGCCCCGGCCGGACGTGCGGGCAGGGCGCGGCCGGTCCGTCGGGAACGTCGACTCCTCCGGCAGCCCGGCCAGAGACTCCGCCCAGGAGGAGAGCTGGCGGCGCGCGAGGCTGTCCGGCGTGTCCGGATCTCCGAGCAGGTCACGCTGCCACAGCGCGAAATCGGCGTACTGCACAGGCAGTGGGCCCCAGCTCGGCTTCCGCCCCGAGCGGCGTTCGCCGTAGGCCGTGGCCAGATCCCGCATGAGCGGTCCCATCGACCATCCATCCGCGGCGGTGTGGTGCAGCGTCACGAGCAGGACGTTGTCCTCGGCCCCAAAGGGGAACAGCCGGGCGCGCAAAGGGATCTCGCATGCCAGATCGAAGGGTGCGGCGTCCCGGCGCAGCGGCTCACCCGCTGCCATCACCCGCAGAAGCGGGCGCGGGAGTCGCGCGGGCGGAAGGATCTTCTGGCACGGGCCTTCCGGGTTCTCTGCCACGATCGTGCGCAGCGTCTCGTGCCGCTCGAGGACATCGTGGAGGGCCAGTTCCAGGGCTTCGCGATCCAGGGCCCCGCGCAGACGCAGCACCACCGGCAGGTGGTAGGAGGCGCCCGCGTCGCCCAGCGTTTCCAGGAGCCACAGCCGCTGCTGCCCGAACGAGAGAGGCAGCCGCTGCGGACGGGGCCTGGCCGCCGTCACCGGCCGCCGGGCCGCGGCGGCTTCGCCCAGCGCCGCCACCAGGCCGACCGGGGTGGGCGCGGAGAACAGGGTACTGATCGGCACCTCCGCGCCGAACTCACCGCGGATCCGACCGATCAGCCGCATCGCCAGCAACGAGTGGCCGCCCAGCGCGAAGAAGTCGTCGTCGCGGCCGACGCGCGGTATCCACAGGCATGCGGCGAAGACCGCACACATCCGGGCCTCCAACGGAGTGCGCGGGACACCGCCGTCGGAGGCGACCGGCAGCGCCGGCGGCAGAGCTGCGAGATCGAGCTTCCCGTTGGGGGTGAGCGGCAGACGCTCCACCGTCGCCCAGGCCGTCGGCACCGATGGGCCGGGCAGCAGGGCAGCGACCGCGTCGCGCGCCTCCGCGTGATCGGGCGCACCGGCTCCGGCGACCAGGAAGGCGGCCAGCCGCTCGGGACCGTCCGGCGCGGTGGTCAGGGCGACGGCGGCGTCCTCGACACCGGGCAGGGATCGTAGTGCGGCCTCGACCTCCCCGGTCTCGACCCGCACACCGCGCACCTTGATCTGCCGGTCGCTCCGCCCCACGAACTCCAGCGAGCCGTCCCCGCTCCACCGGGCAAGGTCACCGGTGCGGTACATCCGGGCGCCCGGAGGGCCGAAGGGGTCCGGCATGAAGCGTTCCGCCGTGAGCCCCGGCCGGCCCGCGTATCCGCGTGCCACGCCCTCGCCCGACAGGTACAGCTCGCCCACCGATCCCCTGGGCTGCGGGTGCAGGGACGGGTCCAGCACGTAGGCCCCGGCTCCGGAGACGGGGCGCCCGATCACGGGAGAGCCACCGCTGATTCGGGCGGTGACGGCGTTGACGGTGGTCTCGGTGGGGCCGTAGAAGTTGAAGACCAGCAGGTCGGGATCGGCTGCCAGTTCCTCCCGTAGCCCGTCGTCGACGGCTTCCCCGCCCAGGGCGATGACACGCGGCCGATGGCTCTCCGAGGTGAGCAGGCCCGCCGCCAGCATCTGCCGCAGGTACGTGGGGGTCGTCTCGATCGCGTCGACACGATGGTCGACCAAGTAGCGCACCAGGGCCTGAGTAGCTGTTGTCGTTCCGATCGTGAGGGGTGGGCGTCGAACGGGAGTCTCGTTCGGGTGACCGTGGCTGGCTGTGGGCATGAAGGCAGGGCCTCTTGGTAGCTCGGGGTTGCGAAGCCAACCGAGATCCAGGAGACCCTGTTGCCGCAGTTGTACGTGCTCGCGCCGGTGGAGTTCAACTCGGCTGCTCTGTCGTGTGATTGTGTCGCTCACCGGTTCGGGAATGCGGCCGATCATCCGGAGCGTGTTCGGTGGTATCCCTCGGACATGACGGACGCGGAGTGGGTCGTGGTCCGGCCGCTGCTGCCGGTGCCGGGGTGGATGCGAGGTCGGGGCGGGCAGCCGGAGGCGTACTGCCACCGGGCGATACTGGACGCGGTCCGCTATCTCGTGGACAACGGGATCAAGTGGCGGGCGATGCCGACCGACTTCCCGCCGTGGGACCGGGTCTATGCGTTCTTCCGCCGTTGGCGCGACCACGTGCTGGTCAGGGAGTTCCACGACCGGCTGCGCGGCCGGGTCCGTCAGGAGTCGGGGCGGGATGCGGAGCCGACGGCCGGCGTGATCGACTCGCAGTCGGTCAAGGCGGACGCCGTGGTCGGCGCCGACAGTCGCGGCTTCGACGGCGGCAAGCTGCTCAACGGCCGCAAACGGCACGTGGTCGTCGACACCCTCGGCCTGCTGCTGGGCGTGATGGTCACGAGCGCGGACATCGGCGACCGCGCTGCCGCGAAGGTGCTGCTCGAGCGGGTGACCGACGCTCACCACCGGCTGGAACTCGTCTGGGCCGACGGCGGCTACACCGGCAGCCTCGTCGAACACTGCCTGGCCGCGCTCGCGCTGGTCCTGGCCATCGTCAAGCGGAGCGACGACATGCGCGGATTCGTGGTGCTGCCCAAGCGGTGGATCGTCGAGCGGCTCTTCGCGCACCTGATGCGAAGCCGCCGCCTGGTCCGTGACTTCGAACGATCCACCAGCAGCGCCGAGGCGATGATCTACTGGTCGATGACCATGATCATGACCCGCCGCCTGGCCCGCTCACGCTCCGCGCGAGCGTGAACCGGCCCGGGGCCGGCTCGGCCAGCCAGCCCCGTGAGACCAGGCGTTTCGCCTTCGACCGCAGCCCCTCCACCTTGGCCGGCACCACATCCAGGCCGAACACGGCGGCCATCTCCTGACAGGTCAGCGGCCCTTGACCGAGACGGATCCGGTCATCGATCGCGGCCAGGATGCGCTGGTAGTCCACCGACAGTGCCGTTTGGGTCAGCCCCTCGCGCCACATCGGAACCTGTGACCTCGCCTTCACCACCAGAGGCGCAGACGCCTGCACCCCGGCTCCCGTCACAACACCCTCCGGCACGTCGGTGGCGACGCCGGCTGAGTCACTGTCCGGCGCGGACAGCACCGCACCGACACGTTCACGGGCGATCGTCCACTCCGACCACTCCCGCTCGGCCATCGCGAGCTCGGCCTGGATGCGGTCCGCTTCCTCACGCAGCCCGTCCACACGACGACGAGCGGCAAGCTCGTGCTGTTCCAGCAGTCCGACAACCGACGGCATCCACGACCTCCACGAGAGCGACGAAACGACACCCCCATCACTCCCACACCGACGCCGCCCCTACCCCTGACCAGCGAAAACACAGTCGTCAGACTCGGAAAGACAACAGCGTCTGAGGATCGCGGCGGACGTCGTCCGCGATGATGTGTAACTCGTGTCCGGCGACCATCCAGAGCACCGGGCCCCAGAAGGCATCGAAGGAGGTCGCGGCACTCAGCGCGACCCGCAGCTGTCGCCCCAGGGCTTCCTCGGCCAGCGTGTGAGCCTCCTGGCGGTGGTGCTCCAGAAGGTTACTCAGGGAACGGTGCTCCACGGCGACACCCTTGGGGCGGCAGGTGGCCCCGGAGGTGTAGATGACGTACGCGGCGTCCTGCGGTGCGGGACCGACCGGCTCGCCGCTCGCACCGGTCGGTGCCGTCGTCGAGGGGTCGATGCGCGGAACCGAACCCCGCGGGTCGATCGTGCCCGCCGAGGACGCGGTCGCCACCCGGGCGACTGGCCGGGAGTCGTCGATCATGAAGGCGAGCCGGTTCGCCGGGTAGGAGGGGTCGAGCGGCAGATACGCGGCCCCCGTCCGCATCACGGCGAGTATCGCCACCACCAGATCGGTGGAGCGTGGCAGGCCCACCGCGACCCGGGTGCCGGGCCGGGCGCCCCGCGAGGTGAGCACGGCCGCCAGGCGGTTCACCCGGTGGCTGAGTTCGTTGAAGGTGAGCGACACGCCGTCGCAGACGACGGCGGTGAGGTGCGGAGTGATCCGTGCCTGCCGGGCGAACTGCTCGGTCACGGGGGACGGTTCCGGGGCGTCGCTTCCCGACAGCCGAGCGGCGCCGAGGCCGAGCACCCGCCGCTGTTCGTCCTGATCAACGGGGCTTACCGCTCCGATGGTCCGCTCAGGGTCCTCCACGAACGCGTCGAGGACCCGGCACAGGCGCTCATGCGGCCCCATGAGGTCCTGCTGGCCGTAGTGTGCGGCGTTGCCCAGCAGATCGACGTGCATGCCGCCGTCGCCGAAGGAGGCGTGTACGGCCACGGCCAGGTCCTCGACCGGGCCGATCGACAGATTGTGCAGGGTGGCCGGGTGGAGGCCGAATCGCAGGGCGTCGTCGAAGGCGAGGATGTTGACGGACGGTCCGGTCAGCGCCGTCGTCGTGTCGGTCAGCCCCAGTTGGTGGCGCAGTGTCTCGGTCGGCCTGCGCTGGTGACGGAGCACCGAACGGGCTTCGGCGGAGGCCCTGCGCGCCAGATCGGCCACCCGGTCCGCGGGGGAGACCGCGAGCCGCATCGGCAGGATCGAGCTGAGCATGGCAGGTGTCGCCCGCGCCACCGGGGTGCGCCGACCGGTGACCGGCAGGCCGAGCATGACCTCGCCGAGCCCCTTCTCCCGGTGCAGGCACACCGCCAGGGCCGCCATGACGAACGTCGGCCAGCCGGTTTCGGCTCGCTTGGCGGCGGCCTTCAGCCGTGCCGTTTCCGCCGGGCCGTACACCCGTCGCACCGACGTTGTCCCGTACCTCTTCGCGCCGGATGGCGCAGGAGGCTCGGACGGGAGGGCGCCGACGAGGTGCCCTGCCCAGAACCTTTCGTCCCGGGCGCCCTGTTCGGACGCGAGGTAGGTGTCCTCCTCCTCGATGATGGTGGCGAGAGAACCTGCGGGCCGCACCTCGGGGAGGGCGTCCGGGGCGAGGACGAGAGAGGTGTAGACCTCGGCGATACGGGAGAGAGCCAGAATGGCCGCGTAGCCGTCGAGGGCCAGGTGGTGCACCTGCTGGTGGAAGAGGTGGTGAGAGGGAGAGAGGCGGTAGAGAGTCAGGCGGACCAGGGGTCCCGCCGTAACGTCCGCGGGTTCAGCCAGACACAGTCGCATCCGCCGCAGAGCCTCGGCGTGCGGATCCCTCTCGTGGGAGAGGTCCACCAACGGCACGGATATGGACGTGCTCTCCAGTACGCGCTGGAAGGGAACCCCGTCCCGCTCACCGAAGGTGGTACGCAGAGATTCCATCTCGGCCGCGGTGTGGCCGACAGCGCGACGCAACAGCTCCGGTTCCACAGGGCCCTGGATATCGGCGTATTCCGCGATGTTGTACGCCGGATCCGCCGGGTCGAGACGCTGCGCGAACCAGACCCCCTGCTGAGCTGCGGTCAGGCGCAGGGGGTCCGTCGGGGTTCGGGTATGCGGTGCGTCGGTCACGCGTCTTCACCTCGGTGAGACCTACGACGGCATGGGCCAGGGCGCGCATGTGCAGCAGGGCGGAGCGGAACGGGCGGAGCCGATTGTGAGAACTGCCGGCCCTGGGAGATCGGCGGTGCGCCGCAGGCGAGCTACGGGGCGGCGGCGGATGGCTTGGCGGGAAAGCCCGGAACGAGTCGGGCACGCACGCATCGCGATTGCGAAGCATTCACTTCTGAGGGCCTTGGCACGCTGACAGCCTCCGTTGCACCGGCTTCGCCCCTACGGGGCCCTCAAACCAGTCGTTCGAAGTCACTTCACTCTCGGATTGCCCATGTGGCGCACGACACTGCGAGGGGGCGATCTTTTGCAGTTCACTGGCGCGTATCGGCTAATCCCAGGCGGCTTTACGCCAGGCACCCATCCGGAGAAGGCTTCGCACCGAACAGGCGATGCTCGGACATTCGTTCGGTCACTGTGTTTCCATGTCCCGGTATTGAACTGGAGAACTTCATGAAGATTCCTCTTCCTGCTCTGCGGTGGCCGCTCGTCGGAGCCCTCGTCGGCACCGTGCTGCTGGCTTCCGCTCCCGCCGCCTCGGCGGCCTCCTCTTCCGACGTGGCACCTCGCCAGGCACACACTGCGCGCGAAGGCGGAACGTCCACCGGTCCGCTCGCCTTCTACCGGGGGATACAGGGCGGCAACCTCTGCCTGCTGGCCCGGTGCACGGTCGGCGAATCCGGCCCCGGTAGCCACACAGGCCCCAGCAATACCCAGGGATTCAACCTCTGTCTCCTCGCTCTGTGCACCGTGCGGCCCTGAACGCCGTTGGCCTTGGAATCACGAAGCTCCCCCACGCTGTTGCGTGGGGGAGCTTCGTGATTCCAAGGCCAACGGCGACCGGGTGCTTTTGGGGCCGGAACCGCCCGCTTGCCGCCAAATCCTGTCGGTGCGGAAGGAGGGCCCGAGCAGATGGTGCCTTGGGCCTCGGCGGTGATGTCCGCGCGCCCGAAATGCCTCGGTCTTATGCTGCCGCGTCACCGTGCCGGTCGTCGCGGGCCGCGGGAGTGTTACGCCTTCGGCATCAGGACGGTGTCGACGATGTAGACGGTGGCGTTGGCGGTGGGGACGTTGCCGCAGACGACCTTGGAGTTGTCGTTGACCGTGTAGTCCTCGCCGGAGCCCTTGGTGGCCAGGGTGGACTTCTGGAGGGTCTCGTAGGTGCCGCTCTCCAGTTGCTGCGGGGTGAGCTTCTCACCGACGACGTGGTAGGTGAGGATGTCGGTGAGCATCTTCTTGTCGGCCAACACCTTGTCGAGGTCGGCCTTCGGGATCTTCGCGAAGGCGTCGTTGGTCGGCGCGAACACGGTGATGTTCTTGGCGTTGTTGAGGGTGTCGACGAGCCCGGCCTTCTTCACCGCGGTGACCAGGGTGGACAGGGCCGGGTTGTTGGATGCGGCGGTGGCGACAGGGTCCTGTGCCATGCCGTCGAAGGACCCTGCCCCGTCCTGCGGAACCGATGCGCATGCCGGCCCGAACGGTCCGTCCACGGAAGTGCTTTCGTCCGTCGCCGGGCTCGACTTCTCCTTGGCGGGCGCGGAGCTGCTGACCTTGTCGGCGGCCGCGTCGGAAGAGCTGTCGTCCCCGCCACAGGCGGCCAGTGCGAGGGGCAGGGTGACGGCGGCGGTGACGGCGACGGCGGCGCGGCGGAAGCGGAAGGCGTTCACGGAAATTCTCCTGTGTACTCGGGTAGCCGCTCTCAGTGCTGTCTGAGGGCTGCAGGGGGTTCGGTCCCGGTGCGGCGAGGTTCACGTCGACAAGCGCGGTGGGACGCGGGGAAGATGATCAGAGGGGTTGTCTCCGGCGCGTGGCGGGGACATCGCTGGGTCCGTGTCGGGCCACAGGCGTCTCGTTGATCGTCATGCCTGCTATTCGAGGCAACCGGCTCTTCGGATTGGTGTGTTGGCGAAAAAGATGTGGCCGTCGTTGCTGCTGTCGCTCCCGGTAGCCGGCTTGGCCCGTCCGGTGGGCTTCTCGATCTCTGACCAATCCGGGATGCGCCCGGTGGCGAATGCACGGTGTGCGGCGCTTTGGAGGAGGCACCGCATGTGCTGCGGCAAGCCATGGGGAATGGGGAGCCGCACCGTTCTTCGCGGTTGAAGGTCCGCGAGGAGCGGCTGCCGCGGGGCGTTACTCTCCTGGGCGCCCCGCGGTAACTCTCTTCGTAGTTACGGGTATTGCCGACAGGTTTCTCACCGTCCGTGTGAGCACCGCACCGGCCCCCAGTCGGCGCCGTTCATATGACGCCGTTGACGCTGAGTGTTGCGAAGCCGTGGTTTGTCTGGGTCCGGTGGGAGTAATAGATGTCGAATCCGGCGTTCACTCCGAGGTTCCCGGTGGGTGCGAGGGTGCCGGAGTTGGCCGGTGAATGTAGCGAGATGCGGTCGTTCGTCGTGTCGATGTCGAACAGGGAGGTGGAGGTGGCCGGGTTCAGGTCATTGTTCGTGTAGGCGGCGCCGGTCACTCCCTTGGCCGTGGTAGGGGGCGTGGTGGGGTTGGTGAGCGGGGTGTCGGCGGTAGTGGTGCGTGGCGCGGCCGGGTCGTCGATGTTGTGGCGGAGGTTCTGGCCGGTGTCGCTGATGACGCGCAGGCGGTTCGCGGCGGGGTTGAAGTCGACGCCGAAGGAGCGGCCGGCCAGGGTGACGGTCAGCTGGGACACCTTGGCCGCCTTGGCGTTGCGGGTGTTCAGGGTGTAGATGCCGCCCTTGTCACCGATGCCGTACAGCTTGGAGTCCTGGACGCGGAAGGCAATGCCGACCAGCTTGGTGTCCTTGTTCAGACCGCTGATCTTGCCCAGCGGCCGGGGCTTGGACGGGGACCCGGTGCGGAACTGAACCAGGCGCTGACCGGCGGTCAGCCCGATGACCGACAGTTCGCCCTTCGCCTTGCTCCGTTCGGCTTCTCACTTCGGTGTGGGGCCGCCCTGAGCGGGCAGTCGGGCAGCTGCCCAGGCGCCTGTCGATACAGGAACGACGGAGGCCACAACCGCGATCAGGGCCACGGCGAGAACCGGTCTGCGCATCTCTTCTCCTTCACAGAATGCGGCTTCCCTCTGTTGGGAGCCCAGGACGACGAGACCACGTGCGCGGCGCTGCCGTGCGCGGTGCACACCCATCCAGTCGGCACCCGCATGAGGGCTGCCCCTCGCCCGGGGTGGAAACGGATTACCGTTCTCCGTGCTGTCGATGCCGCGTGCTGTGCGCCCCGTACGAGATCCTCCTGTTCCGGTCGAGGTCCACCCCAGCGGGAGACGGCCTCATGCCCGCCGCTCACAGGTGACAGGGGCTGGGAGGAGTTGAAAAGCGGCGCATCAGCCGGAGGGGAAGGCCATCGAACCCGCTCGGGTCCGGTACCGGTCGACGAGGTGAAACCCTGGGCGCCTGCCGCAGGTGTGACCACTTCCGCGGCAGCGTGCGGACGGCGGCGGCTGTGTCTGCGCAGGCCAACCTTCAAGTTCGAAGGCATTCAAAGCGGGCCCCGTGGCACGCCGTCACACCGCCCGCCCGGGAGCTCCGGCGGGCAGCTCATTCTTCCCCAGGCCGTTGCCCCAGCGCACCGGCACGCGCTTGTGAGGCTGCAGGGCGGAAGCCGTCCGTCACATGCCGTCAGCGGGTGGGGCGGACCTGAAAGGGCGGGCCACCTGCCGGTGTTGCGACTGGTTCGCCCGGATATGTTGCTGAGTTCAGTCGATGGTGACGACGACGGAGTGCCAGCCGCTTGCTCCGTCGGGAACGGTTTTGGTGCGTTTCTCGGTCTGGACCGCTCCGCCGCGTTCGGTGGCCCGGACGGTGAGAGTGTGTCCGCCCGGGGTGGCCTTCCAGGGGTATGACCACTGGCGCCAGGTGTCGATGGTGGCCTCGGCCGCGAGATCGGCGTCCTGCCACGGCCCGTCGTCGATCCGCACCTCGACGCGTTCGATTCCACGGCGCTGGGCCCAGGCGACGCCCGCCACCATGACCGTGCCGGGCTCCAGCCGGGCGAACGGCTTCGGTGTGTCGATGCGGGACTGGGTCTTGACAGGAGCCCTGCGCGCCCATTTCCGTTTCACCCAGTACGGGTCGTAGGTGTCGAACGTGGTGAGCTCGATGTCCTCGATCCACTTGCAGGCGGACACGTACCCGTAGAGGCCGGGGACGAGCATCCGGACCGGAAAGCCGTGGACGAACGGCAATGGCTCTCCGTTCATCCCCACCACCAGCATGGCGTCCCGACCGTCCATGACGTCCTCGACCGGCGTGCCCAGCGTCATGCCGTCCACGGAGCGTGCCACCAGCTGATCCGCCGGACCTCCCCGGGAGGGCGGCCGCACCCCGGCTTCCTGGAGAAGATCGCCCAGGCGTGTCCCGAGCCATCGCGCGTGACCGATGTAGGGGCCCCCGACCTCGTTGGAAACGCAGGTGAGGGTGATGTCCCGCTCGATCAGCTCTCGCTGGAGCAGGTCGTCGAAGGTCACGGTCAGGGGCCGTGCGACGCCTTTGCCGTGGATGCGGAGTTTCCACGTGGCCGCGTCGATCTTGGGGATCACCAGGGCGGTGTCCACCCGGTAGAACGACTTGTTCGACGTGGTGAACGGGCTGACGCCGGGCACTCCGACCTGGGCTCCGGCCGGGATCGGGGCGGCAGGTGAATCCGGAGCGGGCAGCGTCACCTGCGACCGCGAGGCCACCGCATCCTGCGCCTTCGCACGGTTCAGGTGCCGTCCCAGCGCACCCGCGCCGACGGAGGCGATTGCTGCGGCCGGGGCCGCGACCAGGAAGCCCCGCCTGTCCCACCCCTTGTACCCGGTCTCTTCGTCCGGGGCTCGGGCTCCTGCCCGTTGGGGGGTGGTCAGCCGTCCGATCAGCAGGAAGAGCAGCCCTGCGGCCACGATCGCGCCCACCACGGACGGCAGTGCGTCGGAGACGCCGGTCGAGTCAGGGCGGGACACGGCCGCGGCGGCGCCGATCACCCCGAAAGCCAGCACGCCCGCAGCACCGCCTCTGCGGAACCGCAAGGCCACCACACCGAGGAGCACAGCGAGCACGGCGAGGGTGGCGAGGATGCCCAGCTGGAGGATCAGCTTGTCGTCCTCGCCGAAGTTCCGGATCGCCCAGTCCTTGACAGCTGTGGGGGTACGGTCGATCGCCGCTCCGCCGACAGCCGTGACCGGACCCGATTCAGGCCGCACCGCGGCCGACACCAGTTCCGCGACGGCGAGCGCGGCGAACCCCGCCAGTAGACCGCTCAGCGCGGCCAGCGGAACCCTGACCCACAGGTGGCGGGAATCCTTCGTGCTCTTCATGTGCGTCCATTTCACCGGAGAACTGGGACGCCGCACCCTCGGGCTCCCGCTGAGGGCACGGCGTGACGGCGATTCGGGCAGCCGGTACGAACAGACGCAGAGCCCGTTGCGATCGCCGGGCTCTGCGCCGGGTGCCCGAAGGGGGCTACTGCGGAGTGAGAACGGTGTCGATGATGTTGACGGTCGCGTTGGCTGTGGGAACACTTCCGCAGACGATCTTCGCTGAATCGTTCACGGTGAATTCCTCACCCGATCCGGTGGTGGTGAGGGTGCCTCCCTCAAGGGTCTTGAACGACCCGTCCTCCAGCTGCTTCTGGGTGATGTCCTCACCGACCACGTGGTAGGTGAGCACCTTGGTCAGCTCCTCCTTGTCCGCGAGGAGCTTGTCGAGGTCCGCCTTGGGGATCTTGTCGAAGGCGTCGTTGCTCGGTGCGAAGACGGTGATGTTCTCCGCGTTGTTGAGCGTGTCGACCAGACCGGCCTTCTTCACCGCGGTGACCAGGGTGGAGAGCTCCGGGTTGTTGGACGCTGCAGTGGCGACCGGGTCCTGCGCCATGCCGTCCAGGCTTCCCTTGCCCTCCTTGGGCACGGATGAGCAGGCAGGACCGTAGGGATCCTGCGTGGCCGTCTGGGCGAACGCTTGTGGCGCCATGACACCCAGTGACACAGGCAGGACAATGGCGACAGCACCGGCTATCGCCGCGCGGGAGATACGGGGAGCTTTCACGAAGGGTTCCTCCTCGGGGAGGGCGGGCCACTGTTCGGGCCCGTGCAGTTCATGGCTGCCGGTTCGGCGGGGGCGGGGAGATCCGGGGCCCACTGTCCGGCCCACTCCACCTCGATGAGCTTTCTCGCTGCCACCCCATGCCATCCCCTCCATGGAAGCAGAGGAGACCACACGGCGCCTGGCGAAGCCATGGAACCCCGACCGGACTGACAGCAGAATTCCGCAGTTCCACACCCCATCCTTCGACAGGTCTGCACCGAATTACACATAGGTGGGGGCAGCGGAAACCGAGGAGGTTTTGATGTCAACCATTCACCTGCCCCGAATGCCTCTGCGTGGCGCCCGTCTGGACGAACACCTGCCGGTGGACCACCGGCTCAGTCGTGTCTACGGTGTCGGCGCCGGCTTCTTCGGAGCGTTCCTCGTGATGTTCGGCGTACTCGGGCTGCTGGACCGGATCGGCTTCTTCAGCACCGGTGGTGACACAGTTCTGGGGCTGAACACCAACGGTGCGCTGAGCACCCTCTCCATCATGATCGGAGTCGTCCTCCTCGCCGGTGCGGTCATCGGCGGGAACCTCGCCTCCACGCTCAACATGGTCACCGGAGTGGCCTTCATCGTCAGTGGGTTCGCCAACCTGGCTCTGCTGGAGAGCGACTACAACTTCCTTGCCTTCGAGCTGCAGAACGTCCTGTTCAGCTTCGTGATGGGTGTCCTCCTGATGACCTTCGGCATGTACGGGCGGGTCAGCGCGAGCCTCCCGCATGACAACCCGTACTGGCGCGCCCGCCACGAGCAGCAGTAGCACGCCGGGCCACAGTCCCGGCTGGCGCAGAGCGCGGCAGGACACCGCAGGGGAAGGGCTGATACACATCCGCAACTTCGCTGCGGGCACGTTGGCACTGGCTGTGGATCTCGGCACCGGAACGCCGCCCTCCCACGTGGCCAGGTTCACGGGCTCGCCGGAAGGGCCGTATCCCGCTCACGTCATCGAACCGTGCGCTCTGACGGGCCCGCGGAGCGGAAAGGCAGTTCTAGAGTCACTCCCATCCCGACCACACTGGAGCCCTCCATCCGCGCAGCCGCCGGCCGTCTCCGGCCTCAGCCGCGACGCAACCTCCGGGCCGGCGGTGCCGGGGGGCTCCGGTTCACCGCGACCACGGTGGACGGCAAGCCTTTCGACGGCAGCACCCTGGCGGGCAAGCCGACCGTGCTCTGGTTCTGGGTGCCCTGGTGCGCCAAGTGCAAGGCCCAGGCCGCCGATACCGCAGCCGACCACACGGGGAAGGCCAATGTCGTCGGCGTCGCGGGCCTGGACAAGAACTGAAGTTTCCCCATGATCTTGGACACTCGTTCGTTATACCGCGATGGCGTGTTGATGTCGCTCCCTGGTCCCGGCCGGGGTGAGGTAACCGAAGATCTTGTGCTTGCGTAGACGGCGGCAGTTGTGGAAGGTCTCGATGAAGGTGAAGACCTCGGCGCGGGCGGTGGCCCGGTCGGGCCAGGTCCGGGTTCCGATCTCTTCCTTGAGCAGGGCCCAGAAACTCTCCGCTGCGGCGTTGTCGAAACACGATCCGGTGCGCCCGCAGCTCTGCCGTAGCCCCAGCTCCCGTATTCGATCGCGGAATTGAGCTGAGGTGTACTCGCTTCCGCGATCGCTGTAGATCACGCATCCGGGCTCCAGACCGCCTCGGCCGTGGGACATGTCGAGGGCGTCCACGACGAGCTCGGCGCGGTGGCGGTCGGCCATCGCGTAGCCGACGACCTCGCGGGTGGCCAGGTCCAGCCGGCAGGCGAGGTAGAGCCGGCTTAGAGGCATCTCATTTGGATGACTCAGTATTCTGTGAGTCATGGTGGGGATCGTTGAGCGGTTGGTGCCGGACGAGTTGTGGGAGTTGTTCCAGCGGGTGGTGCCGGAGGCGCCGTCGCGGCCTCAGGGCGGTGGTCGGCGTCGGCACGGTGACCGGGAGGTGCTGGCCGCGATCGTGTTCGTGGCTACGTCGGGTTGTACCTGGCAGCAGTTGCCTTCGGTGTCGTTCGGCCCGTCCGGAGCGACTGCACACCGGCGGTTCTCGGAGTGGTCGAAGGCCAGGGTGTGGGCCAGGCTCCACCGCCTGGTCCTCGACGAGCTCGGTGCTCGTGGCGAGTTGGACTGGTCGCGTTGCGCGATCGACTCGGTGAACATGCGGGCCCTGAAAAGGGGGACCTGACAGGTCCGAATCCTGTCGACCGGGGCAAGTACGGCTCGAAGATCCACCTGATCACGGAACGATCAGGTCTGCCCATATCCATCGGCATCTCCGGGGCCAACCTGCACGACAGCCAGGCCCTGATCCCGCTCGTGAAGGGCATCCCGCCGATCTCTTCGCGCCGCGGCCGGCGACGGCGCAAGCCCGGCAAGCTCCATGCCGACAAGGGCTACGACTACGCCCACCTGCGGCGATGGTTACGCGAGCGCGGCATCACCCACCGCATCGCCCGCAAGGGAGTCGAGTCCACGCAACGACTGGGCCGCCACCGCTGGACCGTAGAACGCACCATGGCCTGGCTCGCCGGATGCCGACGACTCCACCGCCCCTACGAACGCAAAGCCGACCACTTCCTCGCCTTCACCAGCATCGCCTGCACCCTCATCTGCTACCGCAGGCTCACCAAATGAGATGACTTCTTAGGAGGAGCGGGCCACGTGCAGCACCCGGCACAGCAGCATGACCGGGTAGTTCGCCTTCTCCGCATGGATCAACCGGTACAACGCGGTTACCGGTCGTTCTCCCTCACGAAGAAGGACGTCGCTTTTTCAGGATCTCGATCGTCTGCTGCTGCTCGCGGTTCTCTCTGCGCAGCCGGTGCAGTTCCTCGCGCTCGGCGCTGGTCAGCTCGACCCGGGGCGCCCTCGCCCCGGTCGGCCTTGGCCCGGCGGTACCAGCCGCGCAGAGACTCCGAGCTGATGCCGAATTCCCGGGCGATAGCCGTGACCGTCTTGCCCGAGGAGTCGACGAGCGCGATCGCGTCCCGCTTGAACTCCTCGGTGTACCGCTTCGTGCACTTGCTTTCCACCTGGTGCTACTTCCTCTGGAACCTCAGGTCCCAGTCTCCAGGTGTCCACAATCAAGGGGAAAATTCACGTTCCTGCTACCCCCACGGAGAGTCATGATCGGCCGCCCGCAGGCGCCCCGGCGTGCACCGGGCTGCGCTGTCACGTAATCACAGGTGTGAGAGCGAGCACCGGGTGCGGTGAACTCGTGCGGTGGTCCGACTGTGTCGGACCACCGCACGGGCCCCCTCGGTCGGCTCAGCCCTGGTCGATGGGCAGGGCGAGGTCGGTGACCTGCTTCGGGCGGGGGAAGGCGCCGAGGTCCTGGATGGCGCCGGTGAGGATGTCGACGTGGTAGAGGCGCATGGTTTCGCCGGTTTTGAGGGTGGCGAAGCCGTGGTTGGTGCCGTCCTTGGGTGAGGTGTGGATGTCGAAGCCGGCGTCGGGGCCTGCGTTGATGCCGAGGTTGCCGGTGGGTGCGAGGGTGCCGGCGTTGGCGGGTGATTGCAGGGAGACGCGGTCGGTGGTGGTGTCGATGTCGAAGAGGGTGGTGGCGGTGGCGGGGTTGAGGTCGTTGTTGGTGTAGGCGGCGGCGGTGACGCCGCGGGCGGTGGTGGGCGGTGTGGTGGGGTTGGTGAGAGTGTCGTCGGCGATGGTGGAGAGCGGGGCGGCGTTGTCGTCGATGTTGTGGCGCAGGTTCTGGCCGGTGTCGCTGATGACGCGGAGCCGGTTGGCGGCGGGGTTGAAGTCGACGCCGAAGTGCTTGCCGGAGAGGGTAACGGTGAGCTGGGAGACCTTCATGGCCTTGGCGTTGATGGTGCTGAGGGTGTAGATGCCGCCCTTGTCGCCGACGCCGTAGAGCTTTTCGTTCTGGACGCGGAAGTCGATGCCGACGATCTTGGTGTCGCCGCGCAGTCCGGACACCTTGCCGATGTTCATCGGCTTGGCGGGCCGGTCGACGTCGAACTGGACCAGGTGCTGGTCGGCGGTGAGTCCGATGGCGGTGAGCGCCTTGTGTGCTCCGTGGTCCGGGCCGTGCCCGTGGCGGCCGTCCGCGGTGGCCAGTGCCGGGACGGCCAGGGCCGCTGCCACGGCCAGGGATACGGCGGCGATAGCGGTCTTGCGCTTACGCATGATTCTCCCGGAGAAGAGAGGGCGCCGACGCGAAAAGTCGGCGAGTCGTAAGTCGTACGAGGCTGTGGCACGCGCGGATTGGGTGAGGCGTTCGGGTTCACTCCGTTGGAGTCGTGCGACGGGTGGGCGGTTGGCATCTCATCGTGCCTTCGGTATGTGCGGCCGCCGACTTGCGGGGATGAGTGCACGGCCGACTGCCGTGGTCCCCTCCTCAGCGCGGTGCTCCAGCGACACCGCCGCGCTGTGCCAGTGATACTGCTAGGCGGTGGCTGTTGCACATAGATTGCAGCAAGAGCTGCGTGACTCTTTCGGCCCAGTGCCGGGCGTCTGTGTCGTCGTCATTTCTGCGCGGCACCTTTTCCGCTGCTTTGCCGCTCCCACCGGGCCTTTCGTCTGAATCGGCCCCCGCGGCTGACGTGACGACGTCAGGTTGGTCGGCCCGGAATGGGGTTTCGGCGTGCTTGTCTACGGCGGAGCGACGCTTGACGGTGTGGCCGGGTCCCGGCCCTGCCGGTTGTTGCGTGCGTCCTTTCCGTCGGCACGGTCGGCGCGAGATGTTCCGGCGCGGTGCCGCACGCCATCCCATCAGCCCACCCCCCTGGCCACCGCATGCCCTCACGGCCGCGGTGAGAGGCAGGGGCAGCAGACAGAAGGAATGCCGTGAAGCTTTCGAAGGCCAGGCCGCGCTCGCGGCGCGTCTTGGACAAGTCCCTGCTCGTGCTCGGCAGCACCACCCTGGCCGCCGGGCTCGGAGCGATGACCCTCGCCCCCGGCCTCAGCGCGGCCTCCAGCCACCGTGAGGCCCCCCTGATCGCCGGGGACCCGCGGGCGGACAACACCGACGTGTACGCGTTCACCAGCCCCGACAAGTCCGACACCGTGACGATGGTGGCGAACTGGATCCCGTTCGAGGAGCCCAACGGCGGCCCGAACTTCTACGCGTTCGGCGACGACCTGCGCTACAACATCAAGATCGACAACACCGGTGACGGCGTCGCCGATGTCACCTACAGCTGGCGCTTCCGCAGCAGCTACCGCGACGACGCGAACCAGTTCCTCTACAACACCGGCCCGGTCACCTCGCTGAACGACCCGGACCTGAACTTCCGCCAGGTCTACGACCTCGTCGTCACCACCGGAGGAAAGAGCCGGACCGTCCTGAAGGGTGTGCCGGCCGCCCCGTCCCGTACCGGCAAGGCGTCGATGCCCGACTACGCGGCCCTGCGCAAGCAGGCGACCTTCGGTCTGCCGGGCGGCGGCAAGACGTACGCGGGCCAGGCCGAGGACCCCTTCTTCGCCGACCTCCGCGTCTTCGATCTGCTGTACGGCGGCGACCTGAGCGAGCGAGGCCAGGACACCCTGGCCGGCTACAACGTCAACACCATCGCCATCCAGGTCCCCAAGAAGCAGCTCGCCCTGAACGGGAACACCTCCCGCAACCCGGTCATCGGCGTGTGGTCGACCACCGACCGCGGGGGCGTCACAGTCAACGACTCCCGTGACAAGGCTGCCGGGCAGCAGTGGAAGCAGGTTTCCCGCCTCGGGAACCCGCTGGTCAACGAGGTCGTCGTCCCGCTGAAGTTCAAGGACGCCTTCAACACCCTCAACCCCAGCCAGGACCGCACCGTCCAGCCGGTCGTCGACAAGGTGTACGACCCGATCCTGCCCAAGCTCATCCAGCAGGTCTACGGCATCCCCGCCCCCAAGACGCCCCGCAACGACCTCGCGGAGATCTACCTGACGGGCATCTGCAAGGCCTGTGGTCCGATCAAGGCCGACCTGAACGCGCACCGCCTCAACAAGGACGCGCCACTCAAGAGGATCGTCCCGGCGGAGGAGCTGCGCCTGAACATGACGGTGCCGCCCACCGCGAAACCGCAGCGCCTCGGAGTGCTCGCGGGCGACCTGGCAGGCTTCCCGAACGGGCGCCGCCTCGCCGACGACGTCATCGACATCTCGCTCCAGGCCGTCATGGGCGCCGCCCAGACCGGCGAACTCGTCCCCGCGCTCGCGGAAGGCGACAAGGTCGACACCAACGAGGTCCCCTTCGGCGCCTCGTTCCCCTACGTCGCGCTGCCCCACACCAAGCACGTCAACCGCGGCCCTGACGCGGCCGGCCGCAACGCCGAGCAGACCTCGGCACATAACCGCCCGGCCGGCCCCGCCATGGAGACCACCCAGGCCGCGGCGCTCGCCGGCGCCGGTGCGCTGCTCCTCGGCATCGGCGGCTTCCGCCTGCGCCGTCGCAACAAGGACAGCTGACCCGGCAGCGCCACACACGCACGGCGTTCACAGTGCCCGGGCCAGGGCAGCGCTGCACCGGCCCGGGCACCCGCGCCGTCGACGCCCGACACAAGGGGAGGACCTTTCGTGCATCCGGACCACACCACTTCCCAGTCCGCGCCGCCACCACGGGCACGAGGTGGCCGTCGAGTGCGGAACATCGCGATCACCCTGGCCCTCGGTGCGACGATGTTCGCCGTCGGGGCGGTCATGCTGACACCCGGCGGCACCACCTCTTCGCCACCCTCGGCCCACGGCCAGCCCGTCGGTGCGCCGAGCGGGTCGATCGAGGCGCTCCAGGCGCGCGTGACCCGGCTGCCGAAAGACGCAGGCGGCTGGGCCGCCCTGGGAATGGCCTACGTCCAGCAAGCGCGTACCACCGCTGATCCGGCCACCTATGACCGGGCCGAGAAGGCGCTGCGCACCTCGCTCTCCGTCCAGCGCGAGGGAAACACGGACGCGGAAATCGCCATGGGCGCCCTGGCCGCTGCCCGCCACGACTTCCCCACCGCACTGGAATGGGCCCGCAAAGCAACCGCGAGCGGCCCGTACAGCTCTTCCGCCTACGGGGTCCTGGCCGACGCGTACACCCAGCTCGGCCGCTACGACGAAGCCGACGCCGCCGTGCAGAAGATGGCGGATCTGCGGCCGGACGCCGCCTCCCTCGCCCGCGCTTCCTACGCCTTCGAACTCAAGGGAGACACCGAGCGGGCCCGCGCCCTGATGGGCAGATCCCTGGCGGCAGCGGCCACGGGGGACGAGCGGGCGTTCGCCCACAACGTCCTGGCCACCCTGGATCTCCAGAACGCCAACCCCCGGGCAGCCCTCACCCGCACACAGACCGCGCTCAGAGCCGCCCCGGGCGATTCGGCGCTCCTGGAGACCCGGGCCCGCGCGCACCTGGCATTGGGTGACACCGCCAAGGCTCTTGCCGACTACCGGGCGGCCATCGCGATCGCCCCCCTGCCCCACTACCTGCTGGGCCTGGGCGAACTGGAGCAGTCACTGGGCAACGGCGCCCGGGCCGAAGAGAGTTATGAACTCCTGCGCGCCCAGGACCGCATCCGGGAAGCGGCCGGCGACCCGGCGGACACCGACGCGATCCTCTTCGAAGCCGACCACGGCAACCCGAAGCGGGCCCTCACCATGGCCGAACAGACCCTTCGCACACGCCCGTTCGTCGCCGTCCACGACGCGTACGCCTGGGCTCTGCACCAGGCAGGCCGGGATGCCGAAGCCCTCGCCCAGGCCGACAAGGCCCTGGCCCAGGGCACTCGCAGCGCGCTCTTCCGCTACCACCGTGCCGCCATCCACCACTCCCTCGGCGACACCGAGGCAGCGCGCCGCGACCTGACCGAGGCGCTGCGCGAGCCGGCCTTCCACCCTCTGCACGCCGATGCCGCCCGCACCCTGCTCCAGCGAATCGACACCACACCATGAACCACACCCTGCGCCGAACCGTCACTACCCTGGCCGCCACCGCTTTCGCCGCCCTCGCCTGCGTGGCAGCAGCCCCCCACGCAACCGCCCACCCCCTGGGTAACTTCAGCGTCAACCACCACACGGGCCTCGTCCTTCGGCCCGACCGGATCGACGCCCACATCGTGGTGGACCGCGCGGAGATCGCAGCCCTCCAGGAACGCCCCACCGTCGACGCCGACCGCGACGGCACGATCAGCGACGGCGAATCGCGCGCCTACGCTGAGAAGACCTGCTCCTCGCTGAGCGGGCAGCTCCACCTGAACGTGGACGGAACGGCAGTGGACTGGAGTCGGTCTTCGGCCGCCCTGGAGTACCAGAAGGGCGAGGCGGGTCTGCAGACCAGTCGCCTCACCTGCCGGCTGAGCGCCCCGGCCGAGCTGGGCGCACCCGCCGAGATCCGGGCTGAGACGGACTACGACACCCGACGCGTCGGCTGGCACGAAATGACCGCCACAGGCCAGGGCCTCAGCATCACCCGGAGCGACGTTCCCGCCACGTCCGCGACCCGCGAACTGCGCCAGTACCCGGAAGATCCCCTCGCCTCCGCGCTCGACCAGCGCACAGCGGCACTGAACACCGAGCCCGGACAGGGGGCGACCCTGCCGGCGGTGGCGGACCTCCCCGGCGCGGGCGTGATCAGCGCGGCGCTTGCCAAGGTGACCGGGGCCTTCGACGCCCTCGTCGGGGCCCGCGAGATCACGCTCCCGGTGGGACTGCTGGCTCTGCTCCTCGCCATCGTCCTGGGGGCCTCCCACGCGGCGATGCCCGGCCACGGCAAGACCATCATGGCCGCCTACCTCGCAGGCCGCCGCGGCACCAGACGCGACGCGCTCACCGTCGGCGCCACGGTGACCCTCACGCACACGGCCGGTGTCCTCGTTCTCGGTCTCGCTCTGCCGGTCTCCACCCACCTGGCCGGCGAATCCGTCCTGATGTGGCTCGGAGCCGCCAGCGGACTCCTCGTCACAGGCATCGGCCTGTGGCTCCTCAACGGAGCCGTTCGTGGCAGGCCGCAACACAACCACCACCACCACGGACCGCACCACGGTCACAGCCACAGTGACGGCGGCCACCACCATCACCACGGGCCGGGCCACAGCCACAGCCACAGCCATGGTGACGCCAGCCACCATCATGGCCACGACCACGGGCCGGACGGCCCGCACGATCACGGGCCCGTCGCATCGCCCACCGAGCCCGGCACCGCACCAGCCGCGGACCTCCGGCCGGACGTCAGGGTCGCCACCCTCGCCCCGCCGGACCACGAGCACCTTCCGTCGAGCACGTCGACACCCCCCAAGAGCACCCGGCGTGCAAGCAGGTCGGGCCTCGTCGGCATGGGCATCGCGGGCGGACTCGTCCCCAGCCCCTCCGCTTTGGTCGTGCTCCTCGGCGCGGTGGCCCTGGGGCGCACCGCCTTCGGTGTCCTCCTCGTCATCGGCTACGGCCTCGGCATGGCCGCCACGCTCACCCTCGCCGGACTCCTCCTCGTCCGCCTGCGTGAACGCATCGAGAGCCATGACCGGACTCGAACTCTGCGCCGCAACCCCCTCCTCCGGAAGCTGGTACGGACCGGCCCCGTCATCACCGCGCTCCTCGTCGTCTGCGTAGGCCTCGGCCTTACCCTGCGGGCCGCCACGGGGAACGGGTAGCGAAGGGCCTTCACGGATCACGTCTCGGGGCCGCGGCGGGGCGCGAAGCAAGCGCGTGCCCCTTCACCGCGTAGACGGCAGCCACGCATGAAGCCGGAGAGCATGAACCAGAACTGGCCCTGCGCCACCTTCGGACTCAGCAGCAGGCTGCGGTGAACAGCAGCCCGCCGACGGCAACCAGCAGGCCGAGGCGCGCTTTCGAGCGCGTCGACGTTGGGCTGCTCCGGCACAGTCGGCGGGTGACGCATACGAGGGCGCAGGCCGCCAGGAGGGCAAGAACGGCAGGGAGAGCGGCCGGATGGTCCACGTCCCTCGCTGAGTCCGGAGAAGCAGGGGAGAACGCCGCCCGGTACGCACCCGGGCGGTTTCCGATCTGCTTGCCACTTCTTTCCGTGCGTGTCGGCGGCCGGTGAGGGGTGCGCGGCGGCATGTGGGCGGTGCGCTTGGGGTACGGATAGGGGTCCGCTCACCCTGAGCGGAGGGGGAGGGGTGGGATGTGGATGCTCGTGGGGGTGTTCTGGCTCTGATGGGTTCGGGCGAGACGAGCCCGACCATGGTCACGTTGCACCGGGAACTCGTCGCGCACCTGGGCGGCGACGCTGATGCGGTGATCCTGGAGACACCGTACGGATTCCAGGTCAACCGCGACGACATCTCCAACCGTGCCCGCGAATACTTCCGACGCTCCGTGAGCCTCGCGACAGTGGTCGCTCCGGACAGCGGCGCGGACGCCCCTTCGAGCGGTACGCCGGGCGATGGCGGCGCGGACAAGGTCCGTGACCTGGTGCGCAGGGCGGACTGGGTGTTCTCGGGGCCCGGCAGCCCCTCGTACGCGCTGAACCGGTGGCACACCCTGCGCCTGGGCGAGATCCTGCGCGAACGGGTGGCACGCGGGCACGGCGTGACGGTGATGGCCTCCGCAGCGGCGTGCACGGTGGGATTCGCGGCGCTGCCCGTCTACGAGGTGTACAAAGCCGGGCATCCTCCCGCGTGGCTGACCGGGCTTGATCTGCTCGGGGTGCTCGGCCTGCCGGTCGCGGTGATCCCGCACTACGACAACGCCGAGGGAGGCACGCACGACACCCGCTTCTGCTATCTGGGCGAGCCCCGCCTCACCGTCCTGGAGCACGAACTCCCCGACGAGAGCGCCGTCCTCGGCATCGATGAGCACACGGCTGTCATCGTCGATCTCGGTACCTCGCTGGTACGTGTGTGGGGGCGGGGTGTCATGACGATCCGGCGGCGGGGAGCGAGCGTCCTGGTGCCCGGCGGCACCACGCTGCCCGTGGAGCAACTGCGCGACTTGGTGGCAGGAACGCAACCCGCAGTGGTTCCCTTGCCTCGCCGTCCTGCCGAAACCGATGAGGGTGCCGGCGCCGCCCGCCACGCCGCCACGGCCGGCACCGGCGGTGCGGCGACACTGCAGGAGGCCGTTGCGGCAGCGGAGTTGCGGTTCGATTCAGCGCAGGAAGCGCGGGACGCCCGGACCATGGCCGAGGCGGCGGTGGAGCTTGAGTCGGTAATCGCCGCGTGGAGCGCCGACATGGAGGAGGACCAGGGCGGAGAGTGGGCCCGCACGGTCCTGCACGGCATGATCCGCCGCCTCGCCCAGGACGCCGGGCGTGGTCTGAGCGAGCCGGAGCACACCCTCGGGCGGATCCTGGTGCCCCTTCTCGGCCTGCGCAGGAGGCTGCGTGCGGACGGCGCCTACGACCTGGCGGACGAGCTGCGTGAAGCCCTGGCAGCCGGCGGCGTCCGGCTGACCGACACCGCAGAGAGTAGCCAATGGTGGTGGGAGGAAGAGACCGACGACCAGCAGACCGGCACGCGTTCGCAGGCGTAGAGAAAACCAGTGGACCCCTTTAAGTCGATTTGCGCACTTGCATAGGCTTTGCAATAAGATCGGCAGAGGGGCCCCTCCCCTCCGGACTCTCCCGCCGACGTTGGAGCCGTGCACGATGCCGCTCGCCTCGCACGAAGCGCCTGATGTGCCGCCGGTCGCCGTCGAAGTGGTGCTGCTGCGGCACGATCCACGCGAGGGCTTCACCTATCGCCGGCTGATCACGGCACTCGGCAGAGGGGTGAGCCCGGACCATGCCGCGAGGGGTCTCGCGCTCCTTGGCGAACACGACGAGACGCACTTGGTGCACTCGACCAGCTGGCGGGCCACTCGCGAGGGCGGCATCACCCTGACCTACCTCGTCCACCCGGACCCCGCCCCGGACCAGCCCGGCACCCTGCTCCCGGAACCGCACAGGATTGCCCGCTCATCCAGGCCGGGCCACCCGTCCCCTCCGGACCTGGAAGTCGGCCACGTCGTAGCGCACGCCGTCCGCCATCTCGCGTTCCTGGAACGTACCGATCCCGCCGTCGCCGCACACGTCTCCGCCTGGCCCGGCCTGGTGCACGCCTTGCACTCCCTACCCCTTGCCACCGCGGGAGAAATGGCGCACGCCTGAGCCTCCGTCGCGCCGCGACTCCACCCCGCCACGCCGGGCCGGGCTCTGGCCAGTACACGCCCCCGTTCGGCTCCGCCGCCGTTGCGGGCGCAGCACACGCATGGTGACCTGGGTGCAGCCCAGCGTCACATTATGGGACTTTTACCGCGCGATCCTTGTCGCTCCAGGGCGAGCTCCTGCGGGCCCGGACGGCGCTTGGAAGCTTCAGCTCCCAGCCGCCCCGCCTGGACTCTCCGGAGGGCAAGCGGCTCTCACCGGAAACGGACCCCCATGCACGCTCCCCGCATGCTCCGACGCCGCCCCGCATCCCGCCGGGCCGAGCGCACCCTCGCCGCCACCGGCGCACTGGCCCTGCTGACCGCCGCGGCGGTCACCGGCCTCACTCCCGCCTCCAGTTCGGCCTCCAGCCACCGTGAGGCGCCGCTGATCGCCGGAGACCCGAGGGCGGACAACACCGACGTCTACGCCTTCACCAGCCCGGACAAGCCCGACACCGTCACCCTGGTGGCCAACTGGCTCCCGTTCCAGGAGCCCAGCGGCGGACCGAACTTCTACCCGTTCGCCGAGGACGCCCGCTACAACATCAAGATCGACGCGGACGGCAACGGCAAGCCGGACACGACGTACACGTGGGAGTTCACCGACCACGTCCGCGACGACGCCGACCAGTTCCTCTACAACACCGGTGTCGTGAAGTCGGTGAACGACGAGACCCTGAACTTCCGGCAGACCTACAGCCTGAAGGTCACTGACAGCAGCGGGACCACCAAGACGCTCCTGAAGGACTCCCCGGTCGCACCCTCGAACGTCGGCAATGCGTCGATGCCCGACTACGCCGCCCTGCGCAAGGAGGCCGTGGTTCCGCTGCCGGGCGGCGGAACGGCCTTCGCCGGCCAGGCGTCCGACCCGTTCTTCCTGGACCTGCGGATCTTCGACCTCCTGTACGGGGGCGACCTCTCCGAGACCGGCCACAACACGCTGGCCGGCTACAACGTCAACACTCTCGCCGTCCAGGTGCCCAAGTCGACGCTGGCACTCAAGGGCGACACGAAGCGCAACCCCGTCATCGGCGTGTGGTCCACCACCGACCGCCGAGGAGCCGACGTCACGGGCGCCGGTGGCAAGGGCACCGAGGACGCGAAGGCGAAGGAGGCGCAGGGGGAGCCCGCCAAGGACGGAAATGCCGACGAGTGGCGGCAGGTCTCCCGGCTGGGCAACCCGCTCGTCAACGAGGTCGTCGTGCCGCTGAAGTTCAAGGACGCCTTCAACGCGCTGAGCCCGGAGAAGGACGCCACGATCACCCCGGTCGTCGACAAGGTCAAGGACCCCATCGTCCCCAAGCTCGTCGAGAGCATCTACAAGATCCCGGCCCCCGCTACCCCGCGCAACGACCTCGTCGAGATCTTCCTTACCGGGATCTGCAAGGAGTGCGGCCCCATCAAGGCGGACCTCAACTCGCAGCGCCTCAACCAGGACGTCGACAAGGCCGCCGTCGTCCCTGCGGAGATGCTGCGTCTGAACATGTCCGTCCCGCCCGCGGCCAAGCCCAACCGCCTCGGCGTCCTCGGCAAGGACCTGGCCGGATTCCCCAACGGCCGCCGACTCAACGACGACGTCGTCGACATCGAACTCCAAGCCCTCCAGGGCGCCGCGCAGACCGGCAAGCTCGTGCCCGCCCTGGCAGCGGGCGACGCCGTCGACACCCCCTACCGCGAGCCGGGTGACACCTTCCCGTACGTGGCGTTGCCCAACACCGCGGCCGTCAACCAGGCCGACTCGCTCCACCCCGACGGCGGCGTCGGCGCCGGCCTCGGCGGCCTCGCCTCCGGCGACGGCTTCCCCGTCGTACCCGTCACCGCCCTGGGCGGCGGGGCACTCCTGGCCATGGCCGGAGTGCTTGCCCTGCGCCGACGACGCGGCGTCGGCCAGGCATGAACAGCCCGCTCTTCTCCGGTCGCCCGCCCCGCTCCTGGCGGGGCGGGCGACCGGGCCACCACCCAGGCAGACACCTCCTGCGGCTCGGCCCAACTGTCCCCCTGAAAAGAGCCGTCGGGGCCTTGGCCATCACTTTCGGCATAGCCTCGGCCTGTCTCGGCATATCCGAACTGGTGACGGAGACTGCACGGGCACCCGGCCCTCTCGCCCTGGGCAGTGTGCCGGTGCACACCGGACCCGCCGAGGCCGCCGAGCCCGGGAAACAGGCAAGCGCGGCGCCCCCGGTGCGCATCCGCATACCCGCCATCGGCCTCGACCAGCCCCTAACGGGCGTGCGGGTCCAGCAGGACGGCCGTCTCGGTGTCCCCCCAGACCCCTCAACGGTCAGCTGGTGGAGCGACGGACCGATACCCGGTAACTCGGGAGCGGCCATAGTCGTCGGTCATGTCGACTCTGCCACCGGCCCGGGCGCCTTCCACGGCCTTTCCACACTCCGCCCGGGCGATAAAATCACTGTCGCCAGCGACGACCGCTCCCACATCACCTTCACCGTCCAGGCACTGCGCCAGTACGCGAAGGACACCTTCCCCGACAGCAAGGTCTACGCGACCACCGGCCCGCCCGCACTCCACCTCATCACCTGCTCCGGCACCTACGACCGAGCCCGCGGCGAGTACCGCAGCAACCTCGTCATCTACGCCACCACAGCGTGAACCAGCGGCGAGTACCGGGACGAAAAGTCCTCGGACCCCAGACAGGTGATGCGCACCAGCGCCGCCGGTGGCGGGCGAGACCAGCAGGCGCCTGTTCCGGGCGGGACAGGGCGCGCTCCAGACCACCAGTGCGGGGACACTTCCAGCGCGACTCGTCGTTCTCCTCGAACGCACAGACACTTCACCGCACGAGGCTGCTCCCGCGCGGCATGCGGCAGTCGGCGTCCATGACCGGCTCCCGAGGAACTGAGCTCTCTCGCCTGGCCTGCGTTCAGGACGTAGGTCTGGAGACCGCAGGGCGGCCCTGGTCGCCAGGGTGCGGGTCTGAGGCGGCAGTGGTACCGGTTCGGGGCCGGTCGCCGGGAAGGAACGTCGGCCACCAGGCGCGGCGGCCGAGATCGAGGATGAGGGCCGGCACGAGAAAGAGGCGTACGAGAAGTGTGTCGATCAGGATCCCGATGGCGACGATGCAGCCGATCTGGGCGAGATAGAGCAAGGGCATGACCGTCAGGGTGGCGAAGGTGGCGGCCAGGATGAGCCCGGCGGCGCTGATGACGCCGCTGGTGGTCTCAAGCCCCGTACGCACCCCGGCAGCCGTACCGTGCCGTACTGCCTCACTGCGGATCCGGTGGACGAGGAAGATGTTGTAGTCCACTCCGAGCGCGACAAGGAAGACGAAGGAGAACAGCATCACCGCGGGCTCGGTCACGCTGGCGCCGGTGACCAGACGGAGCACAAGCGCCGCTGTGCCGAAGGCGGTGAACAGACTGGCCCAGGCCGCTGCGACCAGAAGCAACGGCAGCAGCACGCAGCGCAGTAACAGGACGAGCAGGACCAGGACCACGATGAGCACCAACGGTGTGATCAGCCGTTGGCCACGCACGGATGCCTCCTGGAGGTCCGCGTGCTGCGCGCTCTGCCCGCCGACCAGTACCTTTGTACCGGCCAGGGAGGCCCGGAGCCGGGTCACCGTCTCACGGGCGCGGGCGCTGTCCGGTGTGTCGCTCAGCGTTGCCAGGATCAGCGCCCTGCCCTCCGCTCCGGACGGGACAATGGCGGAGGCCGCCACGCCGGGAGTCGCCGCAACCTGGTTGCGTACGCCGGAGGCCCCGGAAGCAGGGGCCACAATGGTCAGAGGGCTCGCTGTCCCGGCTGGAAAGTGGCGCTTAAGGACCTCATGCCCGGCCACGGAGGGCGCACCGGCCGGCAGGGCCTGGTGCAGGGGAACGCCGCTCGGCGCGAGGAGCGGCGCGCAGGCCGCTCCCGCTGCCAGCAGCAGAAGACTGCCCACCCATACGCGGCGCGGGCGATGCGCGAGCGTACGAGCAGTGGCCGTCCAACGGCTCCCGGCTCCCCGCCCGTTAGGAGGCCGCAGCGTCCGTGGGCCGCACAGGACCAGAAGCGCCGGGAGGAAGGTCAGCGACACGGCGGCGCAGCAAACCATGGCGATCGCCACGGCCGGACCCAGTACCCGTTCGGCGGGCAGGTCGCTGAGAGTAAGTGTCATCATGGCGCAGGCGATGATGCCGGCGCTGGCCAGGACCGGTGGTGCGGTGGCCCGGCACGCGGCGGCCATCGCCGCAGCGGCGTCCGGCTGCCCGGCGAGTTCTTCGCGGTGGCGCGCAGCCAGCAGCAGCGCGTAGTCGGTACTCGCTCCCACGACCAGCACGAACACGATTCCCTGAGTCTGACCGTCGATCGGCAACAGGCCCGACCGAGCCAGTGCGTACAGGGCAGCACATGCTGCTGCCAGGGCCAGCAGCGCGCCCGCGATCACGAGCAGCGGCATCAGCACGCTGCGGTAGACGAGCAGAAGAATCACCAGGACGCCGCCCAGAGCAACGGCCAGAAGCGTCCCGTCGATCTTCGCGAAAGCATCATCCAGGTCCACCTGGGCGGCCGCGGGACCCGCCAGGTGCACAGTCGTTCCACTGACCGACGCGGCCGCCTCCCTGACGGTCGCGAGCCGGTCGCGCAGATCGGCAGGCCCCCCGGGGACCACGACGATCATGGCCCGGCTGTCCTCGGCGAGAACCGGAACGAGAGACGGGCCGGCAACACGGGCAGTGACCTCACGTGCCACAGCCTCCTGGCCCGGCGTGATCCGCGCACCCTCCTGACGGGGGACCCAGACCACGGCCAGGGGCAATGGCTCGGCCACGCCGGACGGGTTGAGCACGCGGGCCACCTGCTCGGACTCCGCACCGGCGGGCAGCTGCACCTCCGGACCGGCCCGTGCCACCTCCCCCAGACGAACGGTGTAGGGGCCGGTAGCGATGGCCAAGACCAGCCATAACAGAAGCACGGCCAGCGACCCTGCCCGGGTGAACCTCCGCACGACGACGGCCACCTCCCGATCATGGCGGCCGACGCCGCCCGGCGGCACGCCGAAGCCCGCGAACCCCTGTGGGATGGATGTACGAAAGCAGTTCGGCGCCAGAACCCGGCAGGATGGGCCCTGCGTCCAGATACCACCCGAACAGCCCAAACTTCCCGAATCGATGTGCCCACAGGGCAGCATCCTCGCGGGCTCCTCCTGTGAAGCACCTGAGGGTCAACGCCGCACCCTTCCAATGCCGGTAGAAGGCGTAGAAGGCTGAGCGGCGGACCGAGGTCGCAGACGGCAGGCCCTGCCGTGCCACAACTCCCTGAGTCGCCCGCGTCGACCGCCACGCTTCGAACTGACCGACGAGTGCCCGATGCCGCGGCCCCCCGGTGCCATCCCATCAAGCGAGTAGATCTGTAGATCGCGTTCCCCGCACGAAAGGGCGAGCGTGAGGCGGCGAGACGGGTACAGAGAAACCTCTCGCGAGCAGCACGGACGCGAAGAGCACAACGCCGCGCACACCGGCTACCACGACGTCTGGGAACTGATCTTGCTACGGCGGGGAACGATCACCTTCAGAGGGGCCCATCAGCGCAGGCCAGCGGATAGTGTCGGTTGGCCACCAGCTAAAACCCCTGTTGATCAGGGGTTTTTTGCTTTTCCAGGCTCTGGCGTGACCAACCGCGTGATCAACAGCCGAGAGATTCCCCAGGTCAGACCAGGGATGACAGGCCGAGCCGGCCCGCACCGGAGGCGGCGAGCTTCCGGAGACGGTAGGTGTTGCCCTCTCCGACCACGACCCGGCCCAGTTCGATGGCCCCTGTGTTCCACTTCACGAGGGACCATTCATACCCAGGGCTTCACCGCGCCGGACACGGGTCGGCTGCGGGCCGCGGGGGTTGCCATTGTGGACGTACCAGGCTGTCGGGGCCGGTGGCGGTCTTCGGGTTCTTGGCGCTGACGCCACTGGAGAAGGTTCGGATCGGTGTGGCGTCGACGGCGGCCGAGCCGTCCCAGAAATCTTCGATGACAGTTCTGGCCGGGGCGAGGGATGCTTCGGATCAGGGGGATGTTCCCTGAGCGGTCGACGAACTGGTGGGCCCGGGTGAAGTCGGCTGCCCTGACGTATCGGCGGCGTTCGCGGCCACGGCCTGTTCTTCGAGCCCCCTGAGCAGCGCAGCGGCGGCCGGTGATCGGCCGGCGCGGCTGCCGCTCTCCGGCCGAGGTGCTGCCGCATGACCACACGCCCTTCCGGCAGCCGCCGCAGGTTCGCGTAGACCCCGGCCAGTCCTGCAGGTCTGCGGTGAGCGACGCCGCCCGCCGCTGATGGCAGCTCACCGACCGGCGAAACGTCCCGCCCGGCGAGTACGAGGAAGCCTTCTGGCGGAGCCAGGAGCGAACCCCGCAGTCCGCCTGAAACAAAATCACCGGACTCCACGAAACTCGGGGCAGCTCAGCTAAAGATGCGCGCGGTTTGCTGCGGTGTTTTCGTTGAGCATGGCATGGCCCTGGTGTTCGTCGGGGGAGCCCTGCCCTTCCCGTTCGGCGCAACGCAGGAGGCATCCATGGTCAATACCCCGGACAAGACGCTCAACGGCAAGGTCGCCTTCGTCGGCGGCGCGTCCCGCAACCTCGGCGGACTGATCAGCACCACCCTCGGCGCGGAGGGCGCCCGGGTCGCGGTGCACTACAACAGTGACTCCTCTCGGGCCAAGGCCGAGGATGTCGTCGCACAAATCAACGAGGGGCCGGGCCAGGCGTTCGCGATTCAGGGTGATCTGACGAAGGTCGCCGAAGTGGAGCGGGTCCTCGACGAGGTCGTGAACCGGTTCGGAAAGCTCGACTACAGCATCAACACCGCTGGCATGGTATTGAAGAAGCCGCTGACCGAGATCACGGAGGAGGAGTACGACCGCATGTTCGCGGTCAACTCCAAGGCGGCGTTCTTCGTGATGCGTGAGGCCGCCCGGCGGATCGAGGACGGTGGGAAGATCATTACCATCGTCACGTCGCTGCTCGCCGCGTACACAGGCCTGTACTCGTCGTACGCGGGCAGCAAGGCGCCGGTCGAGCACTTCACTCGTGCCCTGTCGAAGGAGTTGTTCGGCCGGAACGTCTCGGTCAACGCCATCGCTCCGGGACCGATGGACACGGCATTCTTCTATCCCGCCGAGGATGACGACTCCGTCGCCTACCACAAGTCCTCCGCGATGAACGGCGACCTCACCAAGATCGAGGACATCGTGCCGTGGGTGCGGCACTTGCTGACCGAGGGCTGGTGGGCCAACGGCCAGACGATCTTCCTCAACGGCGGCTACACCACCCGCTGACCGGCACCACTGCGGCGGCGGCGCCATGCTGTCCGGCCGCCGCCCTCACGTCCGATGCTTGCGGAGGCTTCCCAGGTCTTCCAGTTCCCGGCCCCCGTCGTGGCCGCGTTCGTCGCCGCGGTCAACGCCGGCGACAAGGCCGCGTTCCCTGCCGACCTCGCGCTGGACGCCACCATGTCCGACGACGCGACAGGCCAAGGCACCAACGGCTGGACCGAAAGGGAGATCCTCTTCTCGGGACGGCCGTATGGGCATGGAGAGCCTGTCTCCCGATGGGCGGTCCCTGGTGGTCACCTGCAAGTCCACCTGGGAACGCATGCGTACCCGGTCGGGCCTACCACAACCGTCGGCAGGACCAACCCGCTTCGAGACCGGTCAAGCCTGAATCGGACCACCCCCGCCGACGCCACCATGCTCCTCACCGCACCGCAGGGATCACACGCCCATGAGCCAGACACCTTTCATCGCCGACGCCTGGTACCGGCCGATGATCGCCCGCCCACGGGACGAGAAGCACCGCAGCGCGACCGCCCTGGAACTCTTCTTCGACCTGTGCTTCGTCGCCGCCGTGGCCCAGGCGGCCGTGGCGTTCGAGCACGAACTGGCCGAAGGACACATCGGCCACGGCATCCTCGGCTACGCCCTGGTGTTCTTCGCGATCTGGTGGGCCTGGATGAACTTCACGTGGTTCGCCTCCGCCTACGACAACGATGACGTCCCCTACCGGCTCCTCACCCTGGTCCAGATCACCGGCGCTCTGATCATGGCCGCCGGTGCGGCCGAAGCCCTCCAGCGCCAGGACTTCACCGTCATTACCTGGGGCTATGTCGTCATGCGCCTTGCGATGGTCACCCAGTGGCTGCGCGCCGCGCGTTCCGACCCCGACCGCCGTACCACCTGCCTGCGCTACGCGGCCGGAATCCTCGTGGTCCAGGCTGGCTGGGTCGGGCGTCTGTTCCTTCCCGGCGACGGGGGCCTTGCTGTGTTCGCGGTCCTGGCCCTGGCCGAACTCGCCGTCCCCGCCTGGGCCGAGCGGGCCGCCATCACCACGTGGCACCCGCACCACATCGCGGAACGCTACGGCCTGTTCACCATCATCGTCCTCGGCGAGTCGATTACCGCGGCCACGGTTGCCGTCCGAACCGCCCTCGACGGAGACGCCGCGCTCGGCGACATCGCCACCCTCGTCGTCGGCGGCATTCTCACCGTCTTCGCCCTGTGGTGGTACTACTTCGCCCAGGACGCGCCCCGAAGGCTCACCAGCCTGCGCTCCGCCCTGATGTGGGGCTACGGCCACTACGCCGTCTTCGCCTCCGCCGCAGCCGTCGGCGCCGGACTCGCACTCAACGTCGCCCACACCACCGGCCACGGCCACCTCACCGACCGCACTGCCGCAGCTGCCTACACCATCCCCGTCGCCGTCTACATCACCGTCGTCTGGCTCCTGCACCACCGGGCTTCCGACGTACGCAACACGAACGACATCATTCACCCCAGCGCCGTCCTCGCGATCCTGGCCGCGACCTTCTCACCCACCCCCGTGCTCGTCACCGGAGTCCTCACGACAGTCCTCATCGCCGCAACCCTCCTCGTGGGGGCACGCGCCGCTGCCGCGACTCGTCACGCCTGAGACGAACCCACCGGCTGACGCCCCGCGATTCCCCCCTGCGGAGTGTGGTGCTCCGAACGAGACCGCGCGACCCTCCCTGCGGGCATCGGTGTCACGGCAAGGCGTCGATCACGACTCCCCGACCGGAGCTTGGGGAACGCGAGGTCCAGGTCGTCGGCCTGAGTGGTCAGCCTCTTGTCCCGGTGGCCATTGCGTAACGCGGTCCGGGTGTCGGTGCGCTCGTTCCGCTCCGCGCCAATCCTCGCAGTGCTCGGCCTCGATCAGTTCCCGGAGCATCCGCTCGGCCACCCCGCGGACGAGTTCGAGCCCGTCCGCCGGATTCGGTGACCCCAGCAACGTCGGCGTGCTGCTGCCAGTGGACGGGCCTTCCGACTGCTTGACGCCGCCAGATGTCGGCGAAGGCATCGACGAGGGCATCAGGCCGGCAGCGGCGTCGGGTGAGGTGGCCGCGCTGGCCGAGGCCCGCAAGCGCATCCGGCTGCTGGAGCAAGAGAACGAAATCATGAGGCAGTCCGGGCCGACGCATGGCAGGCAAGTGGGTCGGGTTCGGGAAGGACCTCGACGTGAACACCGGACCCTGGGAGCTTCGCCTGCTCGACCGCTCCACGGGACGGGCCCGACGCCGAAAGGTACTCGGCTTCCCCAGAGTGAGCGGAAGGTTGGCCGCGTGACCAACGCATGGCCAGCAGCGGTCTGAAACCGCCCGAAACAGCGGGAGGGGAGAGTTCAAGTCCCCCTCGGACGCCACTGAAGACCCCAGGTCAGCTGGGGTCTCCTGCGTTTCCCCCCCACCTCTGACGCGAGCCACCCCTGGCGCGAGCCGCCCCTGAAGCAAGCCACCCCTGACGCGAGTCGCCCCCGACGCGCGAGCCGCCCCCGACGCGCGAGCCGCCACTGGTGTGACCGCGCCCCTGTCACGATCCGGTCTCGGACGCGAGGTGGGGTCTTGTTTTCGGCCATGTAATCGATTCCAATCATCCGTGTAATCGATTCCATGGCGTCGCGCGACCGGGCTGCCCAGGGGATTCGAGGTGTACGGAAACCACAAGGAGGTGGTCCGGACATGGCGAGCATCAAGGATGTCGCGGCCGAGGCGGGCGTGTCCGTCGCCACGGTCTCGCGGGTGCTGAACAGCCATCCGTCCGTCAGTGCGGAGGCGCGCACCCGCGTTCTCGCCGCCGTGGAGGAGCTCGGCTACCGGCCCAACGCGGTGGCCCGCTCGCTGCGCACGGCCCAGACCCGCACCCTCGGTCTGGTCATCAGCGACGTGCTCAACCCGTACTTCACCGAGCTGGCCCGCTTCGTCGAGGAGGAGGCCCGCGCGCTCGGTTACAGCGTGATCATCGGCAACGCCGACGAGCGGCCCGAACTCCAGGACCACCACATCCGCACGCTCATCGACCGCAGGATCGACGGGCTCCTCGTCTCGCCCGCCGACGGCGGCTCCCCGCTGATGGGGGAGGTGGCCCTGAGCGGTACGCCGATGGTCTTCGTGGACCGCTGGATTCCCGGCATCGACGTCCCCGTCGTCCGGGCCGACGGTACGGGCGCGGTCAAGGACCTCGTCGCCCATCTGCACGGTCTCGGTCACCGGAGGCTCGCGATCATCGCCGGGCCGGCGGCCACCACCACCGGCAACGAGCGCGTCGAGGCCTTCCGGGACGCCATGCGGGCGCTGGGGCTCGCCCTGCCCGACGCCTATATCGGACAGGGCGACTTCCAGGCGGCCAGCGGGCACCGCGCCACCGAACGCTTCCTGGCCCTGCCCGAGCCGCCCGAGGTCGTGTTCGCCGCCGACAACCTGATGGCGCTCGGCGCGCTGGACGCGATCCGGGCGCGGGGGCTGCGGGTCCCCGACGACATCGCGCTCGCCGCCTTCGACGACATCCCATGGTTCGTCCACACCGATCCGCCGATCACCGCCATCGCCCAGCCGACCGCGGACCTGGCACGGGCCGCCGTGCGCGCGCTGGCCGACCTGATCGAAGGGCGGACCCCGCAGTCCGTCACCCTGCCCGCCCGCCTCGTCGTACGCCGCTCGTGCGGCGGGGCCGCACCGAACCAGAGGAGCGACCGGTGACCGCACCGGACAAGCAACTGGTGGCCGCACCAGACGAGTTGCTGCGCATCGAGGGTCTGCGCAAGACCTTCCCCGGCGTGGTGGCGCTCGACAGCGTCGACTTCGACCTCCGCAGAGGCGAGGTCCACGTCCTGCTCGGCGAGAACGGCGCGGGCAAGAGCACCCTCATCAAGATGCTCTCCGGCGCCTACCGTCCCGACCGCGGCCGCATCCTGGCCGAGGGCCGCGAGGTGCGCATCGCCGGCGCGCAGGACGCCGAACGGCTCGGTATCGCCACCATCTACCAGGAATTCAACCTCGTCCCCGACCTCACCGTCGCCGAGAACATCTTCCTGGGCCGCCAGCCGCGCCGCTTCGGCCTCGTCGACCACCGGCGGATGCGCCAGGACGCGGCAGAGCTGCTGCGCCGGGTCGGCGTCGACGTCAAGCCCGATGCCAAGGTCCGCGAACTGGGCATCGCCCGGCTCCAGATGGTCGAGATCGCCAAGGCGCTGAGCCTGGAGGCACGTGTCCTCATCATGGACGAGCCGACCGCAGTGCTGACCTCCGAGGAGGTCGACAAGCTCTTCGCGATCGTGCGCCAACTGCGCGAGGACGGCGTCGGGATCGTCTTCATCACCCACCACCTGGAAGAGATCGCCGCGCTCGGCGACCGCGTAACCGTCCTCCGCGACGGCCGCAGCATCGACCAGGTCCCGGCGTCGACCCCCGAGGACGAACTCGTCCAGCTCATGGTCGGCCGCAGCATCGAGCAGCAGTACCCGCGTGAACGCCCCGACACGGGTGAGGTGTTGCTCTCCGTGCGGGGGCTGACCCGGGACGGCGTCTTCCACGACATCAGCTTCGATGTGCACGCCGGGGAGGTCGTCGGCCTCGCCGGACTCGTCGGGGCCGGACGTACGGAGGTGGCGCGCGCCGTCTTCGGTGCCGACCCGTACGACGCGGGCACCGTCGACGTACGCGGCGAGCGCCTCGCCCGGCATGACGTTCCCGCCGCGATGGGCGCCGGGATAGGCCTCGTACCGGAGGACCGCAAGGGCCAGGGCCTGGTCCTCGACGCCTCCGTGCAGGAGAACCTGGGTTTGGTCACCCTGCGTTCCGCGAGCCGCTCCGGGCTGGTGGACCTCAAGGGCCAGCGCACCGCCGCCGCCCGCATCGCCCAGCAGCTCGGTGTCCGTATGTCCGGCCTCGGGCAGCACGTACGCACCCTGTCCGGCGGCAACCAGCAGAAGGTCGTGATCGGCAAGTGGCTGCTGGCCGACACCCGGGTGCTCATCCTCGACGAGCCGACCCGGGGCATCGACGTCGGTGCCAAGGTCGAGATCTACCAGCTCATCAACGAGCTCACCGCCTCCGGGCACGCCGTCCTGATGATCTCCAGCGACCTGCCCGAGGTCCTCGGCATGAGCGACCGGGTCCTCGTCATGGCCCAGGGACGGATCGCCGGTGAGCTCCCGGTGGCGGAGGCGACCCAGGACGCCGTGATGGCCCTCGCGGTCGGTACCGGCCCCGCCGACGCTCCGACCCCTGCCGACAGCCCCGCCCCCACCGAACACCCCGCAACGAAGCAGGAGAAGGAGGGCCCCCGTGGCCACTGATACCGTCAAGAGTGACACGGGAGCGGGCGGAGTCTCCGTGATACGCCGCGTCCTGCTCGACAACGGCGCGCTCAGCGCCCTGGTCGTCCTGGTGGTGGCGATGTCGCTGCTCTCCGGCGACTTCCTGACCACCCAGAACCTGCTGAACGTCGGCGTCCAGGCGGCCGTCACCGCCATCCTCGCCTTCGGCGTCACCTTCGTCATCGTCTCGGCGGGCATCGACCTGTCCGTCGGCTCGGTGGCCGCCCTCTCCGCGACGGTCCTCGCCTGGTCGGCCACTTCCGCCGGAGTGCCGGTGGTCCTCGCGGTCGTGCTCGCGATCGTCACCGGCATCGCCTGCGGCTTCGTGAACGGTGCCCTCGTCTCGTACGGCAAACTCCCACCGTTCATCGCGACGTTGGCGATGCTCTCGATCGCCCGAGGGCTGTCTCTCGTCATCTCGCAGGGCAGCCCGATCGCCTTCCCCGAGTCGGTCTCGCGGCTCGGCGACACGCTCGGCGGCTGGCTCCCCGTACCGGTCCTCGTGATGATCGCGATGGGCCTGATCACCGCCCTGATCCTCGGTCGCACCTTCATCGGCCGCTCGATGTACGCCATCGGCGGCAACGAGGAAGCGGCCCGGCTCTCCGGGCTCCGCGTCAAGCGCCAGAAGATCGTCATCTACGCCCTGTCCGGCCTGTTCGCCGCCGTCGCGGGCATCGTCCTGGCCTCCCGCCTCGTCTCCGCCCAGCCGCAGGCCGCCCAGGGGTACGAACTCGACGCCATCGCCGCGGTCGTCATCGGCGGCGCCAGCCTGGCCGGCGGCGTCGGCAAGGCGTCCGGCACCCTGATCGGCGCGCTCATCCTCGCCGTGCTCCGCAACGGCCTCAACCTCCTCTCCGTATCGGCGTTCTGGCAGCAGGTCGTCATCGGCGTCGTCATCGCACTGGCCGTCCTTCTCGACACGCTGCGCCGCAAGTCCGGTTCGGGAGCGGCCACCTCGGCCGGGACGGCCCCGGGCGCACCCGGCTCCGGCCGGAGGAACGCCCTCAAGCTCACGGGCGCGGCCCTCTGCGCGGCGATCGTCATCGGAGCGGTCTCCCTCTTCAACTCCGGTTCGTCCGGAGGTGCGACGAAGGTCGGCATGTCCCTCTCCACCCTCAACAACCCCTTCTTCGTGCAGATGCGGGAGGGCGCGGAGGCGGAGGCGAAGAAGGCTGGCATCGACCTCACCGTCACCGACGCCCAGAACGACGCTTCCCAGCAGGCCAACCAGCTTCAGAACTTCACGAGTTCGGGTGTCTCCTCGATCATCGTCAACCCGGTGGACTCCGACGCCGTCGGGCCGGGCGTACGCAGTGCGAACAAGGCCGGTATCCCGGTGATCGCCGCCGACCGGGGCGTCAACAAGGCGGACACCGCAACCCTCGTCGCCTCGGACAACGTGGCGGGCGGCAAGCTAGCCGCCGACGCGCTGGCCGACAAGCTCGGCGGCAAGGGCAGCATCGTCATCCTCCAGGGCACGGCGGGCACCTCCGCCAGCCGTGAGCGCGGGGCCGGGTTCGCCGAGGGCCTCAAGGCGTACCCGGGCATCAAGGTGGTCGCCAAGCAGCCCGCGGACTTCGACCGCACCAAGGGCCTGGACGTCATGACGAACCTCATCCAGTCGCACCCCGGCGTCACCGGCGTCTTCGCCGAGAACGACGAGATGGCGCTCGGCGCGGCCAAGGCCCTCGGCGGCAAGGCCGGAAAGTCCGTGTCCGTCGTCGGCTTCGACGGAACCCCGGACGGCCTGAAGGCGGTCGAGGCGGGCACGCTCTACGCGTCCGTGGCGCAGCAGCCCGCCGAACTGGGCAAGATCGCGGTGCGCAACGCCGTCAAGGCCGCCAAGGACGAGGAGGTCGAGACCATGGTGAAGGTGCCGGTCAAGGTCGTCACCCGGGAGAACGTCGCCGACTTCTCCTGAACCGGTCCGTGAACCGGCTGGTGAACCGGCCCGTGAACCGGTCCCTGAACCGGCCTATTGACACCGGTTGCCCCGGTGGTCCCGGCGAACCCGGAACGACGAAAGCAGGAAGCACGCACATGCACGACAACGCCCCTGACGACCGGTACGACCTGCTGGTCGTCGGGTCGGCCAACGCCGACCTGGTGATCGGCGTCGAGCGCCGCCCCGCGCCCGGCGAGACGGTGCTCGGCTCCGACCTGGCCGTCCACCCCGGCGGCAAGGGCGCCAACCAGGCCGTCGCCGCAGCTCGGTTGGGAGCCCGTACGGCGCTCCTGGCCCGGGTGGGCGACGACGACCACGGCCGCCTTCTCCTGGAGACGCAGCGCACCGCGGGCGTCGACACGGGCGGCGTCCTGGTCGGCGGGGCCCCGACCGGGGTCGCCCTGATCACCGTCGACCCCTCGGGCGACAACAGCATCGTGGTCTCCCCGGGGGCCAACGGACGCCTGACTCCCGAGGACGTCCGGGCGGCGGCCCCGCTGCTGGCGGCCGCCCGGGTCATCTCCGTACAGCTGGAGATCCCTCTCGACACCGTGGCCGAGACGGTACGCGGCCTGGGACCGGACACCCGGTTCGTCCTCAATCCGTCCCCGCCCGCCCCGTTGCCCGAGGAGGTGTTCGCTGCCTGCGATCCGCTGGTGGTCAACGAGCACGAGGCGCGGTACATCCTGGGCGCGGCAGCGGGGGAGACCCCGCAGGACTGGGTTCCGGCGCTGATTGCGCTGGGCCCGCGCTCGGTGGTGATCACGCTCGGCGCGGAGGGCGCCCTGGTGGCCGACAGCCGTACGGACTCCCTGGACCACCTGGTCAGCCCGAAGGTCGAGGCCGTCGACACGACGGGGGCCGGGGACGCGTTCACGGCAGCCCTGGCCTGGCGGCTGGGCCGCGGCGACGACCTGCGGCAGGCGGCGGCCTTCGCGGTGCGCGTGGGTGCGGCGGCGGTCACGGGCCGGGGTGCGCAGGAGGCGTTCCCGACGCTGGAGGAGGTCGACGCGCTGTGAAGAAGTCGGGCATCCTCAACCGCCACCTGGCCGGTGCCATCGCCGAACTCGGCCACGGCGACAGCGTGTTGATTTGCGACGTGGGCATGCCGATCCCGCCGGGACCACGGGTGGTCGACCTGGCCTTCCGGGCCGGGACCCCGCCGTTCGCGGAGGTGCTGGACGGCCTGCTCGACGAGCTGGCCGTGGAGGGTGCGACGGCAGCCCAGGAGATCCGCGACGCCAACCCGGAGGCCGCGACCCTGCTGGACGACCACTTCCCTTGGCTGGAACTGCTCCCGCACGACGAACTGAAGGCGCTCACGGCGAAGGCCCGCCTGGTCGTGCGTACGGGGGAGGCCCGGCCGTACGCGAATGTGCTGCTGAGGTGCGGGGTCTTCTTCTGAGCCCCCCGAGGCGATGGCTGACCCCCTGAGGCGACGACGGTACGAGGTCGGGCCGCCCCCCCCGACGCCGGGGGGCGGCCCGACCTCCGCCATGCGTTCCCTTCCCTGCTCAGTGGCGGTCTCGGGGCCGGTCCGACCGGCGAGCGTCAACTCCTGGATGCGGCCGAAGGGCACGTGGCGGTCGGGCGGTCCGCGCAGCGGGCCGTGAGGGTGGGGCTGTCGGCGATCGCCCGGGAGAACTCCGGCCCGGCGCATCCGACCGTCGGGTCCTGTGTGGCCCGACAGCGTGATCGCCCAGTTCGTCGAGTGGGTCACGCCCGCCGTCAACTGCCCCCGGGTGAGGTCCGAGGGCGGCTCCGGCTCCGGTCACGAAAAACTCTCTGGCGGGTCACGGTGACCGGAGCTAGGCTTCCCGCGATGACTCACTCCATGAACAGATTGGGGGACCCGTCCGCGCAAGGTGAGTGCTGATGCACCATCACATCGCGAATCGGGATTCCCGCCCGACCCGTACCTCCTTCTGGCCGCGCGTACGCGAGTTCGCCGTGCCGGCCGCCATGATCGAGACGGCGACCGCCCGCCGACAGGCGGGGGACTGGGCCGGGGCATGCGCTGCCGCCGGCGTCGACGTCGATCTCCAGCTCCGGTCCGTGGCACGCAGCCACGGAACGGCGTTCGCCGCCCGCATCCGGGCCGACCTGCGCCATCTGGCTCCCGACCTGCTGCGCTGGCATCTGCCGAGAATCGCTCCGCACGGGCTGCTGCGCCCGGGGCTGACGATCGCACTGGCCCGCTACGGCGGTCCGGAGCCCGACGGGCCGCCGGACCCGCTGTATCTCGTTGTCCGGACCCCGCCCGCCTGGGCGGACGCCGGACAGCGGGTCAGTCTCACCCTGTGGGACGGATCGCACGCCGAACCGGGTGCCCGCCGCCATCCCCACCCCCGTCCGAACCGCCGCTTCCGGCTCGATCTGCACCGCCACCTGTGGGATGCGCGCAGGGTCGACGAGCTGCGGATGCGCTCCGGAGCTGACCGGCCAACAGCCTCTGTCCGTAAGGCTGTTGATCCGCATCTGCTGGACGCCTTGCCGCCGGATCGTCCGTACGCCGTCGACCGCTGGGCAGCGGAGGCGGCGATCCTGCTCCGCGCCGAGGGGCAGGGACCCGGAGGGGCGGTGAGCGTACGGCTGGGAGGCCGCCGCCGGATTCTCGTGTACGTGGAGGAAGGCGAGGACGACTGCGGGACGCCACCCGTCGTGCGGGTTGCGGCGGGGGCCAAGGATGCGCATACGGCTGCCACATCGCCGGTTCTGCCGGATGCGGCGACCTGGGTGCTGCCGGACCTCGACCTGATCCGTAGCGGTTCGATCGAGGCCGGTCAGCTGCACCCGCTGGTCGCGCGCGCCCTCGTACCGGACCTTGTACCGGCAGCCCCGGACCCGGCATCGGTCCCGGCGTCGGTCCGCTCGCGGACCGCTGAGCGGGCCGGGCAGTCGCGCATCGTGGAGTGCCGGGGAGCCCGGCACCGCATCGGGCTGGTCGACGGGGCTCTCGCCGCACTGGACCACGACCCGGCCGAGATCCGCCGCGAGGAGCTGCTGGTCGCCCTGACCGGTACGCCGCTTCCCTGCCTCCAGGCCATCGACCGGGCCCACCGGCGTCCGGACTGCCTGACCGGTGTGCGCGAACGTCTCGACCACGGAGACATCGCCGGTGCGCTGGCCGTCGTCGAGGGCCTGCTCGGGCCTGATGCGGTGCTGCGCAAGGGGCCTCTGCGGGACGAACTGGAGGCCGCCGCGCAACGGCGGATCACCTACGGCCTGTTCCGGGCGGACCTGCTCGGTCCCGGTCCCGCCCGCTACCGCCCCGACCATCGCCGTCCCGGTGACCGCCGCCCGCGACCGCGCCGTACCGGCGTGGGCTGACAACTGCCCCGGGCCCCGGGGCCTCGGAGCTTCGGTCCGCGCCGTCGTGCGCAAGCCCCATGCATGCATGGACCCGCACATGGACCCGTGCGCAACCCCGCGCACAAGCCCATACGCAAACCCCGCACCCTCGCCCGCATGTGCGCTCGTACTCCAGCCCGTACCCACGCCCGCACACATCCCTGCTCATTCGTCCTCTCACTCGATCTCAGGTGATCACCCATGCTGACGAACACCCGGCCCGCCGCTCCCGTGGACTCCACCCCCATCCCCATCCCCGTGCCCGCCCCCGCGCCCGTCTCCCAACTCGCCGTCGCCGAGCAGCTGATGACTCTGCTCCGCGACACCGCCACCGAGCCGCGCCCCGACACCCAGCTGGAAGCACTGACGCTCGCGGTCGCCGCCGATCTGCCCGTGCTCCTGTGGGGCGAACCGGGCATCGGCAAGACCGCCGCCCTCACACAGCTCGCCGCCTCTCTCGACCTGCCGTTGACCACGGTCATCGCCAGCGTGCACGAGCCGTCCGACTTCTCCGGGCTGCCCATCGTCGGGGACGACCCCGCCGAGCAGGGCGTCCCGATGGCCCCGCCGGACTGGGCCGTTCGCCTCGTGCGCGCGGGGCGGGGGCTGTTGTTCCTGGACGAGCTGTCCACCGCGCCGCCCGCCGTCCAGGCCGCGCTGCTCCGCCTCGTCCTGGGGCGTCGCATCGGCGCCCTCCAACTCCCGCCCGGCGTACGGATCGTGGCCGCCGCCAACCCGCGCTCCTCGGCGGCCGACGGCTGGGAGCTGAGTCCGCCGCTCGCCAACCGCTTCGTCCACCTCCAGTGGACCCACGACCACGAGGTCGTCGTGCGGGGGCTCGGCGGGACCTGGCCGCGCGCGACGCTGCCGGAGCTCGACCCCGGGAAGCTGCCCGGGGCTGTGGACTTCGCCCGCCGTGCGGTGTGCGGGCTCCTCTCCGCCCGCCCCACGCTCGTCCACCGGCTGCCCAGTACGGAGACGCGCTGGGGCGGTCCGTGGCCGTCGCCGCGCAGCTGGGACATGACCCTGAGCCTGATCGCCTTCGCGACCGCCGCCGGATCGTCCCGGGAGGTGCTGTCCCTGTTGGTCAGGGGCACGGTGGGGGACGGCCCGGGGCTGGAGCTGCTGGCGGGCCTGGACCGGATGGACCTCCCGGACCCCGAGACGCTGCTCGCCGACCCGGCGGCGGCCTTTCTGCCCGAGCGCGGGGATCTCCGGCAGGCCGCGCTGGACGGGGTCGTCGCGGCGGTCCGTACCCGCCCGGACCGGGCCCGTTGGGACGCCGCGTGGACGCTCCTCGTCCGGGCCCTGAAGACCGGGGCCCCGGATCTGGTGGTCGTTCCCGCGACCGCGCTCGCCGCGCTGCGCCAGGAGGACTGGGACGTACCGGAGGCCATCGAGGACCTGGCCGGCGTGGTGTCCCTTTCCCGACGGGCCGATCGGGCGGCTGACCGGGTCGCGGGCCGGGTCCCGGCGAAGGCGGGGCGATGAGGGTGACGGCAAAGGCAAAGGCAAAGGCAACGGCGGCGTCGGCGACGACGGCAAAGGCAACGGCAACGGCGAGGGAAACGGCGACGCACGCGCCGAGGGCGCTCGACCTTGACAAGCTCTTCGCCGCCCGGTTGCAGGCCGCACGGGCCCGCCCCTACCTGGCGACGGCGCTGTTCGCCCTGCACACCGTGGAGTCGTGGCGGGTGCCGACCATGGGCGTCGACCGGTACTGGCGGTGCTACGTCTCGCCCGCGTTCGTGGCGCGGACCCCGGTGGAGCAGCTGGCCGGGGTCTGGGTCCACGAGGTCTCCCACCTGCTGCGTGACCACCACGGGCGCAGCGACCGGGTCGCCCGGCAGCGCGGTCTGAACGGCCCCGGGGACCGGCTGCGGATGAACATCGCCGCCGACTGCGAGATCAACGACGATGTGTACGGCGACGGCCTGGCCCGGCCGAAGGGCGCTGTGTACCCGTCGACCCTGGGGCTGCCGACCGGCGAGCTCATGGAGGACTACCTGCGCCGGTTCGGCCTCGGCCCGAGTACCCAGAGCCTCGCCTGGCTGGACTGCGGCAGCGGCGCCGACGGACTGGCGCGGGACTGGGAGCTGGGGCCCGAGGGAGCCGACGGGCTCAGCGACCAGGAACAGGACGCGGTCCGCTTCCGGGTGGCGCAGGGCATCAACGGCCGCCCTGGGAACGCCACCAAGGGATGGAAGCGGTGGGCGGAGGAGGCGTTCCATCCTCCGCAGCCGTGGCGGGAGTTGCTGGGGGCCGCGGTCCGCTCGGCGACCTCGGGCCACGGCGCGGGGGAGGACTACAGCTACGGCCGCCCCGCGCGACGCTCCGCCGGACTGCCCGGTGTCGTCCTTCCGAGCCTGCGTCGCAGGCCGCCCCAGGTCTCTGTCGTCATCGACACCTCCGGCTCGGTCAGCGACGCCGAACTGGGCAGTGCGCTCCTGGAGGTCGCCGCCATCTCCCGTGCGGTGGGCGGACGCCGCGACCTGGTCACCGTCCTCGCGTGCGACGCGGCGACCCGGGTCGTACATCCGCTGTGCAGTGCGGAGGGCATCCCGCTGGTGGGCGGTGGCGGTACGGATCTGCGTACGGGTTTCGCCAGGGCGCTGCGGTCGCATCCCCGACCCGACGCCATCGTCGTCCTGACGGATGGTCAGACGCCCTGGCCGGCCGCGCAGCCGGCGTGCCGGACGGTCGTCGGCCTGTTCCCCCGCCGACAAAGGAGCCGTTCCTACCGCGAGGACGGGCCGGACCACGTTCCGGACGGGCCTCCGGCTTGGGCGCGGGTGGTGGAGATCGGATAGCGCGCCACCTTCGGGCGGCGGCGCCCCGGCCCGCGCCCGGGCGGGCGTCTGCGAAGTGGACGCCGGGCAGGCGCCGGGCCAGGGAACGCCAACGGCGGCTCTCCGCCATGCAAGCAATGATCATGGTGCAGCCTGCGAAGACAGAGCCGAAGGCGCCGTGCCCGGCAGGCGCGGGCGCCGAACCGGCCGCAGCGCGGGCCGTCCGGCCGGGCCGGTGAGGACAGGGCGGGGGAAGTGGCTGCGCCGTCCATGGCCGACGGGTCGGCAGCTCCGGCGGAACCGCCGGTCACAGGCGGCCCACCAGCTCCGCCACGGCCGCGGCGACTGCGTCGAGTCCCTCACCCGCGGGTCCGCCCGGCTCGCCCATGTACGTGTCGCGGCGGATCTCGATCATCAGGGCGGTGACCCGGCGGTCCGTGCCGTAGTGCTTGAGCGGGACGTACGCACCGGCGAACGGGCTGTCGACCCCCGTGCCGCCGAAGCCCGCGAACGCCTCCTCGGCCAGGGAGCGCAGCTCCGGCGGGGTGTGGAACGGGTCGGTGCCCAGGCAGACCGGCGGGCGGGGGCCGGTGCCGTGGAGTTCGTACGGGAGGGGCGCTGTCGGGTACGAGTGGACGTCGATGACCACCGCGCGGCCCGTGGTGGCGATGCGGGCGTCCACGGCGGCCGTCATCGCCTGTGCGTACGGGTGGAAGTACCGTTCCAGCAGCGGGCGTTGGTCGAGGTCCGGGCCGCGCAGGCGTTCGCGGTGCGTCGTGTGCGTGTAGACGGCGCCCATGCCGACGGCGCGCATCTCCTCGCGGTCGTCGGGGAAGCGTTCCGGGTCGACGACCAGGCGCGAGAGGTTGTTGACGAAGCGCCAGGGCCGGGCGGCGGTGCATGCCGCCGCCGCCCGGGCCGCCAGTTCGCCCGTGTGGGCGTCGGTGATGTGGTCGAGCTCCCGCTCCAGAGCATGGTCCTCCAGCAGTATTCCGTCCCGAGCCTCCTCGGGAATCACCCGGGACCCGTGCGGTACGTGCAGCAGCACCGGGGAGTCGATGTCTCCGGGGAGGAGGTGGAACGACGGCTGGGGGGCAGTGTTCACGGCGCGGGTCCTTCACGGGCGGGGCAGGGAGGATGCCCTCGATTGTCCCCCCCCCGTGGAGTCGGTTGCCCGTGTCGTCAGTTGGCGGAGCCGATCACCGGGTAGTGGTCGGAGAGGTTGTTGTACGTGTAGCTCTTGCCCCAGCTGGAGACCGTCCAGGGGGCGGTCTGCTCCTTGATCACGTCGTTGTTCCAGCCGGACGGCTTGGCGTGGCCCGCGCGGTGCAGGACGTGGTCGAGGTCCTCGCGCGGGTCGTTCGGGTAGCGGTCGGCGGCGATCGAGTTGTCGCGGGTGTCGAAGGAGTACGGATGGCCCGTCTTCGTGTCCGCTGCGGTCAGACCCGCGTCGGAGAGGAAGGAGGGGAACTCCGCGGAGTGCCCGTCGACATTGAAGTCGCCCGCCACGACGACCTGTTCGGAGGCGGGGATGTTCTTGGCGTCGAGGAAGCCGTCCAGCGCCTTGAACTGGCGGCTGCGCATCTGGGCCGCCTCGCCCGCCGAACAGCCGGGGTCGGTCGACTGGGCGTGCGTGCCGACCACATGGACCCGGGTGCCGTTGACGTTCAGCACCACATAGGCGAAGCCCTTGTTGGACCACCAGTCGGCCCCGCAGGCGTCCTTGTAGACGTACTGCTCCTGGCGCACGATCGGCCACTTGCTCAGGATCGTCACGCCGCCGTCCTCCGGCGTCGTCGCCGAGTACGAGCCGCCCGTCGCATCCCAGCCGCTCTTGCTCCGGCCGACCACCGGCGTCTGGTAGGGGTACTGCGCGGCGGAGTTCCGCAGCAGCGCGTCGGAGGTCGCGTTGTCGAACGCCTCCTGTATCACCACGACGTCGTTCCCCTGGAAGAACGAGGTCTTGGGGATCTCGGCCGCCCGGTGGTCCTGGCCCCAGTTGGGGTACAGGGTCTTGCTGAAGAGGAACGCGTTGTACGAGAGCACCCGCAGCGAGGGCGTCTCGGCGGCCGTTGCCTGCGGTGAGCTCACGGCCAGGGTGACGGCGGCGAGCGTGGCGGAAACGGCCACGCCGGTCAGTCGGCGGAACGCGGTGTTCGGCACGAAGTCTCCTGCGTCGAGTGGGGGGTGTAGCGGGTGCCACCCATCAAACCAGCGACAGTTACCCACGGGTAGACATCGGATGCCATCAGTCTGTCCGGTCGGCTGCCATCCGGTTCTCGTCCCGGTTCCGTCGATGTGCCGTCGATGTGCCGTCGATTTTCAGCCGAGTACGCCGTACACAATGAGGTTGTCGACGGGATGGCCCTCGGCGTCGAAGTCCCCGTCGCAGGTGATGAGCCGCAACGTGCTGCCCTTCGTCGGGCCGTAGACCTTCTCGGTGGGGAACGCCTTCTTGGCGACCGACTCCTTCGCCGTGACCCTGAAGCGCAGGGTCTTGCCCGTTCCGTCGCGTACCAGAACCTTGGCGTCCTTGCGGATGTTCTTCAGGTCGTGGAAGACGGCCCGGCCGAAGCGGGTGTCGTTGTGGCCGATCAGTACGGCCGGGCCCGGTTCGCCGGGGGCCGACCCGCCGGTGTACCAGCCCGCCGTCATGCCCTTCTCCGCAGGCGGGACCTCGACCGTGCCGTCCGCGTTGAGCCCGAGCTCCATGAGGGAGCTCCGCACGCCGATCGAGGGGATCGAGAGCTCGGTGGGGGCTTGTCGCACCGCCTGAGCCTTCGGCCCCGGGTCCGACTTCGGTTCCGCCGTCCGCACGTGTCCGGTCGGTGCGGAATCTGTGGGGGGAGCCTCGGACGAGCAGCCGGCCAGAGCCGTACCGGCGGCACCGAGAGCCACGGCGGTCAGCAGGGCTGCGATCCGTCGGGAAACGCGGTGCGTCAGGGACGGGCGGGATAGGGAGGACGGGCGGGACGTGCGGTGCGTACGGGATGTGTTGCGGGGCAACGGGACTCCTGAAGCGGGAGGGGGAGCGGGCGTGGCGCCGCCCCGGTGCGGGGCGGCGCCACGGTCAAGCGGTGGGTGTGGGTGAGGGGCCGGTCAGCCGTTGCGGCCGTCCGCCGATCGGCGGCGCAGCACGAGCGCGCCCGCGCCCGCCAGCAGCGCGGCTCCGGCCGCTGAACCGGCCAGCGCCGTGGTGCCCGCGGCGTTCCCGGCGGCAGGGCGTTCACCAGCGGCGACACCGCCGCGCGGCGTGACGGCCGGGGCCTCCTC
>NZ_NWVL01000043.1 GCF_002382885.1 Streptomyces sp. WZ.A104
GGGCCGCGTCCTTCGCCGCCGCCCCGCCGTCCGCCGCGCCGCCGCTCGAAGCGGTCGAGGCCCAGTACGCCCCGCCGCCCCCGGCCAGCAGCACGGCCGCGGCCACGGAGGCCACCGCGAGGGGCGGACGCCGCCGCCGGGGGCCGGTCACGTCGTTGTCGGGTCGCTCGGTGCTCACCGGATCGCTCCTTCGACTGCGTTGCCGTCGCGGTGTCTGCCGCGTGCCCCCCGGACGGGGACACCGGTGGGACGGAGCGGAGGGGCGTGCGGTTCCCCGACGGCCGCCGTCAGTCGCCGTACTCGGACATCGCGTCGATCAACCGGGCCGACGCGGGCGGGACCGTCACCCCGTGGATCAGGGCCGGCTCCACCCGGGCCGGGGCGCTCTTCGCGGGCACGGCCCAGTGCGGCGCCATCCGCGCGCAGTCCCCGCGCAGCTCCGCCAGGCTCACTTCGGACTCTCGCGATGCGGTGTGCTTCGACATATCCGCACCGTAACCACGGTCACGCTCGGGTAGAAAGCCCTACTATCGGGTAGTTTTCCCTATTCCTCGTCGGAGAGCTCACCCGGTAGCGTGAACTGTCACGCCGTCCCGGAGGGCGCAGTCACGGCCCTTCGCCTTCCGCAGGAGTAGCCTCCCCGTGCGTATCGCAGTCACCGGCTCCATCGCCACTGACCACCTGATGACGTTTCCCGGCCGTTTCGCCGACCAGCTGGTCGCGGATCAGCTGCACACGGTCTCCCTCTCCTTCCTGGTCGACAACCTCGACGTGCGCCGGGGCGGTGTCGCCGCCAACATCTGCTTCGGCATGGGGCTGCTCGGCACCCGCCCGATCCTGGTCGGCGCGGCGGGCTCGGACTTCGACGAGTACCGCGCCTGGCTCGACCGGCACGGCGTCGAGACCGGCTCGGTGCGGATCTCCGAGGTGCTGCACACCGCCCGCTTCGTCTGCACCACCGACGCCGACCACAACCAGATCGGCTCCTTCTACACCGGCGCGATGAGCGAGGCCCGCCTCATCGAGCTGAAGAACGTCGCCGACCGCGTGGGCGGCCTCGACCTCGTCTCCATCGGCGCCGACGACCCCGAGGCGATGCTCCGCCACACCGAGGAGTGCCGCTCCCGGAACATCCCGTTCGCCGCGGACTTCTCGCAGCAGATCGCGCGGATGGACGGCGAGGAGATCCGCATCCTCCTCGACGGCGCCACGTACCTCTTCTCCAACGAGTACGAGAAGGGGCTCATCGAGTCCAAGACCGGCTGGAGCGACGAGGAGATCCTCGCCAAGGTCGGCCACCGCGTCACCACCCTCGGCGCCCGCGGTGTCCGGATCGAGCGGGCGGGCGAGCCGGTCATCGAGGTCGGCTGCCCCGAGGAGGAGACCAAGGCCGACCCCACCGGCGTCGGCGACGCCTTCCGCGCGGGCTTCCTCTCCGGCCTCGCCTGGGGCGTCGGCCTGGAGCGCGCCGCCCAGGTCGGCTGCATGCTCGCCACCCTGGTCATCGAGACGGTCGGCACCCAGGAGTACACCCTGCGCCGCACCCACTTCATGGACCGCTTCACCAAGGCGTACGGCCACGAGGCCGCAGCCGAGGTCCAGCAGCACCTGGCGTGATTCAGCCGAGCCGGCGGACCACATAGGCCGAGCCCCGGTCCGCCGGCTCCTCGCCCATGTACTCCTGACCCCGCATCTCGCACCAGGCCGGGATGTCCAGGCGCGCCGCCTCGTCGTCGGCGAGGACCGTCACCGTGGCGCCCACCGGTACCTCCCCGATCACCTTTGCGAGCTCGATCACCGGGATCGGGCAGCGGCGGCCCAGTGCGTCGACGACCAGGGACGCGGCAGGCTCGGGGGAGGGGGACACGGAGGGCGCCGACGCCGGTGCGCCGAGCCGCTCGCGCACCTCCGCGACCACTGCGGGCAGCGCGTCGAGGAAGCGGTCCACGTCGGCCTCGGCCGTGCCCGCCGGCAGCGAGACCCGGATGTTCCCCTCCGACAGCACACCCATCGCCTTGAGCACATGGCTCGGCTCCAGCGTGCTGCTCGTACAGGACGAACCGGACGATACGGAGAACTCCCTCCGGTCCAGCTCGTGCAGCAGAGTCTCCCCGTCGACATAGAGACAGGAGAAGGTGACCAGATGCGGCAGCCGCCGCTCCGGATCACCCACCACCTCCACATCGGGCACCCGCTCCGCCACGACGGCCCGGATCCGGTCGATCAGGGCCCGCAGCCGCACCGACTCCGCCGCCGCCTCGTCCCGTACGGCGCGCAGGGAGGCGGCCGCCGCCACGATCGCGGGCAGGTTCTCGAACCCCGGCGCCCGCCCCGACTCCCGTTCCCCGGCGGGGCCTTGTGGTGCGAAGCGCACTCCCTTGCGGACGGCGAGCAGCCCCACCCCGGCCGGCCCGCCCCACTTGTGCGCGCTCGCCGTCAGCAGCGACCAGCCGCCCGCCACCGGCCCCCAGCCGAGCGACTGGGCCGCGTCCACCAGCAGCGGCACCCCGGCATCCGCGCAGCGCGCGGCGACCTCGGCCACCGGCTGCTCGGTGCCCACTTCGTGGTTGGCCGACTGGAGACAGGCCAGCGCGGTGTCCGCCCGCAGCGCCCCGGCGTACGCCGCCGGGTCCACCGCTCCCGACCGGCCCACCGGCACCTCGGTGAAGGAGCCGCCCGCCGCCTCGTGGGCCGCCGCCGAATGGAGCACCGAGGAGTGCTCGACCGCCGACACCGCCAGATGGCGGCCGACACGCCGACGCCCCGAAAGTGCCCCGGCAATTCCCGCGTGCACCGCGGACGTCCCCGAAGAGGTGAACACCAGCTCGTCCGGACGGCAGCCGACCGCCTCCGCGGCGGCCTCCCGGGCCGCGTCCAGCAGCAGCCGGGCGCGCCGGCCCTCCCGGTACAGCCGGGCGGGATCGGCCCAGCCCTCGTCCAGCGCGGCAAGCAGTGCCTGGCGTGCGACGGGGTGCAGGGGGGCGGCGGAGGCGGCATCGAAGTAGGGCACGCCGCCACGCTAGCCCGCGCCCGGCCCCACCTCGGCGGCGGCCGCCCTCCCCGGCCGGGCGAGTGGCCGTCAGATGGGGGCCGGAGGCCCGGATTCCACCCCTTGGGGGTGTCGGGCGGCGCGTTGGGCACCCTCCCCGCGCGACCCCAAATAGCGTCCAGTAGGGTTTGGTCCGCATAAACATCCAAACCCCTGCCCGCGTCAGGGCCGGCGACCGACCAGAGACATACGGGCGCGCCGACCGTGCGGGCGAGACTCTCGGGAAGGCGCTACGTGAGTCCCAACGGCTCCGACCGCTCGTCGCGGCGCCCGATGCGGCGGAAGCTGCCGCAGGTGCTGACTGCGGGCCTGGTCCTGGCGACGGCCTCCGGTTGTTCATACAACTGGGAGGATTTTCCCCGCCTCGGTATGCCCACCCCGGTAACGGAAGAGGCCCCTCGGATCCTCTCCCTCTGGCAAGGCTCGTGGGCGGCAGCGCTCGTCACGGGTGTCCTTGTCTGGGGGCTGATCCTCTGGAGCGTCTTCTTCCACCGGCGCAGCCGGACCAAGGTGGAGGTACCTCCGCAGACCAGGTACAACATGCCCATCGAGGCGTTGTACACAGTGGTTCCCCTCATCATCGTCTCGGTGCTCTTCTACTTCACCGCGCGTGATGAGTCGAAGCTCCTTGAGCTCTCCGACAAGCCCGCCCACACCATCAACGTGGTCGGCTACCAGTGGAGCTGGGGCTTCAACTACATCGAGAAGGTGGAAGGCCAGCCCGCTGCGGGCAAGGAGATCCCCAAGGAGCTCTCGGCCATCCCGGACAGGTTCCAGAAGGACTTCCCCGAGGGCGCCGGCGGCGTCTACGACGTGGGCATCCCCGGGACCCGTAACCCCCAGAACGGCAACCCGGGTCCGACCCTGTGGCTGCCGAAGGGGGAGAAGGTCCGCTTCGTCCTCACTTCGCGCGACGTCATCCACTCCTTCTGGGTGGTGCCGTTCCTCATGAAGCAGGACGTCATTCCGGGCCACACCAACGTGTTCGAGGTGACCCCCAACCGGGAGGGCACCTTCATGGGTAAGTGCGCCGAGCTCTGTGGCGTCGACCACTCCCGGATGCTCTTCAACGTCAAGGTCGTCTCCCCCGAGCGTTACCAGCAGCACCTCAAGGAGCTCGCTGAGAAGGGTCAGACGGGCTACGTGCCGGCGGGCATCGAGCAGACGGACCCGGCCAGGAATGCGGAGAAGAACCAACTGTGAGCATCCTCAACGAACCTCAGGGTGCTGCGCCGGCAGACGACTCGTACGAGGACGAGCTGCCGGTGCGGCGCAAGGAGCCGGGAAACGTCGTCATCAAGTGGCTGACCACCACTGACCACAAGACGATCGGCTCGCTCTACCTGGTCACGTCGTTCGCGTTCTTCATCATCGGCGGAATCATGGCGCTCTTCATGCGCGCCGAGCTGGCTCGTCCCGGCACGCAGATCATGTCGAACGAGCAGTTCAACCAGGCGTTCACGATGCACGGCACGATCATGCTGCTGATGTTCGCGACGCCGCTGTTCGCCGGGTTCGCGAACTGGATCATGCCGTTGCAGATCGGCGCGCCCGATGTGGCGTTCCCGCGGCTGAACATGTTCGCGTACTGGCTGTACCTCTTCGGCTCGCTCATCGCGGTGGCGGGTTTCCTGACCCCGCAGGGTGCGGCCGACTTCGGCTGGTTCGCCTACGCGCCGCTGAACGACGCGGTCCGCTCGCCGGGTATCGGCGCCGACATGTGGATCATGGGCCTGGCCTTCTCCGGCTTCGGTACGATCCTCGGCTCGGTCAACTTCATCACCACGATCATCTGCATGCGCGCACCCGGCATGACGATGTTCCGCATGCCGATCTTCACCTGGAACGTCCTGCTGACCGGTGTGCTGGTCCTGCTGGCCTTCCCGGTTCTGGCCGCCGCGCTCTTCGCGCTGGAGGCGGACCGTAAATTCGGTGCGCATATCTTCGATTCCGCCAATGGCGGCGCGTTGCTCTGGCAACACCTCTTCTGGTTCTTCGGACACCCAGAGGTGTACATCATCGCCCTGCCGTTCTTCGGAATCATTTCCGAGGTCATCCCGGTATTCAGCCGCAAGCCGATGTTCGGCTACATCGGTCTGATCGCCGCGACGATCGCCATCGCCGGTCTTTCCGTGACGGTGTGGGCGCACCACATGTATGTGACGGGCGGCGTGCTCCTGCCGTTCTTCTCCTTCATGACCTTCCTTATCGCGGTGCCAACCGGTGTGAAGTTCTTCAACTGGATCGGCACGATGTGGAAGGGGTCCTTGTCCTTCGAGACACCGATGCTCTGGGCCGTCGGCTTCCTGATCACCTTCACCTTCGGTGGTCTGACCGGCGTCATCCTGGCCTCGCCCCCGATGGACTTCCACGTCTCGGACTCGTACTTCGTCGTCGCGCACTTCCACTACGTCATCTTCGGCACCGTGGTCTTCGCGATGTTCTCCGGATTCCACTTCTGGTGGCCGAAGTTCACCGGCAAGATGCTGGACGAGCGGCTCGGCAAGATCACGTTCTGGACGCTGTTCGTGGGCTTCCACGGCACGTTCCTGGTGCAGCACTGGCTCGGCGCCGAGGGCATGCCGCGTCGCTACGCGGACTACCTCGCCGCCGACGGCTTCACCGCTCTGAACACGATCTCGACCATCGCGTCCTTCGTGCTCGGACTGTCGATGCTGCCGTTCTTCTACAACGTCTGGAAGACCGCCAAGTACGGCAAGAAGATCGAGGTCGACGACCCGTGGGGCTACGGCCGTTCGCTGGAGTGGGCGACTTCCTGCCCGCCGCCGCGGCACAACTTCCTCACGCTGCCGCGCATCCGTTCCGAATCGCCGGCGTTCGACCTGCACCACCCCGAGATCGCGGCGCTCGAACAGCTTGAGCACCACTCCGAGTCGGACAAGGCCCTCGCCGGCGGCAAGGAGGCAGGCAAGTGAAGATCCAGGGACAGATGTTCATCTGGCTGAGCGTCTTCATCCTCGCCATGGCCGTCGTGTACGGCGTGTGGTCGAAGGAGCCGGTCGGCACCACGGCCCTCTTCCTGGCCTTCGGCCTGGCCCTCATGATCGGCTTCTACCTGGCCTTCACGGCCAAGCGGGTCGACGCCATGGCCCAGGACAACAAGGAGGCGGACGTCGCCGACGAGGCGGGCGAGCTGGGGTTCTTCTCCCCGCACAGCTGGCAGCCCCTCGCCCTGGCGGTCGGTGGCGCCTTCGCCTTCCTGGGCATCGCCGTCGGCTGGTGGCTGATGTACTTCTCGGCCCCGCTGCTCCTGATCGGCCTCTTCGGCTGGGTGTACGAGTACTACCGGGGTGAGAACCAGACCCAGTGACACCCCGCCAGAGGTGACACGCGCTACACCACGAAAGGCCCGCATCGCCGCAAGCGACGCGGGCCTTTCGCTCGTTTGCAGTCACTGAACGCGCTGCAACGGACGAATCTTCTTAGCGTGGACGCATGAACCACACGCCGCGCATCCGCACCGTAGTGAGCTGCACCCTGCTGGTCGTGACCCTCGTCGCGGGTGCGACCGCCTGTGGCTCACCCGACGGCCACCCGCTCTCGACGAAGCCGTACGACGCGGGCGACCAGGTCTCCTTCAACGGCCCCTCCAAGAACGAGAAGGCCGACCCCGACAAGCCGCTGGAAGTCGTCGTCAAGGGCGACGACGGCCGCATCACCGACGTCAGCGCCGTGGACACGGGGGGCCGCCACCTGGCGGGCGAGCTCTCGGCCGACGGGCGCCGGTGGCGCTCCACCGCCCCGCTCGCGGCCGGTACCGGATACACCGTCAGGGTCTCCACCGAGAACAGCGACGGCGCCCCCGGCGTCCGTACGCTCTCCTTCGACACCTCCTCGCCCAAGAAGCTGCTGAAGGTCGCCTTCGGCCCGCAGGCAGGCACCTACGGCGTCGGACAGCCCGTCACCGCGGAACTCAGCGCCCCGATCACCGACAAGGCCTCCCGGGCCACCGTCGAGCGCGCCCTGAAGGTGCGCTCCACCCCGGCGGTCACCGGCTCCTGGTACTGGGTCGACGACAAGACGCTGCACTACCGCCCGAAGGAGTACTGGCCCGCGAACGCCACCATCGAGGTGCGCTCCAACCTCACGGGCATCAAGGTGACCAAGTCCCTCTACGGAGCCGAGGCCAAGCCCCTGAAGCTCACCACCGGCGACCGTATCGAGGCCATCACCGACGCCTCGGACCACTCCATGACGGTCCTGCGCAACGGAGAAGTGATCAACACCATTCCGGTCACCACCGGCAAGCCCGGCTTCTCCACCCGCAACGGCGTCAAGGTGGTGCTGGCGAAGGAGTACTACGTACGGATGCGCGGGGAGAGCATCGGCATCGCGGCGGGCTCCTCCGAGTCGTACGACCTGCCGGTCTACTACGCCACCCGGGTGACCTGGAGCGGTGAGTACGTCCACGCCGCGCCCTGGTCGACCGGCTCCCACGGCTATGCCAACGTCAGCCACGGCTGCACCGGCATGAGCACCGGCAACGCCGCGTGGTTCTTCGAGACCGTGCGCCAGGGCGACATCGTCAAGGTCGTCGGCAGCGCGGGGGAGGACATGAGCCCGTTCGGGAACGGGTTCGGCGACTGGAACCTCTCCTGGGAGAAGTGGCAGAAGGGCAGTGCCCTCAACGAGGGGGTGCCGGACAGCCCTCAGACCCTCCAGGCCGCCCGGCTGCGCCCCCACGTCTGATCCCGGCCCCAGGAGTGCCCCGCGACGCGGAACGCCCCTCAGGCGGCCACAGGGGCCCAGGGATGCGCAGAGGCCCCTCAGGCCTCCACAGCGAGCCGGCGGCGCAGCAGCGCCGCGAGCGCGTCGGGGAACTCCGCCGGGTCCACCGGGAGCGTCACCGCGGACTCCGCGCGGCTCCAGGTGGCCAGCCACGCGTCCTGCGGGCGGCCCATCAGCAGCAGCACCGGCGGGCAGTCGTAGATCTCGTCCTTGATCTGCCGGCAGACGCCCATACCGCCGACGGGAGCCGTCTCGCCGTCCAGCACGCAGACGTCCACACCGCCCTTGTCCAGCGCCGCCAGGACGGCCGGGAGGGTCGCGCACTCCAGGAACTCCACCGGTGGGACGTCCGCGGCAGGCCTGCGACCGGCTGCCAGCCTCACCTGCTCGCGGATGTTGGCGTCGTCGCTGTAGACCAGGACCGTGGCGGTCGCCTGCATTGTTCCTCCGTGACATCGGCGTCGTCGGGGCTCTCGGGGCATGAACCGATGCGCGGATCGTACTCCGCCCGACTGCCTGTCAGCACCGGTAATGACGACGATTCGATGGGCCGTTCGGCGCAGGGCGCACCCCCCGCAGACGGCACGGACACACCGAACGGCACCCCCCGGAGTGAGGGCGGGATAAGCGACCGACATAATGTCGGTCGTGGCGACAGCAACGACAGTAGAAACCGGGCACGCGCACCCGTCGGTCAATCGGCCGAACCTCACCAGCGTCGGAACCATCATCTGGTTGAGTTCCGAGCTGATGTTCTTCGCGGCCCTCTTCGCGATGTACTTCACCCTGCGATCGGTGACGGGACCCGAGTACTGGAAGGAGATGGCCGGCCATCTGAACTTCCCGTTCTCGGCGACGAACACCACGATCCTGGTGCTCTCCTCACTCACCTGCCAGCTCGGCGTCTTCGCCGCCGAGCGGGGCGATGTGAAGAAGCTCCGCACCTGGTTCATCATCACCTTCGTGATGGGGTCGATCTTCATCGGCGGCCAGGTCCTGGAGTACGTGGAACTGGTCAAGGAAGCGGGGCTCTCCCTCTCGTCCGGCCCGTACGGTTCGGTGTTCTACCTGACCACCGGCTTCCACGGACTGCATGTGGCGGGCGGTCTCATCGCCTTCCTGCTGGTTCTCGGGAGGACGTACGCGGCCAAGAGGTTCACCCACGAGCAGGCCACCTCAGCCATCGTCGTGTCCTATTACTGGCACTTCGTCGATGTCGTGTGGATCGGCCTGTTCGCCACGATCTACATGATCAAGTAACCGGGCTCGCACCCGCCCACCATCGACGCAGAAGATCCTGACACCGGGGTAATCCGTGAAAAAGCTCTCCGCACGACGACGCCATCCGCTGGCGGCGGTCGTCGTACTACTCCTCGCGCTGGCGGCTACCGGGGGGCTGTACGCCGCGTTCGCGCCTGCGGGCAAGGCGCAGGCCGATGAAACCGCCCAGTCCCTCGCCATCGAAGAGGGCAAGAAGCTCTACGCCGTAGGCTGCGCCAGCTGCCACGGAACCGGCGGTCAGGGCACCACCGACGGGCCGTCCCTCGTGGGCGTGGGTTCCGCCGCCGTCGACTTCCAGGTCGGCACGGGCCGTATGCCCGCGCAGCAGCCGGGCGTCCAGGTACCGAAGAAGAAGGTCATCTACACCCAGGCGGAGATCGACCAGCTCGCGGCGTACGTCGCGTCGCTCGGCGCCGGTCCGATCACGCCGACCGACAAGCAGGTCGACCCGGCCGGCGCGGACGTCGCCAAGGGTGGCGAACTGTTCCGCAACAACTGCGCCCAGTGCCACAACTTCACGGGTAAGGGCGGCGCGCTGACACACGGCAAGTACGCCCCGGACCTCGAAGGCGTGAGCCCGAAGCACATCTACGAGGCCATGCAGACCGGCCCGCAGAGCATGCCCTCCTTCCCGGACACGACGATGCCCAACCAGCAGAAGAAGGACATCATCGCGTACATCCAGACCGTGAACGGTTCGGAGACGGCGAGCCCCGGTGGCCTTTCGCTCGGTGGTCTCGGTCCGGTCAGTGAGGGTCTGTTCACCTGGATCTTCGGGCTCGGCGCTCTCATCGCAACTGCCGTTTGGGTCGCGGCCCACACCGCTAAGGCCAAGAAGTCATGAGTAGCCAACAGATTCCAGAAGACAGCCTGCCCGCAGTGCAGGAGACCGCGCACGGCGCGGTCGAGGGTACGGACGACCCGTTCGCCGACCCGGGGCTGCCGGCCCACCAGCCGCGCATCCAGGACCTCGACGAACGCGCCGCGCGCCGCTCGGAGCGGGCCGTCGCGTTCATGTTCACCCTCTCGATGCTGGCGACGGTGGGCTTCATCGCCTCCTACGTCATCTTCCCGGTGGACAAGATCGTCTACATCTGGCCCTTCGGTCATGTGAGCCCGCTCAACTTCTCCCTGGGTCTCACCCTGGGCTTCGCGCTCTTCTTCATCGGCGCGGGCGCCGTCCACTGGGCGCGCACCCTGATGTCCGATGTCGAGGTCGCCGCCGAGCGCCACCCGATCGAGGCCGAGCCCGAGGTCAAGGCCCAGGTGATGGCCGACTTCGCGGCCGGTGCCGAGGAGTCCCAGCTCGGTCGGCGCAAGCTGATCCGGAACACCTTGTTCGGTGCGCTGGCCCTGGTGCCGCTCTCCGGTGTGGTCCTGCTGCGCGACCTCGGTCCGCTGCCGGAGAAGAAGCTCCGCACCACCATGTGGGCCAAGGGCAAGCTGCTCGTCAACATGAACACCGGCGAGCCGCTCCGTCCCGAGCACGTCCCCGTGGGGTCGCTGACCTTCGCCAGGCCCGAGGGGCTTGAGGAGGACTCGCACGACTTCCTCACGCAGATCGCCAAGGCCGCCCTGATGATCGTCCGCATCGAGCCGGACGACATCAAGGACAGGCGCCAGCGCGAGTGGGCCCACGAGGGCATCGTGGCCTTCTCCAAGATCTGCACCCACGTCGGCTGCCCGATCAGCCTGTACGAGCAGCAGACACACCATGTGCTCTGCCCGTGCCACCAGTCCACCTTCGACCTCTCCGACGGCGCCCGCGTCATCTTCGGTCCGGCCGGCCACGCTCTTCCGCAGCTGCGGATCGGCGTGAACAGCGAGGGCAACCTCGAGGCGCTCGGTGACTTCGACGAGCCCGTCGGCCCTTCCTTCTGGGAGCGCGGATGAGTACTGCGACAACGAACCCGCCCGCCGACCAGGCGGGGCAGCGCAAGGCACCCGCGGGCGAGCGGGTCGCCGACTGGGCGGACGGCCGGCTGGGCATCTACGGCCTGGCCAAGGCCAACATGCGCAAGATCTTCCCGGACCACTGGTCCTTCATGCTCGGTGAGGTCGCGCTCTACAGCTTCATCATCATCATCCTCACGGGTGTGTATCTGACGCTGTTCTTCCAGCCGAGCATGAACGAGATCGTCTACCACGGTCCGTACGAGCCCATGCAGGGCATCCGGATGTCGGAGGCCTACGCCTCGACGCTGAAGATCAGCTTCGAGATCCGTGGCGGTCTGCTCGTGCGGCAGATCCACCACTGGGCCGCGCTGATCTTCCTGGCCGGCATGTTCGTGCACATGATGCGCGTCTTCTTCACGGGCGCCTTCCGCAAGCCGCGCGAGATCAACTGGGTGTTCGGCTTCCTGCTGTTCGTGCTGGGTATGTTCACCGGCTTCACCGGCTACTCCCTCCCGGACGACCTGCTCTCCGGTACGGGTGTCCGCTTCACCCAGGGCGCGATCCTGTCCGTGCCGATCGTCGGTACGTACATCTCGATGTTCCTGTTCGGCGGCGAGTTCCCCGGTCACGACTTCGTGGCCAGGTTCTACTCGATCCACATCCTGCTGCTGCCGGGCATCATGCTCGGTCTGCTGGTGGCCCACCTGATCCTGGTCTTCTACCACAAGCACACGCAGTTCGCGGGTCCCGGCCGGACCAACAAGAACGTCGTCGGCATGCCGCTGCTGCCCGTGTACATGGCGAAGGCCGGAGGCTTCTTCTTCCTGGTCTTCGGCATCATCGCGATCATCTCGGCGATCGCCACGATCAACCCGATCTGGGCGCTCGGCCCGTACCGCCCGGACCAGGTGTCCACCGGCGCCCAGCCCGACTGGTACATGGGCTTCGCCGAGGGTCTGGTCCGTGTCATGCCGGGCTGGGAGATCGTCTTCTGGGGCCACACGCTCAACCTGGGCGTGTTCATCCCGCTGGTCCTCTTCGGCCTGGTGCTCACGCTGCCCGCGGTCTACCCGTTCGTCGAGTCCTGGATCACCGGGGACAAGCGCGAGCACCACATCCTGGACCGCCCGCGCAACGCCCCGACCCGTACGGGCCTCGGCGTCGCCTGGGTCACGGCGTACTTCATCGGCCTCGTCGGCGGTGGAAACGACCTGTGGGCCACGCACTTCCACCTGTCGATCAACGCCATCACCTGGTTCGTCCGGATCTTCTTCTTCGTCGGACCGGTCATCGCGTTCATCGTCACCAAGCGGATCTGCCTCGGTCTCCAGCGCCGTGACCGGGAGAAGGTGCTGCACGGCCGCGAGACCGGCATCATCAAGCGGCTGCCGCACGGTGAGTTCGTGGAGGTCCACGAGCCGCTCAGCCAGGAGAAGCTGCACACGCTCACGGCGCACGAGCAGTACAAGCCGGTCGAACTCGGGCCCGAGGTCGACGAGAACGGCGTCAAGCGCAAGATCTCCCCGGTGCAGAAGCTGCGCGCCAAGCTCAGCAAGGGCTACTACGGCGAGAACAACCAGATCGCCAAGCCCACCACCGAGGAGTACAAGGAGATCACCGAGGGCCACGGCCACCACTGATCACCTGAACTGATCGCCACCACGAGAGCCCCGTCCATTCGATGGACGGGGCTCTTTGTGGTCCCCCGGGCTGGATAGGGTGGAGCCATCCTTCTGACCGGCTGTGGACCCTGGAGCGGACCATGAACGTTGTGACCCCGAACGGCGGCGACAGCGTGGCGGCCCCTTCCTGGCCCGGTCTGCTGAACCCCCTGCTGCGCGGCGAGAACCTCAGCTCCGAGGAGACCGCCTGGGCCATGGACCGCATCATGAGCGGCGAGGCGACCGACGCGCAGATCGCCGGGTTCGCCGTCGCGCTGCGGGCCAAGGGCGAGACCGTCGAGGAAGTCACCGGGCTGGTCCGCGCGATGTACGCACACGCCAACCTCATCGAGGTGCCCGGCCGCACCGTCGACATCGTCGGTACCGGGGGCGACCTCGCCAAGACGGTCAACATCTCCACCATGTCCGCGATCGTCATCGCGGGCACCGGCGCCAAGGTCGTCAAGCACGGAAACCGGGCCGCCTCCTCGGCAAGCGGCTCCTCCGACGTACTGGAGAAGCTGGGCGTCAACCTGGAGCTGACCCCGCGACGGGTCGTCGAGGTCGCCGAACAGGCGGGCATCACCTTCTGCTTCGCCGTGAAGTTCCACCCCGCCCTGCGGTACGCCGCCAAGGCCCGCAGGGAGCTCGGCGCGCAGACCACGTTCAACATCCTGGGCCCCCTCACCAACCCGGCCCAGGTGCGCGCCCAGGCCGTCGGGGTGGCCGACGCCCGCATGGCGCCCATCGTCGCGGGTGTCCTGGCCGACCGGGGCAACTCCGCGCTGGTCTTCCGGGGTGACGACGGGCTCGACGAGCTGACGACCACCGCCACCTCCCGGGTCTGGGTGGTCCGCGACGGCGCGGTCCGCGAGGAGCCGTTCGACCCGCGCGACGTCGGGCTGCCCATCGTCCCCGTCGAGGCGCTGCGCGGCGCCGACGCCTCGTACAACGCCGATGTGGCCCGCCGCCTGCTGGACGGCGAGAGGGGCGCGGTGCGCGAGGCGGCGCTGCTCAACTCGGCGGCCGCGCTGGTCGCGCTCGACCCGGGCCCCGGCGCGCTCACCGAGCAGATCGCGGCGAAGATCGCCGTGGCGGCCGAGGCCATCGACTCCGGCGCGGCCAAGCGCGCCCTGGAACGCTGGGTCGCCGCCAGCAACGCCTGAGCACGCCGGAGAGACACCTCCGGCGCACACGGTGTGACGCGGGGCGCAGTCCGGATACCGGACCGCGCCCTTGCGCGCGTGCGGGCGTATGGCAAGATGCTGCGCAGGTCATGAGTGACAGCGACTACGGCCCCGGCCCGCTGTCCGGCAACCCTCCGTCCGTGGCGGGGTGCCCCGGGTGAAGACCAGGCCGTAGGCAGCGAGGTCTGCGGCAAGCGCGGGCCCCTCGGCATCCAGCGGATGCCAGCCCCCGGGGTCCTGGTCCCTAGGGAGCCTCTTGTGAGCAAGCGAATGCGTTAGGGCCCGTCGTTCGGCTCAGGCCGTGCTCGCGGGCCCAGGGCTGACCGCCCTCTTCCGCGCACTTTTCCTTTCTTCTCCCGCGCTGCCGCGTACCCGCCGGCACGTGGATCTCGCCTGCCTGTTACGGGAGTTCGCCATGTCTGTCTCCACCGCTGCCCTCGACCCGTCGGTTTGTGCCCCGCTGCCCGTTCTGGGGCAGGACGTCACCGTTCCGCTCGTCACCGGCGGTGAGGTCACCTACGCCGCACTCGACTACGCCGCCAGCGCCCCGGCCCTCCAGCGGGTCTGGGACGACGTCGCCGCCTATGCCCCGTACTACGGCAGCGTCCACCGCGGGGCCGGATACCTCTCGCAGCTCTCCACCGACCTCTTCGAGAACAGCCGCCGCACGGTCGCGGAGTTCCTCGGCTGCCGCGCCGACGACCAGGTCGTCTTCACCCGCTCCACCACCGACTCCCTCAACCTGCTGGCCGCCGCGATCCCCGCCGACTGCCAGGTGTTCGTGTACGAGACCGAGCACCACGCCTCCCTGCTGCCCTGGCGCGACGCCCAAGTCACCTACCTCAACGCGCCCCGCACCCCGAGCCAGGCGGTCGAGACCCTGGAGCGCGCGCTGGCCGACCGAGCCCCCTACGGCCCCGCCCTCGTCTGCGTCACCGGAGCCTCCAACGTGACCGGCGAGCTGTGGCCGGTGAGGGAACTGGCCGCCGCCGCCCACGCACACGGTGCCCGGATCGTCCTGGACGCCGCCCAGCTCGCCCCGCACCACCCCGTCGACATCGCCGAACTCGACGTCGACTGGGTCGCGTTCTCCGGGCACAAGCTGTACGCGCCCTTCGGCTCCGGGGTCCTGGCCGGACGCGCCGACTGGCTCCGGGCGGCCGAGCCGTACCTCGCCGGCGGCGGCGCCTCCCGCAAGGTCGCCCGGCGCGCCGACGGCGGGGTGGAGGTCGACTGGCACACCACCGCCGCCCGCCACGAGGCCGGTTCGCCCAACGTCATCGGGGTCTACTCCATCGCCTCCGCCTGCAAGGCCCTGACCGAGGCGGGCTTCGACACCCTGGTCGCCCGCGAACAGGAGTTGGTGCGCCGGGTCCGCGAGGGGCTCGCGGACGTCCCCGAGGTGCGGGTGCTCTCGCTGTTCGGCGACGACGCGCCCCGGGTCGGGGTCATCTCCTTCGTGGTGCGCGGCTGGAACAGCTCCCACTTCGCCGCAGCCCTCTCCGCGGAGTACGGCATCGGCGTCCGTGACGGCCTCTTCTGCGCCCACCCGCTCGTGCGTACCCTCCTCGGCAGCGACCCGCAGGACCCGGGCGAGTGCGGCGCCCCCGAGGCCGAGCCGGGCGAACGGTCCCTGAACGCGATCCGGGTCAGCTTCGGCGCCGGTACGCCGGACGAGCACATCGAGCGCTTCCTGCGCGCGGTCACCGAGCTGGTCCGCGAGGGCGCCCGGTGGAAGTACCGCACCGAGGACGGCCGTTGCGTACCGGACCGGGGCGGGATCGCCCAGGTCCAGGTCCGAGAGACCCCGTGAACCACTTCGGCCGGGGACAGGCGCACCGCCTGTCCCCGGCCGAAGCGGTTCGCCTACGCGTCGAGGCCGATGGCGAACGCCGCTTCCAGGTCGTGCTGGGAGTACGTACGGAACGCCACATGGGTGTCGGTGCCCTCGACGCCCGGGATCTTGCTGATCCGGCCGGGGATGACATCGGCGAGGTCGTCGTGGCGGGCGACCCGGACCATGGCGATCAGGTCGTAGGTACCGGTGACGGAGAAGACCTCGCTGACACTGTCCAGCGCGGCGATGGCCTCGGCGATCTCCGGAATCCGGTCCACGCTGGTCTTGATGAGCACGATCGCGGTGATCACGGCTGGCTGTCTCCCTCGGTGGCCGTGGCTGGAACCTTCACTCTAGCCCTACGCCCATAGCGCCCCCAGGCGTAGAGGAACCCGACGGCGAACCCGGCCACATGCGCCAGATACGCCACGCCGGGTCCGGAGTCCGCGCCCTGTGCCGCCGCCCACTGGAGCCCGAACCAGAAGACCAGCACGATCCAGGCGGGAAAGCGCAGCGGTAGAAAGAAGAGGAACGGGAACAGGCTGGTCACCCGGGCCCTGGGGAACAGGTACAGGAACGCGCCGAGCACCGCGGAGATCGCGCCCGACGCCCCGACCAGCGTCTGTCCGGAGTCCGCGTGCGCCGCCGCGTAGCAGACGAGGGCCACATAGCCGCAGCCCACGTAGAACAGGGCGAACCGCACCCGGCCCATGCGCTCCTCGGCCATCGCGCCGAACACGTACAGGAACAGCAGGTTCCCCAGCAGGTGCAGCCAGCTGCCGTGGACGAACAGCGCGGTGAACGGCGTGATCAGCGCATGTGCCGAGCCGTCCCACAGCTCCGCGGGGATCACTCCCCACCGCTCGAAGTACCCGGCCTGCGCGGCGAGCAGCGCGTCCTCGGTGCCGTACGAGGCGTGGAAGCCGGACAGCGGGCTGACCAGGAAGATCACGACGCACAGGGCGATCAGCCCGTACGTGACCGGGGCACCGCTCGCCGTCGCCGTCTCCCGGAGCCTCCCGGCCGTGGCCCGTCGGCCGACCTGCCGCCAATCGATCATGTACAGAGCATGACGTACCGGCGGAGAAGGGGACGGAGCGCCTCGCCGTGCCGATGCTTATACGCGAGGCCGTAGGGTTACGCCAGGACTTCCGCAGTTCGACGGCGCACCGCGAGATCCTTGGCGTAGGACAGGAAGAGACGCGGCGGCGCGCCCGGCGCGGGCTCCGGCAGACGACGAAAGAGGACGCAACGATGACGACGGTTCCCCTGCCGACGGACGGGACCCGCTGGCGCTGCACGCTGTGCGGCAATCTCACGCGCTTCGACGTGACCCGCTCCTCCAAGGTCGTGGAGTACGTGCACCTCGACCTGGCCGGTGAGTCGAGTGTCGAGGAGCGGGAGGTGGTCAGTGAGACCATCGAGTCCGTCCGCTGTCGTTGGTGCAATGCGGTGGATCAGATCGAACTGGTGGACAGGCCGGGTGCCGCTTCCTGAGGGAGCGCACCCATCGACATATCTATGGGGTGACGGACGGTGGATCAGCCGACCAGCGGCGCCGAACCGGCCGATGCGGCCGACGGCGGCGCAGAGGCGCTCGACCGTCCGCTGCCCGAAGGTGTACGGCGGCGGGTCGTCGCCCTGGTCTCCGATGCCTTCGGCGGACTGACCGTCGCCGAACTGCCCACCCAGTTGCGGCAGTATGCCCGGTTCACGCCGACCCGTCGGGCCAAGTTCGCCGGGAACGCGATGGCCGCCGCGCTGGAGAGCGACGCCCTCTTCCGGCAGCGGATCGGTGAGCGGCTGGGCCAGTCCCAGCCGGAGCTGGCCGGTGCGCTGGAGGCGGGTTCGCCGCCCGCCGCCGCCGACCCCCTCGATGTGGCCGCCGCCGCGTACGTGCTGCGCCCGGTGGGCTGGGTCAAGCTCGTCGAAGCCGCGGGCGAGGAGGTCCAGCGCGCGGACGCGGAACGGGCCGACGAGGAGACCCGGCGCGAACTGGTCCAGCTGCGGGAGGAGCTGGAGCGGGCCCGCGCCCACACCCGCGCCGAGACGGAGCGGCTGCGCACCGAGCTGGAGGCGGCCCGCAAGGAGGCCGAATCGCTCCACCGCAAGCTGCGCAGCGCCCTGAGCGAGGTCAAGCGCGGCGAGGCCGCCCTGCGCCGCAGCGCCGCCGCCGCCGACACCGTACGGGCCGAGGCGGCCGCCCAGGTCTCCGCCGCCGAGAGCGAGTCGCGCCGGCTCAAGGGGCGTCTGGGGGAGGCGGAGTCCGCCCTGGAGGCGAGCCGCCGGGCCGCCCGCGAGGGCCGCTCGGTGGAGGACATGCGGCTGCGCCTGCTGCTGGACACCGTGCTGGACGCCGCCTCGGGGCTCCGGCGCGAACTGGCCCTGCCCCCGGTGACGACGCATCCCGCGGACACCGTGGACGCGGTGGAGCCGGGCCGGATGTCGCCCAAGGACATTGCCGCCAGAGCCCTTTCGGAGACGGATCCGGCGCTGCTGGACCAGCTGCTGGCGCTGCCGCAGGCCCACCTCATCGTGGACGGCTACAACGTGACCAAGACCGGCTATCCCCAGATGCCGCTGGAGAAGCAGCGGTTGCGGCTGCTGGGCGGCCTCTCGGTGCTGGCCGCGCAGACCGGCGCGGAGATGACCTGCGTCTTCGACGGCGCCGAGCTCGCCGCGCCCGTGCTGCTCGCGCCGCCGCGCGGGGTGCGGGTGCTGTTCAGCAAGGCAGGGGTCACGGCGGACGAGCTGATCCGCCAACTGGCCCGCGCCGAACCGCCGGGACGGCCCGTGGTGGTCGTCTCCACCGACCGGGAGGTGGCGGACGGCGTGGCCAAGGCCGGGGCCCGGCCGGTCGCGTCCGTCTTGCTCCTCAAGCGGCTTTCCCGCGTCTAGAGGGCTCCCTGAGGTGGATGTTCCGCATGTGTGGCATGTCGGATTTGCGGGAACGTACCGTCAAGTCGCTGCTACACGCGGTGGGGTGAGAGTAAAGAAGTGCCTGGTGTGACGAGAAAATTCCTGTGAGGATTTGAACTGATCACGAGATGGTCACTAGGGTCAGGCCTCGAACCTTCGCACGGTTGATCACCCACCCGGGGTGGCAGCGGAGGAACCGCCGAGTCCGTGACGTTGCTCCGTGACGTTGTACGGAGCCGGGGATTCTTTCCCCCACAGCCCGGTAGGCGGCTCAGAGGAAGAAGGAGCTCGCCTCCGTGGCGTCCCACCGTCGTCCCAAGCAGCCGAGCCGCACTCGTGTGACCGTGCTCACCGCGACCGCCGCTGCGGCCGTGGCCCTGACCTCCCAGGCCGCCCACGCCGACCCCAAGCCGAGCAAGAGCGAAGTCAAGGCGAAGGTCGACAAGCTCTACCACGAGGCCGAGGCGGCCACCGAGAAGTACAACGGGGCCAAGGAGCAGCAGGACAAGCTCAAGAAGCAGGTCGACGCGCTCCAGGACAAGGTCGCCCGCGGACAGGGCGAGCTCAACGACCTGCGCGGCGAACTCGGTTCGATCGCCACCGCCCAGTACCGCTCGGGCGGCATCGACCCCTCGGTGGCCCTCTTCCTCGCCTCCGACCCGGACAGCTTCCTCGACCAGGCCTCCGCGCTCGATCAGCTGACGGTCAAGCAGACGGAGTCGCTGCAGAAGATCCAGTCCAAGCAGCGCACTCTCGCCCAGCAGCGCAAGGAAGCGCAGGACAAGCTCGGCGACCTCGCCGACGTCCGCAAGGCGCTCGGCGAGAACAAGAAGAAGTACCAGGGCAAGCTCGCCGACGCGCAGCGCCTCCTCAACAGCCTGACCGCCGCAGAGCGCGCGAAGATCCAGGAGGAGGAGAACCGTGCCAGCCGCGCCTCCACCGAGCGGGTCGAGCTCGGCAAGGAGGCCCCCGCCTCCAACCGCGGTGCGGCCGCCCTCGCCGCCGCCGCCACCCAGATCGGCAAGCCGTACGTCTCCGGCGGCTCCGGCCCCAACTCCTACGACTGCTCCGGGCTGACCCAGTGGGCTTTCGCCCAGGCCGGTGTCTCCATCACCCGGACCACGTACACCCAGCAGCACGACGGCACGAGGATCGGCCGCAGCCAGCTCAAGCCGGGCGACCTGGTCTTCTTCAACGGCCTGTCGCACGTCGGCTTCTACGCGGGCAACAACCAGATCCTGCACGCCCCCAAGCCCGGCACCGTCGTCCGCTACGAGTCGATGGACTACATGGGCACCTTCCAGTTCGGCGTCCGTATCTGACGCCACGGCGCGCCCGAACGAGGGAATCGCCGCACCGCACGCTGACGCCCCGCCCCGCCGGAGACCCGAGGTCACCGGCGGGGCGGCGGCGTTCGGCGCCCTTCCGCACCCCTTTCCGTCCTCGGCGCGGTCTTTGGCCGGTGCGTAGTGGGCCGATTACTGTCTGGCTGCTGTGCAGCTCCCGGTCGTCGGTCCGCCCGCCCGGGCGGCAGGGGCTGCGCACGACCGCGTCAGCGGAAGGGAGTGCGGTTACCTGTGGTGTCCCATCGCCGTTCCACACAGCCGGGCCGGGGTCGGGGCGTTCGCGTCACGGTCCTCTCGGCGGCCGCCGCCACCGCGGCCGCGACGCTGACCGGGGCCCCGGCGAGCGCCGACCCCAAGGACACCCGGGAGAGCGCCAAGGCCGCCGTCGACCGGCTCTACGGCGAGGCCGAGCAGGCCACCGAGCGGTACAACGAGGCCGGGGAGCGCGTGGACCGGCTGCGCGGCGAGGCGGACCGCGCCCAGGACGCCACGGCCCGTGGCCAGGAGCGCGTCAACCTCATGCGCGACGAGCTCGGCGCGATGGCGGGTGCTCAGTACCGCAGCGGCACCATCGACCCGGCCCTCGCGCTGCTGCTCTCCTCCGACCCGGACACCTACCTGGAGCGGGCCGCCGTCCTCGACCGGGTCGGCGCCCGCCAGGCGATGACCCTGGACCGGCTCCGCCAGGCCCAGCGCAAGGTCGCCCAGACCCGTGCCGAGGCCACCCGCGCCCTGGCCGCTCTGGAGCGTGACCGGGCCGCCCTCACCCGCCACAAACGCACCGTCGAGGCCAAGCTCCGCCAGGCCCGGCAGCTGCTGAACTCCCTGCCGCCCGAGGAGCGCGCCGACTTCGACCGCGCCTCCCGCTCCGGCCGCGACGGCGCGCCCGACCTCTCCGGCGTCGCCCCCGGATCACCCCGCGCCATGGCCGCCGTGGCCGCCGTCCACCAGGCGCTCGGAAAGCCGTACGTATGGGGTGCCAACGGGCCCTCCGGATTCGACTGCTCCGGGCTCATGCAGTGGGCCTACGCCCAGGCCGGGGTGACCCTGCCCCGCACCTCGCAGGCCCAGCGGTACGCGGGCCGCATGGTGCCGCTCTCCCAGGCGCAGCCCGGCGACCTGGTCGCCTACCGGGCGGACGCCAGCCACATCGGCATGTACGTCGGCAACGGCCAGGTCATCCACGCCCCGTATCCGGGCGCCCCGGTCCGCTACGACCCGGTCGGCATGATGCCCGTCTCCTCGGTCACCCGGATCTGACCGCCGCCCGGATCCGACCGTACGATCGGCAGGGTGGCCGTACACAGACCTGATGCGCGACGGGGAGGCCCCCGTGGACGGCGGCGAGCGGCGGGACTCGTGCTCGCCGCCCTGCTGACCGCGTCCGCCTGCACGGCCGCCCCCGAGGAGACCCGCACCTCCCTCACCGCCGGGGAGATCACCGCCGTACTGGACGGCCGGGCGACCGCCGTCCTGGCGCGCGACCCGGCGGGCTACCTCGACGCACTCGCCCCCGACGCGGAGAAGCTGCGGGCCGTCCAGCGCACCGAGCTCGCCAACCTCGCCGACGTACCCCTGAAGTCCTGGACGTACGAGGTGAAGGACATCGGCGAGCGGGAAGGCGACTGGGCCACCGCCGAGGTGGAGCTGCGCTACCGGATCAAGGGCTACGACACCGCCCCGGTCGCCACCCGCCGCACCCTGGAGCTGATGCGCGACGGCGGGCGCTGGTACATCACCGCCGACCGGCCCGCCAAGGGCTCATCGGGGCAGCTGTGGCAGCAGGGGGACGTGGAGGTCGTGGAAGGCGCTCACAGCATCGTCCTGGGCGTCGGACGGACCGAGGAGGAGCTGCGCCGGATCGCCGACACCGTGGACCTCGCCGTACCGGCCGTCTCGGACGCCTGGCCCCGGCCCTGGAACCGCCGGGTGGTGGTGCTCGTCCCGGACTCCGTGGAGGACATGGCACGGCTGCTGGGCTCGCCGGAGGCCAGTTACCGGGGGATAGCGGCCGTCACCACCGGCGAGGTCGGTGGCGGCACCGGCAAGCGCCCGGCCATCGCCGACCGGGTGATCGTCAACCCGCAGGCATACGCCACCCTGGGCAGTTTCGGGCAGCGGATCGTCCTGACCCATGAGACGACCCATGTCGCCACCCGGACCAGCACCTCGACGGCCACCCCCGTCTGGCTCTCCGAGGGCTTCGCCGACTGGGCGGCCTACCGGGGCGAGGACCGCCCCGCCGACGTCGTCGCCCCCGAGCTGACCACCGCCGTCCGCGCCGGTGAGACGCCCGCCGGGCTCCCCGCCGACCGGGACTTCGGCTTCGACGGGGACCCCGTGAAGCTCGCCCGGGCCTACGAGGGCGGCTGGCTGGCCTGCGCGCTGATCGCGGAGAAGTGGGGCAAGGAGAAGCTGATCGCCTTCTACGCGGCCGTGGGAGCCCATCAGGGACGCGAAGGGGCGGTGGAGCAGGCGATGGACGCGGTGCTCGGCACCAACCCGGAAGAGTTCACCGCCGACTGGCGCGACTACCTCGGAACCCGGCTCGGCTGACCGTCGCCCACCGGCCGCGCCGAAGCCGTCGGGCCCCCGCCCGGCACCGTCGACCGCCACAGCCGCCGCGCGGCGAGCAGCGAGGCCGCCACCAGCAGCCCGTTGCGGACGAACAGCAGCGTCACGCCCCACAGGTCGCTCGCCACCACATGGCCGAAGCCGATCGGGAACTCCAGCAGCGTCACCCCCGCCGCCACCACGACCAGCACGGCGGGCAGGGTCATCGCGGCCTCCCGGAAGACCAGGCACACCGCCGCGAGGCCGACCAGCCACACCACGTACTGCGGGCTGATCACCCGGCTCGTGACGGTGAACAGCAGCACGGCCGTGAACGCCGCCTCGGCCGGGGTGTGCACCGCGAACGTCCGGGCCCGCAGCCGCCACAGCAGCAGCCAGCCCAGCGCCAGGACACCCAGCCCCAGCGCCAGCGACGAGACCAGCCCCACGTGCGGTCCGACGAACTCCAGCGAGCCGTAGCGCAGCTCCACCCGGCCCTCCCAGCCGAACCGCCGCGCCACGTGGAGGACCAGTGCCCCCAGCGACTCGACCTCGATGCCCCGGTCCCGCTGGAAGGCCAGGAACGCGAACGCCCCCGGCATCCACAGCGCGAAGGACAGCGCCAGCCCGCCCGCCGAGAGCGCCGCCGCCGACCAGGCCGCGCGCGTCGGCCGCCCCTTCCGCACCCCCACCAGCAGCAGTACCGGCCACCCCTTCAGCAGCGCCCCGAACGCCGCCAGCGCCCCCAGCGCCCGGGGCCTGCGCACCCCCGCCAGCAGCGCCGCCACCGCGACCGCCGTCACCATCAGGTCGTAGCGGGCGTAGACGGTCGGCCCCAGCAGTGGCACCCCCGCGATCCACACCCAGGCCCCCGCCGCCCGCATCCCCGGCCGCCGCCCCGCGTACAGCAGCAGCCCCAGCACCAGCGCGTCGCACAGGAGCACGAGCACGACGAAGGCCGTCGCGTACTCCCAGAACGGCAGCAGGGCCGGGGAGAGGATCGCCAGGGCGGCCCCGGGCGGATACTGCCAGGTCACGTCGGACAGCGGATACGTGCCCGTCAGCAGCACCTCGTACCAGCCCCGGTAGATCACCGACACGTCCACCGTGACGTCCGGCCCCGGCACGGTGACGGCCTTGAACGCGCACAGCAGCAGCCAGACCCGGCTCAGCGCCCACACCGCGTACGGCCACGGCCCGGTGCCGCTGGGTCCTCGTCCCGTCATCGCCGTCCCGTCGTCGCCCGCCGCCCCAGGGGTGTCCTGTCCTGCCGGATTCCCGGCGGCCCATGATGCCGCCGGGAGACGGCGTCAGCGGTGAAGCGCGGCCGTTCGGTACTGTCAGCCGCGATGGACAAGACCTTGATCGTGACCAATGACTTCCCGCCCCGCCCCGGCGGCATCCAGGCGTTCCTGCACAACATGGCGCTGCGTCTGGACCCCGACCGGGTCGTCGTCTACGCCTCCACCTGGAAGCGGAGCGCCGAGGGAGTGGCGGCCACCGCCGCCTTCGACGCCGAGCAGCCGTTCACCGTCGTCCGCGACCGTACGACGATGCTGCTGCCGACCCCGCGCGTCACCCGGCGGGCCACCGCCCTGCTGCGCGAACACGGCTGCACCTCCGTCTGGTTCGGTGCCGCCGCCCCGCTCGGCCTGATGGCCCCGGCCCTGCGCCGCGCCGGCGCCCGGCGGCTCGTCGCCACCACCCACGGGCACGAGGCCGGATGGGCCCAGCTGCCCGCCTCCCGGCAGCTGTTGCGCCGGATCGGCGAGGGTACGGACACGATCACCTATCTCGGTGAGTACACCCGCTCCCGGATCGCGTCAGCCCTCACCGCCGAGGCCGCCGACCGCATGGTCCAACTGCCCCCGGGCGTCGACGAGAAGACCTTCCACCCGGCGTCCGGCGGAGACCGGGTCCGCGCCCGTCTCGGGCTCTCCGACCGCCCGGTGATCGTCTGTGTCTCGCGCCTGGTGCCCCGCAAGGGCCAGGACACGCTGATCCTGGCCATGCCCGCGATCCTCGCGCAGATCCCGGACGCGGTGCTCCTGGTCGTCGGCGGCGGACCGTACGCCAAGGACCTGAAGCGGCTCGCGGCGGAGACCGGCGTCGAGGACTCGGTACGGTTCACCGGGCCCGTGCCGTGGGCGGAGCTGCCCGCGCACTACGGGGCCGGGGACGTCTTCGCGATGCCCTGCCGGACCCGGCGGGGCGGCCTCGACGTGGAGGGCCTCGGCATCGTCTACCTGGAGGCGTCCGCGACCGGACTGCCCGTGGTGGCCGGAGACTCGGGCGGCGCTCCGGACGCGGTGCTGGACGGCGAGACCGGGTGGGTGGTGCGCGGCGGCAGCGCCGAGGAGTCGGCGGACCGGATCGTCACGCTGCTCGGGGACCCGGAGCTGCGGCAGCGGATGGGGGAGCGGGGCCGGGCCTGGGTCGAGGAGAAGTGGCGCTGGGACCTGCTGGCGGAGAAGCTCAAGACACTGCTGTGAGTACGCGGCAGGGGCCCGCGCCGTCACGGGCGCGGGCCCCTGCTCCGTAGCGCTCAGGCGCGGTAGATCGACTCCACCTCGTCCGCGAAGTCCTTCGCCACCACGTTCCGCTTCAGCTTCAGCGACGGCGTGATGTGGCCCGCCTCCTCGGTGAACTGGGCCGGCAGGATACGGAACTTGCGCACCGACTCAGCCTTGGAGACCGCCGCGTTCCCGTCGTCCACCGCCCGCTGCACCTCGGCCAGCAGCTCCGGGTCCTCGCGCAGCGAGAGCGCCGTCGAACCCGCCGGCTTGCCGTGCTCCTCGGCCCAGCGGCCCAGGAACTCCTCGTCCAGGGTGACCAGCGCGCCGACGAACGGGCGGCCGTCGCCGACGACCATGCACTCGGCGATCAGCGCGTGGGCGCGGATGCGGTCCTCGATCACCGCCGGGGCGACGTTCTTGCCGCCCGCCGTGACGATGATCTCCTTCTTGCGGCCGGTGATCGCGAGGTAGCCGTCCTCGTCCAGCGTGCCGACGTCACCGGTGTGGAACCAGCCGTCCGCCAGCGCCTCGACGGACGCCGACTCGTTCTTCCAGTAGCCGGTGAACAGGTGCTCGCCGTGCAGCAGCACCTCGCCGTCGTCCGCGATCCGCACCACCGAACCGGGCAGCGGCTGGCCGACCGTGCCGATCTTCTGCCGGTCCCACGGGTTGAAGGCGGTCGCCGCACAGCTCTCGGTCAGGCCGTAGCCCTCCAGGACCGTGAAGCCGATGCCCCGGTAGAAGTGGCCGAGCCGCTCGCCCAGCGGGGCGCCGCCGGAGATCGCGTGCTCGCCCCGGCCGCCGAGCACCGCGCGCAGCTTCCCGTAGACCAGCTTGTCGAACAGCTTGTGCTTGAGCCTCAGCCCCAGCGAAGGCCCCTGCGGGGTGCTCAGCGCCCGGCTGTAGGCGATCGCCGTGTCGGCGGCCCGGTCGAAGATCTTGCCCTTGCCGTCCGCCTGCGCCTTGGCGCGGGCCGCGTTGTAGACCTTCTCGAAGACCCGGGGCACACCCAGGATCAGCGTCGGCCGGAACGAGGCCAGTTCTTCTGTGAGGTTCTTGATGTCGGGTACGCAGCCGAGCTTGATCGGCGCCATCACCGAGGCCACCTCGACCAGCCGGCCGAACACATGGGCGGCGGGCAGGAACAGCAGCACCGAGCAGTCGCCCGTACGGAACAGCGGCTTCAGCCGCTCCACCACGTTGCCGCACTCCGCGAAGAAGCTGCGGTGCGTCAGCACACAGCCCTTGGGGCGGCCAGTGGTGCCCGAGGTGTAGACGATGGTCGCCGGGTCGTCCGCCTTGGCGCTGACCATCCGCAGGTCCACGGTCTCGTCCGAGACCTCGGCCCCGGCCTTGACCAGCGCCTCCACCGCGCCCGCGTCGATCTGCCGGACCTGCGTCAGCTCCGGCAGCGAATCCCGCACGGAGGCCACGGCCGCCGCGTGCGCGTCACTCTCCACGAGCACCGCCACCGCCCCGGAGTCACCGAGGATCCACTGCAACTGCTCGGCGGAGCTGGTCTCGTACACCGGCACGGTCACCGCGCCGGCGCTCCAGATCGCGAAGTCCAGCAGCACCCACTCGTAGCGGGTGCGCGACATCAGGGCGACCCGGTCGCCGGGCTGCACGCCCGAGGCGATCAGCCCTTTGGCGGCGGCTCGCACCTCGGCCAGGAACTGGGTGGCGCTGACGTCCGTCCAGACACCGGCCACCTTGCGGCTCATCACCGCGACTTCGGGATGCTGAGCGGCGTTGCGGCGGATGAGATCCGTCAGATTGCCGTCCGTCGGGACCTCGTACAGGGCCGGAAGGCTGAACTCGCGCAAGACTGCTGCTCCTCATCGGGCTCCGGTGCCACGGCTCTGTGTGACGCACCGGCTGCGGTCCAAGAGTGGCGGGTGCTCAGTGGGGTGAGCACGACTGGACTGCCCGGACGTTACCCACCAGTACTCGGTTCCGGATAGGGGGTTCCGGCCAGATGTCTTATGCATCACACATATAAATGGCCCTTTCGCGCACAGTAGTCCACTGCTGTGACGACTTGGAAGTAACCGCAGGTCCGGAACGGTCTACCCAGCGTTGGAAGGGGCGCTCTAGGGTGATCCCATGCGAGGCAGCGAACCGGACAGTCGGGGCCGGACCGGGGGGTCGACCCGGATCCATGTGATCAGCGATGTGCACGGCAACACCGAGGCCCTGGCCCGCGCCGGGGACGGCGCCGACGCCCTGATCTGCCTCGGTGACCTGGTGCTCTTCCTCGACTACGCCGACCACTCGCGCGGCATCTTCCCCGATCTGTTCGGCAGGGAGAACGCCGACCGCATCGTCGCGCTGCGCACCGCCCGCCGCTACGAGGAGGCCCGCGCCTTCGGCCGCGAGCTGTGGGCGGGCCGCGACCGCAACACCGAGATCCTCGGCGCCGTACGACGGCAGTACGCCGAACTCTTCGCGGCCTTCCCCACTCCGACGTACGCCACCTACGGCAACGTCGACGTCCCCGACCTCTGGCCCGAGTACGCCCGCCCGGGCACGACCGTGCTGGACGGGGAGCGGGTGGAGATAGGCGGCCGCGTCTTCGGCTTCGTCGGCGGTGGCCTGAAGACCCCGATGAACACCCCGTACGAGATCAGCGACGAGGAGTACGCCGCCAAGGTAGAGGCGCTCGGCCCGGTCGACGTCCTCTGCTCGCACATCCCGCCCGAGGTCCCCGAGCTGACGTACGACACCGTCGCCCGCCGCTTCGAACGCGGCAGCCGCGCCCTGCTGGAGGCGATCCGCACCACCCGCCCCCGGTACGCGCTTTTCGGCCACGTTCACCAGCCGTTGGTCCGTCGGATGCGGATCGGGACCACCGAGTGCGTCAACGTCGGCCACTTCGCCTCGACCGGAACGCCCTGGGCGCTGAGCTGGTGAGTGCGGGCAGCCGGGCCGTGGACCGGGGCGCCCCGGGCACGCGATAGCCTGCACAGCGGCAGGCTTCTGCCGAACGCGACCGGTTACACCGCACTGGAGGGCCACGGCGATGGCTGAACACACCAGCTCGAACATCACGATCGAGGCGGCACCGGCCGACGTCATGGGCGTGATCGCCGACTTCGCCCGCTACCCGGAGTGGACCGGCGAGGTGAAGGAGGCCGAGGTCCTCTCCACCGACGACCAGGGCCGCGCCGAACAGGTCCGCCTCGTCCTGGACGCCGGAGCGATCAAGGACGACCACGTCCTCTCCTACACCTGGACCGGCGAGAACGAGGTCAGCTGGACCCTCGTCAAGTCCCAGATGCTGCGCTCCCTGGACGGTACGTACGCCCTCGCCCCGCTCGGCGGCGGCGAGCGCACCGAGGTCACCTACAAGCTCGCCGTCGACGTCAAGATCCCGCTGCTCGGCATGATCAAGCGCAAGGCCGAGAAGGTCATCATCGACCGTGCCCTCGCCGGTCTGAAGAAGCGCGTCGAGTCCGTCCCGCAGGCCTGAGAGCCGTGCGTACGGTCCTGGTCACCGGCCCCGGCGGCGCGGGCCGCACCACCGTCGCCGCGGCGAGCGCGCTGGCCGCGGCCGAGGGCGGCAGCCGCACCCTCCTGATCTCCGCCGAGGCCATACCCGGCTTCCCCGACGGCACGGCGCCCACCGAGGTCACCGAGGGGCTCGACCACGCCCGGATCGACTCCGGCGAGCACTTCCGCGCCGAACTCACCGAACTCCAGAAGCGCGCCTCCGGTGTCCTGGACCTGCTCGGCGCGGGACGGCTGGAGGGCGAGGAGATCACCGAACTCCCCGGCTCCCCGCAGCTCGCGCTGCTGCACACCCTGCACCGCGCCGCCGTGGGCGACTGGTCCGCCCGTGGCTACGACACCCTCGTCGTCGACCTCCCGCCGCTGCCCGACGCCCTCGCCCTGCTCGCCCTCCCCGGGCAGCTGCGCCGCTATCTGCGCCGGCTGCTGCCCGCCGAACGCCAGGCCGCCCGCGCCCTGCGCCCGGTCCTCGCCCAGCTCGCCGGGGTCCCCATGCCCGCCCAGTGGCTGTACGAGGCCGCCGCCCGCAAGGACACCGAGCTGGCCGCCGTACAGGCCCTGATCGAGGACGACGCCACCACGCTCCGTCTGGTCGCCGAACCGGGCCCCACCGCCGAGGACACCCTGCGCGCCGCCCGCGCCGGGCTCGCCCTGCACGGGCTGCGCGCCGACCTGCTCGTCGCCTCCCGCGTACTGCCCCGGCACTCCTGCGACCCGTTCTTCGCCGGGCTCGCCGCCCAGCAGGAGAAGTGCCTGGACCACTGGCACCAGGAATGGGCCCCGGACGTTCCCGTGCACGAGGCCGCCCACCAGGGACGCGAGCTCCAGGGCCCGGCGGACCTGGCCGAGCTGGAGGTCCCCGCCCCGGACGCCCGCCCGGCGGGCCGGGCCGAGGACCCCTGGTGGATCGAGGAGGCGCCGGACGCCGAGGGCGGCACGGCGACCCTCACCTGGTGCCTGCCGCTGCCCGGCGCCGCCAAGGAGGACCTGCGCCTGGTCCGCCGGGGCGACGAACTCCTCCTGACCGTCGGCCCGTTCCACCGCATCGCGCGGCTCGCCTCCGCGCTGCGCCGGTGCACCGTCTCCGGCGCGGCCCTGACCGGCGGGGTGCTGCGGGTCCGGTTCACGCCGGACCCGGAGCTGTGGCCCCGCACCTCCTGAACGCGGTGCGGCCGTTCGGGTAACGTCGGTAGTACGTGAACCGCAGGCCGACCGTCGGCCGCCCGCGTCGCAGGAGCCCGCCATGAGTGAAGCCACCGATCGTCCCGTCGACGGCGACGCGTGGGCCGATGCCTGCGCCGAGGACCTCGCAGCGGAGAAGGCCCGCCGCCGCGCCCAGTACGGCCCGCAGCCCGGCTCCGCCGCCGAGGAGCTGCGCAAGCTGGCCGACGCCGTCGCCGACAAGGTCTCCTCGCTCCAGACCCCGCTGCTCGGCTCCGCCGCCCAGGGCGCGGTGCAGCAGGCCATCCGGCAGGCGAAGTCCGCCGTCGAGCCGGTCATCGAGCGCAACCCGGAGCTCTTCGACCACCTCGCCGCCGCGGGCAACGAGCTGCTGGCCGCCTACCGCTCCGCCGTCGAGGGCCAGGAGAGCCGCTGGACGCGCACCACCGAGGGCGCGTCCGGCACCACGAGCCCCTCGAAGAAGGCCGCCGAGGACCCGTCCGACCCGCGCGACGAGGGCCCTTCCGGCACCGAACGCATCGACCTGGACTGACCCGCTCCGGCCGGTCCGGGCCCCTGCCTCGGGTACGGTTGCCCCTAGCGGGGCTCGACCGAAACTGAGGGATTCATGGGACTCACCATCGGCGTCGATATCGGCGGCACGAAGATCGCGGCTGGAGTGGTCGACGAAGAGGGCCGGATCCTCTCGACGTTCAAGGTGGCGACCCCGCCGACGGCCGAAGGCATCGTCGACGCGATCAGCGCGGCGGTCGCCGGCGCGAGCGAGGGCCACGAGGTGGAGGCCGTCGGGATCGGCGCCGCCGGATATGTCGACGACAAGCGCGCCACCGTCCTGTTCGCACCGAACATCAACTGGCGTCACGAACCGCTCAAGGACAAGGTCGAACAGCGCGTCGGCCTGCCCGTCGTCGTCGAGAACGACGCCAACGCCGCCGCCTGGGGCGAATACCGCTTCGGTGCGGGCCAGGGCCACGACGACGTCATCTGCATCACGCTCGGCACCGGCCTCGGCGGCGGCATCATCATCGGCAACAAGCTGCGCCGCGGGCGCTTCGGCGTGGCCGCCGAGTTCGGCCACATCCGGGTCGTCCCGGACGGCCTGCTCTGCGGCTGCGGCAGCCAGGGCTGCTGGGAGCAGTACGCCTCCGGCCGCGCCCTCGTGCGGTACGCGAAGCAGCGCGCCAACGCCACCCCCGAGAACGCCGCCATACTGCTCGGCCTCGGCGACGGCACGGTGGAGGGCATCGAGGGCAAGCACATCAGCGAGGCCGCCCGGCAGGGCGACCCGGTGGCCATCGACTCCTTCCGCGAGCTGGCCCGCTGGGCCGGCTCCGGACTGGCCGACCTCGCCTCGCTGTTCGACCCGTCCGCGTTCATCGTCGGCGGCGGCGTCTCCGACGAGGGCGAGCTGGTCCTCGACCCGATCCGCAAGTCGTTCCGGCGCTGGCTGATCGGCGGCGAGTGGCGCCCGCACGCGCAGGTGCTCGCCGCCCAACTCGGCGGCAAGGCAGGGCTCGTGGGCGCCGCCGACCTGGCCCGCCAGGGCTGAGCGCACCCGCACCGCGGGACCGTACGACGCATCAGGCGCCCGTCGCCGCCCTCCGGGGCCCGGCGGGCGCCCGTCGTATCGTGGCCCGCATGGTCCTGACGCCGCTGCCCGACTCCCGTACCGAGCTGGACGGTTCAGCCGTCATCAGAGTGCTGAGCTACAACGTGCGCTCGATGCACGACGACACCGCGGCCCTGGCCCGGGTCATCCGCGCCTGCGCCCCCGACCTCGTCCTCGTCCAGGAGGCCCCGCGCTTCTTCCGCTGGCGCAAGGCCGCGGCGCGGCTGGCGAAGAGCAGCGGCCTCGTGGTCCTCAGCGGCGGGGCGACCGCCGCCGGGCCGCTGCTGCTGTGCTCGCTGCGGGCGGCCGTCGAGCGCACCGAGGACGTCCTGCTGCCGCTCACCCCCGGCCTGCACCGCAGAGGCTTCGCCACCGCTGTGGTGAGGATCGCCGGGACCCGGCTCGGCGTGCTGAGCTGCCATCTGAGCCTCCAGCGCGACGAACGCCTCGCCCAGGCGGACCTGCTCCTGGAGCGGCTGGCGTCGATGGGCGTGGAGCACGCCGTGGCGGGCGGCGACCTCAATGACGTACCGACCGGGAAGGCGTTCAGGCGTCTGGCCGGGCGGCTTCAGGACTGCCGGGCCGTGGCGCCCTGGGGCGAGGAGCTGACCTTCCCTCCGGACCACCCGCGCAAGCGCATCGACGCGGTGTTCGCGACACCGGGCATCGAGGTGCTCGGCTGCGGCGTCCCGGCCGGGCTGCCCGGGGTGAACACGGCAGACCTGAGGGCGGCCACCGACCATCTGCCGGTCCTGGCCGCGCTCAGACTGCCCGCGGGTGACGCTCACACCACCGCGCCGCGCCCCGGATCGCCGTAGGTGTCGTCATCGTCATCGTGCGGCATCCGGGCCACCAGGGTGGCGAAGCCGCCGAGGAATCCGCCGATGCAGAGCGTGGTGAGCCACCACGTCATCTCCCACTGGAGCAGCACCGCCACCAGCATCAGCACCGGCCCGCCGATCACCGCGAGCCAGGCGAACTTCGCCGTGACGTCCGCCTCCGGCAACGGCGGCGGCTCCGGGGGCACGAAGTGGCCCTCGTCGCCGTCATCCGGCTCGTCGATGCCGTCGTCCTTGGACTCGGGCAGTTCGTAATCGCGGGGACCGGCCACGCCGGGCGCGAAGACGACGGAGCTGCCGAGAGGCTTCTTCTCCGGAGGCTTGGGGGGCGTCTTGCCGGACCCCTTGTCCGCCGGGTTCCCGGCCGGCCCGTCCTGCGGGCCCACCGCGTTGCGCTGGTCGTCCTCCAGCAGGGCCAGGTCCTCCACCGACTTGAACGGCTTGGCGCCCGGCGGGTCCGGCGGCTCCTCCCCGTACCCCGCGACGATCGCGGCCCAGGCCGCGTCCTCGTCGATCGCCCGCTCCTGCTCAGCCCCCTCCGCCGCCGGCGGCTTCTTCCCCTCCGGGACGGCCGCGGGCTCCGTGGGGCGCGGTTCACGCTCCTCGTCGCCGCCTGGGCGTTCCGCGTCGTGCTCAGCCACCGGACGTGCTCCCCTTCTTCCCGACGCTCGGTGCGAGACGGCCGATGAACCGGTAGCTCTCATCGAAGATCCGCTCCGCATCATGGTCCAACGTCGCGACGTGGTAGCTCTGTTCCAACAGGATCTCCGTGACGTCCGTGGAGGAGATCCGGCTCAGGATGCGGGCGCTGTCCGCGGGCGGCACGACATGGTCCTGCGGGCTGTGCAGCAGCACCACCGGCTGCGTCACCTGGGGCAGCTCGCCGTCGACCAGCCGGAAGAACTGCCGCAGCGAGTGGGCGGCGTGCAGCGGCACCTTGTCGTACCCCACCTCGTGGGCGCCCGGGAGCGCGATGTCGTCGGCCACGCCCTTCGTCGTGCGCACCAGATGGCGGGCGACCGGCAGCGCGTACGCCGAGAGGCCGTGCACCTTGTTGGCCGGGTTGACCAGCACCAGACCGCTGATCGCGTCCCCGTGCTTGGCCGCGAGCCGCAGACTCAGCGCGCCGCCCATGGAGAGCCCGAAGACGAAGACCTGCTCGCACCGCTCGCGCAGGGCCCGCAGCTCCCGGTCCACCTCCGCGTACCAGTCCTGCCAGCCGGTGACCGCCATGTCCTCCCAGCGGGTCCCGTGGCCGGGCAGCAACGGCAGCGAGACGGTCAGCCCGCGCGCGGCGAGGTGGTCGGCCCAGGGACGCAGCGACTGCGGCGATCCGGTGAAGCCATGACAGAGGAGGACGCCGACCTCTCCGCCCTCGTGGCGGAACGGCTCGGCTCCAGGGAGGACCGGCACCAGGGTCTCCTGTTCGTGGGACGGGGCGGGGGGCGTACGCGCACCTGGGGGAGTGCTTGACGGATGACTTCACCGTACGCGACCGGACCGACACCGACCAGGGCCGTCACGGCCTCGCGGATGCCCCGGGTTAAGGTCTGACCGACAGCACACAGGAGGCACAGCAGTTGATCTACGGCGCAATGAAGTTCTCCATCGGCGGGTCCCTGAAGCTCGCCTTCCGGCCGTGGGTGGAGGGCCTGGAGAACATCCCCGAGCGGGGGCCGGCGATTCTCGCGAGCAACCACCTGTCGTTCTCCGACTCGTTCTTCCTCCCGGCCGTGCTGGACCGCAAGGTCACGTTCATCGCCAAGGCCGAGTACTTCACCGCACCCGGGGTGAAGGGCAGGCTCACCGCCGCCTTCTTCAAGGGCGTGGGCCAGCTCCCCGTCGACCGCTCCGGAGCCCGCGGCGCCGGTGAGGCCGCGATCAAGGCGGGCATCCAGGTCGTCGAGAGCGGCGGCCTCTTCGGTATCTACCCCGAAGGCACCCGCTCGCCCGACGGCCGCCTCTACCGGGGCAAGCCCGGCGGTCTCGCCCGCGTGGCCCTGGCCACCGGCGCCCCCGTCATCCCGGTCGCGATGATCGACACCGAGAAGATCCAGCCGCCCGGCCAGGTGGTGCCCAGGCTGATGCGCCCCGGCATCCGGATCGGCAAGCCGCTGGACTTCAGCCGCTACCAGGGCATGGACGGCGACCGCTTCATCCTGCGCTCGGTGACCGACGAGGTCATGTACGAGATCATGAAGCTCTCCGGTCAGGAGTACGTGGACATCTACGCCACCGCCGCCAAGCGCCAGATCGCCGACGAGGCGAAGGCGAAGGCCGAGGAGGCCAAGCGCGACCGGAAGCAGGCCGCCGCGCGCGACGAGAACGGAACGGAACGGTCCGGCGCCTGACCGCGTCGTTCACCGTCCGGGGGGTGGGCCATGGCCAAGCGTGAACGGGTCGTACGGATGTCGGTGGAGCTGCCGCTGTGGCGTGCGCTGACGGGCTACCGCGTCCTGACGATGATCTACGCGGTACTGCTCGCGATCTTCGGGAAGGACGACTTCGGCCGGCAGAGGTTCGAGCGGCCCTGGGTGGCCGTCGCCTATCTGGCGTTCCTCTTCGTCTGGACGCTCGCCACACTGCCGAAGGTCCGCTCGGCGGCGAGCTGCACCAAACGCTTCCTCGGCGCGGACCTGGTCGTCGCGCTGACCGGCATCCTGCTCACCCCGCTCGCCGACTTCGACTCCCAGTCGTTCGACGGCCCGACGCTGCCGTCGATCTGGACGGCCGGCTCGGTCCTCGCCTTCGCGATCAAGGGCGGCTGGCGGTGGGCGGCCTTCGCCTCCACCTTCGTCGCCGTCGCCAACATCATCCAGCGCGGCGAGCCCAGCCGGGACACCTACCACAACGTCCTGCTGGTGTGGGTCGCCTCCATCGCCATCGGGTACGTCGTCGAGGTCGCCCGGGCCAGTGAACGCACCCTGGCCCGCGCCCTGGAGATCGAGGCGGCGACCCGCGAACGCGAACGCCTGGCCCGCGACATCCACGACAGCGTGCTCCAGGTCCTCGCCATGGTGCAGCGCCGGGGCACCGCGCTGGGCGGCGAGGCGGCCGAGCTGGGCCGGATGGCGGGCGAGCAGGAGGTCGCCCTGCGCACCCTGGTCTCCAGCGGCCTGGTCCCGCCGACCCGGGTCTCCGAGGACGCCGCCGAGGGGGCCGTGGTCCGTACGGTCGACGAGGGGGAAGGGCCCGGCGGCGACGCCACCTGCGATCTGCGGGCCCTCCTCGCCCCGCACGCGGGCGCCCGCACCAGCTTCGCGGAGCCGGGCACTCCGGTGCTGCTGCCCGCCGCGGCCGCCCGTGAGCTGGCCGCCGCCGTCAGCGCCGCCCTGGACAATGTCCGGGTGCACGCGGGGGCGGCCGCGCAGGCGTGGATCCTGGTCGAGGACGAGCCGGACGAGGTGATCGTCACCGTCCGGGACGACGGCCCCGGCATTCCGGAGGGGCGGCTCGCCCAGGCGGAGGGGGAGGGACGGCTCGGCGTCGCGCTGTCCATCCGCGGCCGGCTGCGCGATCTGGGCGGCACGGCAGAGCTGATCTCGGTACCCGGACAGGGCACCGAGGTCGAGTTGAAGGTTCCCAAAGCACCGAGGGTTTCCCGGGGGAAGGCAGGATCGGCCCGATGAGCACGCAGCACACACTCAAGGACGAACAGCGAGGAGCCCCCGACCGGCCCATCAGGGTCATGGTCGTCGACGACCACCCGATGTGGCGCGACGCGGTCGCCCGCGATCTGACCGAGTCCGGTTTCGAGGTCGTGGCGACCGCCGGGGACGGCCCGGGGGCGGTCCGCCGGGCCGGGGCGGCCCAGCCGGACGTCCTGGTCCTCGACCTGAACCTCCCCGGTATGCCCGGCGTCCAGGTCTGCAAGGAGCTCGTCGGCTCGCACCCGGGCCTGCGCGTCCTGGTCCTCTCCGCGAGCGGCGAGCACGCCGACGTCCTGGAGGCGGTGAAGTCCGGCGCCACCGGCTATCTCCTGAAGTCCGCCTCCACCCAGGAGCTGACCGACGCCGTCCGCTCCACCGCCGTCGGCGACCCGGTCTTCACCCCGGGCCTGGCCGGACTCGTCCTCGGCGAATACCGCAGGCTCGCCTCCGACCCCGCACCCGCCGCGCCGGACGAGCCCAGGGCCCCGCAGCTCACCGACCGGGAGACCGAGGTGCTGCGGCTGGTCGCCAAGGGACTCTCGTACAAGCAGATCGCCGAACGCCTGGTCATCTCGCACCGCACCGTGCAGAACCACGTGCAGAACACCCTGGGCAAGCTCCAGCTGCACAACCGGGTGGAGCTCGTGCGGTACGCGATCGAGCGCGGCCTCGACGACGTCTGACCGGGCCGTTCGACCCGGGCGGGTCCGGGGGCAGGGCCGTATATTCGCGATATCCGCGCATGTCCGGCCCTGCCCTGTGTACCGCCCCAGATCGGGAGAACCCGTGGAAATCCTTGCCTTCGGTGTGCAGTCCGACGAGAAGCCCCTGATCGAGAAGGCCTTCGCGGGGCTGCACGAGGTCCGCTGTCTGGACGTCTTCCTGAATCAGGACACCGCCCCGATCGCGGCGGGCTACGAGGTCATCTCCACCAGCGTCAACGCCGACCTCGGCAGCAAGGTGCTCCAGACGCTCGCCGCGGGCGGCACGCAGATGATCGCCCAGCGCTCCACCGGCTTCAACAACATCGACCTGGACGTCGCCGAACGCCTCGGCCTGCGCGTCGCCCGCGTCTCGCACTACTCGCCGTACTCCGTCGCCGAATTCGCCTGGACCCTGGCCATGGCCGTGAACCGGCGCATCATCCGGGCCGCGAGCCGCACCCGGGACTTCGACTTCCGCCTCGACGGGCTCCTGGGCCGGGACATGCGCGGCCGGACCGTCGGCGTGCTCGGCACCGGCAGGATCGGTGAGGCGTTCACCCGGATCGCCCACGGCTTCGGCATGAAACTGCTCGGCTGGGACGTCGTGGAGAACCCGGCCTGTATCGAGCTGGGCATGGAGTACGTCGACAAGGAGCGGCTGCTCGCGGAGGCCGACCTGGTCAGCCTGCACGTCCCGCTGCTGCCCACCACCCACCACATCATCGACGCGGCCGCCCTCAAGGCGATGAAGGACGACGCGATCCTCGTCAACTCCAGCCGCGGCGGCCTCATCGACACCGCCGCCCTGGTCACCGAAGTGCGCGCCGGGCGATTCCTCGGCGTCGGACTCGACGTGTACGAGGCGGAGGCCGGGCTGTTCTTCCTCGACAAGTCCCTGGAGGGCATCGACGACGACACCCTGGCCAGGCTGGTGACCTTCCCCAACGTCATCGTCACCTCCCACCAGGCGTACTACACCGAGGACGCGGTGGGCCAGATCATCGACGCGACCGTTCAGAACGTCACCGACCACCTGGCCCGCCGCCACAGCGAGAACGTCCTCGTACCGAGGAACGCATAGGCTCAGCGCGGCACGGGCAGCCCCGCCAGCAGCTCCGTCACGATCACCGAGCCCCGCACGGTCAGCACCGATTCCGGGTGGAACTGCACCGAGGCGAAGCCCGGCCCGCGCAGCGCGTGCAGCTCACCGCTCTCCTCGTCCCGGCTCACCTCGATGCCGTGCGCGGCCAGCTCGGCGGCGGCCGGGCCGTCGCACCGCCCGGTGAAGCTGTTGTAGAAGCCCACCGTCTCCGGCCGCCCGAACAGCTCGATCCGGGTCTGCGCCCCCTGGTACGGCACCGCCTTGCGCACGATCGGCAACCCCAGCTCGGCCGCGATCAGCTCATGCCCGAGGCAGACCCCCAGCAGCCTGTGCCGGTGGTCCCGCACCAGCTCGGCGGTGATCTCGCGCAGCAGCCGCATCTTCGGGTCGGTGAGGTCGCCCGGGTTCCCGGGGCCGGGGCCGAGCACGACCGGCCCCGGGTGCGCCCGGACCACCTCGCGCAGCCCCGGCTCGTCGTACCGCCGCACCGACACATCGAGCCCCGAAGCCCGCAGCAGATGGGCCAGCATCGCGGTGAACGTGTCCTCGCCGTCGACCACCAGAGCGTGCCCGGCCAGATCCCGGGTGCGCTCCTGCATCCGCAGCCAGAACGGGGCCAGCGAGCCGCGCCGGTCGTCCAGTGCCGCCTGCACCCGGGGGTCGGACGCCAGCCGCGGACGGTCCGCCTCCGCCTCGGGCCGCCCCGGCCGCACCCCCAGCGCGGCCAGCACCCCGGCGGCCTTGGCATGGGTCTCGGCCACCTCGCTCTCCGGGTCCGAGTGCCGTACGAGCGTGGCGCCGACGGGCACCTTCAGCGAGCCGTCCGCAGCGATGTCGGCGGTACGGATCAGGATCGGCGAGTCCAGGGTCTGCGCCCCGTTCGCATCCCGTCCCAGCAGGGCCAGCGCGCCCGCGTAGTAGCCGCGGCCCCCGGACTCGTACCGCTCGATCACCCGGCAGGCGTTCTGCACCGGCGAGCCGGTGACGGTGGCGGCGAACATCGTCTCGCGCAGGACCTCGCGCACATCCAGCGAGGACCGGCCGCGCAGCTCGTACTCGGTGTGCGCGAGGTGCGCCATCTCCTTCAGCCGGGGCCCGACCACCACCCCGCCCATGTCGCCCACCGTGCACATCATCTTCAGCTCCTCATCGACCACCATGGACAGCTCCTCGCTCTCCTTGCGGTCCCCGAGGAACGTCAGCAGGTCCTCGGGGGTGGGCCCCTCGGCCGGGTAGCGGTAGGTCCCGCTGATCGGGTTCATCACGACCGTCCCGCCGGACATCCGTACGTGTACCTCCGGGCTGGCCCCCACCAGCGTCCGCCCACCCGTCGGCCTCCGCCCCGAAGCGGAGGTCCCTTCGGCACCGCTGCCTCCTGTGTGCACGACGAACGTCCAGTACGCGCCCCGCTCACCCGCCAGCAGCCGCCGGAACAGCGCCAGGGCGTCCCTCCGCCCGAACCCCGGGATCTCGCCCCGGAACGTCCGCCGGATCACGAAGTTCGCGCCCTCGCCCTGTCCGATCTCGTCCCGGATCACCCGCCGGACGATGTCCGCGTACACGTCGTCCGCCACATCGAAGCCGCGGTCCTCCACCGTCACGTCATGGGCGGGCAGCGCCGCCAGCACCTCCGCGAGCTCCAGCTCGTGCGTCTCCTCGGCCACCAGCACGCTCAGCGGCGTCCCGTCGTCGCGCACGTCGAAACCGCGCTCGGCGATCTGCCGGAACGGCACCAGGGCGAGCGCCGGCGACGCGCCCACCGGCAGATCGGCCAGCCGGTCCACCTGCCGCACTTCGCCGATCAGCAGTTCGACGTGATCGTGGTCACGGCCGGGCGTACGCCGGCGCAGCAGGGCGAACGGCGGGGCGTCGTCGGCCAGTAGCCGACGGAGGAGTTCGGAGGCGGGGCGGGGCGCGTTCTGGGGCATGGGAGCAGGTTCCTTCCGGACGGAGGAACGGCCGCTCCGCAACGCGGAAAAGGCCGCCCCTCGGGCGGCCTTCGCGAAGTGTCAGCGCGATGAATCAGCGGGCCGCCGGATGAGCGGTCCACCACCAGTTCTGAATCGAGATCCGGATCTGTCGCGTCGACATGAACCGAACCCTAGCGGACGTCACGGGGACATCACAGAGTGCGAGGTTCACGTCTCATCTGCTGAGCGTTCGAATGGAGGGGCTCCGCGACCCCGTAATGTTGTGTCCGTGACCGTGAACGCCAATACCTCCGCCGCCGGTGGCAACACCTGGCGAGACCTTCCCGCGGCGCAGCAGCCCGAGTACCCCGACTCCGAGGCGCTGCGCGATGTACTCGCGGACCTCGCGTCGTATCCGCCGCTCGTCTTCGCGGGCGAGTGTGACCAGCTGCGCGCCCGCATGGGAGCCGTCGCCAAGGGCGAGGCGTTCCTGCTGCAGGGCGGCGACTGCGCCGAGGCCTTCGACGCCGTGTCCGCCGAGCACATCCGGGCCAAGCTGAAGACGCTGCTCCAGATGAGTGCCGTCCTGACCTACGCCGCCTCCGTACCCGTCGTGAAGGTCGGCCGGATCGCGGGCCAGTACTCCAAGCCCCGCTCCAAGTCGACCGAGACCCGCGACGGCGTGACCCTGCCGACCTACCGCGGCGACTCGGTGAACGGCTTCGCCTTCACCGAGGAGGCCCGGGTCCCGGACCCTCAGCGGCTGAAGCAGATGTACCACGCATCCGCCTCCACGCTGAACCTGGTCCGCGCCTTCACCACCGGCGGTTACGCCGACCTGCGCCAGGTCCACGCCTGGAACCAGGACTTCGTGAAGTCGTCGCCCTCCGGCCAGCGCTACGAGGCCCTGGCCCGCGAGATCGACAACGCGCTGAACTTCATGAAGGCGTGCGGCACCGACCCGGCCGAGTTCAAGGCGGTCGAGTTCTACGCCTCGCACGAGGGGCTGCTGCTGGACTACGAGTCGGCCCTGACCCGTACGGACTCGCGCACCGGCGAGCTGTACGACACCTCTGGACACATGGTCTGGATCGGTGAGCGCACCCGCCAGATGGACGGCGCGCACATCGAGTTCGCCTCGAAGATCCGCAACCCGATCGGCATCAAGCTCGGCCCGACGACCACCGTCGACGAGGCGCTCGGCTACGTCGACCGCCTCGACCCCGAGCGCGAGCCGGGCCGGCTGACCTTCATCGTCCGGATGGGCGCCGACAAGGTCCGCGACAAGCTCCCCGAGCTGGTGGAGAAGGTCACCGCCTCCGGCGCCACCGTGGCGTGGGTGACGGACCCGATGCACGGCAACACCTTCGAGGCCGCCTCCGGCCACAAGACGCGCCGCTTCGACGACGTCCTGGACGAGGTCAAGGGCTTCTTCGAGGTCCACAAGAGCCTCGGCACCCACCCGGGCGGCATCCACGTGGAGCTGACCGGCGACGACGTCACCGAGTGCGTGGGCGGCGGCCACGAGATCTTCGTGGACGACCTGCACCAGCGCTACGAGACGGCCTGCGACCCCCGGCTCAACCGCAGCCAGTCCCTCGACCTGGCCTTCCTCGTCGCCGAGATGTACCGCGACCAGTAGAAGTCCTCGCTGGACGCACCTGTGGGGCACGGATCGATGTGATCCGTGCCCCACAGGCCGTTCCAGGACTTTTACGCCACTTGAGGGACGGGTAAGGTTAGGTTAGCCTCACCGAAAGAGACCCGGGGCGGCGCCAGTGACCGACCCGCAGGGAGGTGAACCGCATGTACGTCTGCTCCTGCTTCGGCATCACGGAGGCGCAGGTCAAGAAGCATGCGGACGCCGGTGCCTGCACCCCCCGCCAGATCGCCTCGGCCTGCAAGGCCGGTACGGACTGCGGTGGCTGTGTGCGCCGTATCCAGGCCCTGCTGGGGCGCGGCGACTGCCCGCGCCGCGAGCTGCTCGACCAGCGGCAGGAGCCCGCGGCCGCCTCCGCGGCCCACCCGGTCCTCTCCGACGCGGCCTGAGCGTTCAGCTCTCCGGCTGCTCGATCAGCTGGGCGATGTAGAGCGGCTCACCGAGCTTCTCGACCAGCTCCAGCTGAGTGTCGAGGTAGTCGATGTGGTGCTCCTCGTCCTCAAGGATCGACTCGAAGATGTTCGCGGACGTGATGTCGCCCTTGCCGCGCATCACCTCGATACCGCGCTTGAGGCGGTCGATCGCCTCCACCTCGACCTGGCGGTCCGCCTGGAACATCTCGGTGACCGTCTGGCCCACCCGGACGTGGAACAGCCGCTGGTAGTTGGGCAGTCCGTCCAGGAACAGAATCCGGTCGGTGAGGATCTCGGCGTGCTTCATCTCGTCGAAGGACTCGGCCCGGGTGTATTTGGCGAGCTTCGTCCAACCGAAGTTGTCCTGCATCTTGGCGTGCAGGAAGTACTGGTTGATCGCAGTCAGTTCGGCGGTCAGCTGCTCATTGAGAAACTCAAGGACCTCGGGGTCGCCCTGCATGGCAAAGGCTCCTTCCAACCGGTGATCGATCTGGCAAGTTGGCCAGATCCTCGCACCGCGCTCAGCGGCCGTCCAGTAAGTGCACGCTTAGTACGAGTTGCCCGGATGCGGGTCCGCCCTGGTCATGACCACCCCTGGCTGTCTGTCACCATGGAGGCATGGGTCAGCCGGAAAGCCGGGAATACCGCGAATCAGAGCAGTCCGAGCTTCCGCCGGGACAGCGACTGCAACGCGGATGGCCGGTCACCCATTACGGGCCCGTTCCCAAGTTCAAGCCCGACCGCTGGGAGTTCAGGGTCTTCGGGGCCACCGCCGACGGTGACAAGCACTGCTGGAACCACCAGGACTTCTCGGCGCTGCCGTTCTCCTCGGTGGTCGCCGATCTCCACTGCGTGACGAAGTTCAGCATGATCGGCGCCGAATGGGGCGGGGTCCTCGCCCGTACGGTGCTCGACCTGGCACCGCCCGCACCCGATGTCACCCATGTGATGGTGTGGGCCGAGTACGGCTTCTCCTCGAACCTTCGCCTGGCCGACTTCGCCTCGGAGCGCGCCCTCTTCGCCACCCACAAGGACGGCGAACTGCTGACCGCGGAGCACGGCTTCCCGCTGCGCCTGGTCGTCCCCCACCTGTACGCCTGGAAGGGCCCGAAGTGGGTCCGGGGCATCGAGTACATGACGGCGGACCGGCGCGGGTTCTGGGAGGAGCGGGGCTACCACAACATCGGCGACCCCTGGCGCGAGCAGCGCTATTCGTATCAGGAGGAGCCCGGGGACGGCCCCGAGTTCTGACGGGCCTAGCTCCGACGGGTCTCGCGAAGGGCCTTCAGCCGGGCCACGTCCGCCGCGTGCCCCTCCTTGCCGCCGGGCGTCTCGATGATCAGCGGTACGCCCTCGGTCGCCGGGTGCGTGAACAGCTCCCCGAAGGGCTCCGCCCCGATATGACCGGCGCCGATGTTCTCGTGCCGGTCCTTGTGGGCGCCCACCACGTCCTTGGAGTCATTGGCGTGGATCAGCTTCAGCCGGCCCTCCCCGACCGTGTCCACCAGCAGATCCAGCGTCTGCCGCATCCCTGAGGGGCCGGTCAGATCGTGCCCGGCGGCGTAGATGTGGCAGGTGTCCAGGCAGATCCCCAGCTTCGGGTGGGAGTCCAGTGCCTCGAAGTACGGCCCGAAGTCCCAGGTCCGCGAGCAGAGCGAGGACCCCTGCCCGGCGGTCGACTCCAGCAGCAGATCCGGATCGTCCTCGTGCGTCAGCTCGTCCAGCAGCGGCCGCAGGCGGGTCCGCACCTGGGCCAGCGCCTCGGCGCGCGGCCGCCCGCCGGTCGCCGACCCCGTGTGCACCACCACGCCCAGCGCACCGATCTCCCGGGCCCGGCGCAGTGAGTGGCGCAGGGACTCCACGGACTTCTCGACCGTCGCCTCGGTGTGCGAACCGAAGTTGATCAGATACGGGGCATGGACGTACGCCGGTATCGAGGCCGCCGCGCACTCGGCGCGGAACAGCTCGTCCTGGGCCGGGTTCCCGGCGGGCGTCGCCCAGCCGCGCGGGTTGGCCACGAAGACCTGCACGGTCTCCGCCGCCAGCTCACCGGCGTACTCCAGGCCGACCTTGGCGAGACCGCCCGCCACCGGTACATGGCCGCCCACAGGGTTACGCATGTCGTCCTACAGCCCCTTGGTCCTGATCGTGATGGTGGAGCCCTCGGGGGCCTGTTCGCCGCCCTCCACGGACTGGCGCGCGACCGTGTCGCTGAAGGAGAGGAACGGCCGGTCGACCTTCACCTCGAAGCCCGCCTCCTCCAGGGTGCTCCGCGCCTCGTCGACGTTCCGTCCGGTGACGTCCGGGACGTCCAGCATCCGGGGCCCCTTGGAGACGGTCAGCTGGATCGTGTCGCCCTCGGCGGCCTCGGCGCCCCTGCCCGGGGACTGCTCGGCGATGTCGCCGGCGGCCTCGGAGGAGTGGACCCGGCCGGGCAGCACCTCGGCCTTGAGCCCCTCGGCCTCCAGCTCGGCGGTGGCGTCCTCGACCGGGAGCCCGGTGACGTCCGGGACGTCGACGGGGCTGCCCTTGCTGACGACGAGGGCCACCGCCGTATCGGGGCGGCGGTCGGTGCCCGCGCGCGGGTCCGTGCGGATCACCTCGCCCCTGGCGACGTCCTCGCTGAACTCCCTGGTCGCCATGCCGGGGATCAGGCCCACCTTCTTCAGGGAACGCCGCGCGTCCGCGAGGGAGCTGCCCACCACATCGGGCACCCGCACGATCTCCGGGCCGCGCGAGACGACCAGCCGCACCGAGCCGTTGCCCCGGATCCGCTCGCCCGACGCGGGGTCGCTGCTGACGACCGAGCCCCGCTCGACCGTGTCGCTGAAGACCCGGTCCACGCCCTTGAGCCCGAGCCCGGAGTCCGCGAGCCGCTGCTCGGCGGTCTTCTGGGTCTGGCCGAGCAGCGAGGGGACCTGGGTGAACTGCCCGGAGTTGATGTACCAGACGCCCGCACCGACGCCCAGGGTCAGCAGCACGGCGGTGAGCACGGCGATCAGCTTGCGGTGCGGCCCGCCGAAGGGGCCGCGCCGACCCGTCCCGCGCCGCTGTGCGGGACCCGGCGGTGGCGCCTCCAGACGGCTCGTGCGGTGCACTCCGTCGCCGGCGCTGTTGCCCGTGCCGTCGCCGCTCGCCGGTAGAGCCCGGGGGATCACGCTCGTACGGTCGTCCGCCCCGTCGTGCGCCTCCGACAGCGCCTGCGGCGGCAGGGCGTCCAGCTCGGCGTCGGTCAGCGCGGCCCGGGCCTCCCGGGCCTCGGCCAGCAGCAGCACCGCGTCGTGCGGGCGCACCTCGGGATTGCGTGCGGTCGCGCTCGCCACCAGGCTGTCCAGCGCCACGGGGAGCCCCGGCACGACGGCGGACGGGGCCGGGACATCGGCGTTGAGGTGCTGGTAGATCACCTGGGCGGCGTTCTCGCCGGTGTGCGGCTTGGTGCCGGTCAGCATCTCGTACAGCACGACCCCGCAGGCGTACACATCACTGCGGGTGTCGGCCGAGCCGTGCTCGATCTGTTCGGGGGCCAGATACGACACCGTGCCCAGCAGCGAACCGGTGGTGTCCGTGGCCGTGCCGACCGCCCTGACCAGGCCGAAGTCGGCGACCTTGACCCGGCCGTCGTCCCCTATCAGGACGTTCTCCGGCTTCATGTCCCGGTGTACGAACCCCGCCCGGTGCGCTGCGCCCAGCGCGGCGAGGACCGGCTCCAGGATGTCCAGGGCCGCCCGGGGCTTCAGGGCGCCCCGCTCGCGCAGCACATCGCGCAGGGTGCAGCCCGCGACGTACTCCATCGCGAGGTAGACGTACGCGCCCTGGGCGCCCTGGTCGAAGACCGCGACCACATTGGGGTGTGCGAGGCGGGCCACCGACTTGGCCTCACGGATGAAGCGCTCGACGAACGAGACGTCGGTGGCGAGCGCCGGGTGCATCACCTTGAGGGCGAGCACCCGGTCCAGGCGGGTGTCCACGGCCCGGTAGACCGTGGCCATCCCGCCGACGGCGATGCGCGCCTCGATGCGATACCGGCCGTCGAGCAGCTGCCCTACGAGAGGGTCCTGGAGGGTCGTGTCCACCCGGAGAGTCTACGAGCCGCCGCTGACACTCCGGACGGTCCGGGGCACTCCCGGAGCGGTTCTGCAGCCGATCCGTGACCGGGACACGACCCCAGGTGGGGAGCGGGCGACGGCCTCAGAACGCCGGGCGCTCCGGATCGAGCACGGCCCGCCCTTCCGCGGGTGACGAGGCCTCGGCGAAGTGGCGGCGCGGAATCCGGCCCGCCCGGTACGCGAGCCGCCCGCCCTCCACCGCGTGCCGCATCGCGCCCGCCATCAGCTCCGGCTCCTGGGCCCGGGTCACCGCCGAGGCGAGCATCACAGCGGCGCACCCCAGCTCCATGGCCTGTGCCGCGTCCGAGGCGGTCCCGGCCCCCGCGTCGAGGATCACCGGCACCCCGGCCCGCTCGACGATCAGCTCGAAGTTGTGCGGGTTGCGGATGCCGAGCCCGGAGCCGATGGGGGAGCCGAGCGGCATGATCGCCGCGCACCCCACGTCCTCCAGTTTCCGGGCGAGGACCGGGTCGTCGTTGGTGTAGGGCAGCACGGTGAACCCGTCGTCGACCAGGATCTCCGCCGCGTCCAGCAGCTCGATCGGGTCGGGCAGCAGGGTCCGCTCGTCGGCCACCACCTCCAGCTTCACCCAGTTCGTGCCGAGCGCCTCCCGGGCCAGCCGGGCGGTCAGCACGGCCTCGCCCGCGGTGAAGCAGCCCGCGGTGTTCGGCAGGACCCGGATGGAGAGCCGCTCCAGCACCGAGAGGACCGAGCCCTGCACGGTCGGGTCGAGCCGGCGCATCGCGACCGTGGTCAGCTCGGTCCCGGACGCGATCAGCGAGCGCTCCAGGACCTCCAGGCTGGGCGCCCCGCCGGTGCCCATGATGAGCCGGGAGCCGAAGGTGGCCGGTCCCAGCGTGAAGACGTCGTCGGACACGGTCAGCCTCCCTGTACGGCGGTGAGCACTTCGACGCGGTCGCCCTCGCCGAGCGTGGTGGCGGCCCACTGGCTGCGCGGGACGACGCTCTCGTTGACAGCGGCGGCGACCCCCGAGCGGGCCGGGGTGAGGGTGGCCACGAGGGCGTCCAGAACCGTCCCTGCGGGAACGGCACGCGCCGCGCCGTTGACGGAGACGGAGACGGTGGCGGCGGGTTCCGGTGCGGTGGGCTGCTGGGTCATACGGGCTGCTCCTGGAGTACGGGGGCGGCGGCGGGCGCGAAGCGGGAGGGGGCGAAGGGGCGGGCCACCTCGGGCAGCTCGCCGGTGGTCAGGGCGTCGGCCAGCGCCTCACCGGTGACGGGTGTCAGCAGGACCCCGTTGCGGTGGTGGCCGGTGGCGAGCAGGAGGCCGGGCAGGGCGGTCGGGCCGAGCAGCGGTGCGTTGTCGGGCGATGCGGGGCGCAGACCGGCCCGGGTCTCGGTGAGCGGCAGTTCGGTGATGCCGGGCACCAGCTCGTGGGCGTCGCGCAGCAGCTCGTACACCCCGCCCGCGGTCACCGTGGTGTCCCAGCCCATCTCCTCGCTGGTGGCGCCGACGACCAGCTCGCCGTTCTCGCGCGGCACGAGATAGAGGTGGCCGCCGCGGACCACGGCGCGCACGGTGCGGCTGAGGAAGGGGGCGTACGCCGGGGGCACGGTGAGCCGGAGGACCTGGCCCTTGACCGGGCGGACCGGCGGCACGAGCTCCGGCGGGAGCCCCGCGAGCCGGCCGCTGAGGCTGCCCGCGGCGAGCACGACCTGGTCGGCCGCGAACTCCGTACCGTCGCCGAGCAGCGCTCCGGCGGCCCGGCCCCCGGCCACCGTGAGCCGCTCGGCGGCCGCCCTGCGGAAGCCGACCCCGGCCCGCTCGCACGCGGTCAGCAGCGCCGCGGCGAGGCGGCGGGGGTCCACCTGGTGGTCGCCGTCGACCCGCAGCCCGCCCCGGACGCCCGGGGCCAGCATCGGCTCCAGACGGCGGCACTCGCGGCCGCTCAGCCAGACCGACTCCAGGCCCGAACGTTCCTGGAGGGCGTGCAGTTCGCGCAGATGCGCGCGGTCGTCGGCGTCCAGCGCGACCGCGAGGGTGCCGCAGGCGCGGAAGCCGGTGTCCCGGCCGCTCGCTTCCTCCAGCTCCGCCACGAACGCCGGATAGCGGGCGGCGGAGGCGAGGTTGAGCCCGAGCAGCGTCTCCTCGCCGTAGTGCAGTTCGGTGACGGCGGCCAGCATGCCCGCCGCGACCAGGGCGGCGCCGCCGCCCGGACCGGGATCGGCCACCGTGACCCGCAGACCGCGCTGGGCGGCCCGCCAGGCGGTGACCAGGCCGATGATTCCGCCCCCGATGACGAGGACGTCGGATCCGTCGGATCCGGAGGTCTTCCCCGAGACGCGCATGGGTGTCCAGCCCCTCCCTTCGCCGGCATGACCCGGATCAGGTTCGTACGGTCGGAGGCCGTCCAGCCTCCCTCTCAGCCCGGTGCGTCCGGGCTCCCGCGAGTGTTCTACCTTGGCCACCCTAAACCCACCCGCCCACGGCCAGTAAGGCCGCCAGTAAGGGAGCAGCCACCGTGGCCCGTTCGCTCGACGGACTCGTCCTCTCGCCCGTGGCCGACCAGGCCCCGGGCCAGGTGGGTACTCGTACCCGCTTCACCTACCACGAGCGGGACGGCCGGATCTGGGCCGAGTACGCGGGCGGCGACGTGGTCCGCGGCCATCTCGTCGGCACCCGGGACGGGGACGCGCTCGACTTCCGCTACGTCCAGCTCAAGCGGGACGGAACGACATCCTCCGGCCACTGCGTCTCCACCGTCGTCGACCTCGCGGACGGCAGGGTGCGGCTGGAGGAGCGCTGGGAATGGGAGTCCCAGGAGGGCAGCGGAACGAGCGTGGTGGAGGAAGTCGCTATCTGACGGTACGTCAGATGAATAGACTGGTACGTGTGAGCGAGCAGACGGAACACCACGCGACGCGACAGCGGACCCGGCACGTCGTGGTCGTCGGAGCGGGCATGGCGGGGGTGCAGAGCGCCGTGGCCCTGCGGGAGGCGGGCTTCACCGGAGCCGTCACCCTGATCGGCGCCGAGCCCCACCAGCCCTACGACCGCCCGCCCCTGTCCAAGGCTGTCCTGCTCGGCAAGGCCGAGGACTCCGCCTTCGACGTGGATTTCGAGGCCCTGGACATCACCCTGCGCCTCGGTCTTGACGTCACGGCCCTGCGCGCCGCCGACCACATCCTGGACACCGTCGAGGGGCCCGTCCGCTACGACGTCCTGGTCCTCGCGACCGGCGCGGAGCCCATCACCCTGCCCGGCTCCGAAGGCGTGCCCGGCGTCCATCTCCTGCGCACCCTGGACGACGCCGCCCGGCTGCGGCCCGTCCTGGACCGGCAGCACGACGTGGTCGTCGTCGGCGCGGGCTGGATCGGTGCGGAGTTCGCCACCGCCGCCCGCGCCGCGGGCTGCTCGGTCACCGTCGTCGAGGCCGCCGCCCGCCCGCTCGCGGGCGCCCTGCCCGCCGAGGTGGCCGCGCCCATGGCCGACTGGTACGCGGCGAGCGGCGCCGAACTCCTCACCGGCGCCCGGGTCGACCGCGTCGAGGAGGGGGCCGTGGTCCTCGCGGACGGCCGGTCCCTGCCCGCCGGGGCCGTGGTCGTCGGCATCGGCGCCCGCCCCGCCACGGGCTGGCTCGCCGGGTCCGGGGTCGCGCTCGGCCCGGACGGCTCGGTCACCGCCGACAGCGCGCTGCGCACCTCGCTGCCCGATGTGTACGCGGTCGGCGACTGCGCCTCCTTCCCCTCCGCCCGCTACGGGGCACGCCTGCTGGTCCACCACTGGGACAACGCCCTCCAGGGCCCGCGCACCGTGGCCGCCGCGATCCTGGCCGCCGAGAACGGCGAGCCGATGCCCGTCTACGACCCCGTCCCGTACTTCTGGTCCGAGCAGTTCGGCCGTTTCGTGCAGTACGCGGGCCACCACGCGCACGCCGACACCCTGCTGTGGCGCGGGGACGGGGCCGAGGCCGCCTGGTCGGTGTGCTGGCTGCGCGACGGCGCACTGGTCGCCGTGCTCGCCGTGAGCCGCCCGCGCGACCTCGCCCAGGGCCGCAAGCTCATCGAATCGGGGGCCGTCCTCGACCCGGAGCGGGCCGCCGACCCCGCCGTACCACTCAAGTCCGCTGCCCTGTGACGACCGGGGCCCCTCGTGCCCGACCCCCGTACGGTCGGACCCGGCTACCGACTGTCAGTCCCAGGTGGCACGCTTGTCCCTGTGACCGAGATTGACGCAAAGACCGATGCTCTCGTCCCCGCCTGGCTCCACCTCCCCGACATCGCGGAAATGCTCGATGTCGAGGTGACGCGTGTACGGCAGCTGGTCAAGGAAGGCCAGCTCATCGCCGTACGCCGTGGTGAGAACCGGACGCTTCAGGTGCCCGCCGCCTTCATCGACGGCGACAAGGTGGTCAAGGGCCTGACCGGCACCCTGACCCTCCTGAGGGACGACGGCTTCTCCGACGAAGAGATGCTGGAGTGGCTCTTCACCCCCGACCCGACCCTGCCCGGCACCCCCGCGCAGGCCCTGAGCGAGAATCGCGGTACGGAGGTGAAGCGCCGCGCCCAGGCGCTCGCCGTCTGACCGACACGACAGAGAGTGGTGTGCGGGCCGCCGGGCGCGGCCCGCACACCGCCACGACCACGGGGGAGCCACACCATGCCCACGCCTCGCGAGCAGCTGTCCGACGCCCGGCTCTACCTGTGCACGGACGCCCGCAAGCGGCAGGGGGACCTCCCCGCCTTCCTGGATGCCGTGCTGACCGCCGGTGTCGACATCGTCCAGCTCCGGGACAAGGGCATGGAGGCCGCCGAGGAGTTGGAGCACCTCGCGGTGTTCGCCGACGCCTGCCGTCGGCACGGCAAGCTGCTCGCGGTGAACGACCGCGCGGACGTGGCCCACGCCATCGGCGCGGATGTCCTGCACCTCGGCCAGGGCGACCTTCCGGTCCCCGCGGCCCGCGCGATCATCGGCACGGACCGGGTGATCGGCCGCTCCACGCACGCCGAGTCCGAGGTCGACGCCGCCGTCGCCCAGGACGGCGTGGACTACTTCTGCACCGGCCCCTGCTGGCCCACCCCCACCAAGCCCGGCCGGTACGCCCCCGGCCTCGACCTCGTGCGCTACGCCGCGTCGCTCGACCAGCCGCGCCCCTGGTTCGCCATCGGCGGGATCGACGCGGACAACCTGGACCAGGTGCTGGACGCCGGGGCTCGCCGGATCGTCGTCGTCCGGGCGATCACCGAGGCCGACGACCCGGCCACCGCCACCGCCGGTCTGGCGAAGCGGATCAGGGCCCGCGCGCACTGAAGTCCCCTCACCTCCGTCGAGGGAATCTCGGGGCGATTGTCCGAGGAGTGGACAACAGTCCGGCAAAACAAGACAAAGTCCCCTGCTCTGGTTGGGTGAGTGTCCACACCCTGGTTAACCTCGCCTTATGGCCCTCGGCACCCCCTCCACCAGGACAGACCACGCGCGTACCGTGCGTGACCTGCTCGCGACCGGCAAGACCTCGTACTCCTTCGAGTTCTGGGCGCCCAAGACCGAGAAGGGCGAGCGGAACCTCTGGAACGCGCTGCGCCGGGTCGAGGCGGTGCGCCCGAGCTTCGTCTCCGTGACCTACGGCGCCGGCGGCTCGACCCGCGCCGGGACGGTCAAGGCCACCCAGGAGATCGCCGCCGACTCCACGCTCACCCCGGTCGCCCACCTCACCGCGGTCAACCACTCGGTCGCCGAGCTGCGCAACATGGTCGGGCAGTACGCCGACGCGGGCATCAGGAACATCCTCGCGGTCCGCGGCGACCCGCCGGGCGACCCGATGGGCCAGTGGATCGAGCACCCGCAGGGCGTGAAGTACGCGGCCGACCTCGTCCGGCTCATCAAGGAAGCGGGGGACTTCTGCGTCGGCGTCGCCGCATTCCCGGAAATGCACCCCCGGTCCACCGACTGGGAGACCGACATCGGTCATTTCGTCGACAAGTGCCGCGCCGGAGCGGATTATGCGATCACCCAGATGTTCTTCCGTCCGGCGGACTATCTCCGGATGCGTGACCGGGTGGTCGCTGCGGGTTGTGAAACGCCCGTGATCCCCGAGGTCATGCCGCTCACCAGCGTCAAGCAATTGGAAAAGTTCCCCCAGCTCAGCAACGCGACCGTGCCCGCGTCGTTGAAAGAGCGCATCCTCGCAGCCAAGGACGATCCGGCCGCTGTACGCTCCATTGGCATCGAGTTCGCAACGGAGTTCTGCGCGGAGCTGCTGTCCGAAGGTGTGCCCGGACTGCACTTCATCACGCTCAACAACTCGACGGCAACGCTCGAAATCTACGAGAAACTCGGACTGCACAAGCAGTCGTGACCGGCCGTACCCGCCCCCCGAGCGGCTGCGGCCGAAGGAGGGGGCGGGCGTGGGCTGGACGGTCCTCTACATCGCATTCGGCCTGGTGGCGCTCTGGCTGCTGGGCGAGGTACTGCTTCAGTACAAGGCACGACTGCGGTGGCGGCTCCTCGCCTTCGCCGGATTCCTCGGCGTGGTCGTCGGCGTGCTGCTGGCCTCCGTCCCGGTCATCGTCATCGGGACGCTCGCCTTCGCCACCGGCCAGACCTTCGTCACGCTCTCCTTCCGGCGCGGCTTCTCCACCGGCTGGGCCATAGGGGGCAGCCCGGGAGAGAGCCGCCGCCGCAAGGGCGGCGGGCGCGCCGCCGTGAAGGAACCCACGCTGGAGGTCTCGGACCTGGAAGTCTCGGACCTGGAGGGCGCCGCCGCCGGCTACGACCAGCCCCCGGCCGCCCCGCCCGCGGAGTCCGTCCACGAACCGCAGCCGCTCCCCGACGACACCGGCCAGTACGGTGTGTACGGCGACACCGGCTTCGACAACGGCACCAACGGCACCGGCCAGGAGGCGGACCCCTCGGCCCAGCCGCACTACGCCTCGTACGACCCCTACACCGGCTACGACCAGCAGCCCGCCCAGGACCCCTACGCCGGAACATACGACTACGGCACCGGGCAGCAGAGCTACGCCGCCTACTCCGACCCGTACATCGGCACCACCAACCCGAGCCCTTCCTACGGCGGTTACGACAGCTACGGCAACGGCAACGACAGCCAGGGCGGCCAGCAGCAGTACGCGGACCCCTACGCCCAGAGCTACGGCGCGGAGACTTACGGCACCGACACCCCGCCCGGCGGTGTGTGGGTCCCGCAGCAGCGCGACGCCGAGCACTACCCCCCGATGTCCCCGGAGCAGCCCGCACAGCCCGCTCCGTACGGCAACGGCTACGACACCGGCCAGAACGAGCAGTACCGCTACTGAGAAGCACCGCTGCCGAGGGATCGCTCCGTCGGCAGCGGGATTGCCGCGGGATTGCAGTGGGGCTCAAGGGCGGCGGCCGGGCGCAAGCAGATGCCGGACGGCGCCCCTCCTCGCCGGGAGCCGCTCACCGGGAGCCGCGGAAGTCGTCCCCCTCCACGATGAGTCCGGCCACCAGCGTCCCCGACATCCCGGCGTGCGCGAGCCCGCCGCCCGGGTGCGACCAGCCGCCCGCGAGATACAGCCCCGGCAGCCGGGTGAGGTTGCCCGGGTGCAGCTGCGCGCCGCCGGCCCCGGCCAGCGCGGGCGGCGGCACCGCACCGCCCTCGGCCCCCGTCTCGGCCTCGGTCTCCGCCGGCGTACGGACCTCCGTCCACCGGACGCGCTCCCGCAGCCCGGGAACGGCTGCCCCCGCCCGCTCCACCAGGACGTCCGTGAACCGCTGCCGCAGCGCCGGGTCCGTCCAGTCGACCGGGCCCTGCGGCGCCACCGTCGCCGTGAGCGTCACCGCCTCGTGCGCCGCGTCCGGGCGGGTCGCCGGGTCGTCGGGCCTCAGCACCGTCACCGTGGGGTGCTCGGCGACCCGGCCCCCGAACACCGCCTCCTGCTCCGCCGCCCCGTCCGCGCTGTGCACCACGGTCCGGTGCACGGCGTCCGCCTCCCGGGCCCCGCGCAAGGACAGCAGCACCGAGAACCGCCCCGGCACCGCAGCCTCCCTGACCGCCACGTCGTCCGCGCCCCACAGCTGCTGACCCGGCACCAGACCGGGGCGCGGCCGCACCCCGAGCACGACCCGGTCGGCCTCGGCGACCTCACCGCCCGTCAGCTCCACGCCCGCCGCCCGGCCGTCCTTCTCCACGACCCGGACCACCTCGGCCCCGAAGACGAACTCCACCCGCCGGGCCAGGCACCGCTCGTACACCGCCCGGGCCAGCTCCCGTATCCCGCCCATCACGTACCAGCTGCCGAAGGTCTGCTCCATGTACGGCAGGAGCGCCGCGCTCGCGGGGGCGGTGCGCGGGTCGAGACCGTAGGAGAGCGCGTACCCGTCGAGCAGGGCGGCCAGGCGCGGGTCAGCCAGCTCCCACGCGCCGATCTCCGCGACCGTGCCCGCCTGCCGGGCCCCGCGCAGCAGACGGCGCTGCCGCAGCGCCGGATACGGGTCGCGCGCCAGCACCCGGTGGTCCGCCCGCAGCGGCTCCTCCAGCAACGGCCGCCGAGACCGGTCCCAGGCGTCCCGCGCCCGGTCCATGAAGCCGCTCCAGCGCTCACCGGCACCCGCGCCGAGGGCCCCGTCCAGAGCGTCGGCCACCCCGGCCCGGGACGCGTTGGGCAGGGACACCGCGGTGCCGTCGGCGAAGACGTGGCGGCTCGCCGGATCGACCTGGGTCAGTGTGACGCACTGCTCCAGCGGCTCCTTGCCGGTCTTCACGAAGAGGTCCCGCTGGACGGCCGGCAGATGCAGCAGTCCCGGACCGGTGTCGAAGACGAAGCCCTCGTGCGCATGGCGGCCGACCGAGCCGCCGTAGCTCGTGGAGCGCTCGTACACCGTCACCTTGTTGCCCGCCACGGCGAGCCGGGCCGCCGCCGCCATGGCGCCCGTCCCGGCGCCGATCACCGCAATTCGTGCCATGCCGCCGACTTTAGCGACCACCACTGACAGCTGAGAGCCCGCCGGGTGTCCTCGGCCGGATGGCGGACACTCGGCGGGCTCTCAGCCGGGAGGCCAGGTGCCACCCGTTCCCGCCAGGCGTTTCTCCTCGCGGCGCTGTGCCCGGCGGCGCAGGAAGCGGCGGATGCGCGAGGCCAGGAAGATCACTGTGACGATCCCGAGCACCAGGAGAACCCCGGCGATCACCGCGGCCGCGACCGGATTGAATATGGCGAAGGTGACGATCCCCGCGACCCCGAGGTCCTCGGCGATGCTGATCCCGATGTTGCTGAAGGGCTCGGGGGAGGTGTTGACGGCCATCCGCGTGCCCGCCTTCACCAGGTGGCTCATCAGTGCGGTGGAACCGCCGATGGCCCCCGCCGTCAGCTCCGGCAGCGAACCGCTCTCCCCGGCCAGCAGCGCGGCCACCACCGCCCCGGCCACCGGCCGGATCACGGTGTGCGCCGTGTCCCAGACCGAGTCCACATAGGGGATCTTGTCCGCGACCACCTCGCAGAGGAACAGCACACCGGCCACGATCAGGACATCGGTGCGCTGGAGTGCGGCGGGCACCTCGTCGGACACTCCGGTCGCACCGAAGACGCCGAGCAACAGGACCACCGCATAGGCGTTGATCCCGCTCGCCCAGCCGCTTGTGAACACCAGGGGGATTACGGACACGCAGGTGATCGTAACGACCCCCTCGCCACGCCCGGGGTGGGGTCCGGCGCAGCCCTGAGTATCCGTACCTAGGGACACAGATGAGTAGCTGCGCGGATAGGCCCCCACCTGCGCGGACGGCAGAGTGATGACCACGGAAGGGGCGCTGCGCCAGGACCGCCGGCACGGGGCGGCGGAACGGCGCGGTTCCCCCGACGCAACGGGGGTGCACGACGGAGGCCCGGGGACCACGGGGGACATACGGGGTCACGGGGAACGGGTTTCCGCAGCACGGAAGACGCCGGTCCGATGGAGTTCACGGGGGACGCGAACTCCAGCGGCCGGCGTCTTCGGCTTTTCCGGTACCGCACGCCCCGGGCGGCTTTCAGTGCCCGCTGACCCGCCCGTGCAGCAGCAGGGACAGCGCCGAGTGGACCTCGTCGATCGAGCGCTCCGGCTGGAACGCCTGCCAGTCCAGCGCCGCCACCAGCACCATCCCGACCAGCGCGGCTGCCGTCAGCGGGATGTCGATCTCCTCGCTCAGTTCACCCGTGCGCACCGCCTCCCGCAGCACGTCCTCGACGACCGCGACGGCCTCCTGACGTACCACCAGCAGCGTGGACTGCCAGGCGCGGTTGGTGCGCCAGAGCTCGGCCACGTACAGCTGGGTGAAGGCCGGGTAGCGGTCGATGAAGTCGAGCCCGGCCCGGATCATCGCGTCCAGGGCCTCGACCCGGGTGCCACCGCGCTCCGCGGACTCCTCGGCGGCGGCCCGCAGCGAGGCGGTGAGCAGCCCCACGCCGTGCCGGAGCAGCTCCTCGAACAGCTCGGTCTTGCTCTTGAAGTTGTAGTAGACCGTGCCCTTGGCGACCCCGGCCCGCTCGGCGATCTCGTCGACGGTGGTCGTCGAGAAGCCCTTCTCGGCGATGAGGGTCACCGCCGCCTCGTAGAGCCTCTGCCGGGTGGCCTGGCGCCGCGTCGTGCCACTGCTTTCCATGACACCGATTCTCCCAGGTCCCGCCGTGCTCACAGGCTCAGCTCCGGGTGCAGCCTGCTCAGGCTCCACACCTGCTTGCGGCGCGCCGTGAACGCGGTGAGGGCGAGCGCGCCGACGGTGAAGGCCGCCAGCACCGCGCAGCCCACCCAGACCGGGGTGAGCGGCCCGCCCGTGATCAGCCTGCGCAGCCCCTCGACGACGTACGTCATGGGGAGGAACGGGTGGATCGCACCGAAGAAGCCGGGGCTGGTCTGGACGGGGTAGGTCCCCCCGGCCGAGGTCAGCTGGAGCATCAGCACCACCAGCACCAGGATCCGCCCGGCCGCCCCGAAGCAGGCGTTCAGCCACTGCACGATCGCGGCGAAGCAGCAGGTCACCAGGGCCAGGAAGCCGAGGGTTCCGGCGGCGTGCTCCATCTGGAGGCCGAGACCCCAGTGCAGGACGGCCATCAGGGCACCGACCTGGAGGGCGCCGAGGGAAGCGACCGGCAGCCAGCCGGCCAGCGCGATCCGCCACGAGGAGGCTCCGGCGGCGAGCGCCCGCCGGTTGAGCGGCTGGATCAGCATGTACGCCACCATCGCGCCGACCCACAGGGACAGCGGGATGAAGTAGGGGGCGAAGCCGGTGCCGTAGTTGGGTGCCGCGTGCAGCGACTTGGAGGCCAGCTGCACCGGGTCGGCCATGACGTCGGTCCGCGCGTCGCGGTCCTTCTTGTCATAGTTCGGGATCTTGTCCGCGCCGTCGTGGAGGCCCTGGGCCAGCTCGGCCGAGCCGTCGCCGAGCCGGAACAGCCCGCCGTCCAGGTTCTCCGCACCGGTCTTCAGCTTGCCGACACCGGTGTCCAGGTTGCTGGAGCCGGTCTGCGCGTTGCCGAGTCCGATGTGCAGCGCCTGTGCGCCCTTGGCGACCTTGTGGGCGCCGGTGTTGAGCTCGTTGACCTTGCTGACGGCCGCCGCCAGGTCGTCGTCCAGCGTCGGGGCGCGCTTCGCGAGCGCCTCGGCCTGCTTCTGGAAGGTGACCAGCTGGCTGCTCAGCTTCTTGAGGTCGCCGTTCTGGTTGCTGACCAGGGTGTTCACATCGGCGGCGATCTTCGCGGCATCGTCGGCCGCGACCTTCGCCCGCTCCAGCGGCGGGCAGGCCGTCGCGTCGGGCTCCGCGGCCTCCTCGCACTGGGTGCGGTGGATCTCGGCGAGGTCGTCGGCGGCCTTCCTGGCGCGGGTGGCCGCGGTGGGCGCGCTCTTCACGAGCAGGTCGAGGTTGTGCCGTACGGCCCCCGAGGTGTCGGCGACCAGCCGGGCGGTGTCCCCGATGGACTTCCCGTTGTCCTTGAAGAACGGGCGTACGTCCCCGGCGATCCCGTTGACCTTGTCGGCCAGGACCTGGGTGCCTCCGGCGACCTGACGGGAGCCCGTCGCGAGGTCGCGGGAGCCCTGGTTCAGCTTGGCGATCCCGTCGGAGAGCTTCTTGCTGCCCGCCTTGGAGTCCTTGAGTCCGTCCGCGAGGTCCTTGGACCCCTGCTTCGCCTTGGAGATGCCGCCCTTGAGGTCGTCGGCGCCCTTGGCCGCCTCGGCGGTCTTGTCGTGCAGATCGGAGAAGTTGATGAAGATGCGGTCCAGGAAGCCCCGGGAGGCGTTCGTGGAGGCGGCGTTGCGCACCTCGCCGAAGACCGTCTTGGAGATCTGCCCGACGATGTAGTTGTTGGCGTCGTTCGTCCGCACCTGGAGCGCGCCGGTCTCGGGGGAGTCCCCGCCGCTGGACGCGATCTTCTTACTGAACTCGGACGGCATGGTCAGCGAGAGGTAGTACGTGCCGTCCTCGACGCCCTTGAGGGCCTCGGCGGAGCTCACCTCGTGCCAGGCGAACACCTTGGAGTCGAGCAGCTTCTTGCTGATCTCGTCCCCTGCGGTGACGCGCTTGCCGTCGCTGGTGGCCCCCTTGTCGTTGTTGACCAGCGCGACGGGCAGCTTGTCGAGCTTCCCGTACGGGTCCCAGAAGGAGCACAGGTACAGGGCGCCGTAGAGCAGCGGCAGGAGCAGCAGGGCGACCAGTGCGGCGGCGGGCAGCTTCCCCCTGCCGAACCGCTTCAGCTCAAGCGCGGCCAGCTTCGGCGAACGCATCGGCCGTCTCCTCTTCGGTGGTGGGTGCGGGGGCGAGTGCGGGCGCGGTACGCACGACGTGGGTGTCCTCGGGGGCCTCGCTGCACACGGCGAGCACGGTCGTCCCGGCCTCGGCCACGGAGCGCAGCAGCGCCCAGGCCTCGGCGCGTTCGGCGTCCGAGAGCTTGAGGTCGGTGTCGTCGACGGCGAGCAGATGCGGCTTGCCGATGAGCGCCAGGGCGACGGAGAGCCGCAGCGCCTCAAGACGCTCCAGGTCCCGTACGGAGGTGCGCCCCGACTTCGGCAGGGCGGCGGGGTCGAGCCCCGCGGCTTCGAGGGCCTCGTCGACCCGGGCCTCGGCGGCGGCCCGGCGCTCGGCGCGCGGGCGCAGCAGGGTGCGCAGGGAGGTTCCGTAGCGGCCCTGGAGCAGTGAGCGCTCGCCCAGGTGCTCGGCGACGGTGAAGGCCGGGTCCAGCTCGCTGACCGCCGGGACCGGGCCGAGGGCGGCGATCCGGCGGACTGCGGCGGCCTGCCTGGGCAGCTGCAGCCCACCGACCTCCGCGTGCCCCTCGGTGGTGCGCATCCGGCCGGTCAGGGCGAGCAGCAGGCAGGTGCGGCCCGTCCCCGAAGGCCCCTCGATCGCCACCAGCGCACCTGGCTCGGCGCTGAACTCCACGTTCCGAAAGGCCCAGCCGCGCGGCCCCTTGAGTCCAAAGTCCTCGGCGCGTACCGCGGCGCCGTGCGGGCTCTCCACAGACCCTCCCCTATTTAAACTGACCGGTCAGTGCAAAAAGTAGTCCGAACTCGCACTCGAAGCAAAGTGGCAGGTCAGAGGGGTGGTCGGGTCGATTGTCAGTGGGGGCCGCCACCATGGACACAGACGGCCACGAAGCCGTCACACGACGACAGGAGGTTCGTCATGGCCAGCTCGTCCGCAGCCGCCGCCCCGCGGCGCCGCGCAGGCAGCCCTGCCCCCTCACTGACCGGTGCGTCCAGCGATGTCCACCCCGTTCTGCGCCGTGCCTCGGCGCCGCCCGCCGCGCTCGATCTGCTCGCCAAGGCCCGGTCCGGCCTGGACGAGGCCGCCGTGCTCCACGAGCCCAACGAGCGCTATGCCACCGCCCACCTCGCCGCCCTGCGCACCGCGGCGGCCGTGCTGGCCGCCCGCGGCCGCCCCGAGACGAACAAGCGCCGCCGTGAGCGCATCCGGAGTGCCTGGGAAGTCCTCCCGGAGATAGCCCCCGAGCTGACCGAGTGGAGCGCCCTGTTCGCTGCGGGAGCCCTGCGACGGGCCCGTGCGGAGGCGGGCATGCCAGGGGCGGCCAGCGGGCGGGACGCGGATGATCTGCTGCGCGACGCGGCCATGTTCCTGCGCCTGGTGGAACGGCTGCTGGCGCTCCAGCCGGTGCTTCCCCAACCTCGTCCGGAGCGCCCCGGCGGCGGGTGACCTGGACGGCGGGGCGAGGCAATAGGGTGGTGACCGCTCACATCACCACCCGCACTGTTCACGCTCCGCCGCCCCCGGCGGCACCGTGCCGAGGAGTCATCTGCCGTGTCGGACCAGCCGCGCCCCCGCGCCTCCCTCCGTACCGCCGTGGTCTGGGAGGTCCTCAAGGACGCCCTGGACCGTCAGGTCAAGGCGACCGGCAGTGACGCCCTGGACGTCCTGGACACCGGCGGCGGCACCGGCAACTTCGCGGTGCCCGCCGCCCGGCTCGGCCATCGGGTCACGGTCGTCGACCCCAGCCCCAACGCGCTCTTCGCCCTGGAGCGCCGCGCGGCCGAGGCCGGCGTCGCCGACCGGGTCCGCGGGGTCCAGGGCGACATCCTCGGCCTGTTCGACGTCGTGGAGCGCGGCGGCTTCGACGCGGTGCTCTGCCACGGCGTTCTGGAGTATGTCGACGAGCCCGCCGAGGGCGTACGCAACGCGGTCGAGGCGCTGCGCCCCTCCGGCGCGCTCAGCCTGTTGGCCGCCGGAGTGGGCGGAGCCGTCCTGGCCCGCGCGCTCGCCGGTCACTTCACCGAGGCCCGCCACGCGCTGACCGACCCGGCGGGCCGCTGGGGCGAGGGCGACCCTGTGCCCCGCCGCTTCACCGCCGAGCAGCTCGCCGACCTGGTTTCCGGGGCCGGTCTGGAGGTCGGCGCGGTGCACGGCGTGCGGGTCTTCGCCGACCTCGTGCCCGGCGTCCTGGTGGACACCGAGCCCGGTGCCGTCGAGGCCCTCCTGAAGCTCGAAGCGGCCGCCGCCGAGCAGCCCGCGTTCCACTCCGTCGCCACGCAACTGCACGTTCTGGGCGAGAAGCGCCGCTGATCAGCAACGCAGCTCCGGACGGAGTCGGTCTCAGGACCCCCGTACGGGGCGTACGCCCCGTATGATCGGGTGACACCATCCGGCATGACGGATCGGTCGTCGGGGAATCTACGCCTCAGCAGCCGAGCCGACATAGCGGTCCGGACTGGCTGAACGCTAGAGGGCGGGTTTCACGGGGGCGAATCCCTGCCTATCCTGGAAGGGCCGCATACCGGTCGCCCCCGCGGCCGACGACGAGGAGGATCCCGTGCCGCTCTCGGAGCACGAGCAGCGCATGCTCGAGCAGATGGAGCGAGCGCTGTACGCCGAAGATCCCAAGTTCGCGACAGCGCTCGAGGGAAGCGGACTGCGTACGTACACCCGGAAAAGGGTCTACCAGGCGGTCGCTGGCTTCCTGGTGGGTATCGCGCTCCTCATGGCCGGAATGGTCGCCCAGCAGATCTGGATCAGCGTGGTGGGGTTCCTCGTCATGCTCGGCTGCGCCGTGCTCGCGGTCACCGGATGGCGCAAGGCGCCCAAGCCCGGTGAACAGCAGCAGGCCGCCGCAGGCAGCGGGGAGAGCGGTGCACGCCGCCGACCCAGACAACGCCGGTCGATGATGAACCGCATCGAGCAGCGGTGGCAGCGCCGCCGCGACGAACAGGGCTAGGTGCTGCCCCGTCATCCCTGGCGGGCGTACGACGTATGACACCGATGGCTGAGGGGCGCCCGTATTTCTGCGGGCGCCCCTCAGCCATGTGCGCTCGGACCCCGCCGGGTCCGCCCGGAGCGGCAACCGCGAGGCCCCCGGCCAAGGCACCGAAGCCGGTCCTGGCCAGGGGCCATCGCCCATGCCGCGCGTGGTGGCCCGCGCCTCGCGGTCAGCCGTGCTGGCGGGCGAGGCGGCGCAGCCGGGCCGTCCAGCGGCCGTGTCCCGGACGGTTCACCCAGCGCTCCGCGAGTGCCGTCCGACGGTCCGCGACCGCCCACACCACCCGGACGGACGAGCGGGGCAGCAGCGTTGCCCGGAGCCGTGCCCCGCGGTCGGCCGAGGCCTGGAGGCCCGCCCGTACCGCCGGCGCGTCCTCGGTCAGGCCGGACGCCGGGCGAGGCCCGGGGGCGTACAGCACCTGCTCCACCGCGCTCGCGATCCGGTGCACGGCCTCGGCCGCGGTGGTGTCCAGCCGGCCCAGCCGCACGATCCTGGCCGCCGCCTTCCGGGGCGTCAGCGATTCGTCCGGCGCGATGCCGTGGTCCCAGGCCGTGTCGATGACCTCCTGCCAGGCCGCCAGCGTCCGCGCGGCGGCGTCCGAGGGTGTCCGGCCCCCCGAGCCCAGCCGCCGGTTCCTCGTCCGGGTGCGCCAGAGCAGTGGTGCCAAGGGCAGCACCAGGACCAGGACCGCGCCGAGGATCAGCAGCAGCACCGTGCCCGCCGGAGTGCCCCGGTCGGTCGGCAGCGCCGCCCCCGGCTCCTGCGAAGGGCCGCACCCGCCTTCCTGACGCAGCTGCGGCGGGCAGCTGTCGTCGGCGGACGGGGCGGTCGACGGGGCGGCCGAGGTGTCCGCCGAGGGCTGCGCCGGGTCGCTCGCGTCGTCCGTGGGGACCTGGGGCCGGGTGTACTCCGGAGCGCTGCCCCGGCTCGGGGTGGGCTCGAAGCGGGTCCACCCCACCCCCTCGAAATACAGCTCGGGCCAGGCGTGCGCGTCGCGCAGCCCCACCGAGGTCGCCCCGTTCGCCTTGACGGTGCCCGGGGTGAAGCCCACCGCGACCCGGGACGGGATGCCCAGCGTCCGGGCCATCGCGGCCATCGAGAACGAGAAGTGGACGCAGAAGCCCTCCTTGTCGCGGAGGAACCGTGCGATGGCCGAGGACCCGGTCCCCGAGGCGACGGACGTGTCGTAGGTGAAGCCGCCGTCGGAGGCGAACCAGTCCTGGAGCTTCACGGCCTGCTCGTAGGCGTTGGCCGAGCCCTCCGTGACCTTCTCGGCGGTCTCCGCGACCACGCTCGGCAGCGATTCGGGGACCCGGGTGTACTCCTGGGACAGGCTCTGCGACGGCGGTCCGGCCGCCGCCAGCTGCTCCGCCGTCGGCTCGACGACCAGACTGCTGACCTCGTACTGCGCACCGCGTGTGGTCTGCCCGTCGTCGCCGACGAGGGTGCGGCCCTCCGGTTCGTACCGCCAGCGGCCGTCGATGCGGACCTCGCTCGCCGGGTAGGGGAGCGGCAGATAGGTCTGCTGGTACGAACGCGAGGCGGAGATGTTCGTCCGGACCTCGGTGACGGAGACGTCCCGGCCGAGCCCGGTCGGCTGCGGGAGGCGGTTGGGAACGTCCGTCAGCCGGCGCGTGGAGGAGCGCCATTCGCTGCCGTTGAACTCGTCCAGGGCCAGGATCCGGAGGTACAGGCTCTGCGGGTCCTGGATGTTGCTGCGGTACGTCATCACCTCCCGGTTCTCCGGCTGGTTGAGGTTGTTCTGCAGTGACACCAGGGGGTTCACCGCGGAGATGGTGCCGCCCCCGCTGCCCTTGCCGGTCCCGGGGCCGTCGCCGCCCAGCAGGCCGCTGTCCAGGGTGGGCAGGGCCAGCGGGACGACCAGGGCGATACCGAGCGCCAGCACGCCGATCCGCCGCCCTGTGCGGACCGGGGAGGACCCACCGCCCGCCCCGGCCAGCCCGTCCGTCAGACCGCCCGAGGAGCGCGAGGCGCCGCTGAAGACCCGGCCCCACTGGGAGAGCCGGTCCCGGCCCTCCGCCAGCAGGAGCAGCAGATAGCCGCAGGCGGCGAGCAGGAACCACAGCCAGCCCGCCCCGCCGCCGGAGAGCCCGGCCGCCACTGAATAGAGGGCGAGCAGCGGCAGCCCGGCCGGGGCCGCGCTGCGGAAGGACACCGCCAGGGCGTCCACCACGAGCCCGATGAGCACCACCCCGCCGATCACCATCAGCCGGATGCCGTCCGTCAGCGGGGCCGGGATGGCGTACGTGCCGACGTCCTCACCGCCCGCCACCAGCAGCTCACCGAGCCGCATCACGGCCTCCGGGCCCGGCACCACCCCGAACAGGGCGTGATCCCGGGCGAACAGGACGGTCAGCAGCAGCAGGGTGACCAGGGCCTGGCAGGCGATGGTCAGCGACCGCGCCAGCGGAACCCGGCGCGCGAGAGCACCCACCCCGCTCTGGACGCCGAGGACCAACGCGGCCTGCAACAGCCAGCCCACGCCGTCCACCAGCGGGAGCAGTGCCCCCGTCGCCAGCAGCGTCGCCGCGTAGGCGCACAGCGCCAGCCGGGTCCGCCCGCTCATGACCATCCCCCCGCGAAACCCGCCTGACCGCCGCTCCCGGCGGATTGTGTGTCCGTGCGCATCCGGCCCACCTGCTGCCACAGCGCGGGCAGCTCGGCACCCGGCTCGACCAGCACCGCGATCCAGCCCGACTCGCGCAGCTGCCGCAGCCGCTTCTCGGTGGCGGCCGCGGAGGGCACCTCGCCCGCCCAGGAGGCGCTCCCCAGGACGAAGGCGACCGCCGCGCCGGCCCGCCGCCGCATCCGGGCCGCGACCTCGGCCTGCTCCTCGTCGAGATCGCCGAAGAAGGCGATGAGAAGCCCCTCGTTGCCGCCGCGCAGCACGTCATGTGCGCGCGAGAGGCCCCCGCCCTCGGAATGGCCGACGACCGCGAGGGTGTCGAGCATCAGCCCGGCCGAGTCCGCGGACTCCTGGGTGGAACCGGCGAAGCCACCGGCCCCTTCGCCGGGCACCGCGTTCCCGTCGTCGGTGAGCAGGCGTACGGCGAAGCCGCGCTCCAGCATGTGCACCAGCGCGGAGGCCGCTCCCGACACCGCCCACTCGAAGGCGGAGTCCGGCCCGGCCCCGTGATAGCCGATGCGCCGGGTGTCCAGGAGGACCGTGCACCGGGCGCGCTGCGGCTGTTCCTCCCGGCGCACCATCAGCTCGCCGTGGCGTGCGGTGGAGCGCCAGTGGACCCGGCGCAGATCGTCGCCGTGGCGGTAGCCGCGCGGAATGATGTCGTCCTCACCGGCGAGCGCGAGCGAGCGCTGCCGCCCGTCCCCGTACCCGGAGGCCTCGCCCGCCAGCCGCAGCGCGGGCAGCGGCACCGTGCGCGGGATGACGACGAGGGTGTCGTACGCACTGAAGGAACGGGTCAGCTCGCACATCCCGAACGGGTCGCTGAGCCGCAGCTGCAACGGGCCGAGCGGATAGCGACCGCGCAGATCGGAACGGACCCGGTAGGACACCTCGCGCCGCCCGCCCGCCTCCACCCGGTCCAGCACGAAGCGGGGCCGCGGCCCCAGCACGTACGGCACGCGGTCCTGAAGCATCAGCAGACCGGTGGGCAGCCGGGACACGTTGTCCATCCGCAGATGGACCCGGGCCTCCGAGCCCGCGGGCACCCGGGACGGCGAGAGCCGCCGGGTGCCCGTGACCCGGTAGCGGGTGCGGTAGAGCACGGTCACGCAGACCAGGGGCAGTACGGCCAGCAGCAGCCCGACGCGCAGCAGGTCGCCCTGGCCGAGGACGTACGCACAGACGGCGGCGGCCACCCCGGCGGCCAGGAACGAACGCCCCCGCGTGGTCAGCCCGCCCAGCGCGGCCCGCAGGCCGCCCTTCCTGCCGCCGTCCTCCACGGCGCCGGGCTCGCCGGCCGCCATCACAGCCGCCGTGCCCCGGGCTGCTGCTGGTTGTACAGCGGGCGGCCCGGCTCGTGCAGACCCGGCACGGGCGGCGCGGTGCCGCCGGCCGAGGTCGGGACCGGAGTGCGCTGGATGATCTCCAGGACCACCTGCTCCGCCGTGCGGCGGTTCAGCTGGGCCTGGGCGGTGGGCAGCAGCCGGTGTGCGAGCACCGGGGTGGCCAGTGCCTGGACGTCGTCCGGCAGGGCGTAGTCGCGCCCGCTGAGCGCGGCGGACGCCTTCGCGGCGCGCAGCAGATGCAGCGTGGCGCGCGGCGAGGCCCCGAGTCTGAGGTCCGGGTGGCTGCGGGTGGCCCCGACGAGCTCCACGGCATACCGCCGGACCGCGTCGGCCACGTGCACCGTACGGACGGCGTCGATGAGCTTCACGATGTCGTGGGCGTGGGCCACCGGCTGGAGGTCGTCCAGCGGCGAGAGCCCGCCGTGCACATCGAGCATCTGGAGCTCGGCGTCCGGGCTGGGGTAGCCGATGGATACGCGCGCCATGAAGCGGTCGCGCTGGGCCTCGGGCAGCGGGTAGGTGCCCTCCATCTCGACCGGATTCTGCGTGGCCACCACCATGAACGGGTCGGGCAGCTCGTAGGTGTGCCCGTCGATGGTGACCTGGCGCTCCTCCATCGACTCCAGCAGCGCCGACTGCGTCTTCGGCGAGGCGCGGTTGATCTCGTCGCCGATCACGATCTGAGCGAAGATCGCGCCCGGCTTGAACTCGAAGTCCCGCCGCTGCTGGTCGAAGATCGACACACCGGTGATGTCCGAGGGCAGCAGGTCCGGCGTGAACTGGATCCGCCGCACGGAACAGTCGATGGACCTGGCCAGCGCCTTGGCCAGCATGGTCTTGCCCACCCCGGGAACGTCCTCGATGAGGAGATGCCCCTCGGCGAGCAGCACGGTCAGCGAAAGCCGTACGACCTCGGGCTTGCCCTCGATCACACCCTCCACCGACCTGCGCACCCGCTCCGCTGTGGTGGTCAGATCAGTGAGGCTCGCTCGATCGTCATAGGTCGTCACCCGGCCCTCCTCGGCCCTTTGCGCATGGGCCGACGCATCCCGCACGGCCCACCCCGAAATTCGGACACCCTTCCGGAAGGCCCGGAGGACGTCACACCCGCATTCTTGTTGCCGCTACCGCTTCGTGTCACTCGCCTGTGGATAAGTGCGTGCGAAATGTCAGTGTCTGTCGCGATTTCGGCACTGTGGTGGATGTGTGAGGTGGGGACGGGAGGCCGGGGAGGGGGTGGCCCGAACCGTTCAGGACTCGGAGTGGATCTCGCGCAGCAGACCGGTGGTCACGTCGAAGACGAAGCCCCGGACGTCGTCGTTGTGCAGGAGGAACGGCGAGGTGCGGACCCGCTGCATGGACTGGCGTACGTCCTGGTCGGCGTCGGTGTAGGCCTCCACCGCCCACACGGGCCGCTGCCCCACCTCACGCTCCAGCTCCTGCCGGAAGTCCTCGGTGAGGGATTCCAGGCCGCAGTTGGTGTGGTGGATGAGGATGATGCTGCGGGTGCCGAGCGCCCGCTGGCTGATGGTCAGCGAGCGGATCACGTCGTCGGTGACCACGCCGCCCGCGTTGCGGATGGTGTGGCAGTCGCCGAGTTCCAGACCCAGCGCGGCGTGGAGGTCGAGGCGGGCGTCCATGCAGGCGACGATGGCGACCTGGAGGACGGGCCGAGCGTCCATGCCCGGATCGCGGAAGTCCTTCGCGTACCGGGAGTTCAGTGCGACCAGCTGGTCGGTGACCTCGCCGCTCTCGCGGACCGCTGCGGCGGTGGACGTCACGGGCTCGGTGGAGGGGTGAGCGGAAGTCGACATGGCTACGACGTTAGCCTTCCCACCTGGTCCGGGAGTGCTGTGAGAAGCGGACAAAGAACATCAACGCGGCTTGTTGTGAGGTAACCCACAGGCCCTGGAGTGCGCCCGTTCGAGTGAGATCACCGCGTCCGGACGGGTGGGACGACTCGCTGCCTGGTTCGTTGATCGCGAATCGATCGAATGGCAGGGTGGACTAAAGTAACGCGAAGTCACCATCCCCCTCCGTAACCCACCGCCCCATCGCACCCCCTGCATATTCCCGTTTTTTTCCCCGTGATGTGCGGCGTACGTGCGGCCCGGCCCTCTCCCGCTCCCGGTCGGCCGACGCCCCTTCCCCGGCGTCGGCGGACCTCCCCTTCGGAGCGGGCGGGGACCAGGACGTACGTGCCGGCCGCGCGGGACAGAGCCTGAGAGGGCGCATTGAGCCAGACCCGACACGTCCCGGTGATGCTCCAGAGGTGTCTGGACCTGTTGGCCCCGGCTCTCCAGGACCCGGCCCACCCGGAGCCCGTGGTCGTCGACTGCACCCTCGGCCTCGGCGGTCACAGCGAGGCCCTGCTCGCCTCCTTCCCCACCGCCCGGCTGATCGCCCTGGACCGGGACAAGGAAGCCCTGCGCCTCTCCGGCGAACGGCTCGCCCCCTACGGAGACCGGGCCACCCTCGTCCACGCGGTCTACGACGAACTTCCCGACGTCCTCGCCCGCCTCGGGACCCCCAAGGTCCAGGGCGTGCTCTTCGACCTCGGCGTCTCCTCCATGCAGCTCGACGAGGCCGACCGCGGATTCGCGTACGCCCAGGACGCCCCGCTCGACATGCGCATGGACCAGTCCACCGGCATGGGCGCCGCCGAGGTGCTCAACACCTACCCGCCCGGCGAACTGGTCCGGATCCTGCGGGCGTACGGCGAGGAGAAGCAGGCCAAGCGGATCGTCTCGGCCATCGTGCGCGAGCGCGACAAAGAGCCGTTCAGCAACAGCGCCCGGCTCGTCGAGCTGATCCGCGACGCGCTGCCGCAGGCCGCCAAGCGCACCGGCGGCAACCCCGCCAAGCGCACCTTCCAGGCCCTGCGCATCGAGGTCAACGGCGAGCTCAGCGTCCTGGAGCGGGCCATCCCGGCGGCCGTTGACAGCCTCGCCGTCGGGGGCCGGGTCGCCGTCCTGTCCTACCACTCGCTGGAGGACCGGCTCGTCAAGCAGGTCTTCGCGGCAGGCGCCGCCAACACCGCGCCGCCCGGACTCCCCGTCGTCCCCGAGCGCTACCAGCCCCGCCTGAAGCTCCTCACCCGCGGCGCGGAGCTCCCCACCGAGGAGGAGGTCGCCGAGAACCGGCGCGCAGCCCCCGCCCGGCTGCGCGGCGCCCAGCGCATCCGCGAGGAGGAGCGATGAGCGCCACGGGAGCCGGGCGGTGAGCAAACCGGCCGCACCGCTGAAGGGGCGGGCCGGACGGCTCGCCCGGCTGATGCCGTCCACCGGGCCCAGCACCGCGGCCCGCACCCCCTTCGTCCTGCTGGTCGTCCTGCTCCTGGGCGGTGGGCTCATCGCCCTGCTCCTGCTGAACTCCGCGCTCAACGAAGGGTCGTTCAGGCTCAGCAAGCTCAAGCGGGAGACCACCGAGCTCACCGACGAGCAGCAGGCCCTCCAGCGCGACGTCGACAGCCGCTCCCAGCCCGACGCCCTGGAGCGCCGCGCCCGGGAGCTGGGCATGGTCCCCGGCGGCAACCCCGCCTTCCTCAACCCGGACGGCACGGTCCGCGGCGTACCCACCGAGGCCACCGCCCCGCCGTCGCCCAGCCCCAGCCCCAGCCCCAGCCCCAGCGCTTCGGCCGACGCCGACGCCTCACCGGGCCCCGACGCCCCGGCCGCCGGTTCCGCGTCGCCCTCCGAGGCCGTACCCACGACGTCCGCACCCGCGACCGGGCCGGACGCCGCGACCGCCCCCGAGGCGGAGAGCAGCCCGCCCCCGACGAGTCCCGGCAGGTGACGCAGTGCCGTCCAAGGAACCGCCGCGCCGCCGTGTGCCCGGCCCGGCCCGGCCCCGTAACGGATCGAGCCGCTCCCCTCGCTCCGGCGCGCGCCCCCCGGCGCGCCGCCCACGCCCCGCCCCGGGGCGCACCACCGCACGCGGCCG
>NZ_NWVL01000044.1 GCF_002382885.1 Streptomyces sp. WZ.A104
CCGGCCCCGGCCGCCGGCGCCCCCGCCCCCGTGGCGACCGTCCCGGGCCAGCGCCGCCCCGCCGCGCCCGCGCGGCTCTGGCAGGCGGTCTCCCGCTGGTGGAACGGCTACTGAACCGCCGTTGACCACATCTGACGGCATCTGACCGCACCTGACTGCGTGTGGCCGCTTCCGGCAGCGGCTGCCCCGGACCACACCACGCCCATGGTCCGGGGCAGCCGCTGTCCTGCGCCGAGGGCGGGCGTGGCGGTGCCGCAGCGCCGGGCCTCCCCGTACCATCGAGCAGCGTGAAGCTGACGATTCTTGGCGGTGGCGGATTCCGGGTGCCTCTCGTGTACGGGGCCCTCCTCGGCGATCACGCCGAGGGCCGTGTCTCCCGCGTGACGCTGTACGACACCGACGCCGACCGGCTCACCGCCGTCGCCCGCGTCCTGGAGGAACAGGCGCGCGGCATCGCGGACGCCCCTGCCGTCGTCGCCACCGCGGAGTTGGACGAAGCCCTGCGCGGCGCCGACTTCGTCTTCTCCGCGATCCGGGTCGGCGGCCTCGCCGGGCGCGCCGCTGACGAACGGGTGGCCCTGGAGGAGGGGGTGCTCGGCCAGGAGACCGTCGGCGCCGGAGGCATCGCGTACGGGCTGCGCACCGTTCCCGTCGCCCTTGACCTCGCCCGGCGCATCGCCCGCCTCGCCCCGCACGCCTGGGTCATCAACTTCACCAACCCGGCGGGCCTCGTCACCGAAGCCATGTCCCGGCATCTGGGCGACCGTGTCATCGGAATCTGCGACTCACCGGTCGGGCTCGGGCGGCGCATCGCCCGCACCCTGGGAGCCGACCCGGAGCGCGCCTGGATCGACTACGCGGGCCTCAACCACCTCGGCTGGGTGCAGGGCCTGTACGTGGATGGGCGGGACGAACTGCCCCGGCTGCTCACCGATCCCGCGCTGCTCGAATCCTTCGAGGAGGGGCGGCTCTTCGGCGCCGACCTGCTCCGGTCCCTGGGCGCGATCCCCAACGAATACCTGCACTACTACTACTTTAACCGCGAAGCCGTCCGCGCCTACCAGGAGGCCGAACAGACCCGGGGCGCGTTCCTCCGCGACCAGCAGGAGGGCTTCTACGCCCGGATGCGGGAGCCCGGCACCCCGGCCCTGGTCACGTGGGAGCGCACCCGTGCCGAACGCGAGGCCACCTACATGGCGGAGAACCGCGAGGTGGCCGGGGCGGGGGAGCGGGAGGAGAGCGACCTGGAGTCCGGCGGCTACGAACAGGTCGCGCTCGCCCTGATGCGGGCCGTCGCCCGCAACGAACGCACTTCGCTGATCCTCAACGTGCGCAACCGCACCACGCTCGCGGCGCTGGACGCCGAAGCGGTCGTCGAGGTGCCCTGCCTCGTCGACGCCAACGGGGCCCACCCGGTGGCCGTGACGCCGCTCCCGTACCACGCCGTCGGGCTCGTCACCGCGGTGAAGGCCGTGGAACGCGCGGTGTTGGAGGCGGCGGAGAGCGGCTCCCGCGCGGCGGCCGTACGGGCCTTCGCCCTGCATCCGCTCGTCGACTCCGTCGCGGCGGCCCGGCGGCTGGTCGAGCGGTACACCGAGGTCCATCCGGAGCTCGCCCGCTTCGACGGGATCTAGCCCGTGTCCGGGCTGCTCAGGGCGCGGAGACAGCCGTGGGCGCGGTGGCCGCGGTCCAGCTCGGAGCCACCCCGGTCACCTGGCAGACCATCAGGAAGAGCGGGATCGGCGGGGTGTACGGGGTGAGCGCGTCCGGCGAGTGGATCAGCCGGGGCCGCCCGGCGGGGACATCGGCGCCCCGCGCGTAGGTCACCTGCTCGGGCCAGTCCAGGTCCAGGTCCGAGCCCGCCGGGACGATCCACCACCAGCGGTCGGCGTCCGCGAAGACGCAGCCGGTGCGCGGCAGATGCGACATCAGGCGGAAGCCGTGCCGCGCGGGAACGCCCACCGCGTCGCAGCCCAGGCTGGCCGACATCGAGGCGGGCAGCGCCAGCCGTACATGCCCGGTGCGGGCCTCCTCGGGAGCCGCCCGGTCCCGGTGCGTACCGCGCAGCCGGGACAGCGCGTTCCTCAGCATGGCCGCTCCGTGCCGCACGGTCGCTTGGTGCTGTGCGGCAGTTCCGCCCACACGATGCGACCGGAGGAGTCCCCGGCGTCGTGCGACCCCCAGGAACTACTCATCGCGTCGACGAGGAGCAGACCGCGGCCGTGCTCGTCGTCGGAGGAGCGGCGCAGCCGGGGACCGTCGAGCCGGTGTCCCTGGTCCTGCACGGCTATCCGCAGCCGTCTGCCGAGGCAGCGCAGCTCGCACACCACCCGGGCGCTCGTCGTGTGGACGACCGCGTTGGTGACCAGCTCGGAGACGATGAGAACGGCCGCGTCGTAGGCGTCGCCGGTCAGCTTCCAGGCGTCCAGCCGGGCCCGTGCCAGCTGCCGGGCCCCGGCCACCGACCCGGGGTGCGCGGGCAGCGCGAAGCAGTAACGGAGCGCCTCCGTCCCGGGACTGAGGTCCATGAGCCGGGGGATGAGCGCACTGCCAGGTGCCACGACCGATTCCTCACAGTGGGGGCTGCGTCACGCTTCGTTCCCCCGGATGCGGGAGCGGGCATGACCGAGCGAACTGGTTCGGAAGTCAACTCTCCCCCCGACGCGGACACTTGGCAAGGGGCACTCTGAATTTTTCAGAGTGACTGTGTCGTTGGGGGCGCACGCGTGGCACACTGCTCGCAAAACAGCGCATGGGGAGGTCTGAAGTGAGCGAACCGCGGTCCGCCCCGACCGTGGGCCAGGTCGTTCTCGGCAAGCGCCTGCAAGATCTGCGCGAGCGCGTCGGCCTGACCCGTGATCAGGCGGCGAAGGTGCTGCGTGTCGCCCCCGCGACGATCCGCCGGATGGAGACGGCCGAGGTCGGGCTGAAGATCCCCTACGTCCAGCTGCTGCTGAAGGCGTACGGTGTCGCCGACCCCGAGGCCGAGGCCTTCGTCGAGCTGGCCGAGGAGGCGAACAAGCCCGGCTGGTGGCAACGCTTCCACGACGTCCTGCCCGACTGGTTCAGCATGTACGTCAGTCTGGAGGGCGCCGCGAGCCTGCTGCGCATGTACGAGCCGCACTTCGTCCCCGGACTGCTCCAGACCGAGGACTACGCGCGCTCCGTGATGCGCACCGGGGCGGTCGGCCAGACCAGACCCGAGGACATCGAGCGCCATGTGGCGCTGCGCATGGAACGGCAGTCCCTGCTGGTCAAGGACGAGGCGCCCAAGTTGTGGGTGATCATGGACGAGACCGTCCTGCGGCGTCCCGTCGGCAGCCCCGAGGCGATGCGCGGACAGGCCGACAAGCTGCTCGAAGCCACCGAGCTGCCCCATGTCACCTTGCAGATCGCGGAGTTCGCGACCGGCCATCACCCTGGGACGTACGGGCCGTTCGTCCTCTTCCGGTTCGCCGTGCCCGAACTCCCCGACATGGTCTACAGCGAGTACCTGACCGGGGCGGTCTACTTCGACGCCCGTCCCGAGGTGGCCTCCTACCTGGAGGTCATGGACCGCATGGCGGCGCAGGCCGCAACCGTACAACGCACGAAGGAAATCCTTTGGGACTTCCGCAAGGAGCTGTGATGAACCACATATACAACGGCATGCCGGCCGGTGATCTCGGCTCCGAAGGCTGGTACAAGCCGTGGAGCGGCGGCAACGGCGGTAACTGCGTCGAGGCCATGAAGCTGGCGGACGGCCGGGTCGCGGTGCGTCAGTCCGCCGACCCGGACGGTCCAGCCCTCATCTACTCCAACGGCGAGATCGCCGCGTTCATCCAGGGCGCCAAGGCGGGCCAGGCGGATTTCCTTCTCACCTGAGGCCCTCGCCGCATATCCTGTCCGGGCCCCGAAGGACCCGGCCTGACAGGGCACTTGGGCACGACCCAGCAGAGTTGTTCGTCAGCCCTCCCGATCCTTCTGATCTTCCTGATCGTCGACGTACGGACCCCCAACCCACGGAGCGAGCCATGGCCGGGCAAGAACCCCACTCCATCGAGATCGACACCAGCAAGCCGCATCCGGCCCGGATGTACGACTGGTTCCTCGGCGGCAAGGACAATTACCCGGTCGACGAGGACATGGCGCGCCAGCTCCTCAAGCTGGACGCGCGCGGCCGCGACATGGCGCGGGTGAACCGGGCGTTCATGCACCGGGCCACCCGCTGGCTCGCCGAGAACGGGGTGCGCCAGTTCCTGGACATCGGCACAGGCATTCCCACCGAGCCGAATCTCCACCAGATCGCCCAGCGGACCGCCCCCGACGCCCGCATCGTCTACTGCGACAACGACCCGATCGTCCTCGCCCACGCGGCGGCCCTGCTGCGCTCCACCCCCGAGGGCGCCACCGAGTACATACAGGCCGATGCCCGCAAGCCCGAGAGCATCCTGGCCGAGGCGGGCAGGATCCTGGACTTCGACCAGCCGATCGCCCTGTCCCTGCTGGCCCTGCTGCACTTCATTGACGACGAGGACGGCGCGGGCGACCTGGTCGACAAGCTCGTCGAGCAGCTTCCCTCCGGCAGCTATCTGGTGCTCTCGCACACCACCGGTGACTTCAACCCGGAGGGCGCGGCGCAGGCACGCGCCATGTACAAGGAGCGCGGGATGACCCTGCGCCCCCGTTCGCGCGCCGAGCTCACCGCGTTCTTCGACGGCCTCGAACTGGTCGAGCCCGGAGTCTCGCTCTCCGCCGACTGGCACCCCGAGCTGGGCGAGGTCATCGACGTCCTCGGCGACGACCCGATTCCGGGCTACGCGGGCGTAGCGCGCAAGGTCTGAGTGCTCCGCCCCGCCCCGCGCGACGTACGCGGGGCGGGGCGGAGCGTGTCACGGGCGCCCGCGTCACAATGGACCCATGTCACGACGCACCTCCCGGCCCCGGGTCGCCGCCCCGCGGATCACGCCCGCGGCCCCCTGCCCCTGCGGCCTGCCCACGACGTACGGGGACTGCTGCGGCCGCTTCCACTCCGGCACCGCCGCCGCTCCGACCTGCGAGGCCCTGATGCGCTCCCGGTACGCGGCCTTCGTCGTCCAGGACGCGGCGTACCTGCTGCGCACCTGGCACCCGGAGACCCGGCCGCCCGCCGTGGACTTCGACCCCGCGCTGCGCTGGACGGGGCTGGAGATCCTGGACACCACCGAGGGCAGCGCCTTCCACACCACCGGGACGGTCACCTTCCGCGCCCACTACACCGACGACGGTCGCCCCGACTCCCTCCACGAGAAGAGCCGCTTCACCCGCCACGAGGGCGCCTGGGTCTACGCGACGGCGGTCTTCGTCGACTGATTCGGCCCGCGCGGTCGGCCCTGTTCACCCGGCAGTCTCAGGCCGGGGCCCCCACCCGCGTCGAGCCGCCGGGGTTCGGCGCCGGGGACAGCTCCTGGGCCAGGTCCTCCGCCAGCAGGCGCTTGGCGATCATGTCCACCGTGGCCCGGAGCTGACGGTCGTCCGGGCGGGCACCGTCCTCCGCCAGGCGCTCGTTGAGCCAGCGGCCCCAGGCGTCGGAGATCACCGCCGCCTCGCGCCGGCCCGCCGCCGTGTGCGAGAAGAGCCGCCCGTCCCCCGTCAGATAGCCCTCCTCGATCATCCGGTCGAAGACGGGCACCAGGACCTCCGGCGGGATGCGGTGCCGGGCCGCGATCAGCCCGAGGCCCGCGTGGCCGACCATCCGGGTGAACAGGTCCACCTGCATCACCGCCCAGGCCCCCGCCATGTCGAGGCGGGTGTCGGATCCGGCGACGATCCGGCGCGCCGTCTCCGGAGCGGCGCCGTGCAGGATCTTGGCCACCGAGATCTCAAGAAGCATCTCCGAGTCGCCGCTGCCGGGCTGGGCGAAGCCCTCGCCCATGTCCGTCGAGGAGAGCCGCGCCGAGTCCCGCAGCTTCACCTCCTTGAGGAACAGCGCGACGACAAAGCCGATCAGCGCCACGGGGACCGTCCACAGGAACACCGTGTGCAGCGTCTGCGCGTACGCCTGCGCCAGCGGCTCCGCCTGGGCGGCGGGCAGCGCGTGCAGCGCCTGCGGGCTCTGCGAGGCGCCGATCAGCGCCGCCGGGTCGCCGCCCGCCGCGACCGCCTGCGCGACCCCGTCGGCGAGATTGGGCTTGAGCGCGTTGACGTAGATCGTGCCGAACACCGCCGTGCCGAAGGCGCTGCCGAGCGTACGGAAGAACGTCACGCCCGAGGTCGCCGTACCCAGGTCCGCGTAGTCGACGGTGTTCTGCACGGCGATCGTCAGCACCTGCATGGCCAGCCCGATGCCGAGTCCCAGGATCACCATGTACAGCGACTCCAGCCACACCCCGCTCTCCGGCCCCATCCGGGAGAGGAGGAACAGCCCGGCCGCCATGACCAGCGTGCCGACGATGGGGAAGAGGCGGTAGCGGCCGGTCTTGCTCACCACATTGCCACTGAAGATCGAGGCGACCAGCAGACCGACGACCAGCGGCAGGGTCCGCACGCCCGAGAGCGTCGCCGAGTCCCCGTCCACGTACTGGAGGTAGGTCGGCAGGAAGATCATCGAGCCGAGCATCGCGAAGCCCACGATGAAGCTGAGGATCGAGCAGACCGTGAACACCGGGTTCCGGAACAGCCGCATCGGCAGCATCGGTTCCTTGGCCCGCCGCTCCACCAGGCAGAAGAGGGTCAGGGCGATCAGCCCGCCGATGAAGAGGCCGATGATGACGGACGAGCCCCAGGCGTACTCGTTGCCGCCCCAGCTCGTCGCCAGGATCAGCGCGCTCGCCCCGACGGCGACCAGCGCGATACCGGCGTAGTCGATGACCGGCCGTCCCGCCGCCTTCAGCGACGGAATGTTCCGGGCGGCCGCGATCACCACCACGATGGCGATCGGTACGTTGACGTAGAACGCCCACCGCCAGGTCAGATGGTCGGTGAACAGCCCGCCGAGCAGCGGTCCGATCACCGTCGAGATGCCGAAGACCGCACCGATCGCACCCTGGTACTTGCCCCGTTCGCGCAGCGGGATCACATCCGCGATCAGCGCCATCGACGTGACCATGAGCCCGCCCGCGCCGACGCCCTGCATACCGCGCCAGATGATCAGCAGCAGCATGTCCGAGGCGAGACCGCACAGGAACGATCCGGTGATGAAGATGATCGCGGAGATCTGGAAGATCAGCTTCCGCCCGAACAGGTCGCCGAACTTGCCGACCAGCACGGTCGCCACCGTCTCCGCCAGCAGATACGCCGTGACCACCCACGACATGTGCTCGGCGCCGCCCAGCTCCGAGACGATCGTGGGAAGGGCCGTGCCGACGATCGTCTGGTCCAGGGCCGCCAGCAGCATGCCGAGCACGATCGTGGTGAAGATGATGTTCCGGCGCCGCCGGTCGAGGACGGGCGGCGGCGCGGCGGCACTCTGCGCGGCGGGGGCTTGCTCGCTGGCAGTGGTCACGTCTGCACCCTCACACCGGCCCCCGCCGCCCGCATGCGGGGACAGTCCGGACGGGGGTCAGCCGGTCAGCGAGAGGACCGACTCCGTCAGCCGCGCCATGAACGCCTCCCGGACGTCCTCGCCCACGCGGTCGAGCGACAGATACGGATTCAGGTCCTCCAGTTCCACGAGGAGCAGAGCACGCTCCGCCGTACGGCAGGCGTCGACCCGCTGGATGCCGTGCGTAAGGGTGTTCCAGTCGATGAAGCGCCGGGCGAACGCAAGATCCTCGGCGCTCGCCGCGTACGGCTCCAGCACCCATCGCCGATCCGGGTCCGGCGCGTACAGCGCGTACTGGAAGTCGTGGTCGACGAAGTAGAAGGACACCTCGTAGCGGAAGGCGATCCTCGGCTGGACGAGGAGGGAGCCCTCGGCCGCCTCCGCCAGCTCGGCGCGGACCGCGTCCCCCGGGACGAACCGCAGCCCGACCGAGTCCGCGCCCAGCTTCGGCTTGACCACGTACTCCGTGACCTCCGGCAGCGACGCCAGATCCGCCTCCCGGTCCACCGTGGGAATCACCGGGAACCCGGCCCGGCTCAGCTCCACCAGGTACTCCTTGCCCGCCATGTCGCCGCGACCGCCCAGCGGGTTGTAGACCGGCACGCGCAGCTCCAGGGCCCGCGCGCGGAACGCGTCGTACGCCTCCTGATAGTGCAGCACGGGCCCGCTGTTGCGTACGAGGGCGATGTCGAAACGTTCCAGCAGCGCGGCCGCGTCCCGGGGATGGCACAGGGCCACGTCGAACGCCCCGCGCAGCCGGGAGGCCAGGAAGATGTCCTCGTCGCAGTAGCGCCGCCCCCGTGCCTCGTACGCGAGATCGGTGACGAGGAGCAGAGAGGGGCGGCGGGAGCCTGCGGGGGAGGCGGCGGTCATGGGATCTCCCGGAAGTGGGGACGTGTACGTGCCGTCACTATCCCCGATGGCCCGGCCGGCCCGGCCGCAGGGTCAGCGGGCTCCGCCCCGGACCGCCGCCACCCACTCGACCAGCAGCCGCTCGTACTCCCGGCGGCCCTCCGGCGACACCATGGCGCCGTCCGCCACCAGGGCACGGATCTCCGCGTTCAGGACAACCATCGGACGGGCAGGGTCCAGCTCGGTCGAAGTGGAGGTCATGTGACGAGGCTAGCGCTACGACGGCGGGGCGACGTCCGCGTCATCGCGGGCGGCACACCCCGAACGCCCCGCCCGGCGAAGCCCGACGCCCCCGCCGGGCCGTGTCGTGAAGAGGCTTCACGCCGTCGTCACGCATCGGCCTGGCCCCGCCGGGCAGGCGGCCGTCACCGCACGTCGGGGGCCGGGGGAGCACGGAATCGCCGCGCCGGTACGTGCTGGTCGACCCGATCGGCGGCGCCCCCGGCCGGGCTGCCGGAAGCCGCCGCCCACTCCTTCGCCCCGGCCGGTCCGTACGCGTCCGGGGCGATGAGAATCACATGTGCGGACCGTCACGAACCGTGCGTGCGGCCGGTCCGAACGCCTCGTCACATGCGAGGGCGAGCCGGTCAGAAGGGGGAGCCCGGCAGCACCGCCAGCCGGGGGTGATGTGCGGCCAGCACCTTGTTGGCGCGGGCCAGGTCCGCCAGGGCCTGCTCGCGGTCGGCCTGGTCCTCGACGCCGAGCAGCGGACCTCGGAAGCGGCGGACCTCGCGGGCCGCGCGGTCCGCGTCGAACTCCGCCTGGAGGATGTGCGGCGGAATGCACGAACCGATCAGCGCGGCGACCCGGTCCGGGATCGGCACGGGGACGAGGAGGTGCGAGGCGGTCATGAAGCGTTCCCTCTCGGATGGTCGGCCAGGAGGCGGTGCACGGGACCCGCCGCCGGATGAGCGGCAGGCTCCTCCTTGTGTACGGGACGCGGTTCCGGGTTTCTCGTCGGATACGTCTCCGTGTCGCAACCGTTTGGGACTGACCGTCTATTTCCCCTTACGCGCGGGTAAGTTGACCCGCCGCGGCGGACGTGATCCGGATCAGGGGGATGTGCCGTCGGTGCGAGAGCGCAGCCGCAGCGCGCGCAGCACCGCCTCGGTGGCGAAGCGGCTCTCCGGATCGACTAGTTGGTCACCGAAGATGGACTCCAGATTGCGCATGCGGTAGCGCACCGTCTGCGGGTGGACATCGAGCAGCGCACCCATCTGCGCCGCCGTCCCCCGGGTGTCGAGCCAGATCCGCAGCGTCTCGACCAGCCGTTCGCGACGGCCCGCGCTGATCCCCGCAACGGCGGCCAGCTCCCGCTGGGCGAGCTGGTCGAGCAGGGCGGGATCGGAGAGCAGCCACAGGGTGATGAGGTGGTCCTCGCAGTGGATCAGCGGAGCGTCGTCGATCACCCCGGAGTCGACGAGCTCCAGCACCCTGCGGGCCCACCGGACCGACTCGCAGGCCAGCACGGTGGGAACGGTCAGTCCGACCGCCGCGCGGGACGCCGGAAGGGCCTGCTCCAGCATGGATCTTCGGGACTCGTCCAGCGCCCCCGGAATCAGTAAGTGCGGCTGCGGGGCGCTGAGATCGACGAGCACATCACGGTCCGCGCTCAGCCGGTCCAGCTCCGCCGGGGCGCGGACGGCGATCAGGGTGACCTCGTCGGGGAGCGTCCAGCCGGTCTGCTCGCACAGGTCGGCGATGGCGCTGCGGGGGGCCGGGCGCCCGGCGAGGATCAGGTGGAGGAGGCGGCGGCGCAGCGCCTCGCTGTGCTCGCCCGACTGGGACTGCACCTCCAGGAAGCCTTCCCGGGAAAGTGCCTCCAGTTCGTCGACGTAGGCGAAGAGCGCGTCGGCGAAGCTCAGCATCAGACTGGGCGACAGGTGGTAGCTCTGCCCGACCTTCTTGGCCCGCCGCAGCGCCACCCGCGCGCCCAGCCGGTACGCCCCCTGGAGGGTGTCCATGCTCCGGCCCTCGTACGCCTCGAACCGCCCGAAGCGGCGGCACATGTCGTCCCGGAGCGTGGTGGGGGAGGAGGGTTCGGCGACCAGGTCGACGAAGGAGGACAGGCTCTGCTCCACACCCACCCGGATGGCCTGGCCGTTCGGTCCGTCGAGCAGCCGGGCGTATTCCGGACAGGCCCGGGTCACCTCGACACCGATTTCCTTGATGAGGCTGGGCAGTTCGGGTCGCATGATCGCGGCGAATTCCTGCGGGAGTGGCCCCAGCGGGTCTCCGGTATCCAGTGGCTGGATGAGATGTGGCATGTCAAGTCCCCTTTCTCTCGGCGCCCGGTGGTGGGGTGAGACGGTGGGGGAAAGCGCTCCCACGAACCGACAGGTGCGTACCAAGTCCGCGACGAAGATAGACCAAGGAACTGGGGCTGCACACCACTTGGACAAGATCGAAGTGCAGGGGGCACACATCTCGGCCGCAGTGTGGGACTTCCGTGCAGGTCGGCCGTACCGCGTGCTATCGGGCGCCGGATTTCGGCCGCCTGGCTGATTCGCCCGCGCTCTGCCGGGGTTCGGCGCGACCGGCCTCCCGGGTGCCGACGTCCGGGGCCCGGCGTACGCGCGGTGTACGGGTCCCGCCGGCCGGAGCCGTATTTCCCCGCCCTGCGATGCGCATTCCTTGATAAGGGGATGAAGGTCTGTTACTCATTTCCGGATCAAAAATAGCGTCGTGCAAAAGATCTTAGTGAGACGGATTGTGTCGCCCTGTTTCCCGCGAGTAACATCACACCTCGGTCAATTCGGTCACGAAATCTGCCCGAAATTTGACGCCCCGTTCCTCCGCTGCCGGTTCGATCCGAGGCCGGTCAACTTCGTGTACGAGGCCGCACCACGGCGGCCGACAGAGGGGACCACATGAGATCCGTTTCCAGGCGAACCCGCACAGGAGCGCTCGCGGCATTCACGGCCTTGAGCGCTCTGCTCTCCACCGGCTCGGCCACCGCGGCCACGCAGCTCAACGGGGACTGGGCGCCCTTCGACCGCTGCCCGGTCGACGCGCCCGCCATGCTGGCCGCGGACGGCATCGACGCCATCGCCACCTGTATCGCCTCCGGTTCCGTCACGGGATCGATCACGCTGGGCAAGAGCCATGTGACCACCGGTACCACCGATCTGCAGCTCGGCGTCATCCAGCGCAGCGACGGCACCACCTCACTGGTGGCCCCGCCGGAAGGGGCGCTCACCGCCGATCCGGCCGAGATTCCGGGCGGACTGCTCGGGCTGATGTGCCCCAGCGGAATTCCCCTCGTCTCCGTGATCTGCCGTCAGCTCACGGACAACGATCTCAATCGCGTGACGGCCACCATCGAACCGGCCGGAGCGCCCCGCGACTTCAATATGAGCGCCGCGTTCTCCACCGGTGAGCCCATTCTCACCATCCCGGTCCGCATCCACCTCAAGAATCCGTTCCTGGGTGACAAGTGCTACATCGGGACCACTGCCGATCCGGTGCTTCTGAAGCCGCAGAACCTCAACGCCCCGAGCATCTCGCTCCAGCGATTCGCGGCGGACGGCACCCGGGACGACGCGGGCGAAATGGGGCGCTACACCTTCGCCGGTGCCGACCAGGGCGACGCCGACTTCGCCGTACCGGGGGCAAGCGGTTGCGGGGCGGGACTCCTGGACTGGGCGGTGAACCTCAAGACCGGTCTCCCGTCCGCCGCCGGGAAGAACAGCGTGACGCTCGACGACACCTCGACGTACTTCGGCAGCCCCTACGACCCCGCCGGCCTCGCGCCGAACGAGGGCCGAAAGCTGTCGGAATTCTGGCACTCCGCACGGCAGTAGGCCGCGCACCCCGATACGAGGAGGTGATCCGAGAACCCTCTCCCCAGAGCTGTCCCAGAGCCCCCAGAGCCCGACCCCAGAACCCCCCACGTGCGTGCAAGCCCTTCTCCGGTCACCACTCCAGTCATCCTCAGCCGCATCCCCAATGGGACGAGAAAAGGGAGTATCCCCATGTTCAAGCGAACCGGTGTCCTCACCGCGATCGGTGCCGCCGCGGCATCCGTCGTCCTGGCCGCCCCCTCGGCCGTCGCCGCGCCGACCAGCTGGACGATCACGCCGACCGGCGACTTCACCGGCAGCGCCGGTGTGACCGTCCTGACCGACAACAACGGCAACAAGATCCAGTGCGCCACCTCCGCAGCCTCGGGCTCGGCCCCGGCCTCCCCGGTCGCCGGAAGCCCGGCCCAGCTCGCGTCCATCTCGGCGATCTCGTTCAACTCGCCCTGCACCGGACCGTTCAGCTCGACGTGGACGGTGGCCACCACGCCCCCCTGGCAGATCTGGGGCCTGGACTACACGGCGGGTGCGGGCACCAACTCCACCGGCCAGACGACCGGTGAGATCAGAGCGATCAAGGCGAAGGTGACCGGAAGCAGCATCCTCGGCCCCTGCGCCTTCGACGTCACCGGCAAGGTCGCCGCCAAGTACAACAACCCGAGCGCCGGCGGCAGCAACGGCACACTGAACACGACGGGCGGCGGACTCACCCTGAGCATCACCAACAAGGTCGGCGGTGGCTGCGGAATCGTCGGCACCACCGCCAGCTTCGCGGGCCTGTACACCATCGTGAACACGGCCTCGGGTCAGTCCCCGGTCATCAGCGGCTGACCCGCCGCCGGTGACGATCCGCAGCTGAACGCGGTGCCCGGCCGGTCTGGCGACGGCCGGGCACCGTACGCGTCGACCGCGCCGAAGAAAGCTTTTCACGCACCTGCGGACAAGGCCGCGGCGGTGGATTGTCATCGGTTGCCAAAGTCCGCGGGCCGCAGATCCGTTCGCGAACGCGGCACTTCCCACGCGGCCGTCGGCTTGCGTACCGTACCGATCGGTTCGATGCCCGCCCCCAGCGCCGTTGCCGAGCGGCCGGGCAGGGGAACCGCTTTCCGCAGCCATCCCGTCCAGGGCACACGCGCGCCGGAAGGACACCTCCGTATGACCGTCGATGTACGCGCCGCGTCGAGACGACCGATCCACTGGGCCGTCGGCGGGACACTCCTCGTTGCCACCGCGCTCATTCCGGGGGCCGAATCGGCGGCGGCCGAACAGACGTCACAGGCCGCCCTCCGCTACGCCTGCGCCTTTCCCTCCGGGCCCGAGGAGGTGGCTGTCGTCGTCTCGGCGGTGCTTCCGACCTCGGTCCGCACCGGCGAGGAGATCCGGCCCGACGAGGTCTCCGTCGAAGTGGATCTGGAGCGGAGCGCGCTCGCCCGTTTCACCGGCCTGGAGGCGACCACCCTGTCGGCCGTCGCCCGCCTCACCGTCCGCAACACCGTCGGCGACCGGTCCGCCGACGCCTCCTGGCAGGATCTGACCGCGCCTCCGGTCGTCCTCCCCGACGAGGGCGGGGTGACCCTGACCGCGACCGGTGACGTCCCGACGGTCTCCTTCGGCACCGCCGGCCGCGCCACCCTGGCGCCCGCCACGCTCGCCCTGTCACTGTCCTCGTTCACGGACGGGGGGACGGACGGGGACGGGGCCGAGCCGACCACGCCCCCGGGGCTCGACGTCGTATGCGAACCCGCACCGGGCGAGGAGCCCGTTCTGGCCACGGTCACGGTCCGCGGGGACACCGACCCGACCGCCCCGGCACCGACCCCCGGCGAGAGCGACACCGACCCGCTTCCGGCACCCAGCCCCCCGGCCGGCGGACTGCCGCCCGACGCACGGGAGAAGATCGACGTCCTCACCGAGCAACGGCGCGAAGCCGTTGCCGACGAGGACCCCGGAAGCTGTCCGATCGAGATCCCGCCCGAGTGGGTGATGACCACCGCTGAGACGTACGCGGCCGGATACGCCAACGCCGCGAAGCTGGACGGGGCCGCTGCGCTGGGGCCCGCGTTCATGAAGGTGGTGCTGAACAAGCGCTACATCAACGACTCCTGCGCCTCCACCGTCGACGTCACGTCCGAGGTGGACTTCGACTACGAGGGACGACGCCAACTCCCGCCGACGAAGGCCACGTTCCTCAGCTTCGGATTCATGCCGACGACCGCGACCATGACGCTGGAACAGGTGGGCCCCCCGGCCGCGATCCACACCCACACGGTCACCAACACGCCGACCTATCCCGAGGAGACGACGGTCACCGCCCAGCTCTCCCTGCGGCTCTCCGACGTCGAGGTGAACGGGGTACCGCTGGACGTCGGGCCCGACTGCCGCACGGAACGGCCCTTCGAGCAGGTGCTGCGGGGGTACGGCCAGAGCTATCCGCGAGCGGGCTATCTGGTGGCGTACGGCGGAAGCCTGACCGGGTACGCGCACATTCCGCCGTTCAAGGGGTGCGGAGTCGGCGAGGACCTCGACCCGGTCTTCACGGCGGCCATCTCCAGCGTGGGCGGGAAGGCCGACAACTACACCAAGATGACGCAGGCACCCCTGTGCGTCGCGACGAACCCGGAGGGCCCGGACTGCCCGCCGAGGGTGCCGGAGCCCGAGCGGTAGACGGCACGGCGCACCCGCACTGCCCCGAACCCGAACAGGAAAAGGGCCCTTGCGCTCCCACGGGACCGGAAGGGCCATTTTCCTACTCCCGTGCACCCGTTGTCCGGCGCGGAAGTTCCTCACCAACCGACAGGTTTGATACGGCAATTACTCACTCGGTAACAAGTCGCAGCGTGCCGATAATTCTCGTCGAGGAAAATCCGTACCCAGTATTGCGCGGTCTGGTTACCGGACCGTAGCGTCCCTGGCGTGCCGGTACGAAGCGCTTTCCCGCCGTGCCGGAGCGTCGGCGGCGACCCCGTTCACCACCACTTTCGAGGGAGGCCCGATGGGAATCGAGGTAGTCGTCGAGGGCCTGACGAAGTCCTTCGGCAAGCAGAACATCTGGCAGGACGTCAGCCTCACCCTGCCCGCCGGTGAAGTGAGCGTCATGCTCGGTCCCTCCGGCACCGGAAAGACCGTCTTCCTGAAATCCGTCATCGGGCTGCTGAAGCCCGAACAGGGGCGCGTCCTCATCAATGGCGTTGACATGGTGAACAGCCCGGAACGCGACGTCATGGAGACGCGGAAACTCTTCGGCCTCATGTTCCAGGACGGTGCGCTCTTCGGTTCGATGTCGCTCTTCGACAACATCGCCTTCCCGCTGCGCGAGCACACCCGCAAGAAGGAATCCGAGATCCGCCGCATCGTCATGGAGCGCATCGACATCGTCGGGCTGCTCGGCGCCGAGGGAAAGCTGCCGGGCGAGATATCCGGCGGCATGCGCAAGCGCGCGGGACTCGCCCGCGCCCTGGTTCTGGACCCGCAGATCATCCTCTGCGACGAACCGGACTCCGGCCTCGACCCGGTCCGTACCGCCTACCTCTCGCAGCTCCTCATCGACCTCAACGCACAGATCGACGCCACGATGCTCATCGTCACCCACAACCTCGACATCGCGGCGACCGTCCCCGACAACATGGGCATGCTGTTCTGCCGCGACCTCGTCACCTTCGGGCCGCGCGAGGTGCTGCTCACCAGCGACACCCCGGTCGTCTCGCAGTTCCTCGCCGGACGCCGCGAAGGGCCCATCGGCATGTCCGAGGAGAAGGACGCCGCCACCCTCGCCGCCGAGCGACGGCACGACACCGTCGTCCTGCCCACCGGGCCCCGCACCGTCGTCCCGCAGCTGGAACCCTCGCCCGGGATGCCCGTACGCCAGGGGGCGCTGCGCCGCCGCGAGCGCGTCATGTCGATGATGGGCCAGCTGCCGGAGGCCGCCCGTACGGCGATCCTCAACAGCTACGCCCCGGCTGCGGGAGGTGCGCGCGCGTGACCGCCCCGATGCCGGTGCGGCCGCCCGAGCCGCCCGAGAGACCCCCGCCGTCCCCCTCCGGGAAGGCCCCCGAGCAGCGTCGCCCGTCCCGGCTGCTCGCCCCGCTACGGGAGACCGGCAAGCTGTTCGCGCTCGCCGTCGCGGTGGGCCGGGCCATCTTCCGCAGACCGTTCCAAGTGCGGGAGTTCATCGAGCAGTTCTGGTTCGTCGCCAGCGTCACGATCCTGCCGGCCGCCCTCGTCTCCATCCCGTTCGGCGCGGTCATCGCCCTCCAGGTCGGCTCGCTCACCCAGCAGCTCGGAGCCCAGTCCTTCACCGGCGGCGCCAGCGTCCTCGCCGTGATCCAGCAGGCCAGCCCGATCATCGTGGCACTGCTCATCTCCGGGGCCGCCGGGTCCGCGATCTGCGCCGACCTCGGCTCCCGCAAGATCCGCGAGGAGCTCGACGCGATGGAGGTCATGGGCGTCTCGCCCATCCAGCGCCTCGTCGTGCCCCGGGTGCTGGCCACCATGCTCGTCGCCGTCCTGCTCAACGGGCTGATCTCCGTCGTCGGCACGCTCGGCGGCTACTTCTTCAACGTGATCATGCAGAACGGCACCCCGGGCGCGTACCTCGCGAGCTTCTCCGCCCTGGCCCAGCTGCCCGACCTCTACATCAGCGAGTTCAAGGCCCTGATCTTCGGCTTCATCGCGGGCATCGTCGCGGCCCACCGCGGCCTCAACCCGCGCGGCGGCCCCAAGGGCGTCGGCGACGCGGTCAACCAGTCCGTAGTCATCACCTTCATGCTGCTGTTCTTCGTGAACATGGTCCTCACGGCGATCTACCTCCAGATCGTCCCCGCGAAGGGAAGCTGAGAGATGACGATGCTCAGCGGACTCGACCGGGCGGGCGACCAGCTCACCTTCTACATCAAGGCGCTGGTCTGGATTCCGCGCACCCTGCGCCGCTATCTCAAGGAAGTGCAGCGGCTGCTGGCCGAGGTCGCCTTCGGCAGCGGCGGGCTCGGCGTCATCGGCGGCACCATCGGAGTGATGGTCGCCATGACGCTGTTCACCGGCACGGTCGTCGGCCTCCAGGGGTACGCGGCCCTCAACCAGATCGGCACGTCGGCGTTCACCGGATTCATCTCCGCCTACTTCAACACCCGGGAGATCGCCCCCCTGGTGGCCGGACTCGCACTCTCCGCCACCGTCGGCGCGGGCTTCACCGCCCAGCTCGGTGCGATGCGGATCAACGAGGAGGTCGACGCCCTGGAAGCGATGGGCGTACGGTCCATGCCCTACCTCGTCACCACGCGCATCATCGCCGGGGTGGTCGCGATCATCCCGCTCTACGCGATCGGGCTGCTCTCCTCGTACCTCGCCTCCCGCTACATCACCATCCTGTTCAACGGGCAGTCGGCGGGCACCTACGACCACTACTTCAACCTGTTCCTCTCGCCGGAGGACGTGCTGCTGTCGGTGCTCAAGGTTCTGATCTTCAGCGTGCTGGTGATCCTCGCCCACTGCTACTACGGCTTCCACGCCACCGGCGGACCGGCCGGCGTGGGCGTGGCGGTCGGCCGGTCGGTGCGCAACGCGATCGTCCTCATCAGCGTCACCGACTTCTTCCTCTCGCTCGCCATCTGGGGAGCCACGACGACGGTGAAGGTGGCGGGCTGATGCGTACATCCAGCACACGTACGGTCCGACGGCGGCTCGCCGGAGTCGCCTTCCTGCTGATCCCCGCCGTCCTGGTGTGGGTGTCGGTCTCCGTGTACGAGAAGGACTTCACCGACGACGCGACCGTCACCGTCCGCACCGGTCCGGTCGGCAACGAGATGCACGACAACGCCGACGTGAAGCTGCGCGGTGTCGTCATCGGGCAGGTCCGCTCCATCGCCACCGACGGCGAGGGCGCCCGCCTCACCCTGGCCATCGACCGGGACCAGCTGGAGCGCGTCCCGGCCGACGTCACCGCCCAGATGCTGCCCACCACCCTCTTCGGCCAGCGGTTCGTCGCCCTCGTCCCGCCCCGCATCCCCTCCGGCGCCACACTGCCGGCCGGGGCCGTGATCCCGCAGGACCGCTCCAGCAACGCCATCGAGCTGGAACAGGTCCTCGACAACGTCCTGCCGATGCTGACCGCCGTGAAGCCCGAGAAGCTGTCCGCCACCCTGAACGCCGTCTCCCAGGCGCTGGAGGGCCGTGGTGAACGCCTGGGCGAGACGCTCACCACGCTGGACGGCCACCTGAAGGAGTTCAACCCCCAACTGCCCACGCTCAACGCGGACATCAAGGAACTCGTCAAGGTCAGCACGCTGTACGCGGATGCCGCCCCGGACGTCCTCGACGCGCTGACCGACGCGACCACCACCAGCTCCACCCTCGCCGACCAGGAGGCCCGGCTCGCCGGACTGTACGGCGAGACCACCACCACCGCGCGGGACGTCACCGCCTTCCTGCGTGAGAACAAGGACAACCTGATCCGACTGACCGCCTCCGGCCGGCCGACCCTCGAACTCCTCGCGCGGTACGCCGATTCGTTCCCCTGCACCCTGCGCACCATGGCCGGATTCGTGCCCGCCATGGACAAGGCCCTGGGCAAGGGGACGGACCGGCCGGGGCTGCACGTGAGCGTCAAGTCCGTCCCGTCCAAGGGGAAATACGTCCCCGGCCGGGACACCCCGGTCTACAACGCCACCGGCGGGCCGCGCTGTTACTCCGTCCCGTACGTCGGCAAGGGCGCCCCGACCGCCGACGTCCGCAGCCGGGCGGCCGACGTCACCGCACCGCCCGCGGGCCCCGACCAGGACACAGGCACGGACACGGACACCACGCTCGGCCTGCCCAACTCGCCCGAGGAGTCCCGGCTCGTCAACGAGCTGGTCGCCCCCTCGCTGAAAGTGAAGCCACAGACCCTGCCCGACTGGAGCAGCGTGCTCATCGGTCCGGCCTTCCGCGGTGCGGAGGTGAAGCTCAAGTGAAACGCCGCTCGCTCGCGGGACCGATCACCAAGTCCCTCGTCTTCATCGTGGTCACCGTGCTGGCCACCACCGTCCTCGGGCTCTCCATCGCCAACACCGGCGTCGGGGACACCACCACGTACAAGGCGCGGTTCACCGACGCCACCGGGCTCATTCCCGGCGACAGCGTCCGGATCGCCGGGGTGAAGGTCGGCCAGGTCGAGTCCGTGCGCGTCGCCGACCGGCGGCTGGCCGAGGTCGCCTTCGCCGTACGCAAAGGGCGCGAGCTCCCCGCCTCGGTGACGGCGTCCATCAAGTACCTCAACATGGTCGGACAGCGGTACGTCGACCTCGACCGGGGCGCCGGACCCGTGGGCCGGACCTTCGCGCCCGGCGACACCATCCCGCTCTCCCGCACCACCCCGGCGCTCGACCTCACCCAGCTCTTCAACGGCTTCCAGCCTCTGTTCGAAGGGCTGTCCCCACCCGACGTCAACCAGCTCGCCGGGTCCATCGTCCAGGTCCTCCAGGGCGAGGGGGGCACCGTCGACAGCATCCTGCGGCACGTCGGCTCGCTCACCACCACCGTCGCCGCGAAGGACAAGGTGATCGGTGAGGTGATCAAGAACCTCAACACGGTCCTCAAGACGGTCAACGACCGGGAGGCCGGGTTCGACGACCTCGTCGTCACCCTCCAGAAGCTCGTCTCCGGATTCTCCGGCGACCGCAAACCGCTCGGCGAGGCCGTCACGGCCATGGGCGCGCTCACCACGGTCACCGCCGACCTCTTCCAGGACGGCAGGAAGCCGCTCAAGGACTCGGTCCGGCAACTGGGCCGGCTCAGCGGCCAGTTGGAGAAGGGAACTGGACAGATCGAGAACTTCCTCCAGAAGACCCCGGACAAGATGGCCGCCATCAGCCGGCTGACCTCCTACGGATCGTGGCTCAACCTCTACCTCTGCGAGGCGAAGGTCAGCGGGGTCGCCCACGACGACGGCAGCCCGCCGCCCACCGGCATCGTGATCACCCAACCGAGGTGCCTGGCATGAGAATCACTCCCGTCCGGGAACGCAACCCGGTCGCCGTCGGCATCGTCGGACTCCTCGTCCTGACCCTCCTCGGCCTCGCCGCCTGGCGCGCCGACTCGCTGCCCTTCGTCGGCAACGGCACCGGCTACAGCGCCGACTTCACCGAATCCGCCGGGCTCACCGAAGGCGACGAGGTGCGGATCGCCGGAGTGAAGGTCGGTGAGGTCACCGGAGTCTTTCTCGACGGCGCGAAGGTACGGGTCGACTTCCGGGTGAAGGACGCCTGGATCGGTGACTCCTCCACCGTCGGCATCGCCGTCAAGACCCTGCTCGGCGAGAAGTACCTCGCCGTCGACCCGCTGGGCGACGCCCCGCAGGACCCGGGCGCCCGTATCGCCGCGAGCCGCACCACCTCCCCGTACGACGTCACCCAGGCGTTCAACGGCCTCGGGGAGACCATCGGGGAGATCGACACCGGACAGCTCGCCGAGAGCTTCGAGGCGATCTCCGCCACCTTCAAGGACTCCCCGCCCCATGTCCGCAGCGCCGCCGACGGGCTCTCCGCCCTCTCCCGTACGGTCTCCGAACGCGACGCCCAGCTCGCCACCCTGCTCCGCAACAGCAAACAGCTCACCAAGACCCTCGCAGGGAAGAAGAGCAGCTTCGAAACGCTCCTGGAGGACGGCAACCTGCTGCTCGGCGAGATCCAGGCCCGCCGTGACTCCATCCACCTGCTGCTCACCGGCACCCGCAACCTCGGCACCCAGCTCACCGGGCTCGTCAAGGACAACGAGAAGCAGCTCGGACCGACCCTGGCCTCGCTCAGCCGGGTCACCGCCGTCCTGGTCAAGAACCGCAAGAGCCTGGACGAGGTCCTCGCCATGACCGGCTCCTACAGCCGCCTCGTCGGCAACACCCTCGGCAGCGGGCGCTGGTTCGACAACTACGTCTGCGGAGTCGTGCCCAAGAACTACCTCCCCGCCGGCACACCCCCGGCGACCGGATGCCTGCCGCCGCGGCAGCAAGGGGGCCGCTGACATGAGACGCACCCGCATCATCGGCATCGCCACCGGAATGGGCCTCCTCGCCGTCGCGGCCGCCACCGGCGTGAGCGCCCTGGAGGAGGACGGGAAGACCACCGTCATCGCCTACTTCGACCGGACCACCGGCGTCTACGCCGGATCCGACCTGCGCATTCTCGGGGTCCGGGCCGGAACCGTCGAATCCGTCGAACCCAGGGGCGAGGAGGTCAAGGTCGTCCTCCGCCTCGACCAGGGCATCAAGGTCCCCAAGGACGCCCACGCGGTCGTCGTCGCCCCCAGCCTCGTCGCCGACCGCTACATCCAGCTTGCTCCGGCCTACGACGGCGGGCCGAGCCTCGCCGACGACGCGGTCCTGCCCGCCGCCCGCAACGCCACCCCCATCGAGGTCGACGAGCTGTATGCCTCCATCACCGAACTCTCCACCGCACTAGGCCCGAACGGGGCCAACGCCGACGGGGCGCTCGCCCGGCTCCTGGACACCGGGGCGAAGAACCTCGACGGCAACGGCAAGGCCATCGGGGACTCCATCGAACAGTTCGGCAAGGCCACCAAGACGCTCGACAAGAGCAGCGGCGACCTCTTCGACACCCTGACCTACCTCCAGTCCTTCACCACCATGCTCAAGGACAACGACAGCAACGTCCGCACCGCCGAGCAGCAACTCGACTCGGTCACCTCCTTCCTCGCCGACGACAAGAAGAACCTCAGCGCCGCCCTCAAGGAACTGGGCACCGCACTCGGCCAGGTCAAGACCTTCATCGCCAAGAACCGCGGGGCGCTCAAGAAGAACGTCGACGCCCTCGTCCCCGTCACCCAGGCCCTGGCCGACCAGCGCGCCTCGCTCGCCGAGGCGATGGACACCCTGCCGCTCGCGGCGGGGAACGTCCTCAACGCCTACGACCCGGCCAACCGGACCCTCAACGGGCGGACCAACCTCAACGAACTGTCCATGGGCGGACCGCTCGTCGATCCCGGGGCCGCCTCCGCCGCCGGGCGGCTCAGCGGCCTCGCCCCCGTCGACGCGGCCCGCCGCAAGGCGCTGCCCGTCCTGCCGCTGCCCGAGGTCGGCACGGTCTTCGGCACCCCCGAGAAGCAGCCCGGCAAGAAGAAGGGGGCGCGACGATGACCGACGACACCCGGCGCGGACCGGCCGCACGGGCGGCCGTCGCGACCGTCGCCCTGCTCGCCACCGGCGCCCTCATCGCCCTGGCCGTGGTCCGCACCGACGGACCGGCCTTCACAGGCATCGAACAGATCCCGCTGCCCGGCGGCGCCGACCTCGGCGACCGGCCGTACGAGATCACCGCCGAGTTCGGTGACGTCCTCAGCCTCGCCCCGCAGTCCTCGGTCAAGGTCAACGACGTGTCCGTCGGGCGCGTCACCGACATCGCCCTCGCCCCGGACGGCTGGCGCGCCCGGGTCACCATGCGGGTCAACGGGAAGATCCAGCTCCCCGCCAACGCCTACGCCCGCCTCGAACAGTCCAGCCTGCTCGGTGAGAAGTTCATCCAGCTCACCCCGCCCCCCAAGGGCACCGCACGCGGCTCGCTCGCCGACACCGGGCGCATCCCGCTCACCCGCACCAACCGGAATCCGGAGGTCGAGGAGGTCTTGGGAGCCCTGTCCCTGCTCCTGAACGGCGGTGGCGTCAACCAGCTCAGGACCATCACCACCGAACTCAACAAGGCGCTCGCGGGGCAGGAACCACAGATCCGCTCCGTGCTCCGCCGGGTCGACACCCTCGTGACCAACCTCGACGCCAACAAGGGCGACATCACCAAGGCCCTCGACGGCGTCAACCGGCTCGGCGCCACCCTCGCCACCCGCAAGCAGGACGTCGGAACCGTCCTCACCGGGCTCAGCCCCGGACTCAAGGTCCTGGAGAAGCAGCGCGGCTCCCTCCTGACCATGCTGCGCTCCCTCGACACCCTCTCCACCGTCGCCGTCGACACGGTCAACCGCACCAAGGCCGACATGATCGCCGACCTCAAGGCCCTCGCGCCCACCCTCAAGGCGCTCGCCGACTCCGGCCAGGACCTGCCCGACTCCCTTCAGGTGCTGCTCACCTATCCCTTCACGGACGAGGTGCTGCGCGGCGTGAAGGGCGACTACCTCAACGTCTACCTGGACGTGACCGCCCTGCCCGGTACGCGGATCATCCCGGCGCTCACTCCGGGCGATCCCGGCATCCCGCCGCCCCCGGCCGAGGGCGAGGGAGCGGCGGCCCGCAGCAGCCTCCCGCTACCTCTGCCCGCAGTGTCCGGTACCGGTGAGACGCCCGCAGTGTCCGGTGCGGGCGAGACGCCCGCAGGGTCCGGCAGCCCGAAGAACGGAAAGGGGGCGGCGACGCCGTGATCACCCCCGCCATCCGGCTGAAGAACCTCGCCTTCCTCGTCATCGCCGTCCTGGTCCTCGGCTATCTGGGCGTGCGCTACGCCGATCTCGGCCAGTACGTAGGACTGCGCAGCTACTACACCGTCACGGTCCAACTCCCGCAGACCGGAGGCCTGTACACCCACTCCAACGTCACCTACCGGGGTGTCTCCGTCGGCCGTGTCGGCCCCATCGAGCTGACCGACGACGGCGTCGAGGCCGAACTGCGCATCGAGAAGGACGCCCCGCCGATCCCGGACAGCCTCACCGCCGTCGTCGCGAACCTCTCGGCGGTCGGCGAGCAGTACGTCGACCTGCGCCCCACACGTAAGGACGGCCCCTTCCTCGGTGACGGCTCGGTCATCGACGCCGCCGACACCACCATCCCCGCACCCCCCACGGACGTCCTCATGAGCGTCAACGACCTCGCAAGCTCTGTGGACCCGGAGAGCCTGCGGACCGTCGTGGAGGAGTTCGGGGCCGCCTTCGAAGGCCGCGGCGACGACCTCCAGGTCCTGCTGGACACCGGCGGCGACTTCATCGAGGCCGCCGACAGGGCCCTGCCGGTCACCACCAAGCTGATGGCCGACGGTGAAAGGGTCCTGCGCACCCAGGCCGAACAGGGGCAGGCGCTGAAGGGCTTCGCCTCGGGCGCCAAGGAGCTGGCCGCGGAACTCAAGGGCTCCGACACCGATCTGCGCCGCCTCATCGCCGCCACCCCGGACGCGGCCGTCCAGATCAGCGGGCTGCTGCGCGACCTCGACCCGGCCTTCGGCGTCGTCGTCGCCAACCTCCTCACCACATCCGAGGTCGCCGTCACCCGCCAACGAGGCCTGGAGGAGCTACTGGTGAAGCTGCCCGCCGTCGCGGCCGCCGGGGCAAGCGCGGTCGACGACGACGGCGCCCGGTTCGGTATGTCCGTCACCTTCTTCGAACCGCTGCCCTGCACGGCCGGATACGGCGGAACGGTCTACCGCAACGGCCTGGACATCTCGTCCGGCCCCGCCGTGAACACCGCCGCCCGCTGTACGTCCGACCCGGGGACCGGCATCAACGTCCGCGGCAGCGCCAACGCGCCCAAGGGCGGCCCGGTGCCGGAACCCGCCGTACCGGGCAAGATGCGGCTCCCCGGGGCCCTGGGCAGCACCCCTGGCACCGCGCCTCCCGCGGACGGCATCGCCGGGCTGCTGGGCCTGGGAGGCGGATCGTGACCCTCCGTACCCGGCGGACGGCCGGCTGGGCCGCGCTGCTCGTCGCCGCCCTGCTCTGCGGGCTGGGCGCCTGGTCGTACGGCCAGGCGCGCGACGACCGCTCCCTCGCCCACGCGAAGGCCCGCGACACGGCCCTCGCCCAGGGGAAACGGCACCTCGCGACGCTGAACAGCCTGGACGGCACGGACGCCGGACGGGTGGACGCCGGGCTCCGCGCCTGGCTCGACTCCTCCACCGGACCACTGCACGACCAGCTGAAGCGGACCGCCAAGGCCGACGCGAAGACGCTGACGACGGCGGGCGACACCGCCCGGGGCAAGGTCACCGCGGCGGCGCTCACCGCACTGGACGAGCGCACCGGTACAGCGGAGCTCATCGCCACCGTGGACGTCGAGGTCACCCCCCGCACCGGCGCCGCGGGCACCCAGCGCAAACGGTTCGGGGCGACCCTCGCCCGCACGGCGGACGGCTGGAAGGTCAAGGCCCTCACGGCGATCGGGACGGGCGGCGGCCGATGAGACAGCGGGGAGGGACGGCAACGATGAACGGCGCGACGACGGATGCGGAAGAGTCCGCTGATGCGACGACGACGGATGCGGAAGAGTCCGCTGATGCGGCGAGTGCCGGGCCCGAGGAGGGGCACACGGGGGTCACGCCCGGCCGTCGTCGGCCGCGCGCCCTCGGCGTACTCCTGGCCCTCGCCCTGCTCGCCACGGGCGGCGCCCTGTACGCGGAGGGCCGACAGCTCCGCGACACCCCGGCCACGGCGAACCTCGCGCTCACCGACGCCGAGGCGACCGCGCGCGTCACGGGCGACATCAGCGACGCGCTCGGGAAGATCTTCTCGTACGCTCCCGGCTCCACGGCCGTCACCAAGGCGGCGGCGCAGGAGGTCCTGGCGGGCAAGGCCCTCCAGCAGTACGCGGCACTGTTCGGCCAGGTCGAGCGGCAGTCCGCCGACCAGAAGCTGACGCTCACCACCCAGGTCGTCCGGGCCGGAGTGATCCGGCTGACCGGCAGCAGCGCCCACCTCCTGGTCTTCCTCGACCAGGTCTACGAGCGCCGGGGACGCACCGCCACGACCGCGTCCGCCCAGCTCGCCGTCACCGCCGAACTACGGGGCGAGCACTGGCGGATCGTCGAGATCGGCTCCACATGACGGGGGCCCGGCAGCGAAAGCGCACCGGTCCGGTTCGGCAGGCAGGGGAGAGACAGCACATGGCACGGGAGCGCACGGAACCCACCCGCACGGCGCGCGCACGGGCACGGAATCCGGTGGTGATCGCCGCGATGGCGCTGGCCGTCTGCGCGGCCGGAGCCGCGGGCTGGGGCGGCTGGCAGCGCTACGACGCCGCACACGACGACGCGGCCTCCTTCGCACAGGCACGGGACGACGCGCTGGCTGCGGGGGAGCAGGCGGTGCAGAACATGAACACCCTGGACCACCGCACCCTGGAAAAGGGGCTCGACAGCTGGGAGGAGTCCACGACCGGCGACCTCCACCGCCAACTCGTCGACGGGCGCGACGCGTTCGCGAAGCAGATCGCGGAGGCCAGGACGGTCAGCACCGCGAAGGTCCTCTCCGGTGCGGTGACCGAGCTGGACCAACGGGCGGGCCGGGCCGGGGTGATGGTGGCACTGAGAGTCACGGTGACCGCGCCGAAGGGCGAACCAGCGGTGAAGGAAAGCCGGTTGCTCGGCAGCCTCACCCGGACCGCCGAGGGGTGGAAGCTCAGCGCGCTCGGCCAGGCGCCCGTCGGCAGCACGGCCGGCTGACCCCCGGCACCGCATCGCACCGCACCACCCGCACCGCCCCGCTCGCCCCGGAGAGGACCCCGCCTTGTCGACGACCCGCCACCTCGTCAACCGCCGCCGCCGGCTCGCCACCGCACCACCCCGTACGACGGTGACCGAGGCGGAACCGGCTCAGGAGCCGCCCCCCGCCCCGGCGACCGATGCCGCCCCGGCGACCGATGCCGCCCCGGAAGCCGATGGCGACCCGGCTACCGGCGCCGGTCAGGGGACTGGCGCCGCCCCGGAAGCCGATGCCGCACCGGTCACCGACCCGCAGCCGGACGGCCCGCGGCGCAGCGGGCCGCGCCTCCGCCGCCTCCGTGTCTCGCTGCCCGCTGTGCTGTGTGCCCTCACCGTCCTCCTCGGGGCCTTTGCCGCCTGGGCGTTCGCCTCGGCCGGGGAGCTCCGTGACGAACCGGCCCGGCAGAACACCGCGCTCACCGACATCGGCAGCACCAGTGAGGTGAAGGGCCGGATCAGCGAGGCGGTCGGTGCGGTGTTCTCGTACGACTACGCCTCGCCCGCCCGGTCCGACCGCGCGGCGAGCACTTACCTCACCGGCCGGGCCGTGCGGCAGCACAAGGACATGCTCGCCGAGGTACGGGAGCAGGCCCCGCAGCAGAAGCTCGTCCTCACCACAACGGTCACCGAGAGCGGGGTGCAGTTCCTCGACGGCGACCGGGCTCGGCTGCTGATCTTCGCCGACCAGAGCAACACCCGTACCGGCAAGGACGAGGAGACCACCTACGCGGCGGCCATGTTCGCCGTGGACGCAGTGCGCCGGGGGGACACCTGGCTGATCGCCGCCATCGACACGTTCACCCGGTGAGTCCGGGCCCCGGACGATGGGGGAGAGGAGCCCAGATGAGCGCCAACCGCACCGCGCGCCGCCGCCTCACCACCACGGCCGCCGCGGTCGCCGCGATGGCCGCGCTCACCGCGTCCCAGGCGCCGGGGTTCGCGCTGCCCGAGCCCCGCCAGGAGAAGGCCGCGGGCGCCTCCGACGACGTGGTGTGGACCGAGGTGCCGGGCGACGACATCTACCACACCGAGTTGCCGCCGCTGCGGAGCCCGAAGCCGCCCGCACCCCCGAAGCCGGGCGCGAAACCCGATCCGGTGGTGGTCCGCGCCTGGCCCGAGGCGGGCATTCCGGCCACCGTCCTCGCCGCCTACCGCCGGGCCGAGAGCGCGGTGCGCCGCGGCGACCCCGGCTGCGGGCTCCCGTGGCAGCTGCTCGCGGCGATCGGCAAGGTCGAGTCCGGCCAGGCGTCCGGCGGCCGGGTCGACGCGCGCGGGACGACCCTCACCCCGATCCTCGGGCCCGCGCTCGACGGAAACGGCTTCGCCCTGATCCGGGACACCGACGGTGGAGCGTACGACGGCGACCGCACCTACGACCGGGCTGTCGGGCCGATGCAGTTCATCCCCTCCACCTGGGCGGCCTGGGGCAGGGACGGCAACGGTGACGGGCGCAAGGACCCGAACAACATCTACGACGCGGCGCTCGCCGCCGGTCACTACCTCTGCGCCGGGCCCCGCGATCTGACGCGCCGCGCCGACCTGGACCGGGCGATCCTCAGCTACAACCGCTCCGAGACCTATCTGCGGACCGTGCTGTCGTGGCTGGAGTTCTACCGCAAGGGCACCCACCCGGTCGCCGACGGCAAGGGCGTCGTGCCGGTCAGCCCGGGCCCCGGCGGGAAGACCCCGCCCAAGGCCCCGGTCGGCGGCCCCGGCACACAGGGCCGCCCGGGCAAAGGCAACGCCGATGACGACGGCGGCATCGTCATCGGCCCCCAGCCCACCCGCCCACCGGCCCCGACGCCCTCACCCGGTCCGACAGACCCCGGTCCGACTGACCCTGGTCCGACTGACCCGGGCCCCACGGACCCGGGCCCCACGGACCCGGGCCCCACGGACCCGAGCCCCGATCCGACGGACTCCGGCCCCACCGACCCGACCGACCCGGGGCCGGACCCCACCGACCCGGGGCCGGACCCCACCGACCCGAGCCCCACCCCGACCGGACCCCCCACATCGCCGGACCCCGACCCCGATCCCGCCCCGGACCCCGGTGAGACCGGGCCCGCCTGCCCCGGCGACACCCCGGCCCCCTCCCCGTCCGGCGACGCGGGGCCGGCGGGCCCGGTCTCGCCGGACGAGCCCTGCGCCATGCCGACCGGCGAACCGGAGTCCGGGTCAGCCGCCTGACAGCACCTCGGCCAGGTCGTAGGAGACGACCTCCTCCAACTGCGCGTACGTACAGTCGGCGGGGGACCGGTCCGGGCGCCACCGCCGGAACTGCGTGGTGTGCCGGAACCGGTCGCCCTCCATGTGGTCGTACGCCACCTCGCAGACCCGCTCGGGGCGCAACGGCACCCAGGACTGGTCCTTCTTGCCCGACCAGCGGTTCTGCGTCCCCGGCAGCCGGGACCGCTCGTGCGCCGCCGCGTCCGCCCAGGCGCCCCACGGATGGTCGGCGAACTCGGTGCGCAGCGGGGCGAGTTCCTCGGCGAGTTCGGCGCGCCGCTTCATCGGGAAGGCCGCGCAGACCCCGACGTGCTGGAGCACGCCCCCGGTGTCGTACAGCCCGAGCAGCAGCGAGCCGACGACCGGGCCGCTCTTGTGCTCGCGGTAGCCCGCCACCACGACGTCCGCCGAACGCTCGTGCTTGATCTTGTACATCACGCGGGTGTCGGGCCGGTAGGGCAGGTCGACCGGCTTGGCGACGACGCCGTCGAGCCCCGCGCCCTCGTACCGGTCGAACCACTGCCGGGCGACCTCGATGTCCGTGGTGGAAGGGGCGAGGAGGACCGGCGGGGACGCGCCGGCGAGCGCCGCCTCCAGTACCGCCCGCCGGTCCGCCTGCCGGGTGGAGAGAAGAGAGGTGTCGTCGACCGCGAGGACGTCGAAGGCGATGAAACTCGCCGGGGTCTGCTCGGCCAGCATCCGCACCCGGGAGTCCGCCGGGTGGATGCGCTCGCTGAGCCGGTCGAAGTCGAGCCGTCCCTCGTGGGCGATGACGATCTCCCCGTCGATCACGCAACGCGGCGGGAGGTTCTCCCGCACGGCGTCGACCAGGTCGGGGAAGTAGCGGGTGAGGGGCTTTCCGGTGCGGCTGCCGATCTCGACCTCGTCGCCGTCCCGGAAGACGATCGCGCGGAAGCCGTCCCACTTCGCCTCGTAACTCATGCCCGGCGGAATCGCGGACACCGACTTGGCGAGCATCGGCTTCACGGGCGGCATCACCGGCAGGTCCATGGCCCGATTCTGTCGCCCTTCCCTGCCCATGTCTCCCGATATGCGGCATATGTGCGATCGGCCTACGGTGGCCGTCATGGGAGCAGCGGTGGAGCTGGACGCGGGCGGACGGGCCGTGAGGCTGTCCAACCCGGACAAGGTGTACTTCCCGGAGAAGGGCTACACCAAGAGGGACGTGGCCGAGTACTTCCTCGCCGTCGGGGCGGGCATCACCCGTGCCCTCAACCACCGGCCGACCACCCTCCAGCGCTTCGTGGACGGGGTCGAGGGCGACTTCTTCTACCAGAAGAGGGCCCCGAAGAACCTCCCCGAGTGGATTCCCACCGCCCGCATCGCCTTCCCCAGCGGCCGCCCCGCCGACGAGATCTGCCCCACCGAGCTCGCCGCCGTGATCTGGGCCGCCAACCTCGGCACACTCACCTTCCACCCGTGGCCGGTCCGGGCCGGGGACACCGACCACCCCGACGAGCTGCGCATCGACCTCGACCCGCAGCCCGGCACCGACTACGCCGACGCGGTCACCGCCGCCCACGAGCTGCGGTCCGTCCTGGAGGACCATGGCGTACGCGGCTGGCCCAAGACCTCCGGGGGCCGCGGGATGCATGTCTTCATCCCCATCGAGCCCGCCTGGACCTTCACCCAGGTGCGGCGTGCCGCCATCGCCGCCGGGCGCGAGCTGGAGCGGCGGATGCCCGACCGGGTGACCACGGCCTGGTGGAAGGAGGAGCGCGGCGAGCGGATCTTCGTCGACTTCAACCAGACCGCCCGCGACCGCACGATCGCCTCCGCCTACTCCGTACGCCCCTTCCCGCACGCCCCGGTCTCCGCCCCACTGCGCTGGGAGGAGATCGACGACGCCGAACCGCGCGACTTCGACATCCGCACACTGCCGGTGCGGTACGCCGAACTCGGCGATGTCCACGCCGACATGGACCAGGAGGCGTTCCGGCTCGACGGGCTGCTGGAGCTGGCGGACCGGGACGAGAAGGAGCGGGGGATGGGGGACATGCCGTATCCGCCGGAGTACCCGAAGATGCCCGGCGAACCCAAGCGCGTCCAGCCCAGCCGCGCCCGGCACGACGACGACGGCGAGATGGCGTGAGCGAACACAGTGAGAGAGCCGACAGCAGCGAGAAGGGCGGCATCAGTGGCAACAGAGGCGGCAGCAGTGAGAAACACGGTGCCCACGGCCGCCCGCTGACCCTCCGCGACCGCTGGGAGGCGTACAAGAACAGCCCGTTCCTCCCCGCGACGGTCCTCGTCCTCATCGTCGCCGCCGCGGCCGGTCTCTTCGCCGGTTCCTACACCTACGCGATGGCCAACCCCACCCCGCACCGGATTCCCGCCGCCCTGGTCACCCAGCCGGAGGCGGAGCGCGGCGAGGCGTTCGTCGCCGCGATGGAGAAGGCCCTCGACACCTCGCTCGAACTGCGCGAGTACCCGGACCCGGCAGACGCCCGCCGCGCCCTGAACGAACAGAAGGTCTTCGCCATCGTCCGTGCCTCCGGCCGCGGGGTGGCGCTGGACGTGGCCGGGGCTTCCGGGGCCTCCGTGGCCGAGCTGCTCGGCAAGGCGGGGGTGGAGGCCGGTGACGCCGCCGGAGTGCCGGTGACGGTCAGGGACGTCAAGCCGCTCCAGCGGGGCGACCCGCGCGGGCTCGCCCTGTTCTACATCTCACTGGCCGCCGTGATCATGGGCTTCCTCGGCGCGATCCAGCTGAGCATCCACGCCCACGGCCTCGACCCGGCGGAGCGCATCGCGTTCACCGCCGCGTACGCCCTGCTCGGCGGCCTCGCCATCGCGGCGGCCGTGGACTGGTGGCTCGGGGCGGTCGACCTTCCGTTCGTGCAGTCCTGGCTGATCCTGGCGTTCACGATGTTCACCTCCGGCATGGTCTTCACGATGTTCAACACCCTGATGGGCCGGTGGGCGATGATCCCCACCTGGGGCGTCATGGTGCTGCTCGGCAACTCCTCGTCCGGCGGAGCGGTGTCCTGGCCGCTGCTTCCCTCCGCCCTCGGGCACATCGGCCGCTGGCTCCCGCCGGGCGCGTCCGTCAACGCCCAGCACACCGCCGTCTACTACCAGGGCCATCAGTTCGTCTTCCCGTACCTGGTGCTTGCCGCCTGGGCGCTGGTCTCCTGCACGGTGTTCTGGGTGTGGCGCCACCGACACCCAGGAGGCCGCGCCCGCACACCTGAGCATGCGGCCACGGCCTCCTGAGAACTCCTCCGCCGGCCTACAGCTCCTTGATCCGGATGTCGCGGTAGGAGATGACGTCCGTGACCCCGTGCACCTGGAGCCCGATGTGACCGGAGGCGAACCGCCGGCCGTCGGTGCCCGGGTCGTCACCGCGCGGCGGCTCGAAGAGCTGACCGCGGGTGTTGTCGAACTCGTTGATCAGGACGCCGTTGCGGTAGATCTCGTAGTGCTGGTCGACCACCTTGATCTCGTAGTCGTTCCAGGTGCCCTTGGGCGTGACCCCGGCGCCGCCGAGACCCACCCGGTCGAAGCCGTACACCGAACCGGTCTTGTACATGTCGCCGTCCGGCCGGTCGTTGACCTGGATCTCGTGCCCGTACTTGATGGCGACCCACTCCGGACGTGACTCCTCCGGGTGGTCGTGGACCTTCGGGAAGCGGACGAAGACCCCGCCGTTGGCGTTGCCCGAGCCCGGGGCGTCGTCCCGCCACTGGAGTTTCAGCGAGAAGTCGTCGTACGCCCGGGCCGGGAACCACAGCATGCCCATACCGCCCACGGTCGTGGAGCTGGTGATGGAGGCCTCCTCCTCGTTCAGCCCGAACGCGCCGCCGCCCACGTGCTGCCATCTGGCGAGCGAGGCCGCCGTGCCGTCGAAGAGCTTGGTGTACCCCTCGACCTGGCCGGGCTTCCCGATGCCCGACTGCTCGGCGGCCCGGTTGATCGCCCTGCGCTCGCGCTGGTCGATGACGCCGTCGGTCTTCAGCCTGTCGAGCACCGACTTCACGTGCTTGAGGAACAGCGCGTGGGAGGACCAGTCCTTCTCGTCCTCGATCAGTTCGTTGACCGTGCAGCGATTGCGGGTGATCCGGTTCGGGACGCCCGTGTCGACCGTGCCGACGAAGACCGTGTGCCGCTCGTCGAACTCCGCGCAGTTCGGCGCCGGGACCCCGCCGCCCCGGGCGACGGTGAACGACACCTTCTTCGCCTCGGAGGTGTTGCCCGCCCTGTCCGTCGCCCGGTGGGAGATGGAGTGGTGGCCCACCCGGTCGACGATCACGGGGGCGGTGTACGCGAGGTAGGGACCGCCGTCCAGCGAGTACTCCACCTTCTCCACGCCCGAGTCGTCGTCGGTCGCGGTGACGGTGGCCCTGGCGCTGGTGATGAACGCCCCGTCGGAGTTCTTGTCGCCCTCGACCTTCACCGAGGTCTCCGGAGCCGTCCCGTCCTGCGACGGCGGTTCCACGACGGTGAACCCGACGGTCCTCTCGTCCGCCACGTTCCCCGACCGGTCGGTGGCCCGGTAGCGGACGGTGTGCTCACCCGGCTCGTGGATCATCACCGGTGCGGTGTACGGCTGCCACGCGCCGTCGGCGCCGATCGCGTACTCGATGGTGTTGACGCCGGACCCGGTGTCGGACGCGGTCACGGTGACCGTGGCCATCCCCAGGTAGGCGCCCGCCGCGTCCTTCTCACCCGTGACGGTCGCCGAGGTCTCCGGCGGTGTCTCGTCGTCCGTCGGCGGCGCGGCGACCGCGAAGTCCACGGATTTCTCCGCCGCCGTGTTGCCCGCCCCATCGGTGGCCCGGTAGCGGACGGTGTGCTCGCCGACCTCGTTCACCACGACGGGCGCGGTGTACGGCTGCCACTCGCCCTCCGCGCCGAGGGCGTACTCGACGGTGTCGACGCCGGAGCCCTCGTCGGTGGCCTCGACGGTGACCGTGGCCTGGCCGATGTACGCGCCGTCACCGTTCCGGTCGCCGTCGACCTTCGCCGAGGTCTCGGGGGTCTCGGTGTCCTCGCCGCTGCCCTCGGTGACGGTCAGGATGCCCTGCATCCGGCCGTGGCCGGGGATCGTGCAGTGGTAGAAGTACCGGCCGGGCGACAGCGTGACCTCCACACTGTGCCTGCCGCCCTCGGCGTCACCCGGGTTGGCCAGGATGTTCAGCTGGACGTCGTCGTTGAACTCGGGGTCCGACACGCTGAACGTCAGTGTGTGCGGCATGCTCGTCGTGTTGCCGGTCGCCGTGCTGTTCTCGAAGACGATGGTCGCCCTGCCCGCCACCGCCGTCCTGGGTGCGGTCAGATAGCGGTCGATCGGATCGCCGGCCGTCCACGTCAGGACCTGGTCGGCGGCCGCGGCCGAGGGGCGGTCGTCCTCCCGGCCGTACGCGGCCGTCGAGGTCAGCCCGAGGACCATCAGGAGAGAGGCCAGCAGGGCCACCCAGAAACCGGTCGGCCGACATCGCCGCCGTGCGGGGAGCATGGAATGTCTCACTGCGCTGCCGCCTTCCCGACGAGGTCCTCGGCGGCCGGAGTCGCGCCGCCGCCCTTGTACGCCACGCGCCACAGCGCGGACTTGGAGTCGGAGGTGAAGAAGCCGCGCCCGTAGTCCAGGACGTACAGCGAACCGTCCGGTGCGAACTTCCAGTCCATCAGATTGCGGATGCCGTCCGCCCCGACCGGGATGATCCTCTTCAACGACTCGGCGTGCACGGGCAGTCCGCCCCTGCCGACGGTCCTCGGGTCGGTGATGACCGCGTGCCGGGGCTGGGTGCCGTCGTAGAAGTCACCGACGAACCACTTGCCGTCCCAGTACGCGGGCCACTTGGCGGTGGACTCGCTCCGCGCGTCGAAGCGGTAGACCGGGCCGTTCATCGTGGCCTGCCCGCCGCCCTTCAGCCAGGGCAGCAACTCCTCGCCCTCCTCCGTCTTGTAGCTCGGGACGCCGTTCTCGTCGCGCGGGTAGTCCACCCCGCCGCCCTGCGGCGAGTACCAGATGGTGTTCGGGGTGACCGGCGGCAGCTTGACCAGCCCGTCGTTGTGCGGCGACTCGTTCCTGGGCGCGTCGCAGTCGTACCAGCCCAGCGGTCGGCTCGGGTCGGGCAGATTCCGGTCCCGGTAGGGCTGGTTGTTGCCCATGCAGTACGGCCAGCCGTGGTTGCCCGCCTCGGTGATCGCGGCGAACGTGTCGTACTTCGCCGGACCCCAGGTGGTGCTCGGCGCACCCGCGTCGGGGCCGACCCAGCCCGCGTACAGCGTGTCCGTCGCGGGGTCGACCGAGATCCGGGCCGGGTTGCGCACGCCCATCACGTAGATCTCGCCCCGGGTCTTCCCGCCGCCCTCGTCCGGCTCCTGCCCGGTGAAGAGGTTGCCCTCGGGCAGGGTGTACGTCCCGTCGTCCTCCGGGTGGATGCGCAGGATCTTGCCGTTGAGGTTGTTGGTGTTGCCCGAGGTCCGCCGCGCGTCGGCGAAGGCGATGCCGTTGTAGTTCGGCTCCGGGTTGTTTCCGGAGTAACCACCGCTGAAACCTGATGAGTTGTTGTCACCGGTCGCGATGTACAGGTTGTCCTTCGAGTCCCACGCCATGCCGCCGCCCGCGTGGCAGCAGCTGTGGATCTGCACCGGCCAGCCGAGCAGCACCTTCTCGGAGGCCAGGTCCAGCCTCCCGGACGCCGAGTCGTAGGTGAAGCGGGATACCTGACGGGCCGCCAACCGCCTGTCGCGGTCGATCTTCGCGTGCGGGGTGTAGTGCAGGTACACCCATCCGTTGGACGCGAAGTCCGGGTCGAGCTCGATCCCGAGCAATCCCTCCTCGACCTTGACCAGTTCGTCGCCGCCGCCCTTGTTGCCGAAGACGTCCAGCGCACCCGCCAGGGTGACCTTCCCGGTCTTCGGGTCGTAGACGTGGATCTCGCCCTTGCCCTTGCCGATGTCCGGGTCGTTCCAGTCGATGACGACCGGGCTGGAGCTGTCGGCGCCGCCGCGCCCGATGTAGAAGACCTTCCCGTCCGGCGCGGTCACCAGACCGTGCGGCTCGCCGATCTGGTCGTTCCGGCCCGGCTGGTTGGGCTGGGTGAGCCGTTCGGCGGTGTAGTTGGACGTGATGGTCGCCTTGCAGTCGGCCTGCGAGGTCCGGTTCGTCCAGGCGAGCGCTCCGCGCAGATGGTCGCGGAAGTCGGTCTCCGCGAAGCTGTCCGCCGTACCGCCCATCGCCGTGTAGAAGGACCGGCCGCCGTCGTAGTCCCGGCACCAGGAGACCGGGTGGTCCCAGCCGTTGGCGCTCGTGCCCGGCCGGTACGTCAACTCCCGCACCCGCGCCACGGTGTGGACGTCACCTGACGGATTCTTCGTCCAGTTCAGCCACTTGTCGGGGCGCTTCCACTCCAGCGGCAGGTTCTTGGTGGCCGGGTGGACCCGGTCGCCGATCTCAACGGTCGCCCGCTGCACCGCCGTCGGGCTGCCGCCCGCCGGACGGGCACCCACCAGGCCGGTGAACCAGTCCGAGTACGGCTCGGTGCGCGCCGCGTCATGGATGCCGAGAAAGCCGCCGCCCGCCTCCATGTACGCCTCCAGGCCCGCCTCCTGCTCCGGGTCGAGGACGTCGCCGCCACCGGTGAGGAAGACGACGGCGTGGAACGAGCCGAGCCGCTTGCCGTTGGTGAAGACCTTGGGGTCGGCGGTGGCCGCGATGGTGAACCGCCCGGCCTCCGGGCCGGTCTGCCCGATCTTCTCGATCGCCGCTATCCCCGCGTCCGTGTACGGGGCCTCGTCGCCCGCCGAGGCGTGGAAGACCAGCACTTTGACCTGGTTCGTCGCCCCCGGCGGGGACGGCAGAGACAACGTTGTCGCCATTCTCTCGACCAGGTCCCGGTCGGGCGATGTGCCCGCGTTGGCCGGGCCCCCGCCGCTCAGCAGGGACACGGTCAGTGCGCCGGCCGCCAGGGCCGCCGCGAGGCCGCGTCGTGATCCGGACCGGTGATGCGGCGCGCGCTGCATGTGGTCACCCACCCCTCTGTGGTCACTGCACCTCTCGGTGACTGTGGGTCGCTCGCTCTTCGTCACTGCCTCTTGTGTTCACTGCGACAGCGCACGAAGCTAGACCCCTTTTCGCGGTCCGCCAATAGCTATGGCAGCAATGGCACGAACTTTGTCCTGGGTGTGGATAAACGGGATGGTCCCGGCTACGGTGTGGTCCGATCCGGGGATCCCCGGAGACCCCCCTGACGTCTCCGCGGTGACGTCAGTTTCCTTATCGCAATGGGGAGTTCGACATGAACCGACGGACCTTCGGCCGACGGATGCTGGTCGGTGGCGCGGCCGCTGCGGCGACAGGGGTGACATCGTTGTCGCTCGGTGCGGTGAATGCAAGCTCCGCCGAGAACCCGCCGCGCACCGCCCCGGCCGGAGGTGTGGTGCGCCGACTGAGGATGTACGCCGAGAAGTTGGCGGACGGTCAGCTCGGTTACGGCTTCGAGAAGGGCAAGGCCTCGGTGCCCGGCCCCCTCATCGAGCTGAACGAGGGCGACACCATGCACATCGAGTTCGAGAACCTCACTGACGTCGACGCCAGCCTCCACGTCCACGGCGTCGACTACGACATCGCCAACGACGGCACCCGGATGAACAGGAGCCACGTCGAACCCGGCGGCACCCGTACGTACACCTGGCGCACGCACGCCCCGGGCCGCCGTAAGGACGGCACCTACGAGCCGGGCAGCGCGGGCTACTGGCACTACCACGACCACGTCGTCGGCACGGACCACGGCACCGGCGGCATTCGCAGGGGGCTCTACGGGCCGGTCGTCGTGCGCCGCAAGGGCGACATCCTGCCCGACAAGACGTTCACGATCGTCTTCAACGACATGACGATCAACAACAAGACGGCCCACAACAGCGTCAACTTCGAGGCCACGGTGGGTGACCGGCTCGAGTTCGTGATGATCACGCACGGCGAGTACTACCACACCTTCCACATCCACGGTCACCGCTGGGCGGACAACCGGACCGGCATCCTCACCGGCCCCGACGACCCCAGCCGGGTCATCGACAACAAGATCTGCGGCCCCGCCGACTCCTTCGGCCTCCAGATCATCGCGGGCGAACGCGTGGGCGCGGGCGCCTGGATGTACCACTGCCATGTGCAGAGTCACTCCGACATGGGGATGGCGGGGCTGCTGCTGATCAAGAAGCCGGACGGCACGATCCCGGGCTACGAACCGCACCATGCGGCGGCCGGCACGGAGAAGAGAGGCAGCACGGAGGAGAGGAGCAGCACGGAGGAGAAGAGCCGTACGGCGGAGGCAGGCGCGGCCGAGCACCAGCACTGACGGGCCGCGGGGCCGGGCCGGGCCGTGGCGGCGGGGTCGCGACGCACCGGCGCAACCCTTCGCACCGGGAAACCCTCCATCCCTACGCTGTGCCACACCGTGTACGCGGGGAGGGGTGTGGACCCGCAGCCCGGTCGGCCCTGTGCGGACTGCGGTTGTCAGTGCCCGGTGCCAGACTCGACGGGAGAGGAAGCACCCAGGAGCCACAGCACGACGAGCGGGACCGTCCGGATCGACCGGATCGACGGAGGAACATGCCATGACCAGCCCGACCTTCCACGACGGAGCACCCAACTGGGTCGATCTCGGCACTCCCGACCTCGACGGGGCCGCCGCCTTCTACCGGGACCTTTTCGGGTGGGGCCTGATCCCCGGCGGCCCCGAGGTCGGGGGCTACGGCATGTTCACCCTGGACGACCGGTACGTCGGCGGGGTGATGGCGGTCTCCGAGGACGAGGCGCCCAGCGCCTGGTCGGTCTCGTTCCAGTCGCCCGACGTCGACGCCACCGCCGCGGCGATCACGAAGGCGGGCGGGAGTGCCGCGTTCGAGGTGATGGACGTCCTCGACTACGGCCGCATGGGCGGCTTCACCGACCCGGCCGGAGCGTATTTCGGGGTGTGGCAGCCGAAGGAGCACCGTGGTTTCGGCGTCGTCCAGGAGCCCGGCTCGTTCCTCTGGGCCGAGCTCTACACCCCGGACGTCCCGGCGGCGGCCACCTTCTTCAACCGTGTCCTCGGCTGGCGGACCGACGAGATGAAGGTGGAGGGCACCGACTACACCTACACCACCGTCCATCCGGCGAGCGCCGGCCCGGAGGCGTCGTTCGGCGGTCTCGTCCGGATGGGGGACGTCCCCTCCGAGGCGGCGCGCGGCTCCCACTGGCTGCCGTACTTCGACGTGGCCGACGTCGACGCCGTCGTGGCCGAGGCGAAGCGGCTCGGCGGCACGGAGACACTGGCGGCGATGGAGGTCCCCGGCGTCGGCAAGCTGGCCAACGTCGCCGACCCGTACGGAGCGGTCTTCGCCGTGATGAAGCCCGAACCGAGGCAGTAGCCGCAGCTCCGGCCCCCGGCCGTGGGTGTGTGGATTGATGAATCGTTGATCAGTCGTTTATCGACGCGGGACACCGTGGGCACATGCTGATCAACACCGTGACCGACGACGCGCTCGCCTGGCAGGAGACCGCGTTGTGCGCGCAGGCCGGGCCCGAGTTCTTCTTCCCGGCCCCGGGCAGCTCGACGCGCGAGGCCAAGCAACTGTGCAACGCCTGCGAAGGACGTCTGGCGTGCCTGGACTACGCATTGGCCAACGACGAACGGTTCGGTGTCTGGGGCGGACTCTCCGAGAAGGAGCGCGAGCGGCTCCGCAGAGAAGGACGCGACCAGGACTGAACGGCTCCCGCACCCCGCGTCCCAGAACCCCGGCACCTCCTCGCACCACCGCCCTCACTCACCGTAAATCCCTGGGGTGTTCGAGGGGCGGCGCGGCACAATCTGCGGATGACCCACGCACAGCCGCTCGCCCTCGCCGCCGCCCTCCTCGACGCTCTGGACCCGCTGCCCCACCCGCAGCGCATGCGTGAACTCGCGGTGCGGGCCCGGCGGCTGGCCGACGAGGGACGGCTGCGCGGGGTCCTGGCGGAGCTGGAGGACGGTGACCCCTACGAGCGCCGGATCGCATCGGTAGCCGCCGCCGTCGGCCAGGACGCCGAGTGGTGCGGAGCGCACCTCGCCGACGAGGACGCCGTGGTCCGTGGCCACGCCTTCCGTGAGGCACGGCACCTCGGGGTACCGGACGCGGCGTACGAGACCGCCTTCGCCGACGCCCCCGCCGTCGTACGCCGTCGGCTGATGGAGGCGATCGTGGCCGACGGGCGTACGGCGCTCGCCGACCGGTTGATCCGGACCGTGCGCGAGACCTGGGGCGACATCGAGGCGGCCCGTCTGCTGCCCGGCTGCCCGGCCGGGACCGTGGTGGAGCTGCTGCCCGACCTGTGGCGCTCGGTGACGTGCTGGACCTCGCTCGGCCGCCGCCACCCCGGAGCGCTTCTGGACGCCGCCGAACGCGAGCTGACCGGCCTGCTCCCGGCCGGGCGCGACGCCTGGTGGCAGCGGTACGCATACGACCGGGGCATCGCCGCGGCGACACCCGCCCTCCCGCACCGGGTGCTCGACCTCCTCGAACGGCACGGGCCCACCCGGCTTCCCGTGTCGCTGCACAGCCGCCTCGGACACCTCGTCGCCGCCGACCCGGCCCGCTTCGCCCGCCTCCTCCTGCGGCCCGACAGCTGCGCGCTGCCGCCCCGGGTGCTCAGCGGGACCCTGCTGCGCCGGCTGGTCCGCACCCTGCCCGACGCCCTCCTCGTCGAACTGGGCCGCAGCGCGACGGCCCCGGCCGGCCGGCTGGCCCGGCTGCTGCTCGCCCTGCCGCCCGGCCGCCGCGCCGCCCTCCACGAGGCAGTCACCGAAGGCCGGGGCGAGGGAACGCCGGTGGCCGTCGTCGACACCGAGCTTCTCGACGCCCTGCCCCGTACCCGGGTCACCGAAGTGGCCCGGCGACTGGCCGACCGGGCCCGGACCCGGGGCGCGAACGACCTCGCCGTCCTCACCGCCGAGTCCTATCTGCCCTTCGCCGAGACGCGGGAACGTCTTCTCGCCGCCACCCGCCGTCCCGCCGCCGACGACCGCGGCGAGGCCTGGTCGCTGCTCGTCCGCAACGCGGGCCGCACCGGCGATCCGTCCCCCGTCGCCACCGTTCTGGAGGACCTGCTGCGGCTGCGCAACGAACAGGACCTCGTCCGCCAGTACGCCATGAAGGCTCTGCTCTGCGTGAAGCCCGCGCTCTTCACCGACGCCGTGGAACCGCTGCTCGACCGCATCGCCGCCGACGCCGTCGAGGCGCGCGACTCGTCCACCTGGACCCGCTCCGCGCTCAGCTCCCTGGCCCTCGCCGTGCTGCGCGAGCACGCGGTCACCGGACAGCGCGCCCTGGTCAACTGGGCGCTGCGCACCCTGGTCCGGATCACCGGCAACAGCGGCAGCGCCGACCTCGGCCGCCTGGACCGGGCCCTGCGCCGGGGTCAGGAGCACACGGTGTTCGACGCGTTGCGGCCCTGGCTGGAAGCGGGCGCCGAACGCTCCGACTACGGCCTCGTGCTCGCCCTCGCCCGGGCCGTCGGCCGCCGTGCCGAGGGCATGCCCGGCCTTCAGGAGCTGCTGTGGCAGGCCGTGAACCACGGCGGTGAACCGACGGCCCGGAGCGCGGCCGCCCTCTGGCTCCGGGCACCGGCCGACCGGGACGCCAGGGTCGGACGGCTGCTGGCCAGGGACCCGTCGGCCGCCGCACTCCCCGACGTGCAGCGTGTCCTGACCCACCGTCGGACCGATCTGCTCGACGGGTACCTCGACGGGGCACCGCCCGTCGGGCGGTTCCTGCGCCCCGGCACACCCTGGACCGTCGGCATCGCCGGGGCGGAGCGCTGGACGCCCTGTCAGCAGCGGGCGGCGCAGCGCGCGCTGGAGCGTACGGCGTCGGACGAGAAGCTGCCGCTGTACGCACGGGCCACCGCCCTGTGGGAGCTCGCCCGGGTCCCCGGGCGGGGCGCCGACGCCGTACGGGCCTGGACGAACGCCCCGGACGTGGTGCTCGCGGAAGCCGCGCTGGCCGCTCTCGCGTACACCGACCGGCCCGCCGACACGCTGCCCGACCTGCTCGCCCACACCGGCGACGACCGGGCGCGGGTCGCGGTGTACGCGGCGAGCCGGGCCGCCACGTTCGCCCGGCCCTCCCGGCTGGCCGGGCTGCTCGCCGCCCGTACGGCCCCCGGCACCGGCAAGGTCACCGGCCGCAAGGAGATGGTCCGCCTCGCCGCGGCTCTGCTGCCCCGCGCAGGGGCGGCCGCGCTGCTCGCCGATGCGTACGGGCAGCCGGACCAGCACCCGGACGTGCGGGCCGCCTGTGTGGCCTCCGGTACGCCGCTGCTCGGCGAGGCGCGGATGTGGGAGGTGATGGAGAGCGCCGCCGGGGAGGTGCGCGCCCTGCGTGTCGCGGTGCTGCGGGCGCACCCCCTGGAGCTGGACCCGGCCCACCGGCCGCGTTACGCCCGGCTGGTCCAGCAGGTGTGCGACGCGGAGGACGACGCCCTGGCCGCCCTGGCCCACGGGGCGCTGGTGCCCTGGCTGCCCTGGGCCCCGCACGCCGCGGCGGTGCTGATGGACGCGGTCACCGAGCTGGACCGGCGCGGCCGGTGGCGCTCGGCCGCCGACGCCCTCGTGGAGGCCGCCCTTACCACCCCGGAGGCGGCCGTGGCCCTGAACCGCGCGCTGGGGCGGCTGGCCACCGGGGAGACGGCGGACGACGCGGGAGCGGAGCGCGACCGGCCCGCCCGGCAGCGGCTCGGGCATCTGACCGGGGCGCTGGCGCGGCGGACGGGCACGCACGACCGGCAGGGTGCGGCGGTGCTCGGTGAGGCGGGCCGGACCCTGGCCGCCCACCGCGACCTGGTGCCGGACGCCGTGTCGCTGCTCGCGCGCTCACTGGACCTGGAGGCGGACCCGGACACGCTGCACACCGACCTGGTCCGGCTGGCCGCCCTGCACACCGGCCGCCCGGCGCTCGCCGCCAGGACCGCGCTCACCGTCGGCCGCCGGGTCGCGGGCCCGGGGGGTGTCCTGCCGATCATGCCGGGCCCGCCGACAGGACACCCCCTCGGGATCGCCGGTCGCCCGGGGACGGAGACCGGCGACCCGGACACGCTGCTGGTCGTCGTCGCACGGCTGGCGGGGACGGGGGACCCGGCCGAGGGCCTGTTCGCCGCCGAGCTGACCGTGGCGGGCGGCCGGCGAACCGAGTGGACCGGCCCCTGGCGCACCCAGCTGCGGATGCTCCGCCAGCACCCCTCGGGCGATGTGCGCGATGTGGCGTACGCGGAGGTCACCGCCCAGGAGTAGCGAGGGCCGGACCGGCCGCCGGACCAGGGCCCGGATCAGGCGCGGCCGCGCGCCGCCATCCGGGCCTTGCGGGTGGCGAGCCTCTCGTCGAACTTCGCGGCCTCGCTGTCGAGACCGCCCATGTACAGGCCGAGCTCCTCCTGCGCCTGCATGCCCTCCGGGCCGAGCCCGTCGATCTCCATGACCTTCAGGTAGCGCAGCACCGGCTGGATCACGTCGTCGTGGTGGATGCGCATGTTGTAGATCTCGCCGATCGCCATCTGCGCGGCGGCCCGCTCGAATCCGGGCATGCCGTGGCCGGGCATCCGGAAGTTGACGACGACGTCGCGCACGGCCTGCATGGTGAGGTCCGGGGCCAGTTCGAAGGCGGAGCGCAGGAGGTTGCGGTAGAAGACCATGTGGAGGTTCTCGTCGGTCGCGATCCGGGCCAGCATCCGGTCGCACACCGGGTCGCCGGACTGGTGGCCGGTGTTGCGGTGCGAGACGCGGGTGGCCAGCTCCTGGAAGGCAACGTACGCGACGGAGTGCAGCATCGAGTGCCGGTTGTCCGACTCGAAGCCCTCCGCCATGTGCGCCATGCGGAACTGCTCCAGCTTGTCCGGGTCCACGGCGCGTGAGGTGAGCAGGTAGTCGCGCATCACGATGCCGTGGCGCCCCTCCTCGGCGGTCCAGCGGTGCACCCAGGTGCCCCAGGCGCCGTCGCGGCCGAAGAGCGAGGCGATCTCGTGGTGGTAGCTGGGGAGGTTGTCCTCGGTGAGGAGGTTCACCACGAGGGCGATCTTGCCGATGTCCGTGACCTTGGACTGGTCCGGCGCCCAGGCCTCGCCGTCCTCGAAGACGCCGGGGAAGTTGCGTCCGTCGGAGAACGGGACGTACTCGTGCGGCATCCAGTCCTTGGCGACCTTGAGATGGCGGTTCAGTTCCTGCTCCACCACCTCTTCCAGCGCGTACAGCAGCTGGGCGTCGGTCCACGCCTTCGAACTGCCGAGGTGGGGAGAGGTGATCGTCACGGGGAGCTCCTGGGGACGGGAGAATTACCTACGGCTTCGTAGGTTACGAGACCGTAGGTTAAGGCGACCGTAAGGGCAAAGCCAAGCCCGTCCCCGCTGGCGGCCGACTACGTACCGTCATGTGCCCAGCTCGTGGTGGTGGTGTGGTGGCCCTCGCAGGTCAGTGGGGCTTTGCGGACAGCCCCCGGTCCTCCTCACCGAACTCCCGCAGCGGCAGGTCGTTGTCGAACCGCCCGGACCCGCCGTACAGGTTCCACTCCCAGCTGCCGACCCCGAGTCCGGGCAGCAGTGCCCCTTCGTTCAGCGACTTCGACCAGTCCACCGCCCGGTCCAGATCGAGCCGGACCACATGCCCCACCCCGTCGCACTCCGGGCACATCCCCGCCGGGTCGTTGAAGGAGTGCGCGCTCGCCCCGCCCGCGCTCGGGGTGCCGTACCGGGAGAACAGCACCCGGAGCACCGACCGGACGTCCATCGCCGTGCCCACGGTCGAGCGGACGTTGCCGCCCAACGGCTTCTGGTCGATGACGACGGCCGCGGACAGGCTCTCCCCGGACTCCGCCCGTGGCCGCTCACCGGCCCGCCCGTACCTCCTGCGGCGTGGTGTCCCGCAGCTCGCCGTCCAGCCGCAGCCAGCGGGTGATTCCGATCGACTCCAGGAACGGCACATCGTGGCTCGCCACGAACAGCGCCCCCTCGTACGCCCCCAGCGCCTCGGTCAGCCGCCGTACGCTCGCCAGGTCCAGGCTGTTCGTCGGCTCGTCGAGCAGCAGCAGCCGGGGCGCCGGATCAGCCAGCAGCAGCGTCGCCAGCGTCGCCCGGAAGCGCTCCCCGCCCGACAGCGTCCCCGCCGGGCGGTCCGCCGCCGCCCCCTTGAACAGGAACCGCGCCAGCCGCGCCCGGACCGCGTTCTCGGTGCTGCCCGGGGCCGCCCGCGCCACGTTGCGCGCCACCGACACCGCGTCATCCAGGACATCCAGCCGCTGCGGGAGGAACCCCGTCTCGACGAGTGCGCTCGCCTCGCCGGACAGCGGCGCCAGCTCACCCGCGATCGTCCGGAGCAGCGCCGTCTTGCCCGCGCCGTTGCGCCCGGTCAGCGCGATCCGCTCGGGTCCCCGCACCGTCAACTCGCCCCGCAGTGGCGGACCGTAGGGCGGCGCCGGCTCCCGCAGCAGCAGCACCTCGCTGCCCGGGTGCACCCGGGTCTGCGGCAGCTCGACCCGGATCTCCTCGTCCTCCCGTACCGCGAGCTCCGCCTCGTCGAGCCGCTCCCGGGCCGCCGCGAGGCGTTCGGTGTGCAGGATGCGGTGCTTGCCCGCCGACTCCTGGGCGGACCGCTTGCGCTGCCCCATCACCACCTTGGGCTCCCGCTTGGTGTCCCACATCTTCTGGCCGTAACGTCTGCGGCGGGCCAACTTCATGTGGGCGTCGGCCAGTTCACGCTTCTGGCGCTGGACGTCCGACTCGGCGGCCCGCACTGTGCGCTGCGCGGCCTCCTGCTCGACGGCGAGCGCCGCCTGGTACGCCGAGAGGTTCCCGCCGTACCAGGTCACCGCCCCCTCGCGCAGGTCGGCGATCCGGTCGACCCGCTCCAGCAGTTCCCGGTCGTGGCTGACCACGAGCAGCGCACCGGTCCAGGCGTCGACCGCGTCGTACAGCCGCCGCCGGGCGTACACGTCCAGGTTGTTCGTCGGCTCGTCGAGCAGCAGCACCCCGGGGCGGGCCAGCAGCAGCGCGGCCAGCCGCAGCAGGACGCACTCGCCGCCGGACAGCTCGCCGACCGTGCGGTCCAGCCCGACGGACCCCAGGCCGAGCCCGTCCAGCGTTGCCCGGGTCCGCTCCTCCACGTCCCAGTCGTCACCGATCACCGCGAAGTGCTCCTCGCGGGCATCGCCCGACTCCACGGCGTCCAGTGCCGCCCGCCGCTGCGCGATGCCGAGCGCCTGATCGACCCGCAGGGCGGTGCCCGACGTCACCGACTGCGGCAGATGGCCGAGCCCGCCCCGGGTGGTGATCCGGCCGTCGAGCGGGGCGAGTTCACCCGCGATGAGCCGCAACAGGGTGGACTTGCCGCAGCCGTTGAGCCCGATCAGCCCCGTGCGGCCGGGACCGACGGCCAGGTCGAAGTCCCGGAAGACCTCGGTGCCGTCCGGCCAGGAGAAGGAGAGGGAGGTACAGCTGATGTGGGTATCGGTCGCAGGCATGCGGAGCTCCCGGGTACGTCGAGGAAGGGGTGAAGGAAGGTTGGAGAAGCTGAGATCGCACACGGGCGCTCCGGGCCGCGGCGAGGCGCGGCGGGCGCTGCACGGTGTGCACAGGACCTCAGATCAGCAACGTCCTACTCCGATCGACGACACCAGGGACATCTCGAAGGTAGGGCCGGGGCGCGGGCCCGGCAACCGGATTTACGGCCGGTCCGGCACGGAGGGCGTCAGCAGGAGCCGCCCAGCAGGTCGGCCAGACCCCGGTCCAGCTCCAGGTAGCGGTGTTCCTCGCCCACCGGCACCAGCTCCTCGGCCCGCAGCAGGAAGCGCCGCAGTTCGTCGGTGCGCACATGCACCATCGCGATGCCCTCAGGGGCGTGGAACTCCAGCACCGTCCGCTCGTAGCCGAACGGCCGCACCCGTACATCACCCTCACCGGCGGGGGAGTCGACCCCGGTGGTCAGCAGCTCGCGGGAGAACTCCCAGGACACCTCGGTGCCCTCCAGGGTCGCCGGGGCCGGGAACGCCATGCGTACGGCGAAGGGGTACTGGCGGTCGTACTGCAGAGTGGCGGGCAGGGTCTCCATCCGCGGCGCGGACGCGACCATGCGGGCCTGCACGGACTGCTCGATAACGCTGGACAAGACCTGCTCCCTCTTGCTGCTGGGTGAACGCTTCCCGGCACTGGAGTAGACGACGGAACTCCACGATCCGTGCACCGGCGTGCGGCGTGACCTGCGTCACCGGCCACCGCCGCGCCCACCGGCCCGCCCGGCCCCAGCGCGTCGGCCCCCCGCACCCCCGCACTCCTGCCCGCTTCACGGCGACGCACCCTGGACGGGCCCGGGCCCGTGGGCTAGCTTCCAGCGCCATGAAGGCCATGGGGAACACGAGACGGCTGATGGCACTGGTGACCGGCGGCGTCGCACTGGCCGCCGCGCTGGTCGCACCGGGCGCACACGCGGCACCGGCCGGGGCAACCGTACGGGGGGAGGCGGCCGCGACCACCGGATCACTGCCCGGCTGGAAGCTCACCGCCACCGGCACCGAGGCCCGTTTCCGCGGGCTCGCCGCGGTCAGCCGCTCCACCGCCTGGGTCGCCGGATCACAGGGCACGATCCTGCGCACCGGCGACGGCGGACGGCACTGGCGCGACGTATCGCCGCCGGGGGCGGGGGAGTTGGAGTTCCGGGACATCGAGGCGTTCGACGCCCGCCGGGCCGTCGCCCTGGCCATCGGCGAGGGCGAGGCCTCCAGGGTCCTGCGCACCGACGACGGGGGCGCCACCTGGACGGAGTCCTTCCGCAACTCCGATCCCCGCGCCTTCTACAACTGCCTGACCTTCTTCGACAGCCGCCACGGCCTCGCCGCGGGCGACCCGGTGGACGGGAAGTTCCGGGTCCTGTCCACGGCGGACGGCGGCCGCTCCTGGCGGGTCCTGCCCGATGCGGGGATGCCCGACGCCCTGCCGGGCGAAGCCGGTTTCGCCGCGAGCGGCCAGTGCCTGGCCAGCTCCGGCGCCAAGGACGTCTGGCTGACCACCGGGGGAGCGGCGACCGCGCGGGTCCTGCACTCCCGCGACCGGGGCCGGACCTGGACGGCGAGCGCGTCGACCCTCCCGGCGGGCGACCCGGCCCGCGGCGTCTTCGCCGTCGCCTTCCGCGACCGGGCGCACGGCATCGCGGTGGGCGGGGACTACCGCCCCGACCAGGCGTCCCCGCGGGCCGCGGCCGTCACCGGCGACGGCGGCCGCACCTGGCGGCAGTCCGCCGCCCCGCCGCCCGCCTACCGCTCCGGCGTCACCTGGCTGCCGTACACCCGCTCCGCCGCCCTCGCCGTCGGCCCGACCGGTACCGACCTCACGCTGGACGCGGGGCGCACCTGGCGCACCGTCGACACCGGTTCGTACGACACGGTCGACTGCACGCCCGACCTGGGCTGCTGGGCGTCGGGCGAGAAGGGGCGGGTGGCCCGGCTGGGCTTCTAGGACATCGCGGAGGCCCGCAGGGCGGGAGTCCACCGCCTGCGGGCGCCCCCCTACGTACCGACCGGCTTCCGCTCCTGTTGCCCTTGACCGCCCCGCGCTCCATCCGGTCCAGCCACCCGTTGCCCGCGGGCTGCTGCTGGGCGGCGATGGACCTGCCGTACCGGAGCCGCACGAACGTCTCCGGCAGCCGCATGCCCCCAGCCTGACCGTCCGCCCCAGCCCCGGCCACATATCGCCCCGCCCAGGGGGGGGCGACAGGCGGCGCCCTTAAGGCTCGGAGGGAGAACGAGCCCACCACCCGGCCCCCCGTGATCCGGTCGCTGCTGCCCGGTGAACTGGCGGCGGCGGGCCGGGTGCCCCCGCCGGGGACCGGCCCGGCACTCCGCGCGACTGGGCGGTCGACTGCCTGGCCTTCGGCTGGGCGGTCCTGTGCGGGCTCGTGATCCTCCGTGGCATCGCCCACTACGAGCACTTGCCGACCTGGCTCCGGGCGCTGGCCGCCCCGCTCGGCGCTCTAGTCTGCCTCGCCCTCTGGTGGCGGCGGCGTTACCCGGTGGCCGTCGCCCTGGTGGGGGTCCCCGCCCTCGCGCTCGCCAACACCTCCGTGGGCGCGGGCATGGTGATCCTGCTCAATCCTGGCCTGCGTGTGCCCTGATGGCCGAGACCGCGCAGGTCATCCGGGACAACGCGTACCAGGCGCTGGAGGAGCTGCGCGACGTGCTGTACGTGCTCCGCTCCGACTCCGAGGAGGGGGCCGACGAACGGGGCGAGCACGGCTCCCGGGGGAGCGGTAGGGGAACCGGCGGCGCGGCGGCCCCGCAGCCGAGGATGGGCGACATCGCGCGGCTGCTCGACGAGGCGCGGGCGGGCCAGCAGGTCGACATGCGCACTGAGGGCGACGCGACGGAGGCGGTACGGCAGAGGGCGCCCTTCCCCCGGCCCCAGGTCCAGCGCACCGCGTACCGCGTACCGCCTGATCCATGAGGGCCTGACCAACGCTCGCAAGCATGTCCCGGGCGCCCGGGCGCCCGGGTGACGGTACGGGTCGCCGGAGCCCCGGGCTCCGCGGGTGGAGCTGGACGGCGGGACCCTCGAACACGGCAGCCGGGACAGTGTGTTCACGCTGCTGGCCCCGCGCGAACGTGAGACCGCGGACGCCGTGGCCCAGGGCCTCTCGAACGCGGAGATCGCCGAGCGGCTGTTCCTCTCCGTCGGCACCGTCAAGGCCACGGTGTCCAGCGCCCTGGCCAGGCTGGAGCCCGACAACCGCATCCAGCTGGCGCTGCTGGCCCACGACGCGAGGCGGGCCGGGGACGGAGCCGGACTCGAACCGGCACCCTCCGACAGGCCCTGAGCGGGTCGGCGCCCCTGTCGGCCTACTGCCGGTAAGGAGCCAGCTCGGGAGCCGTCTTCGTCGCGATGAACTCGGTGATCCGGTACGCGCACACGCCGTGCGCGGTGAAGGGGTCGGCCGACGCGATCCTCTCGATCGCCGCCCGGTCGTCGCCCACGGCCAGGATCACCCCGCCGTCCCGGGGGTTCTTGCGGCCCGAGGCGATGAAGACGCCCGCCGCGTACTGCTCGTCGAGCCAGGCGATGTGCTCCTCCATCAGCACGTCGGCGCGCTCGATCGGAGCCGTGTAGGTCAATTCGAGTACGAACATGATCGTCAGGCTACGGGATGGCCGAGGGACGGTTCCCGGCCCGCCGGGAGCCGCGTATCGGACGCCCGCCCGCCACCGCATAAGCTGCCGCATATGACGACCTCCCCCACCCCCGCCCATGAGACCCCCGCCGACGAAGCCGAGGGCCGGGCGATCCAGGACCGGCTGCGCGACAGGGTGATCCTGGACGAGCCGGGTCCGGAGCCCGGAACGGGGCTGGTCACCGGCGTGGACGTGGCCTACGACGACGAGAAGGACGTCGTCGTCGCGGCGGCCGTCGTGCTGGACGCCGCGACGCTGGAGACGGTCGACGAGGCCACCGCGGTCGGCCGGGTCACCTTCCCGTACGTCCCCGGGCTGCTGGCCTTCCGGGAGATCCCCACGGTGCTGGAGGCACTGGACGGGCTGAGCGAGGGCCCCGGCCTCGTCGTCTGCGACGGTTACGGACTGGCCCACCCCCGCCGCTTCGGGCTCGCCAGCCACCTGGGCGTGCTCACCGGACTGCCGGTGATCGGCGTCGGCAAGAACCCGTTCACCTTCACCTACGAGGCCCCGGGCCCCCGGCGCGGCGATTCCTCCCCGCTGGTGGACGGCGAGGAGGTGGTGGGCCGGGCCCTGCGCACCCAGGAGAACACCAACCCCGTCTTCGTCTCCGTCGGCCACCGCGTCAGCCTCGACAACGCCTGCGCCCACATCCTGCGCCTCTCCGGCCGCTACCGTCAGCCGGAGACCACCCGCCGGGCGGACGCCCTGTGCCGCCGGACCCTCAAGGAGATCTGACCGTGGCCGGACGTGGGGTTCCCCCCAGGGTGGCCGCCGCCGAACGCATCGCAACCGAGGCCGGGTTCACGAAGAGCTGCATCCCCGAAGTGGGCAGGCTCCTCAGGCTCACCGCCGCCGCCAAACCCCGCGGAGTGATCGCCGAGAGCGGCACCGGCTCCGGAGTGGGCACCGCCTGGCTGCACAGTGGTCTCGCCACCGGTGCGCGCCTGGTCACCGTGGAGCGCGACGAGGAACTGGCCCGCCGGGCGGCCGGTGTCTTCGCGGACGACGAACGCGTCAGGGTGCTCACCGGGGACTGGCGGCTGCTCGAACAGCACGCCCCGTTCGACGTCTTCTTCTGCGACGGCGGCGGCAAGCGCGACGACTCCCAGAAGGTGATCGACCTGCTCGCCCCCGGCGGCCTGCTCCTCCTGGACGACTTCACCCCGTCCCCCGACTGGCCGCCCCGCTTCCTCGGCGAGGTGGACGAACTCCGCCTCTTCTACCTCACCCACCCGGACCTGGATGCCACGGAAGTGCTGACCACTCCCACGAGCTCGGTGATCGTCGCGGCGCGCCGGTAGAGGGAACGCCGTCCCCGCGCGGGGCCTTCGCCGCCGGTCAGGGCGTGTTCAGGGTGCGGTCGAGCAGAGGAAGCAGACGCTCCCAGTGGCGCAGCAGCCCGGCGGGGCTGAAGGCGTCGGTGTCGGACATGGTGAAACCGTGGACGGTGCCGGGGTAGACCTCGTAGGCGTGGCCGAGGCCCGCGGCCTCCAGGGTCCGGTCGAATGTGCGGAGGGCCTCGGGCGGCAGGTCGTCGGCGAGGCCGAGATGGACCTCGGCGGTGAGTTCGGGGACGAGGTGATGCGGGCTGTCGGGTCCGTCGGTCACCACGAATCCGGGGTGGAATCCGGCGACGGCAGCCACCGGGCCGGGGTGGGCCGCGGCGGTGCGCAGCGCCAGGGCCGCCCCCATGCAGTAGCCGATCACGGCCACCCGATCGAGGCCGACCCCGGGCCGGGCGGTGAGGAAGCTGAGAAAGGCGTCGGCGTCACGCAGAACGCGTTCGGGAGTGTGCGCCTTCAGCAGGGGCATCAGCCGGTCGAGGACCACGGGCCGCGCCTCTTCCCCGATGTGGTCGGGAAGCTCGATCACCGGTGCCTGACCGTGCCGGTAGTAGAGGTTGGGGACGAGCACGTAGTACCCGTGCCCGGCCAGCTCGCGGGCCAGCTCTTCCAGTACGGGCCGCAGGCCGAAGGCGTCCGGATACAGCAGCACCCCCGGGTGCCGCTCGCCGTCGTCGGGGAAGGCGACGAAGGCGTCGGCCACGCCGTCCGCGGTGGGAATCCGGGGCGTCTCGATGGGAATGGCGTTCTTCCTTCCGTGGAAACGGTCAACTTGCGTTAGTGACACTAACGATCATGTGGTGGTGAAGGTATACCATTAGTTGGGCTAACGCAATGGCTAGGATGGAGCCATGACTGGAACCGAAGGCGTGGACATTCCCTGCGACGATGCGCCCGGGGTGTCCGACCGGCTGAGCCGACGGGCGAGCAGGCTGCTGTCCCAGCTGACCGTGCGGTCGGACCGGCTGATCAGCGAAGGCCTGGCCCGGTCCGACGCCCGCAAGTGGCACTACGCCGTGCTCGCCTCACTCCAGGACCACGGGCCGGCCAGCCAGGCGGCGCTGAGCGGGCGCACCGGCATCTACCGCAGCGACATGGTCGCCGTACTCAACGAACTGGCCGAGCGTCACCTGGTCGAGCGGGCACCGGACCCCGACGACCGGCGCCGCAACGTCATCACGATCTCCACCCGGGGCCGCCGCCACCTGTGCCGTCTCGACGAGGTCCTGGACGACCTCCACGACGAACTGCTCGCGCCGCTGGGTCCAGCGGAACGCGACCAATTCGTACGGTTGCTCACCCGCCTGCTGGACCACCACACCCGGTCCTCCTGACCGGGGGCGGCGCAGATTCGGCGGATGGCCCTGGGTGTATTGATCACGAGCGTCGTCAACACCGGCCGGGCAGTGCCTACCGCACCGCCGCCACCCGGAACCGCAACCCCGCCGCCGTCAGTCGCTCCAGCAGCGCGTCGCCCATCGCCACGGCCGGGGTGACCTGCCCCGAGGTCTCTGGCAGGTCGTCCAGGGCCAGGCACACCGCCGACTCGGCAAGGATCTTCGCCGTCTCGCCGTAGCCCGGGTCGCCGCCGGAGACCTCCGTGAAGACCCGTCGCCCGCCGCCCTCGCCGACGAAGCGGATCGTGAACCAGCTCCGCTCGCGGCGCTCCTCGTCCGGTCCCCGGCCCGGCTCGTAACGGCCCATCAGCCACTCCCGTACGCCCTCGACCTGCGCGGCCGCGACCAGGCCGCCGATGGCCACCGGAGCGCCGAGGGCCATCGGCAGGGTCTTGACCGAGGCGAAGTGGCGGTAGCGGAAGTCGGGGCCGTACCGCTCCAGGGCGCGTGCGGAGCGGCCCACGATCGTCGGGTCCACCGTCGGCAGCGGCAGCGCCCAGGCGCCGGTGGCGGCACTGAAGTGCGGGGTGCCCAGCGGGGTGCGGACGCGGCGGCCCACCACGCGCGGCTCGTGCAGACGGCGTTCCCGGGCCGCGGCCGCCATCTGCGTGCCCCGGCCCATCGCGGTCAGCGCCGAGGCGAACGTGCCGCCGGAGAACACCGCGTTGGTGCGGACGAAGCCGTCGACGGCCAGGGGGACGTCCTCGGGCAGCTGCCGGACGGTGAAGTACGCCCCCAGGTCGTGCGGGACGGAGTCGAAGCCGCAGGCGTGCACGATACGCGCCCCGGTCTCCCGGGCCCGCGCGTCCTGGTCGAGGTAGGTGCGGTCGATGAACTCCGCCTCTCCGGTGAGGTCCACGTAGTCCGTCCCGGCCTGGGCACAGGCGGCCACGAGCTTCTCGCCATAGCGGATGTACGGGCCCACCGTCGTGGCCACCACCCGTGTGGAGGCGGCCAGTTCGGCCAGCGCCTTCTCGTCGTCCGCGTCGGTCTCCAGCAGCGGCAGCCCGGCGCAGTCCGGATCGATCGCGGTGAGCCGTTCCCGCAGCCGCTCCAGCTTGGCCGGGCTGCGGCCCGCCAGTGCCCAGCGGAGGCCGGAGGGGGCATGGCCCGCCAGATACTCGGCCGTGAGCGTCCCCACGAAGCCGGTGGCACCGAAAAGGACGACGTCCAAGGGGCGTGTCGCGTCGTTCTGCCTGTTCACAAGTACCTCCGCGGGGGGACGGGTGCCGATGTGGCAGGCAGAGGGTAGCGGACGGTGCCGTGGTGGCGTGTGCCCGGGAGGCGCGGATGCGAGAGGATCGCGAAGGAGAAGAACTAAGCGCTTGCTCGGGCCAAGGGGTTGTGCGGAGCCGGGCGCATTCTTAGCATCGCAGGTGTTACATCAGTTGTGTCACACCACTGGGGGCTCACGGATGGCAAGCATCGAGCACGGCCCGCTGACCGGTGTCCGTGTCGTCGAGCTGGCGGGCATCGGCCCCGGGCCGTTCGCGGCGATGCTGCTCGCGGACCTCGGGGCCGACGTCGTACGCGTCGACCGGCCCGGTGGCGCGGGGCTCGGCATCGACCCCGCCTACGACCTCACCAACCGCAACAAACGCTCCGTCCTCGTCGACCTCAAGAATGACGGCGGAGCGGCCCGCGTCCTCGACCTCGTCGAGCGCGCCGACATCCTCGTCGAGGGCTACCGCCCGGGCGTCGCCGAACGCCTCGGCGTCGGGCCGGAGGTCTGTCTCGCCCGCAACCCGCGCCTGGTCTACGGTCGGATGACCGGCTGGGGGCAGGACGGGCCGCTCGCCGAGCGCGCCGGGCACGACATCTCCTACATCGCGCTCACCGGAACCCTCTCCATGATCGGCAAGCCGGACGAGCCGCCCACCGTCCCCGCCAACCTGGTCGGCGACTACGCGGGCGGCTCCCTCTACCTCGTCGTCGGCGTCCTCGCCGCCCTCCAGCACGCCCGCGCCCACGGCGAGGGCCAGGTCGTCGACGCCGCCATCGTCGACGGTGCCGCCCACCTCGCCACGATGATCCACGGCATGCTGGCCGCCGGCGGCTGGCAGGACCGGCGCGGCACGAACCTGCTGGACGGCGGCTGCCCGTTCTACGGCTCCTACGAGACCTCCGACGGGCAGTACATGGCCGTCGGCCCCCTGGAACAGCGCTTCTACGCAGAGTTCACCGAAATCCTCGGCCTCGCGGACACCGCCCCCGACCGGGGCGACCTCACCCGCTGGGACGAACTGCGCACCGCCGTCGCCGACCGCTTCCGCACCCGTACGCGGGCCGAGTGGACCGAGGCGTTCGACGGGAGCGACGCCTGTGTGGCCCCCGTGCTCTCGCTCCGTGAGGCCCCGCACCACCCGCACCTCGCCGCCCGCGCGACCTTCGTCGAGCACGGCGGCCTCACCCAGCCCGCCCCCGCCCCGCGCTTCTCGGCCACCCCCGTCTCCGTACGCAGCGGGCCCGCGCAACCCGGCGCCGACACGGCCGCCGTCGCCGCCGACTGGGACGTACCCGGGCTCCGGCCCGACCCGTCCTGACCGACAAGACACCCCTAGGAGACCCCGTGCAACGGCAGATCTTCACCGAGGAGCACGACGCGTTCCGCGAGACCGTCCGGGCCTTCCTGGCCAAGGAGGTCCTCCCGCACTACGAGCAGTGGGAGCGGGACGGCATCGTCTCCCGTGACGCCTGGCTCGCGGCCGGACGCGCCGGGCTCCTCGGCCTCGCCGTCCCCGAGGAGTACGGGGGCGGCGGTTCCACCGACTTCCGCTACAGCGCCGTCCTCGCCGAGGAGTTCACCCGCGCCGGGGCCGCAGGTCTCGCGATCGGCCTGCACAACGACATCATCGGCCCCTACCTCACCGGCCTCGCCACCGACGAGCAGAAGCGCCGCTGGCTCCCCGGCTTCTGCAGCGGCGAGACCATCACCGCCATCGCCATGACCGAGCCGGGCGCGGGCTCCGACCTCCAGGGCATCCGCACCACCGCCGAGGACAGGGGCGACCACTGGCTGCTCAACGGCTCCAAGACCTTCATCTCCAACGGCATCCTCGCCGACCTGGTGATCGTCGTCGCGAAGACCACCCCCGAGGGCGGTGCCAAGGGCCTCTCCCTGATCGTCGTCGAGCGCGGCGCGGAGGGCTTCGAGCGGGGCCGCAACCTCGACAAGATCGGCCAGAAGTCCCAGGACACGGCCGAGTTGTTCTTCAACGACGTCCGCGTTCCGAAGGAGAACCTCCTCGGTGAGCGCGACGGCGCGTTCATCCATCTGATGACCAACCTGGCCCAGGAACGCATGGGCATAGCGGTCGCCGGGATCGCCGCGGCCGAACACCTGCTGGAGATCACCACCCAGTACGTCAAGGAGCGCGAGGCCTTCGGGCGCCCGCTCTCCAAGCTCCAGCACATCCGCTTCGAGATCGCGGAGATGGCGACCGAGTGCGCCGTCACCCGGACCTTTCTCGACCGTTGCATCGTCGACCACTCCGACGGCGCCCTCGACGCCGTCCACGCCTCCATGGCCAAGTGGTGGGCCACCGAACTCCAGAAGCGCGTCGCCGACCGCTGCCTCCAACTCCACGGCGGCTACGGATACATGAGCGAGTACAGGGTCGCCAAGGCGTTCACCGACGGCCGTATCCAGACCATCTACGGCGGAACGACCGAGATCATGAAGGAGATCATCGGCCGTTCGCTGCTCGCCTGACACCCGGACCCTCGTGCGCGCGCCCGAGCCCTCCTGGCTCCCCCCGTTCTTCACCACCACCTTCGAAAGGCAGCTGTCTTGAGTACCGAAGCATTCGTCTACGACGCGATCCGCACCCCGCGCGGCCGGGGCAAGGCCAACGGCGCCCTCCACGGCACCAAGCCGATCGACCTGGTCGTCGGCCTCATCCACGAGATCCAGGGCCGCTTCCCGGACCTGGACCCGGCCGCCATCGACGACATCGTCCTCGGCGTGGTCAGCCCGCTCGGCGACCAGGGCTCCGACATCGCCCGCATCGCCGCCATCGCGGCCGGGCTGCCCGACTCCGTCGCCGGCGTCCAGGAGAACCGCTTCTGTGCCTCGGGCCTGGAGGCCGTCAACCTCGCCGCCGCCAAGGTCCGTTCGGGCTGGGAGGACCTGGTCCTCGCCGGTGGCGTCGAGTCGATGTCCCGGGTGCCGATGGGCTCCGACGGCGGGGCCTGGGCGATGGACCCGATGACCAGCTTCGAGACCGGCTTCGCCCCGCAGGGCATCGGCGCCGACCTCATCGCCACCATCGAGGGCTTCAGCCGCCGCGATGTCGACGAGTACGCCGCCCTCTCCCAGGAGCGTGCCGCCGCGGCCTGGAAGGACGGCCGCTTCGCCCGCTCCGTCGTCCCGGTCAAGGACCGCAACGGCCTGCTCGTCCTCGACCACGACGAGCACATGCGCCCCGGCACCACCGCCGACTCCCTCGCCGGTCTCAAGCCGTCCTTCGCCGCCATCGGCGACATGGGCGGGTTCGACGCGGTGGCGCTCCAGAAGTACCACTGGATCGAGAAGATCGACCACGTCCACCACGCCGGCAACTCCTCCGGCATCGTCGACGGCGCCGCCCTCGTCGCCATCGGCTCCAAGGAGGTCGGCGAGCGCTACGGCCTCACCCCCCGCGCCCGCATCGTCTCCGCGGCGGTCTCCGGCTCCGAGCCCACCATCATGCTCACCGGTCCCGCCCCCGCCACGCGCAAGGCGCTCGCCAAGGCCGGTCTCACGATCGACGACATCGACCTCGTCGAGATCAACGAGGCCTTCGCCGGAGTCGTCCTGCGCTTCGTCAAGGACATGGGCCTCTCCCTGGACAAGGTCAACGTCAACGGCGGGGCCATCGCGCTCGGCCACCCCCTCGGCGCGACCGGCGCGATGATCCTCGGCACCGTCATCGACGAACTGGAGCGCCGCGACCAGCGGTTCGGCCTCGTCACTCTCTGCGTCGGCGGCGGCATGGGCGTCGCGACCGTCGTCGAACGCATCTGACCGTCCCGCCCCGGCCACCCCTGCTTACGGAGAAGACAACCGACATGACCGAGAGCACCACCATCCGCTGGGAACAGGACGAGACCGGCGTCGTCACGCTCGTCCTCGACGACCCCAACCAGTCCGCCAACACGATGAACCAGGCCTTCAAGGACTCCATCGCCGCCGTCGCGGACCGGGCGGAGGCCGAGAAGGACTCCATCCGCGGCATCATCTACACCTCCGCCAAGAAGACCTTCTTCGCGGGCGGCGACCTCAAGGACATGATCAAGGTCGGGCCCGAGAACGCCCAGGCCGCCTTCGACACCGGCACCGCCATCAAGCGCTCGCTGCGCCGCATCGAGACCCTCGGCAAGCCCGTCGTCGCCGCCATCAACGGGGCGGCCCTCGGCGGGGGTTACGAGATCGCGCTCGCCTCCCACCACCGCGTCGCCCTCGACGCCCCCGGCTCTCGCATCGGCCTGCCCGAGGTCACCCTCGGCCTGCTTCCGGCGGGCGGCGGCGTCACCCGCACCGTACGCCTCATGGGCATCGCCGACGCGCTGCTCAAGGTGCTGCTCCAGGGCACCCAGTACACCCCGCGGCGTGCTCTGGAGAACGGCCTCGTCCACGAAGTCGCCGCCACTCGCGAGGAGATGATCGCAAAGGCCCGTGCCTTCATCGACGCGAACCCCGAGTCGCAGCAGCCCTGGGACGTCAAGGGCTACAAGATTCCCGGTGGCACCCCCTCCAGCCCACGTTTCGCCGCCAACCTGCCGGCGTTTCCGGCCAACTTGAAGAAGCAGCTGGCGGGCGCTCCCATGCCCGCGCCGCGCAACATCCTGGCGGCGGCCGTCGAGGGCTCCCAGGTCGACTTCGAGACCGCCCTGACCATCGAGGCCCGGTACTTCACCGAGCTGGTCACCGGCCAGGTCTCCAAGAACATGATCCAGGCGTTCTTCTTCGACCTCCAGGCCGTCAACTCCGGTGCCAACCGCCCCAAGGACATCCCCGAGCGCCCGGTCCGCAAGGTCGCCGTCCTCGGCGCCGGGATGATGGGCGCGGGCATCGCCTACTCCTGCGCCAAGGCCGGGATCGACGTCGTCCTCAAGGACGTCTCCACCGAGGCGGCCGCCAAGGGCAAGACGTACAGCGAGAAGCTGCTCGCCAAGGCGCTCTCCCGGGGCCGTACGACGGAGGCCAAGCGCGACGAGCTGCTGGCCCGGATCACCCCGACCGGCGACGCGGCCGACCTCGCGGGCTGCGACGCGGTGATCGAGGCCGTCTTCGAGGACACCGCCCTCAAGCACAAGGTGTTCCAGGAGATCCAGGACGTCATCGAACCCGATGCCCTGCTCTGCTCCAACACCTCCACCCTCCCGATCACCGTCCTCGCCGAAGGCGTCGCGCGCCCCGCCGACTTCATCGGGCTGCACTTCTTCTCGCCCGTCGACAAGATGCCGCTGGTCGAGATCATCAAGGGCGAGCGGACCGGCGACGAGGCGCTGGCCCGCGCCTTCGACCTGGTGCGCCGGATCAAGAAGACTCCGATCGTCGTCAACGACTCGCGCGGCTTCTTCACCTCACGCGTCATCGGCCAGTTCATCAACGAGGGCGTCGCCATGGTCGGCGAGGGCGTCGAGCCCGCATCCGTCGAGCAGGCCGCCGCCCAGTCCGGCTACCCGGCCAAGGTCCTCTCCCTGATGGACGAGTTGACCCTGACCCTGCCCCGTAAGATCCGCGACGAGACCAAGCGCGCGGTGGAGGAGGCGGGCGGCAGCTGGCCCGGACACCCCTCCGACGCGGTCATCGACCGCATGGTCGACGAGTTCGGCCGACCCGGACGCAGCGGCGGCGCGGGCTTCTACGACTACGACGAGGACGGCAGGCGCGTCGGCCTGTGGCCCGGACTGCGCGAGCACTTCGCCAAGCCGGACACCGATGTGCCGTTCGAGGACATGAAGGAGCGGATGCTCTTCTCCGAGGCGCTGGACAGCGTCCGCTGCCTGGAGGAGAACGTCCTCGTCTCCGTCGCGGACGCCAACATCGGCTCCATCATGGGCATCGGCTTCCCGCCGTGGACCGGCGGCGTGCTCCAGTACATCAACGGCTACGAGGGCGGCCTGCCCGGGTTCGTGGCCCGCGCCCGGGAACTCGCCGAGCGTTACGGCGACCGGTTCCTGCCGCCCGCACTGCTCGTGGAGAAGGCGGAGAAGGGCGAGACCTTCCACGACTGAGCGCCCGAGTGAGCTGCCCGCGGGCCCCGTTCACCGTCACTCGGCGGTGAACGCGGCCCGCAGCTCCTCCTTCAACGAGCGCTGAAACGCCGTCACCAGCGCCTGCACCACGATCGGTTGCATGTGAGCCGACAGCGACTTCATCGCAGCCACATGCTCGGGGTCGCCCTCGCGCTCCCGGTAGGGATTCCAGACCTCGTCCCGGAACAGCCGGGTCATCGCCTGGGCGGCGGAACGCGTGTGCTCCAGCAGTACGGTCCGGGCCGCGAGGATCGTCTCGTGAGCGATCGGTACGTCCAGCAGCTCCACCCCGAGTCGCAGCAGCCCCAGGTCCACCCGGTGGGCCCCGCCCTCCTCCGGCGGCCGCACCAGCACCCCCATCGCCGCCAGCCGCTCCACATCGGCGTCCGACAGCGCCCGCCCGGCCCGCCGCTCCAGCTCGGCCCGGGACAGGTCCTCGGTCTTGTCCGGAGCCCAGGACGCCACCAGCGCCCGGTGGATCGCCAGATCATGGGCGCTCAGGTCGGGCGGCAGCTGCTCCAGATACCGTTCGATGGCCGCCAGCGTCATCCCCTGGTGCTGGAGCTCCTCGATCAGCGCGAGCCGGGAGAGGTGATCGGGACCGTAGCGCCCGATCCGGCGCGGCCCGATGACCGGGGGCGGCAGCAGGCCCCGGGTGCTGTAGAAGCGCACGGTGCGCACGGTGACACCGGCGCGTGCCGCCAGCTCGTCCACCGTGAGCGTCGGCTCGTCGGTCCCCGTCGCCATCTCTGCTCCCCGCAGTCGAACCCTCATATCGGACAGTCCTGCTGTCTCACCACTACTGTGAAAGTCTCCGGCACCGGGGCGACCGCGTCCACCCCGGCCGCGTTGTCAGTGGCGGGCCGTACGGTGAGGTCATGTCGGAGATCACTTACGTACGGGGGGACGCCACGGCCCCGCAGGGCAAGGGCGTCAAGCTGATCGTCCACGTCTGCAACGACCTCGGAGGCTGGGGCAAGGGCTTCGTCCTCGCCCTCTCCCGCCGCTGGCCCGAGCCGGAGGCCGCCTACCGCCGCTGGCACCGGGAGCGTGCGGGCAACGGGTTCGGCCTGGGCGCGGTGCAGTTCGTCCAGGCGGGGGCGTATCTCTGGGTCGCCAACATGATCGGCCAGCGGGGCATGCGCACCGGCAGCAAAGGGGTGCCCGTGCGGTACGAGGCCATCGACACGGCCCTGGGTGCGGTGGCCGTCCGGGCGGGCGAGCTCGGGGCCTCGGTCCATATGCCGCGTATAGGCTGCGGCCTCGCGGGCGGCAAGTGGTCCAGGATCGAGCCGCTGATCGAGCGACGCCTGATATCCGCCGGCCTGGCGGTGACGGTGTACGACCAGGACTGACCGGCCCGTCGGCGCCCTCGGACCCACCGCCCCCGCTCTCCCGTCCGCGAGGGATCATGGAGGGACGGGGCGGGCAGCACACGGCAGGCCCGCCGGGACCGTGGGAGCACCGGATGAGCAGGGCGTACGACGAGAGGGACCCCGAGCCGCCGCCGGGCGGTGTGCTCTGGAGCCTGTCCGGCGACATCCGCGCCCTGCTGATGCTGCCCGCCGCCCTCACGCTCCAGGTCGCCCACCCGGCCGTCGGCGCGGGCGTGGACGAGCACTCCGTCTTCCGTACGGACCCGTGGGGACGCGGCGAACGCTCGCTGCGCTCGCTCCAGCTCTGGGTGTACGGCGGAGCGGAGGCCGCCGAGGAAGGCCGCAGGCTGCGCCGACTGCACCGCACCATCCAGGGAACCGACACCCGGGGCCGGCGCTACCACGCCCTGACGCCCGCCAACTACGCCTGGGTGCACGCCACCGGGTTTCCCGTCCACCAGCACGCGGCCCGCTATCTGATCCGGCCGATGAGCCCCGCCCAGGAGCGCGCGCTGTACGCGGAGTGGCTCCGGGTCGGCCGGATTCTCGGCATCCACGACCGGGACATGCCCCAGACCATCGAGGAGTTCTGGCCGTACTGGGAGAAGATGCTCGCCGAGGAGATCGAGGCGACGGTCGTGGTGCGGGAGCTGGTCGACGTTGACCAGCCCGTGCCCCCGCCGGACCGTGGCCCGTGGCCGCTGAGGATGATCCTTCGCGCGCTGTGGCCGACGCTGCTGCCGCCGCTGGCCCGGTTCCGGCGGTTCGTCACCATCGGGCTCATGCCGCCGGACGCCCGCGCGGCGATCGGTCTGCCGTGGACGGCGGTCCAGGAGAAGCGGCTGCGGCGGCTCTGCGCGGTGGTGCGGGCGGTTGTCCCCGCACTCCCCGAGCGGCTGCGGTACCTGCCGATGGCGCGTGCGGCCCGCGCCACGCACGCCACCAGGGGCCGCCGGAACGGCTGAACTTCGCCGCTCCGACGCCCAGCAGGTCGGTCGTGGGCTGGTACTTCAGCCGCAGGTCGTAGTGGGAGACGTCGTAGCCACCGTTTCCGCTGGCCGGGTAGTACGGGTCGCCGATACCCGGGGCGCCCACGGTGCCCGGTGAGGCCGCTGCCGGGATCGCCAGCAGAAGGGTGGCCGCCAGTGCGCTGGGGACGATGAATCTGCGGTGCACGCAAGCTCCAAACAGTCGGGACGCGGGTGGGACTTCGTCGGAACAGATGATCGTCCGACATGTCATGACGAGGCTATTCAGCCGCAGCGGCTGGGCGGGCTGTTTCCGGGCACCCCTGTCACACGGTCGCCGTTCCGTCGTCACGGACGGCAGTGATCGCCCCCTGTTGCCCGGGAGTTGACCGGGGTAACGTCCGCACACGCCGACAGGCGGCGGGCGTCCGGTGCCCGCCCTCGTATCCCGGGAGGCAGCCGCTGATGATCCCTCGCGCCGCTCGCGCACTCCGTATGCTCAGCCCGCATCCGTGGCTCGCGCCCGTCCCGGGTCCCGCCCGGCACGGGGGCGCGCCGACGCGCCGCGGTGCGAGCGCGACACGCCGGACGGCCCTGGCGGCGGCGCTCGCCGCCCTGGCCCTGCCGTTGGCCATCGCACCCGCAGAGGCCTCGCCCCGTCCACCGCGCACCGGGTTCGAGACGAGCTACGGGGCTCGATGGACCGGCGAGGCGGAGGAGCGGGCCTTCCTCGCGGCGGTGGACCGGGGGAGCGACCAGGTCTCCCTCGACCGGATCGGCACGACCGGTGAGGGCCGCCCCCTCCACCTCGTACGCGTCGGTCAGGAGCGTCCCACCGCCACCACGGTGCTGCTGATCTGCAGTCAGCACGGGGACGAGCCCGCCGGGCGCGAGGCGTGCCTGACCACGGTCCGGGACCTGGCCTTCGCCGAGGACCGGGCGACCCGCGCACTGCTGTCCCGCACGCGCGTGCTGGTGCTGCCCACGGCCAACCCCGACGGGCGCGCCGCGAACACCCGGGGAAACGCCGACGGCGTCGATGTGAACCGGGACCACATCGCCCTGGAGACCGCGGAGGCGCGGGCCATCGCCGCCGTCGTGCGCGACGAACGGCCGGACGTGATCTATGACTTGCATGAGTACGGCGCGACCCCGCCGTACTACGACAAGGACCTGTTCGTCCTCTGGCCACGGAACCTGAACGTCGACGACCGGGTCCACGGTGCCGCCCGGACCCTCTCCGAGCGCTATGTCCGCACCGCCGCGACGGCGGACGGCTACAGCAGCGGCCACTACGGGATCTGGACCGATCCGGCCACCGGTGAGCCCATCAAGCAGACGGCGGGCGACGGCCAGGAACGCATCCTGCGCAACGCTTCGGGCCTCAAGCACGCCGTCGGCCTGCTCATCGAGTCCCGGGTCGACGCGCTGAGCGAGGCGGAGAAGGCCGATCCGGCGCTCAACCAGCGCCGCAGGGTCCACTCCCAGCTGACCGCGCTCGGCGGTCTGTTCGGCTTCACCGAGGAGCAGCGCGCACGGCTCCGGGCGGCCACCGCCCTCTCGCGGCTGACCGGACTCGCCGACCGGGGGCCCGTGTACCTGGGCGGCGCCGACAACGACCCGGCCGAGCCCGCCGAGGTCATCGCCGACCCACCGTGCGGCTACCGGCTCGAAGCGGCCCAGTACGCCCGGGTGAAGGACCAGCTGGCTCTGCACGGTGTCAGGGCCCGGCCGAAGGGGGATGGCGTGTTTGTGCCCCTGCGTCAGCCGGCTCGGAACCTGATTCCGCTGCTTCTCGATCAACGGGCGGCATATCACCTCGTAAAAGGTCAAGTCGGAACTGCTTGTTGATCCTTCGAGATCCATGGCAGGTGTGGTACTGCCTACAGAGAGCGTTTTTCAGACTCGGTGAAAGGTGCCTTTTGTGTCCCAGGACGACCAGACAGCGGACGCGCGGGAGGGGCTGTCGGTCACGGCGGACCTTCCCCCCGAACCGGTCACTACCAGGACTCCCACCACCGACCGGGTGGTGTTCGGCGTCACGGCGGTCCTCACCCTCGCCTTCGTCATCTGGGGTGCCACCGCCACCGACTCCCTGGAGCGAGCGTCCGGCAAGCTGCTCAACGGGCTGATCCACAACGGTGGCTGGGCCTTCATACTGGCCGCGTCGGCCTTCGTCGTCTTCGCCCTGTGGCTGGCCATCAGCCGTTACGGAAAGATCAGCCTGGGCCAGGAGGGCGAGGAGCCGGAGTTCCGGACCATCTCCTGGATCGCGATGATGTTCAGCGCCGGTATGGGCATCGGGCTGATGTTCTGGGGCGTGGCCGAACCCCTCGCCCACTTCCGCAACCCGCCGCCGGGCACCGACCCCGCCGACTCTGCCGAGGCCATGCAGACGGCGATGGCCACCACGCTCTTCCACTGGACGCTGCACCCCTGGGCCATCTACGCGGTGGTCGGGCTCGCCATCGCCTACAGCGCCTACCGGATGCGCAGGCGGCAGACGATCAGCGCGGTATTCGAGCCGCTCATCGGCAAGCGTCGCGCGCGCGGCGGCTTCGGCCGCGTCATCGACATCCTGGCCATCTTCGCCACCCTGTTCGGCTCGGCGGCCTCCCTGGGGCTCGGCGCGCTCCAGATCGGCAGCGGCATCCAGGAGCTGGACTGGCTGGAGAAGGCCGGCACCGGCCTTCTCGTCGCGATCATCGCCGTCCTGACCGTCGGCTTCGTCGCCTCCGCGATCTCCGGCGTCGAGAAGGGCATCCAGTGGCTGTCCAACATCAACATGGTGCTGGCCCTGCTCCTCGTCCTGTTCGTCTTCGTCGCCGGTCCCACGATCTTCGTGCTCGACCTGGTGCCCACCTCCCTCGGCGCGTACCTGAGCGACCTGGGCCAGCTCGCCGGACGCACCGAGGCGACCGGCGGCGGTGACGTGGCCGACTGGCTCGGCAGCTGGACGGTCTTCTACTGGGCCTGGTGGATCTCCTGGACGCCCTTCGTGGGCATGTTCATCGCCAGGATCAGCCGCGGCCGGACGATCCGTCAGTTCGTCGGCGGTGTCATCCTGGTGCCCAGCACGGTCAGCCTGATCTGGTTCGCCGTCTTCGGCGGCTCGGCGATGAAGCTGGCCGAGGCCGGAAAGCTCACCGGTGCCGACACTCCGGAGGCGCAGCTGTTCGGCGTCCTCAATGAGTACCCGATCGCCACCCTGACGAGCCTCCTGGTGATGATCCTCGTCGGCATCTTCTTCGTCTCCGGCGCGGACGCCGCCTCGATCGTCATGGGCACGCTCTCGCAGAAGGGCGTCCTGGAACCGAGCAAGTGGGTGGTCATCTTCTGGGGTGTTGTGACCGGGGCGGTGGCCGCGATCATGCTGCTCATCGGGGACGGCAAGGAGAACGCGCTGGAGGGGCTCCAGAACCTCACCATCCTGGTCGCCGCGCCCTTCACCATCGTGATGGCCGGCATGTGCGTGGCCCTGATGCGGGACCTGCGCAAGGACCCGCAGATCGTCCGCCAGGAGTTCGGTGTGGAGGCGGTCGAGTCCGCGGTGATCGAGGGGCACGCCAGGTACGACGGCGACTTCGAGATCCGCATCGGGCCCGGGACCGCGACGGTCACCGACGAGCGCCACAAGCACGAGTCGGGCGGTTCGGGCACCACGGTCACGGAGCAGCGCCCCACCGACTGACCACAGCACCGAAACCCACCCCCGAAACCACCCCCGAAACTCACCCCCGAAACCCACCCCCGGAGTCCGCGACCGCCCACAGGCCGCGGGCTCCGGGGGCTCGGGGCACTCAGGGGTTCGGGGGCAGGGGACAAGGCTCCGGGGGCAAAAGCTCCGGCCGGGGAGCCGGTCCCTGTGCCCCCCCGGGGCCCACCCGCCCCCGCTCAGCCCACCAGGTCCGCCGCCGCCCGTGCGCACCCCCAGGCCACGGTCACGCCCGCGCCGCCGTGTCCGTAGTTGTGTACCAGCAGGCCGCCACCCCGCAGCGCCTCCGCCTCGATCCGGACCCCCGCCTCCCGCACCGGGCGCAGGCCCACCCGGTGGCCCAGTACCCGGGCCCCGGCGATCTCCGGGCGGACCCGGGCACACCGCGCCACGATCTCCCGGGCGGTCTCCGGGTCGGGCTCGGTGCGCGGATCGTCCGCCTGGGCCGTGCCGCCCAGCACCAGCCGCCCCGGCTGCGGGAAGAAATACGTCGTCGCGGCGGACGCCGGATCCGCCCGGGTGAACCACTCCTCGACGCCCGGGTTCTCCACGAGGACCAGCTGCCCCCGCACCGGTGACACCCCGGCGTCCGGCACCAGCTCGCGCGCCCCCAGCCCCGTGCAGTTCACGACCACCGAGCCCAGCGCCGCCGCCTCCTCGAACCCCGACACCGCCCGCCGCTCCACCGCACCGCCCGCCGCCACCAGCCGCTGTTCCAGCCACGCCAGGTGTACCGGCATATCCAGCAGCGGCAGCGTCACCCGCAACCCCTCGGGCACCTCCACAGCGTCCTCCAGCTCCGCGGCCCAGGTCCCCAGGGCCGCGAACCGCTCACCGCTGTGCAGCCCCCGCATCCGCCGTACGCCGGTCTCCTCCGGTACGGCGGCCAGCTCCTCGTACACCGCCAGCGTTTCCAGCGACCAGCCGCCGACCCGCTCCGCAGGCTCGATCCGGTACGGCCACCACAGCGCCCCCGCCACCGCCGAGGTCGTCGCCCCGGCCGGATCACGCGACCAGAGGCGCACCCGCAGGCCGCGCTCGGCCAGCGTCACAGCGGTGGTGAGCTCGACGACTCCGCCGCCCACCACGATCGCATCCGTCACTGTGGTCACTCCTGTCCCTCAGCACGCGCCTGTCGCTGCCCGGACGCTAACCGAAACCGCAAACCCGAGGCCAGAGGCACGGACCGACGGCGATTAGGATCGGCACCCTGATGACTGCCACCCTCGTCGCCAAGGACCTCGCCGCCGGACACGGCGACCGCACGCTCTTCGCCGGGCTCGACCTCGTCGTCGCCCCCGGTGACGTGATCGGTCTCGTCGGAGTCAACGGTGCCGGTAAATCCTCCCTGCTCCGCCTGCTCGCCGGGCTCGACCGCCCCGAGGAGGGCGAGCTGCGGCTCTCCCCGCCCACCGCCACCGTCGGCCACCTCCCGCAGGAGCCCGAGCGCCGCGAGGGCGAGACGGTGGCCGAGTTCCTGGCCGGCCGTACCGGCGTCGCCGACGCTCAGCGCGCCATGGACGAGGCGACCGAGGCCCTGGTCGCGGGTGCTCCGGGCGCGGACGACGCGTACGCCGACTCCCTGGAGCGCTGGCTCGCCCTCGGCGGCGCCGACCTGGAGGAGCGGGCCGGGCAGGTCGCCGCCGAGCTGGGCCTGAGCGTCGGCCTCGACCGGCCCATGACCGCGCTCTCCGGTGGGCAGGCGGCCCGCGCGGGCCTCGCCTCCCTGCTCCTGTCCCGCTATGACGTCTTCCTGCTCGACGAGCCCACCAACGACCTCGACCTCGACGGTCTGGAGCGCCTGGAACGCTTCGTGTCCGGTCTGCGAGCGGGCACCGTCGTCATCAGCCACGACCGCGAGTTCCTGATGCGCACGGTCACCAAGGTGCTGGAGCTGGACCTCGCCCAGCAGCAGATCAACCTCTACGGCGGTGGCTACGCGGCCTACCTGGAGGAACGGGAGACCGCCCGCCGCCACGCCCGCGAGGGCTACGAGGAGTACGCCGACAAGAAGGCCGCACTCGAAGCGCGCGGTCACATGCAGCGCTCCTGGATGGACAAGGGCGTCAAGAACGCCCGCCGCAAGGCCACCGACGGCGACAAGCTCGGCCGCAACGCCCGCAGCGAGGCCAGCGAGAAGCAGGCCGCGAAGGCCCGGCAGACCCAGCGCATGATCGAGCGCCTCGACGTCGTCGAGGAGCCGCGCAAGGAGTGGGAGCTGCGGATGGAGATCGCCTCCGCCCCGCGCTCCGGATCGGTCGTCGCGACCCTGCGCGAGGCCCGGGTGGTGCGCGGCGACTTCGCCTTCGGCCCCGCATCGCTCCAGATCGACTGGGCGGACCGGGTCGCCATCACCGGCGCGAACGGCGCGGGCAAGTCCACCCTGCTCGCCGCCCTGTTGGAGCGGCTGCCCCTGGACTCCGGCCACGCCGCGCTCGGTTCGGGCGTCGTGGTCGGCGAGGTGGACCAGGCCCGCAAGCTGTTCCTCGGGGCGCAGACGCTGCTGGAGGCTTTCTGCGCCGCCGTGCCGGACACCGAACCGGCCGAAGTGCGCACGCTCCTCGCCAAGTTCGGCCTCCGCGCCGACCATGTGATGCGCCCCGCCACCAGCCTCTCCCCGGGCGAACGCACCCGGGCCGCGCTTGCCCTGCTCCAGGGCCGGGGCGTCAATCTGCTGGTGCTCGACGAGCCGACGAACCATCTGGACCTGCCCGCCATCGAGCAGTTGGAGGCGGCCCTGGAGACGTACACGGGCACGCTGCTGCTGGTCACGCACGACCGCCGGATGCTGGAAGCGGTCCGTACGACGCGCCGCGTCGAGGTGGCGGGCGGTCAGGTCAAGGAAGTCTGAGTCGAGTTACGGGGGCGCTGGGGCCGGGCCGCACGCAACCCCCGTAACGGCGGGGGGCGGGGCGCACGCAAGCCCGCGACGGTTGAGGTACGGGCGGGCCGCACGCCGCGGCCCGCCCCACGAACCGCCGAGGTTCAGCGTCCCTGGCCGCGGCCCTGCTTCGGGTCGCCCAGCCCGGCCCGCCGCAGCGCGTCCGCCA
>NZ_NWVL01000045.1 GCF_002382885.1 Streptomyces sp. WZ.A104
CCGAGCACGTCCGTCAATCAGATCTCGATGAAGCGAAGGAGTCTCATGCACGTCCAAATGCTCACGAGTCACGGCCCCCGAGTCGAGCGGATCACCAAGTTGGTGCAGTTAACAGACCAACAACACCATCTGCCTGGACACCGGTGTGGTCTTCGGCGGGAAGATGACCGCGCTGCGCTGGCCGGAACGTGAACTGGTCGACGTACCGGCCGAGAAGGTCTGGTACGAGCCCGTCAAGCCACTGGTGACCGAGGCGCCCGGGGGCCGGGAGGGCAGGCCGCTGGATCTCGGCGACGTACAGGGCCGCCGGATCGTGGAGACCCGGCACATGGGCCGCGTCGCCGTGCGCGAGGAGAACGCGGCCGCCGCGCTCGAAGTCATGAGCCGGTTCGCCGTCGACCCGCAGCTGCTCCCCTACCTCCCGCCCACCATGGCCCCCACCGCCACCTCGCGTGAGGACGGCTTCCTGGAGCACCCGGCCGAGGCGTTCGCGCAGTACGCCAAGGACGGCGTCGGCCGGGTCGTGTGCGAGGAGAAGCACATGGGGTCCCGGGCCGTGGCCCTGGTCTGCAAGGACGCGGCGGCCGCGACCGCACGGTTCGGGACGGAAGGCCCCACCGGAGCGCTCTACACCCGCACCGGCCGGCCGTTCCTCGACGACACCGCGCTCACCGAAAGCGTCCTGGGCCGTTTGCGCACAGCGCTCACCGCCGCCGGGCTCTGGGAGGAGTGGGACACCGACTGGGTGCTCCTGGACGGCGAGCTGATGCCGTGGTCGCTGAAGGCCCAGGGCCTTCTGCGCTCGCAGTACGCCGCCGTCGGCGCCGCGTCCGGTGCGGTCCTCCCGCCCGCGGTCGCCGCCCTGGAGCAGGCGGCCGCCCGGGGCGTCGAGGTGGCGGGCCTCGCCGGACAGCAGCGCGCCCGCGCCCGGGACGCGGCCGCGTTCACCGAGGCGTACCGGCGCTACTGCTGGCCCACCGAGGGCCTGGACGGGGTGCGTCTGGCCCCGTTCCAGATCCTCGCCGTCCAGGGCCGCTCCCTGGCCGCCGTGCCGCACGACGAGCAGCTCGCCTGGCTGGACCGGCTGGTCGAGCACGACCCGACCGGGCTGCTCCAGGTCACCCGGCGGCTCGTCGTCGACACGGGGGACGAGGCCTCCGTGCGCGCGGGCGTCGACTGGTGGCTGGAGATGACCGGGCGCGGCGGCGAGGGCATGGTCGTCAAGCCGCTGGCCGCGCTCGTCCGCGACGGCAAGGGCCGTCTCGTCCAGCCGGGCATCAAGGTGCGCGGCCGGGAGTATCTCCGCATCATCTACGGCCCCGAGTACACCCGCCCGGAGAATCTGGAGCGGCTGCGCTCCCGGTTCCTCGGCCACAAGCGTTCGCTGGCGCTGCGGGAGTACGCCCTCGGCCTGGAGGCGCTGGACCGGCTGGCGGACGGCGAGCCGCTGTGGCGGGTCCACGAGGCGGTGTTCGCCGTCCTGGCCCTGGAATCGGAGCCGGTGGACCCCCGGCTCTGACCTCCGGTTGCCGGTCCCGGCCAACCCGTGGGCGATTCGCGGGGTGAACGGTGCTCCGCCCGGTGAGGATGAAGGCATGGGATTCCATGTCGACTCCGAAGCCGGGCGGCTGCGCCGCGTCATACTGCACCGCCCCGATCTGGAGCTGAAACGGCTCACGCCCAGGAACAAGGACGCGCTCCTGTTCGACGACGTCCTGTGGGTGCGCCGCGCGCGGGAGGAGCACGACGGGTTCGCGGACGTCCTGCGCGACCGGGGCGTCGCGGTGCACTTCTTCGGCGATCTGCTGCGCGAGTCGCTCGACATCCCGGTCGCCCGGCGGCTCGTGCTGGACCGGGTCTTCGACGAGAAGGAGTACGGCCCGCTCGCCACCGAGCATCTGCGGGCGGCCTTCGAGGAGTTGTCCTCGGCGGAGCTCGCGGAGGCGTTGGTCGGCGGGATGACCAAGCGGGAGTATCTGGAGCGGCACAGTGAACCGACCTCGGTCCGCTTCCATGTCATGGACCTGGACGACTTCCTGCTGGGCCCGCTGCCCAACCACCTCTTCACCCGCGACACCTCCGCCTGGATCTACGACGGGGTCTCCATCAACGCGATGCGCTGGCCCGCCCGGCAGCGCGAGACCGTCCACTTCGAGGCGATCTACCGTCACCACCCGCTGTTCACCGGCCCGGAGGCCGGGGTCTTCCACCACTGGTCGGAAGGGCAGGACGACTACCCCTCCACCATCGAGGGCGGTGACGTCCTGGTCATCGGGCAGGGGGCGGTGCTGATCGGGATGAGCGAGCGCACCACCCCGCAGGCGGTGGAGATGCTGGCCCGGGGGCTGTTCGACGCCGGTTCCGCGCGCACGATCGTGGCGCTCGACATGCCGAAGACCCGGGCGTTCATGCACCTGGACACGGTGATGACGATGGTCGACGGCGATACGTTCACCCAGTACGCCGGTCTCGGGATGCTCCGCTCGTACACCATCGAGCCCGGCAGCGGACCCCGCGAGCTGAAGGTCACCGACCATCCGCCCGAGCACATGCACCAGGCCATCGCCGCCGCCCTCGGGCTCGACTCCATCCGGGTGCTCACCGCCACCCAGGACGTGCACGCGGCGGAGCGCGAGCAGTGGGACGACGGCTGCAACGTCCTCGCGGTCGAGCCGGGCGTCGTGGTCGCGTACGAGCGCAACGCCACCACCAACACCTATCTGCGCAAGCAGGGCATCGAGGTCATCGAGATCCGGGGGAGCGAGCTGGGCCGGGGCAGGGGCGGGCCGCGCTGTATGAGCTGCCCGGTGGTGCGGGACCCCGTCGGGGGGCCCGCTCAGGGGACTGTGTAGGCGCCCGCACAGGGGACTGGGCGCAGCCGCTCGCACAAGGGGCTGAATAGAGATGCGGGTGATCGTATAGACTTCCAGTGTTGTCTCGTTTCAGCTGTAGCCGTCAGCCGCCCGACCAGGAGCAGTCATCATGGCCATAGACCTCACCGGCCGCCACTTCCTCAAGGAGCTGGACTTCACCTCCGAGGAGTTCCTCGGCCTGGTCTCGCTGGCCGCCGAGCTCAAGGCCGCCAAGAAGGCCGGGGCCGAGGTCCAGCGGCTGCGCGGGAAGAACATCGCGCTGATCTTCGAGAAGACGTCGACCCGTACACGCTGCGCGTTCGAGGTGGCCGCTGCCGACCAGGGCGCCTCCACCACCTGCCTCGACCCCGCCGGCTCGCAGATGGGCCACAAGGAGTCCGTGAAGGACACCGCCCGGGTGCTCGGCCGGATGTTCGACGGGATCGAGTACCGAGGTGACAGTCAGCGGGTCGTCGAGGAGCTGGCCGAGTACGGCGGGGTCCCGGTCTTCAACGGGCTCACCGACGACTGGCACCCCACCCAGATGCTCGGCGACGTCCTCACGATGACCGAGCACAGTGACCGGCCCGTCGCGGAGATGACCCTCGCCTACCTCGGCGACGCCCGGTTCAACATGGGCAACTCCTACCTGGTCACCGGTGCCCTGCTCGGCCTGGACCTGCGGATCGTGGCCCCCGAGGAGTATTGGCCGGACGCGTCCGTCGTGGCGCGGGCCCGCGAGCTCGCCGAGGCCAGTGGCGCGACGATCACCCTCACCGACGATGTCGCCCAGGGCGTGCGGGGCGCCGACTTCGTCGCCACCGACGTCTGGGTCTCGATGGGGGAGCCCAAGGAGGCGTGGGCCGAGCGCATCGCCGCGCTCGCGCCGTACGCCGTGACGATGGACGTCCTGCGCGCCACCGGCAACCCCGACGTGAAGTTCCTGCACTGCCTGCCCGCCTTCCACGATCTCGGCACCCAGGTCGGCCGGGACATCCACGCCGCGTACGGGCTGACCGAGCTGGAGGTCAGCGACGAGGTCTTCGAGTCCGCGCACTCGGTCGTCTTCGACGAGGCGGAGAACCGGATGCACACGATCAAGGCGGTCCTGGTGGCGACGCTGGCCGGGAAGTAGCCCGCGCGGGCGTGGATACGGGTACGGGGTAGGCGTTCGCATGCTCATACACCCGATTGGGTGAACATGTGCGGCGGTGGTTACGATGTCGCCTCTGGTGGGGTTCGGGCTCGCACGCCCGGACCCCCTTCCCATGTGCGGACCGGGCCCAGGGCTCTCGTACGCGCACGGGAAACGTCCCCCCACCTCGCACCACCCCGTGCACCACCAGAGATGAGAACGTCCGTATGAGCCCCGGTCTGCGCCGCAAGAGTCCCGAACAGCTCATCGCCGAGTCCGGCGGCGATTTGGAGGGCCACGGCCTCAAGCGGACGATGGGCCTCTTCCAGCTCGTCTGCTTCGGGGTCGGCGCCATCGTCGGCACCGGCATCTTCGTCGGGCTGTCCGACAGCGTCGCCGAGGCCGGGCCCGCCGTCGTGATCTCGTTCGTCCTCGCCGCGATCACCTGCATCTTCACCGCCCTCTCCTTCGCGGAGCTGGGCAGCGCGATCCCGGTCTCCGGAAGCTCGTACTCCTTCGCTTACGCGGCGCTCGGCGAGCGCACCGCCTTCCTTGTCGGCTGGTGCCTCCTGCTGGAGTACGGCGTCTCGGTCTCGGCCGTGGCGGTGGGCTGGAGCCAGTACGTCAACGAGCTGCTGAACAGCATCGTCGGCTGGGAACTGCCCGCGGCCCTGTCCTCCGGGCCCGGCGACGGCGGCGCGATCAACCTCCCGGCGATCATCGTCATCGCCATGGCCGCCACCCTGCTGGTGCGCGGCATCCGGGAGAGCGCGACCGCGACCGCCGCCATGGCGGTCCTCAAGATCGGCATCCTGCTGGCGTTCTGCGCCGTGGCCTTCAGCGCGTTCAAGGACGGCAACCTCATGCCGTTCGCGGGCCACGGGCTCGGCGGGATCACCGCGGGCGCCTCGCTGGCGTTCTTCTCGTACATCGGCTTCGACGCCATCACCACCGCGGGCGAAGAGGTCAAGAACCCGCGGCGGAACATCCCGATAGCCATCCTGATCTGCATCGGCGTCGTCACCCTGCTCTACTGCGCGGTGGCGCTCTCCGCCATCGGCGCGATCGGCTCGGACGCCGTCGCCGACAAGCCCGCGGCGCTCTCGATCGTGGTCAACCAGGTCACCGGCTCCGCGATCGGCGGCGGCATCATCGCCTTCGGCGCGGTCGTCGCCATCGCCTCGGTGGTGCTTGCCGTGATGTACGGGCAGACCCGCATCCTGATGTCGATGTCCCGCGACGGGCTGATCCCGCGCGTCTTCGAGAAGGTCTCGCCCAAGACCCACACCCCGGTCGCCAACACCTGGATCGTGGCCTGCGTCTTCGCGGTCCCCGCCGCCTTCTCCTCGCTCGATGTCGTCGTCAACCTGACGACGATCGGCACGCTCGCCACGATGGTCGCCGTCAATGTCGCGGTCGTGGTGCTGCGGCGCCGCCACCCCGAGCTGAAGCGGACCTTCCGGGTGCCGCTCTACCCGGTGAGCCCGCTGCTGGGCGTCGTGTTCTGCCTGTATCTGATGTACGGGACCGGCTGGACGACCTGGGTCCAGTTCGCGGTCTTCCTGGCCGCCGGATCGCTGCTGTACACCGTGTACGGCCGCAAGCGCTCCCGGCTGGTCAGCTCCCCGGCGAAGGACCCGGCTGCGCCGGTATCGCCGGAAGCGTGAACCACACGGCCTTGCCGTGCTCCGTGGTGCGGTGACCGCAGGCGGAGCTGAGGGTCCGGATCAGCAGCAGGCCGCGGCCGTGCTCCTGCCAGGGATCGACCTCGTACCCGGGTCCAGGGCGGGAGAGATCGCCCGGCGGAGCGGGGTCGCGGTCGTGCACCTCGACCTGGCAGCCGGTGGGCAGCAGCTCCACGACCAGCTCGATCGGTTCGCCGCCCCGCGTGTGCTCGACCGCGTTGGCCACCAGCTCGGCGGTCAGCAGTTCGGCGGTGTCGCAGTCGGCCGGGGCGTCGATGTCGGACAGCGCCGTGCGGACGAGAGCGCGGGCGATCGGCACGGCTGCCGTGGAGTGCGGCAGGGCGATACGCCAGGAGGCGGGGACGGGGACATCGGGCGGCACGGCAGGGTTCCGTTCGGGGCGACTTCTCGGGTTCACGTAGTTCTCGTGTCGAGACTTCCTGGTTTCAACCTTACGAACCGCTCCGGCGCAGCCATAGGGGCGGTCGGCCGGAGCAAAGGGGGACTTTCGCCACAACGGTCTCACGGATGCTGTATTGCGACCTCGTGACGGAGGTCACGTACGAGTGATAACTTCGGAGGCGGAACGCGACCCGTGCACGACCGGCAGCCGCTCGATCGCTGAAGGGGACCCCTCCATGAGCCCGTTTCCCAGCTCGGCCCCGAACGCCGAGGAGTGGCGTCACCTCCGGCTGACCCGGGACGACGGTGTGGCCACCGTCACATTCGCCCGCCCCGAGAAACTCAACGCGCTCACCTTCGGCGCGTACGCGGATCTGCGCGACCTCCTCGCCGAACTCTCCCGGGAACGCTCGGTGCGCGCCCTCGTCCTCGCGGGCGAGGGGCGTGGCTTCTGCTCCGGCGGGGACGTCGACGAGATCATCGGCGCCACCCTGACGATGGACGCGGCGCAGCTCCTGGACTTCAACCGGATGACCGGGCAGGTCGTCCGGGCCCTGCGGGAGTGCCCCTTCCCGGTCATCGCCGCCGTCCACGGGGTCGCGGCGGGCGCCGGAGCCGTACTGGCGCTCGCCGCCGACTTCCGGGTGGCAGACCCGTCGGCCCGGTTCGCCTTCCTGTTCACCCGGGTCGGCCTCTCCGGCGGCGACATGGGCGCGGCCTATCTGCTGCCCCGGGTCGTCGGCCTCGGCCACGCGACCCGGCTGCTGATGCTCGGCGACACCGTCCGCGCCCCGGAGGCGGAGCGGATCGGGCTGATCAGCGAACTGGCGGAAGAGGGGAAGGCCGACGAGCGCGCCGCCGAGCTGGCCCGCCGCCTCGCCGACGGCCCCGCCCTGGCCCTCGCCCAGACCAAGGCGCTGCTCACCGCGGAACTGGACATGCCGCTGGCCGCCTCCGTCGAGCTGGACGCCAACACCCAGGCGCTGCTGATGCACGGCGAGGACTACGCGGAATTCCACGCGGCCTTCACCGAGAAGCGGCCCCCGAAGTGGCAGGGGAAGTAGCCGTGGCGGACGCCCCCGAAGGCGCCCGGCGCCCGGTCGCGACGGCCTCCGGCCATGGCTCGCCCCCGCGGCGGATCGCGGTCATCGGCGGCGGCCCCGGCGGACTCTACGCCGCGGCCCTCCTCAAGCGGCTCGGCCCGGCCCGTGAGATCACCGTGTACGAGCGCAACGCCCCCGACGACACCTTCGGCTTCGGCGTCGTGCTCTCCGACGAGACGCTCGGCGGCATCGAGCACGCCGACCCCGAAGCCTACCGGGCGCTGAGCCGCGAGTTCGTCCGCTGGGACACCATCGACATCGTCCACCGCGGCCGCACCCACACCTCCGGCGGCCACGGCTTCGCCGCCCTCGGCCGCCGCCGGCTCCTGGAGATCCTGCACGAGCGCTGCGCCGCCCTGGGCGTCGAACTCCGCTTCCGCACCGAGGCCCCGCCCGCCGCCGAACTGGCCGTCCACCACGACCTGGTGATCGCCGCCGACGGAGTGCACAGCGCCACCCGCGAGGCGCACCCCGAAGCCTTCGGCCCGTCCCTCACCGAGCACCGCAACCGCTACATCTGGCTCGCCGCCGACTTCGCGCTCGACGCCTTCCGCTTCGAGGTCGCCGAAACCCCGTACGGGGTCATGCAGTTGCACGGATACCCCTACGCCGCAGACGCCTCCACCGTCATCGTCGAGATGCGCGAGGAGGTGTGGCGCGCCGCCGGACTCGACACCTGCGACCCGGACGAATCCACCAACCGCTGCGCCAAGTTCTTCACCGATGCACTGGACGGCAGGCCCCTGCGCGGCAACAGGTCCAGCTGGCTCACCTTCCGTACGGTCGCCAACTCGCGCTGGTCGCACGGGAACACGGTGCTCATCGGGGACGCCGCCCACACCGCGCACTTCTCCATCGGCTCCGGAACCAAACTCGCCGTCGAGGACGCCCTCGCGCTGGTCGCCTGCATCGAGGAACAGCCGGACCTGCCCTCCGCGCTGACGGCGTACGAGACCGAGCGCCGCCCGGTCGTCGCCTCCACCCAGCGGGCCGCCGCGGCCAGCCTGCGCTGGTTCGAGGAGCTGGCCACCTACGTCGACCAGCCGCCCCGCCGCTTCGCGTTCAACCTCCTCACCCGCAGCCGCCGGGTCACCCACGACAACCTGCGCCTGCGCGACGCCTCCTTCACCGCCGTCGTCGAGGAGGAGTTCGGCTGCCCGCCCGGCACCCCGCCGATGTTCACCCCCCTCAGGCTGCGCGGCCTCGAACTGCGCAACCGCGTCGTCGTCTCACCGATGGACATGTACTCGGCCACCGACGGGCTCCCCGGTGACTTCCACCTCGTCCACCTCGGTGCCCGAACGCTCGGCGGGGCCGGACTGACCATGACCGAGATGGTCTGCGTCAGCCCCGAGGGGCGGATCACCCCCGGCTGTGCGGGCCTGTGGACCGACGAACAGGCCACCGCCTGGCGGCGGATCACCGACTTCGTCCACACCTCCGCCCCCGGCGCGGCCATCGGCGTCCAGCTCGGCCACTCCGGCCGCAAGGGCTCCACGAAGCTGATGTGGGAGGGCATCGACCAGCCGCTGGAGCACGGCAACTGGCCCCTGTCGGCGGCCTCCCCGCTCCCGTACCGACCGGGCGTCAACCAGGTTCCGCGGGAGCTGGACAGCGCCGGACTGGCCTCCGTACGCGAGCAGTTCACGCAGGCGGCGCGCCGCGCGGCCACCGCCGGTTTCGACCTCCTCGAACTCCACTGCGCGCACGGCTACTTGCTCTCCGGATTCCTCTCCCCACTCACCAACCACCGCGCCGACGCCTACGGCGGCCCGTTGGAGAACCGCCTCCGCTACCCCCTGGAAGTCTTCGACGCGATCCGCGAAGTCTGGCCGGAGGACCGGCCGATGACCGTCCGGATCTCCGCCACCGACTGGGCCGAGGGCGGCACGGAAGCGGAGGACGCCGTGGAGATCGCCCGCGCCTTCGCCGCCCACGGGGCCGACGCCATCGACGTCTCCACCGGCCAGGTCGTCCCCGACGAGCGCCCCGAATTCGGCCGCTCGTACCAGACCCCGTACGCCGACCGGATCAGCAACACCGTCGGCATCCCGGTCATCGCGGTCGGCGCCATCTCCTCCTGGGACGACGTCAACTCCCTGCTCCTGGCGGGCCGCGCCGACCTCTGCGCCCTGGCCCGCCCCCACCTCTACGACCCGCACTGGACCCTCCACGCGGCGGCCGAACAGGGCTACACCGGACCGGGCGCGCCCTGGCCCCTCCCGTACGGCGCGGGCAGCCGCACCCCGCCCACCGGCCGCACGGACGCCCCGAAACCCCGGCTCACCCTGGGATGACCAGGCACTCGTGGCAGCGGCACGGGACGGGTGGGGCACACCGCCCCAGTGCCCCTGCCGGTACCGCACGGCCAGGGCGCCGAGCGGGGCGGCCCGCTCCTCCGCGTACTCCCGGGTGGTCCACGCCTCATCCTGCCCGTCGGGCCGGGACCGGAGCACCCGGATTTCGGCCGGCAGGCCTCACTCCCGGACGAAGCGCTCCCCGGCGTCCCGCAAGCGGTCGTGCAGGCGGCCGAACACCTCTGCCGAGCGCGCGCCCGGCCAGTGGTCCGGGAGGAGTTCCGGGGGGAGGCCCGGGTCGGCGTAGGGGAGTTGGCGCCAGGAGTCCAGGGCCAGGATGTAGTCCCGGTAGGCGGCCTGGGGGCGGGGTGCGGTGTCGGGGGGTGCGCTCGACTCCCAGTCCCGCAGGACCGGTTCGTGCAGTTCCAGGAAGTCGTGGTGGAGGCGGGCCACCGCATCCAGGTCCCACCAGCGGGCCACCGACTCGCGGGTCGGCGTGAAGCCGAGGTGGTGGCCGCGGAACAGGTCGACGTACGGGGCCAGTTCGAGGCGCTCCAGTGTGTGGCGCGTCTCCTCGTAGAGGCCGGCGGGGGCGATCCACACGCCGGGCGCCGCTGTGCCGAAGCCCAGCCGCGCCAGCCGCGAGCGCAGCACATGCCGCTTGCTGCGTTCCGCCTCGGGCACCGAGAACACTGCGAGGACCCAGCCGTCGGCGAGCCGGGGCGCGGGGTGCCGGTAGATGCGGCGGTCGCCGTCGTCCAGCAGCTGGCGGGCGTCCGGTGACAGGGCGTAGCCCGCCGAGCCGTCCGCCGCGCGGGCCGCGACCAGCAGCCCGCGCCGCTTCAGCCGAGAGACGCAGGAACGTACGGAGGGGGCGTCGACGCCCACGGCGTGCAGCAGACGGATCAGCTCGGCCACCGCGAACGGGGCGTCGTCGGAGGGACGACCGTAGGCGCCGTACAGCGTGACGATCAGGGAACGGGGGGTGCGCAGCTCGGCCACCTGATCACTCTAGGGCCTGTCGTTCGGGTCAGCCCGCGGGCCCGGGATGCTCCGAACGGAAGGCCCTATGCCGTGTCTTCCCGGAGCAGGAACCGCTGGAGCTTGCCGGTCGCGGTGCGCGGGAGGGCGGTGTGGAAGACGAAGACGCGCGGGCATTTGTGCGGGGCCAGGTTGGCCTTCATATGGGCGCGCAGCGAGTCCGCCGTCTGTTCCGAGCCCTCCGCCAGCACCACGTGCGCCACCACGATCTCGCCGCGCAGTTCGTCCGCCCGGCCCACCACGGCGGCCTCAGCGACCGCCGGATGGCGCAGCAGGGCGTCCTCCACCTCGGGGCCCGCGATGTTGTACCCGGAGGAGATGATCATGTCGTCGGCGCGGGCCACGTAACGGAAGTAGCCGTCCGGTTCGCGGACGAACGTGTCACCGGTCAGGTTCCAGCCGTGCCGGACGTACTCCGCCTGGCGCGGGTCGGTGAGGTAGCGGCAGCCGACCGGGCCGCGCACGGCGAGCAGCCCCGCCTCGCCGTCGGGCAGCTCCTCGCCGTGCTCGTCCACCACCCGGGCCTGCCAGCCCGGCACGGGGACGCCGACGGTGCCGGGGCGGATGGCGTCGTCGGCGGCCGAGATGAAGATGTGCAGCAGCTCGGTGGCCCCGATGCCGTTGATGATGCGCAGCCCGGTCGCCTCGTACCAGGCCTGCCAGGTCGCCGCGGGCAGGTTCTCCCCGGCCGAGACGCAGCGCCGCAGCGCCGAGAGGTCGTGGCCGTCCAGCTGGCCGAGCATCGTGCGGTAGGCGGTCGGCGCGGTGAACAGGACCGACACCCGGTGCCGCGCCAGCGCGGGCAGCAGTTGCCGCGGCCCCGCCTGCTCCAGGAGCAGCGTGGACGCCCCGGCCCGCAGCGGGAAGACCAGCAGCCCGCCCAGGCCGAAGGTGAAGCCCAGCGGCGGGCTGCCCGCGAACACGTCGTCGGGCCGCGGGCGCAGCACCTCGCGGGAGAAGGTGTCGGCGATGGCCAGCACGTCCCGGTGCAGATGCATACAGCCCTTGGGGCGGCCGGTCGTCCCCGAGGTGAACGCGATCAGTGCCACCTCGTCGGCCGCCGTGTCCACCGCCCGGTAAGGGCCGGAGCCGGAGTGCGCGGCCGCCAGCCGGGTCAGGTCGTCGGGCGCGTCCCCGCCGAACAGGGTGATCCGCAGCCCGTCGACGCCCGCCTCGATCAGGTCCTTCTCCGCCCGGGCGTCGCACAGCGCGTGACCGGTACGGGCCAGCGAGCAGACGGTGGCCAGCTCCGTTGCCCGGGCCTGCGCCAGTACGGTGACGGCGACGGCGCCCGCCTTCATGACGGCGAGCCAGCAGGCGGCCAGCCAGGGTGTGGTGGGCCCGCGCAGCAGTACCCGGTTGCCCGGCGCGATCCCCAGGTCCTCGGTCAGCACATGCGCGATGCGGTCCACCGTCTCCCGCAGCTCGCCGTAGCTCCAGACGCTCCCGTCACCCGAGCGCAGCGCGGGGCGGTTCGCTCCCCGTTCCGCCACGGTGCGGTCCAGCAGCTCGTTCCCGCAGTTCAGCCGTTCGGGGTAACGCAGCCGGGGGTCGTCCAGGAGCAGCTTCGGCCACTGCTCGGGCGGCGGCAGATGGTCGCGTGTGAACGTGTCGGTATGCGCACCGGCGACGCGTACGGACGCGCCTTCGGCGGCTGTGGGCGTGTTCGGCGAGGAATTCGGCTCCATGAAGGATCGCCCCCTTGTCGCCTCTGGAGCGTATCGTTTGGGTGACGGTAGTCAACGGTCCGCGATAGGGCGCGACGCGGCAAGGTGTGACGCGACAAGGCAGTGACGCGAAAAGTGCAGGGACGAGACAAGGCAGACGCGACAAGAGAGGCGCCGCCATGACGGCATTCTCCCTCGAACCCGAACAAACCGCATGGTGCGAAGAGCTGCGCACCCTCGCCGAACTGGAGTTGCGCCCGCTGGCGGAGAAGGGCGAGCCCGGGCGCGTCAACCGGCCGCTGCTGGCGGCGCTCGGCGAGCTGGGGCTGCTCGGCCGGATGTTCGGATCCGGGGCGCTCGACCTGTGCCTGCTGCGCGAGTCCCTGGCCCGGGGCTGCACCGAGGCCGAGACCGCCCTCGCCCTCCAGGGGCTCGGCGCCACCCCGATCGTCCAGGCGGGCACTGCCGCCCACCGCGAGGCCTGGCTCCCCGAGGTCCGGGCCGGACGCGCCGTCGCCGCGTTCGCGCTGAGCGAGCCGGGCGCCGGGTCCGACGCGGCGGCGCTGAGCCTGGCCGCCGATCCCGCCCCCGGCGGCTGGCGGCTCACCGGAGAGAAGTGCTGGATCTCCAACGCCCCGGAGGCCGATTTCGCCGTGGTCTTCGCCCGGACGACCCCCGGCGCGGGCTCCCGGGGCATCACGGCGTTCCTGGTCCCCTCCGACCGCCCAGGACTCACCGGCTCCGCCCTCGACATGCTCTCCCCGCACCCCATCGGCACCCTGGAGTTCGACGGCGTACCGGTCACCGCCGACGACGTCCTCGGCGAACCCGACCGGGGCTTCCGGGTCGCCATGAACACCCTCAACCTCTTCCGCCCCAGCGTCGGCGCCTTCGCCGTGGGCATGGCCCGCGCCGCCCTCGACGCGACCCTGGAGCACACCGCCCACCGCACCGCGTTCGGCGGCCCCCTGAGCGACCTCCAGGCCGTCTCGCACCAGGTCGCCGAGATGGCCACCCGCACCGAGGCCGCCCGCCTCCTCGTGTACGCGGCGGCGGCCGCCTACGACGCGGGGGAGAGCGGGGTCCCACGCCGCGCGGCCATGGCCAAGCTGTACGCCACGGAGACCGCGCAGTACGTCGTCGACACCGCCGTCCAGCTGCACGGCGCCCGCGCCCTGCGCCGCGGCCATCTGCTCGAACACCTCTACCGCGAGGTCCGGGCGCCCCGGATCTACGAGGGCGCCAGCGAGGTGCAGCGCGCCATCATCGCCAAGGAGCTGTACGCGACAGCGGCACAGCAAGCCGTCTCCCCGAACCAGGAGCCGTCCGTATGAGTCCGTCCCACCGGATCAACCCGGCCGAACTCTCCCCGCCCACCGGCTTCTCGCACGCCGTCGTCGCCACCGGCGGCCAACTGGTCTTCCTCGCGGGGCAGACCGCGCTCGACCCGGACGGCAAGGTCGTCGGAGCCACCCTGCCGGACCAGTTCGCCACCGCCCTGGGCAATCTGCTCACCGCCCTCCACGCGGCCGGCGGCGCCCCCGCCGATCTGGCCCGGGTCACCGTCTACGCCACCGACATCGCCGACTACCGGTCCCACGCCCCCGAGCTGGGCCGGATCTGGCGCCGGCTCGCGGGGCGCGACTACCCGGCGATGGCCGTCATCGGCGTGGCCCGGCTCTGGGACGAGCAGGCGATGGTCGAGATCGACGGGGTCGCGGTCCTGCCGTGAGCGCCCTCGCGCGCCGAGCGCCGATCCTCTCGTGCGCCGGGTGCCCCCGAGTCGCGGCCCGGGGGCACCGGCGCGAGGCTTGGGAGGTCAGGATGCCGAGCCGCCCAGGAGAGTCAGCGGTGCCCAGTCGGTCGACCCCGCCCCCGCGCCCCGCCGCCCGGTCCTACGACGGCGAGGGCATCGTCGTCGGCTTCGACGCGCGCCGCTGCCTGCACGCCGCCGAGTGCGTGCGCGGGCTGCCCGCCGTCTTCGAGGTCGGCCGCAGGCCCTGGATCCTCCCCGACAACGCCCCCGCCGACGAGGTCGCCGACGTCATCCAGCGCTGCCCGAGCGGGGCCCTCCAGTACCACCGCACCGACGGCATGCCCGACGAGGTCCCCGACGTCCCCACCCACGTATCGCTCCACGCCGACGGAGTGCTGCACCTGCGCGGAGACCTCGAAGTCGCCACCCCGTACGGTCCGCACCACGAGACCCGGGTGATGCTCTGCGGCTGCGGCGCCACCGGGAACACCCCGTACTGCGACCACAGCGGACCCTGCGCCGGACACGGCTGAGACGACTCCCGCGTGTGCGGCGCGCCGGTCGGGTGAATCGGTCTTCGGGATATATCTGTATTTAGTGCCCTTTATTCCGGATGTTCCGCCGCCCGTTCCGGACCCCCCGTTGTGATCGCGCTCATCGTCGCCCACTTCGCGCTGGCGGCCTGCGCGGGCCCGCTGGTGCACCGGATCGGCCGGTGGGCCTTCGTCGTGCTCGCCCTGCCTCCGGCGGCCGCCACCGTGTGGGCCTTCACCCGCTGGAGCACCGCCGCCTCCGGGGGCGCGGTCACCTGGTCCTGGCAGTGGATCCCGGACTACGGCGTCTCCCTCGCGCTGCGCCTGGACGCGCTGGCCGAGCTGATGGTGCTGCTCGCCGCCGGGATCGGCGCGCTCGTCCTGCTCTACTGCGCCTCCTACTTCACCGACGACACCCCCCGACTGGGCCGCTTCGCCGGGAACCTGCTCGCCTTCGCGGGCGCGATGCTCGCCCTCGTCCTCGCCGACGACCTGATCACGCTGTACGTGTTCTGGGAGCTGACGACGGTCTTCTCCTACCTGCTGATCGGGCACGGCAGCGAACACCGGCACAGCCGCCGCTCCGCCCTCCAGGCGCTCGTGGTCACCACGTTCGGCGGGCTCGCCATGCTCGTCGGCTTCCTGATCCTCGGTCAGGCCGCCGGTACGTACCGCATCTCCGAGATCGTCTCCGATCCGCCCGAGACGACGCTCGCCGTGTCCATCGCCATCGTCCTGGTCCTGTGCGGGGCCCTGTCCAAGTCCGCGATCTGGCCGTTCTCCATGTGGCTGCCGAACGCCATGGCCGCCCCGACCCCGGTCAGCGCCTATCTGCACGCCGCGGCGATGGTCAAGGCCGGGGTCTACCTGGTCGCCCGGCTCGCCCCCGCCTTCGCCGACGTCCCCGTCTGGAAACCCGTCGTCATCGTGCTCGGCGGCGCGACCATGCTGCTCGGCGGCTGGCGGGCGCTGCGCCTGAACGACCTCAAACTGGTCCTCGCCTACGGAACCGTCAGCCAGCTCGGCTTCCTCACCCTGCTGGCCGGGACCGGTAACCGCAACGCCGCGCTCGCCGCCGTCGCGATGATCCTCGGACACGCCCTCTTCAAGGCCCCGCTCTTCCTCGTCACCGGCATCATCGACCACGCCGCCGGCACCCGTGACCTGCGGAAACTCTCCGGAGTCGGGCGCTCCCTGCCGTACGTCGCCGGGGTCGCTGTGCTGTCCGCCGCCTCCATGGCCGCCCTGCCGCCGCTCCTCGGCTTCGCCGCGAAGGAGGCCGCGTTCGAGGCGCTGCTGCACGGTTCCACCGCCGACCGGTGGGCGCTGGCCGTCGTCGTCGCGGGCTCCGCGCTGACCACCGCGTACACCCTGCGGTTCGTCTGGGGAGCCTTCGCCCGCAAGCCCGGGGTTCCCGACACCCCCGTGCACGGCGTGGGCCCGGCCTTCCTCGCCCCGCCCGCCCTGCTCGCCGTCCTCGGCCTGGCCCTCGGCCCCGGCGTCGGCTGGACCGACCGGCTGCTGGGCGCGTACGCCGATACGTTGACGGCCGACCCGGAGCCGTACCACCTCGCCCTCTGGCACGGGTTCGGCCTCGCCCTGCTGCTGTCGGCCGCCGCCTGGGCCGCGGGCACCCTGCTCTTCCTCGGCCGCACCACCGTCACCCGGCTCTCCCGGCGGATCGCCTGGCCCACCGCCGACAGCGTCTTCGGCCATCTGCTGCTCGGGCAGGAACGTCTCGCCCTCCAGGTCACCGGCTTCATCCAGCGCGGCTCGCTCTCCGTGTACCTCGCCACCACCCTGCTGGTCATGCTCGCCGGACAGCTCGCCGTCCTCATCGTCGACACCCCTTGGCAGGGCGCCGTGCGCCCCCGGGTCTGGGACTCCCCGATCCAGGGCGCCGTCGCCGCCCTGACCTGCGCCGCCGCCCTGCTCTGCCTGACCGTGCGGCGGCGCATGAAGGCCGTGGTCCTGGCGGGCCTGACCGGCTACGGCACCGCTCTGCTCTTCGTCGTCCAGGGGGCGCCGGACCTGGCGCTGACCCAGTTCTGCGTCGAGACGGTCGCGATGATCGTCTTCGTGCTGGTGCTGCGCCGGATGCCGGTCCACTTCCAGGAGTCCGTGAGCACCTGGCGGCGGGCCTCCCGCATCCCGGTGGCCCTCGCCGCGGCCGCCACCGTCGGCGTCGGGATGTGGGTCGCCGCCGCCGCCCGCACCGCCGAACCGGCCGGCTCCGCCATGGTCCAGGAGGTCGCCGACCACGGGCTCAAGGACGTCGTCGCCACCATCCTCGTCGACCTGCGGGCCTGGGACACCATGGGGGAGTCCGCCGTGCTCGCCGCCGCCGCGATCGGTGTCACCAGCCTCATCTACCTGCACCGCCGCAGCGAGGGCACCATGGCCCAGGAGGAGTTGCGGGGCCGCACCGCCTGGTCCCTGTCCGCCCACCACTCCTCCCGGCTGCCGCGGGGCGACGACGCGGCCCCCGAGCGCAGCTGGCTCGCCGCCGGGTCCACCCTCGCCCCCGAACACCGCTCGATCGTCTTCGAAGTGGTGGCCCGGCTGCTGTTCCACCCGATCCTGGTGCTCTCCGTCTACCTGCTGTTCTGCGCCGAGAGCCTGCCCGGCGGCGGCTTCGTCGCCGGACTCGTCGCCGGGGTCGGCCTGATCACCCGCTATCTGGCGGGTGGCCGCTTCGAACTCGCCGAGGCGGCCCCCCTGCAACCCGGCCTCTTCACCGGCCTCGGTCTCTTCATCTCCACCGGGGTGGCTCTCCTCGGACTCTCGGAAGGCACCGTCCTGCACGCCTTCACCTACTACGGGCACCTGCCGGTCTTCGGCGACTACCACCTGAGTACCTCGGTCCTCTTCGACTTCGGCGTCTACCTGCTGGTCCTCGGCGTGGTCCTGGACATCGTGCGGGCCCTCGGCGCCAAGGTCGACCGGCAGATCGAACGCGCGGCAGGCGTCCTCACCCCCGAGAGCGCCCCCGAGGGAGGCCCCCCGCGATGATCGTCAGCGCCTCGCTCCTCGCCACCGCCGTCGTACTCTGCGCCGTCGGCGGCATCCTCATGCTCACCCGCCCGCTGACCCGCATCCTGCTCGGCGCCGTCGTCGTGAGCAACGGCATCAACCTGCTCGTGCTCTCCTCGACCGGTCGGGCGGGCGCCGCTCCCCTGCTGTACGGGGTCGCCTTCAACCGGATCACCGACCCACTGCCCCAGGCCATCGCCCTCACCGCCATCGTCATCACTCTGGCCACCACCGCGTTCCTGCTGGCCATGGCCTACCGCAGCCACCAGCTCACCGGGACCGACGAGGTCCACGACGACCTGGAGGACCGGCGTATCGTGCTGCGCGCCGAGGTGATGGGGGAGCGCAACCAGCTGCGCGAGCAGTTCCGTTCGGGGGCCGAGCCCACCGCGGAGGAACGCGAACGCTACCGCGAGGAGCGCCGCAGACTCCGCGACCGGCTGCGCGCCGACCGCGCCCGCCAGGCGCGCGGCCGCGACGCCTCCGGCGACCTCTGGAACGACGTGCTGGGCACCGACCCCGAGGACGACGAACGCGGCGGGGACGCCAAGGCCGACGACCGCTACCCCCGCGACCGAGGAGCCACCGGATGAACGCGCTCGTCCCGCTGCCGGTGCTACTGCCGCTGTGCGCCACCGGCCTCAGCCTGGCCTTCGGTACCCGCCTCAAACGCTTCCAGCGCTTCATCAGCGTCGCCGTGCTCAGTGCCGTCACGGCGCTCTCGGCGATCCTGATGATCGCCGCCGACAACCGGGGCCCGCTCTCCGTCCACCTCGGCGACTTCGCCCCGCCGCTCGGCATCACCCTGGTCGCCGACCGGCTCTCCGGACTGATGCTCACCGTCTCCTCGGCCGTCACGCTCTGCGTGCTCATCTACTCCCTCGGCCAGGGCATGACCGACCGGGACAAGGAGACCCCGCTCGCCGTCTTCCACCCCGCGTATCTGATCCTCGTGGCCGGGGTCTCCTGCACCTTCCTCGCGGGCGACCTCGTCAACCTCTACGTCGGCTTCGAGATCATGCTCGTCGCCAGCTTCGTCCTGCTCACCCTCGGCGGCACCGGACCCCGGATGCGGGCGGGCTCCACGTACGTGATCATCTCCCTGTTCTCCTCGATGCTCTTCCTCACCGCCATCGCCATGACGTACGCGGCCGCCGGAACCGTGAACTTCGCGCAGCTCGCGGTGCGGCTGTCCGAACTCCCCACCGGGGTACAGACCCTGATCCAGGCGATGCTGCTGACCGTCTTCGCGATCAAGGCGGCCGTCTTCCCGCTCGCCGCGTGGCTCCCCGACTCCTATCCGACCGCCCCCGCCCCCGTCACCGCCGTCTTCGCCGGTCTGCTCACCAAGGTCGGTGTCTACTGCATGATGCGCACCGAGACGCTGCTCTTCCCCGGCAGCCGCCTCGGCGACCTCCTGATGGCCGTCGCGCTGGCCTCCATGGTGATCGGCATCCTCGGCGCGGTCGCCCAGACCGACCTGAAACGACTCCTCTCCTTCACCCTGATCAGCCACATCGGCTACATGGTGTTCGGGATCGGCCTCGCCACCCGGGAGGCGTACGGCGGAGCCATCGTGTACGTCGCCCACCACATCACCGTCCAGACGACCCTGTTCCTGGTCGCCGGGCTCATCGAACGCCGCGGCGGCACCACCGAGCTGACCCGGCTCGGCGGACTGGCCAGGGCCGCCCCGATGCTCGCGCTGCTGTTCTTCGTACCCGCGATGAACCTCGCGGGCATCCCCCCGCTGTCCGGCTTCATCGGCAAGCTCGGCCTGATGCGCGCCGGCGTGGCCGACGGCGGCGGCTGGGCCTGGGTCCTGGTCGTCGGCTCCGCGGTCACCAGCCTCCTGACGCTGTACGTGGTCGCCAAGGTGTGGAACCTGGCCTTCTGGCGGGCCGCCCCGCCCGACCTGGCCGCCGCCGGTACGGTCCTGGAGTCCGGCGACGACAGCGACGAGGACACCGACGAGGGCCCCGACCACATCCCCGGCACCGGCGACGAGGGCGTCACCCCCGCGCACCGCCCGGCGGGCCAGGCCGTCGCCGCGACGCTGCACGGCCGGGCCGTGACCACCACCAGCCGGCTGCCCCGCCCGATGACCGCGGCCACCGCGGCGACCATCGCGCTCGGCCTCTCCTTCACGGTCCTCGCCGCCCCGCTGACCGCCTACACCGACCGCACGGCCGCCGAACTCCTCCAGCGGACCCCCTATGTCCAGGAGGTGCTGAGCCGGTGAGACGCATCCTGCGGTTCTCGTTCCGCAACGCCGATCTGCCGCCGCTGAGCTGCGAGTTCGGGGACCGCCGCAAGCGGGTACTGGACCTGCCGCTGATCGCCTGGCTCACCGTGATCTGGGTGCTGCTCTGGTCCACCCTCACCTGGGCCAACGTGCTGACCGGCCTGGTCGTCGCGGTCGCCGTCTGCCTCGCCTTCCCGCTGCCCCGGGTCGACCTCGGGCTGCGGCTCCACCTCTGGGGGATCGTGTGCCTGGCCGGATATCTCCTCCTGGACATGTACACCTCCGGCGTGAAGGTCACCCGGCAGGTCTTCGTCGGCCTCCCGCACCGGGCCGCCGTCATCGGCGTACCCCTGCGCTGCCGCAGCGACCTGATGCTCGCTGCCACCGCCGTCGCCGTCTCCAACGTCCCCGGCGGCTCCATCATCGAAGTGCGCCGGGCTACCGCCACCGTCTTCCTGCACGTCCTGGACGCCGACCTGCCCGAAGAGCTCGAAGCGGCGCGGCGCAAGGTGTGGCGCCTGGAGGAACTGACCGTACGGGCCTTCGGCACCCCCGACGAGATCGCCCGGGTCGCCGAACCCCCGCCACCGCCCCAGCCCACCCCCGGGAGGCCCGGACCATGAGCGCACCCGAACAGATCGACCGGATCCTGCTGACCACCGCCGTCGTGCTGATCGTCGTCGCCGGGGCCCTGCTGCTGGCCCGGATCTGGCGCGGCCCCTCCATGCTCGACCGGGCGATCTCGCTGGACGTCTGCGCAGCCCTGATCATCGCCGGGCTGGGCGCCAAGTCCGCCTTCGCCCGGGACCATTTCTACTTCCCGATCATGCTGGTGCTGGCGTTCCTCGGGTTCACCGGATCGGTGGGCATCGCCCGCTTCATCGCCGTACGCGACCGGCCCGGGAACGCGCCCCGCCCGCCGCACCCCGACGGCACCCAGGAGGGCCCGCAGTGAGCGCCTGGCTTCAGATCGCCGACACGGCAGGCGCCGTGGTGCTCCTCATCGGCGCCGCGATCTGCCTGCTCGGGGTGATCGGCATGATCCGGCTCCCCGACGTCCTCTCCCGCAGCCACGCGGCGACCAAACCCCAGACCCTCGGCATGATCCTGGTGCTGGTCGGGGTCGCCCTGCGGCTGCGCGGCGGCATGGACCTCGCCACCCTCGCCCTGATCGCCTTCTTCCAGATGCTCACCGGCCCGGTCGCCTCGCACCTGGTGGCCCGATCCGCGTACCGCACCGGCCAGATCGAACACAGCGAGCTGCTCTTCGACGAACTGGACGAACAGCTCACCGACGGGAAATGACCGGGCCCGCATGCAATGATGCGGGCACATGCCGGACGCTGGGGGGCGTATGGGAAGCACGGGCACGGTGCTGCGCGAATTGCGCGGCGCACAGAAGAGCGCCAAGGGCGTTTCGCTCTACTCGCGGTACGTGAACCGCCCGGCCGGGCGGGTGCTGGCGGCCGGGGCATATCGCATGGGACTGGCACCCAATCAAGTTACGCTGGTCAGCGCCTTGTTCACCTACTCCGCCCTCGCCGCGGTCGCGCTCGTCGAGCCGTCGTGGACGCTCGCGGTCACCGTCTACGCGGCCCTGGCGGTCGGCTTCGCCTTCGACTCCGCCGACGGGCAGCTCGCCCGGCTCACCGGCAAGGGCGGGCCCGACGGGGAGTGGCTGGACCATGTCGTGGACTGCGGGAAGCTGCTCCTCGTCCACACCGCGGTCCTGATCTCGTTCTACCGGTTCGGTGAACTGCCCTCCGAGGCATGGCTGTTGCTGCCACTGGGCTTCCAGCTGGCCGCCGTGCTCACCTTCTGCGCCGGGCTGCTGCGCGAACAGCTCGGCAAGGCGGCGGCGAGCGCCCGCGGGCCGGCCTGGGCGGCACCGGCGGCGGCGCCGGTCTCCCGGGGGCGGGCCGTGGCGCTGCTGCCCGCCGACTACGGGGTGTTCTGCCTGGTGTTCCTCCTGCTCGGCGCACCCGGAGCCTTCCGCGCCGGGTACGCCGTGCTGGCGGTGGTGCACACCCTGTTCCTCGCGGCCTTCCTGGCCAAGTGGTTCAGGGAGCTGAAAGCGCTCCGGGCGGGCTGACGAGCACGTCCAGCGCCCGCCGCAGCTGGGTGCTGGACGTGTGCACGGTGTACGGGAAGTAGACGACCTCCACGCCCACTTCGGCGAAGTCGCGCTCCAGCTTCAGGCCCTTGTCCGTGCCCCGCCAGTCGTCGCCCTTGAAGATCACGTCGAACCGGACCTGCTGCCAGGTCTCGACCTTGTCCGGCACGGTCTCCACGAACGCGGCGTCCACGAACCGCACGCTGCGGACGATCTCCAGTCGTTCGCGCAACGGGATCACGGGCCGGTGGCCCTTGGCGAGGGCGGCCATCTCGTCCGAGACGACCCCCGCGACCAGGTAGTCGCACTGACTGCGGGCATGCCGCAGGATGTTCAGGTGGCCGACATGGAACAGGTCGTACACCCCGGGCGCGTAACCCACCCTGTGCTGCACCATCCGTATCTCTCCCCCCACGGTGAACGTGATCCGGTGATGTTCCAACGACCTTACTGTGAAGAACACTTGAGCAAGCCGTGAACGGATAAGCTCGACAGGGGCTGTTCCTCGGTGGGGGCAGCGGCTGTCATGGGGGGAAGGCGATCGTCCGATGAGTGATGGAGCCAGGCGCGGGCCGTTTCAGGACCGCCGCCTTCTGGTGGTGTCGACCAACTATGCCCCGGAGGTCACGGGCATCGGCCCGTACGCGACCCAACTGGCCGAACACTGGGCCGCGTCGGGCGCCCGCGTCAGGGCGCTGACCGGTATGCCGCACTACCCCGCCTGGCAGCTGGAGGAGGGCTACCGGGGCGTGTGGCGGACCGTGGAGATACGCGGTGGCGTCGGCGTGCACCGGCGCAGGCACTATGTGCCGTCCCGTCAGACCGCCCTGCGCCGGGCCGCGTTCGAGGCGAGCATTCTCGCCACCGGGCTCACCGCCCCGCCGCCGGGACGCCCCGACGCCGTGATCGCCCAGATGCCCAGCCTCGCGGGCGGCGTCATCGGGGCCCGCCTCGCCCACCGCCACCGCGTGCCCTACCTCCCCGTCGTCCAGGACCTGATGGGCGCCGCCGCCGCGCAGAGCGGCATCCGGGGCGGGGGCCGGGCGGCCGCCGTCGCCGCGGCCGCCGAGCGGTACGCGTTGCGCGGGGCCGCCCTCGTCGGCGTCATCCACGAGAGCTTCGTCCCCGGGGTCACCGCCCTCGGCGTGGACCCCGGCCGCATCCGCCTCGTCCCCAACTGGACCCATGTGCACGGCCCCACCGCCGACCGGGCCGCCACCCGGGCCCGGTTCGGCTGGGCCGCCGCCACCCCCGTCCTGCTGCACTCCGGCAACATGGGCCTCAAGCAGGGCCTGGAGGTGCTCATCGACACCGCCCGGCTGGCCCCGGACATCCGTGTCGTTCTGATGGGCGACGGCAACCAGCGCGACGCCCTGCGCGCCCGTGCCGAGGGACTGCCCAACGTGGAGTTCCTGGAGCCCGCGAGCGCCGAGGAGTTCCCCGACGTCCTCGCCGCCGCCGATGTCCTCGCGGTCACCCAGCGGGCCTCGGTCCTCGACATGAGCGTCCCCTCCAAGCTCACCTCCTACTTCGTCTCCGGACGCCCCGTGCTCGCCTCCGTCGCCGACGAGGGCGGCACCGCCGACGAGGTCCGCCGCTCCGGGGCCGGGGTCCTCGTCGCCCCCGAGGACCCCGCCGCCCTCCTGGAAGCCGTACGCAAGTTCGCCGCCGACCCGGCCCGCGCCGACGCCCTCGGAGCCGAGGGGCCGCGGTACGTGGCACGCCACCTGAGCCGGGAGGCGGGCCTCGCCCGCTTCGACGAACTGCTCGCCGAGGTCCTGCGGGACGGACAAGGGGGCCCTCGCCGATGACAGCCGTGAACCGGGTCCCGGACGACCAGGACGAGCCGGCGCTCCTGCGCGACCAGTTCCGCCAACTCCTCCGCTACCGAAGCCTGCTGGCCGCCGGCGTCGCCGTCGGACTGCTCGGCGGAGGCTATCTCGCGCTCGGCGGCGAGGAGACCTACACCGCCACCGGCGAAGTACTCGTCCGTTCCGCGATCTCCGACCCCTTCGCCGCCGGAGCCTCCGCCGACAAGGGCATCAACATCGGCTCCGAGCGCCAGACCGCCGTCAGCGACACCGTCGGCACCCTGGCCGCGGGCACCCTCCTCAAGGCGGGCGACGACGTCACCGCCCGTAAGCTGCTGGACGGACTCCAGGTCACCAACCCGCCCAACACCCTCATCCTCCGCTTCTCCTACACCGGTGCCACCCCCGAGCAGTCCCGCGCCCGCGCCGAAGCCCTGGCAGGCGCGTATCTCGCCCATCGCAAGGCGCGCACCGAGGACAGCATCGAGAACATGTCCGACGGCTACCGGGCCCAGCTCGGCCCGCTGGAGGAGAAGCGCGACGTGCTGGAGAAGCAGATCGGCGCGGGCGCCGCCGACGACGTCACCAGTGCCCGCGCCAACATCATCGTCTCCATCTCCGAACTGAGCCGGAAGATCTCCGAGCTCAAGGCCCTGGACACCACCCCCGGCTATCTCAACAAGAAGCCCGTCGCCCCCACCTCGCCCACCGGGGCCGGCCTGCCCCTGCTGCTCGGGCTCGGCGGTGTCGTCGGTCTGGCGCTGGGGCTGCTGCTGTCCTGGGTGCGCCTCGTCTTCGACCCCGCCGTACGCACCACCCGCGAGCTGGTCCACTCGCTCGGCGCCCCGCTGCTCGGCACCCTGCCCCGGGAGCGCGCCGCCACGGGCGGACTGCTCGCCATCGGCCGCAGCGGTTCCCGGCTCGCCGAGGAGTACCGCGCGGTCGCCTTCCGGCTCGCCTACGACCCGTCGTTCGCCGAGAGCCGCCGCCTGCTCGTCACCGCTCCGCGCGACGACAACGCGGCCGCCGCCGCGGCCGCGGCCAACCTCGCCGCCGCCTTCGCCGAGATGGGCCGTGACGTCCTGCTGGTCGAGGCCGATCTGCGCACCCCCTCCCTCGCCCGGGACCTGGGCTCCGCCGCCCACAAGGTGCGCCCGCCGCGCTGGGCCGCCGAGGAAGGCGACGGCAGCTGGCCCACCGGCGGCCGCTCGGGCGTGGACGTCCCCGGCTCCGGGGCCTTCACCCTGATCCCCGGCACCACCGTCGACAACGTCCCGCGCGTCCTCACCTCCCCGCCCGTCGGCCGCGTCGTCGCCGAGGCCGACCGCCCCGGCACCGTCGTCATCGTGCTCGCCCCGCCCGTCCTGTCCTACGCGGACGCGGTCGCCCTGGTCGACCGGGTGGCGGGCGTCATGATCGTGTGCGACCCGCGCGAGGTGCACCGCAGCGACCTGGAACGCATCCGCGAGATCATCGTCGCCTCCGGGGGCTCCGTCCTCGGTTCCCTGCTCCATCCGCCCCGGGGGCGGATGCGCCGCGCGGAGCGGCGAGCGAAGTCCACCCGGCGCAGGGGAAGCGGCGGTGGCGGCGGACCCACTCCCACCGCAGAGCCGGACGCCCCCGAGCTCACCGGCGATCCGACCGAGACCCTCGGCCTGCGCTCCTTGACGCTACCGGCGGCGCGACGGTGAGAGCCCGCACGGCCGTCCTCTGCTCGGTCGCGGACCAGGGCGTGGCGGCGCTCACCAACATCCTCGTGCTGGTGGCCGCCGCCCGGCTCTCCACCGTCGCCGACTTCGCCCGCTTCTCCGCGGTCTACCTGGTCTTCACAGTGCTGCTCGGCGTCTCGGGGGCGTACACCGGGCAGCCCCTCGTCCTCAAACGCGGCGCGGGCGAGGAGACCCGCGGCGCCTGCCGCTCGGCCGTGACCTTCACCGTGCTCGCCGCCGCCGTGCTCGGCGCGCTCCTGGCCGCCGTCTGCGCCCTCGTCCCCGGCGACACGGCCCGCGCCCTGCTGATGCTCGGCCTGGTCCTGCCCGTGGTGCTGGGCCAGGACGCCGTCCGCTACGCCTTCGCCACGCTCCGGCAGCCCCATCACGCCCTGATCTCGGACCTGTTGCGGCTGGTCTGCGTACTCGCGGCCCTCTCCGTACAGGACTACGGGGCGGCCCCGGCCCGGCTGATCGCGGTCTGGGGCCTGTCCGCCCTGCCCGCCCTGCTGCTCTCCGCCGCCCTGCTCCACCGTGCCACCGCCGGGGCCCCGACGGCACTGCGCCCGATGCTGCGGCGCGGCCACCTCGGGCAGCGCTTCACCGTCGAGTTCGGCGTGGGCAACGCCACCAGTCAGCTGTCCGTCCTCGGCCTCGGCGCGGTCGGCAACCCCCTCCTGGTCGGGGCGCTGCGCGGGGCGACCACCCTCTTCGGGCCGCTGAACGTGCTGTTCACCTCCGCCACATCCTTCGGCCCCCCGATCCTCGGCCGTGTCGGCGACGAGCGCCGCCGGGTCCGGGCCACCGCCGCGCTCGCCGCCGCTCTCGCCACCACGGCCGCGCTCTGGGCCACGGTCCTCGCCCTGCTGCCCGACAGCGCAGGACGCCAACTCCTCGGCGATACCTGGCCCGTTGCCGCCGCACTGCTCCCCGCGACCGGCAGCCAGTACGCGGCGATGGCCGTCGGCACCTGCGGCCTGCTCGCCCTGCGCATGCTCGACCCGCGCACCACGCTCCCCATCCAGATCGTCTTCTCACTCACCGCCGTGGCGTTCCTCGCGGGCGGTTACGTCATCGGCGGCGTCCCGGGCGCCGCCTGGGGCCTCTTCCTGGGCTCGCTCTGCAAAGCCACCGCTACCTGGATCAGGGTGGCCCGGCTGCGCCGACGGAAGGCCGCGCCCCAGGAGCCCGTCAGCGCCGACGCGCTGCCCGCTGCTCCCTGAACGTGGTGATCAGCGCCAGACAGAGCACCGCGATGGCGAGCTTGCCCGCCGCCTGGAGCAGTGGGCCGCGCAGCAGGATGAAGGTGTACCCGGCGATCAGCGGGGCCGCGATGGCCAGCACACTGCCGGAGCCCGGGCCCGCCCGGGTGACCGCGAGGGCGTAGCGGCGGTCCGTGCGGGCCGCCGCGTAGCCGATCAGCGCCAGGCCGCCGGCCATTCCGGCCGGGCCGAGGTCGACCCAGAGCTCGGTCCACAGCGGGGCCGAGAGGTTGGTCATCCGCATCCCCATCCACTGCCCGACCCGGACCCCGGTGTCCTCCGGCTTTCCGCTCCACACCGCCCGGGGTACGAAGAACAGTGCGGAGCCCGCCAGTTGACGGCCATAGGTGTGGCCCCGGGTGTCCACCCAGGAGATGGTGTTGGCGAACATCACCGTCTGGTCGTAGTCCTTGGTGGCCAGCGGCTCGAAAGCCGAGGCGGACTGCACGGTCCGCTGCCCCTCCTCGTCGTAGCGGAACTTGTCCGCGTACGGGAACAGCACCAGCGCCCCCACCACGCCCGCCGCGAGCACCGAGCGGTACACCGCCGCACTGCGCGGGAACGCCGTGAACAGCAACGACACCAGAACCGTCAGGAACCAGTAACGCGCGTTGGAGATCGGGTTGTTCACCACCAGATTGAGCGCCGCCAGCGCCACCCACACCAGCACCGTCGACGGGGTCCTCCGGGCCCGCCGGGAGGTCACCAGGCGGCGGGTGCAGAAGAGCAGTGCCAGCAGCGCGGGGACCGTGCCGAAGCCCTTCAGGAACGCCGAGCCGACGTTCGACTCGCCCGAGGCCACCCCGCTCGCCGCCACCGTCTCGCTGATCTCCTGCCTGCTGGAGAAGAAGACCGCGGGCCCGCCCAGCTTCAGCACGTAGTACCCGCTGGCCGCGAACGCGAGCAGCACCAGCAGCCGCAGCCGCACCGGGTGCGCCACGGCGGGCCCGGCCGTCCCGCGCGCGGTCGGCGTACGGCGGCGCAGCGGCCTCCGCGAGGCCAGCAGCGCCCCCAGGTCGAAGGCCGCACATCCCACCAGGATCATCGCGATCGCCGTCACCAGGTCCGAGCGCGGCCCCACCATCGGCGTCGGCGTCTGGCCGATCACCACCTGCGCGAGGGGCGCCACGCCCATCGCGATGTAGACGAACATCCAGAAGACGCCCTGGAGCAGCCGCCGCCGGGTGGAGAGGATCATCGTCGCCAGCCGGGCCCCCGCGTAGCAGGTCAGCACCAGCTGGAGCCAGTACGCCGTGTCCCGCACCCCGCTGCCGGGCTGCGCGGCGATCACCGCGGGCAGGAAGCAGACCAGACCCAGGATCAGCGGGACCGCCAGCGCCCGCGAGAGCATGGCCCAGGCGATCGGCCGGGCGGGCGGTTCGAGGGCCGCCGGCCGCGTCGGCGAAGGCTTCGGCGTGCGCGTCGGCGTGTGCACGGACGTCATCCGCCCCCCGTTCCGTGGACCGCTGAACACTCTAACGAATCAACCCACTTGGAGGGACGCAATGGCTACGCTGTGAACAGTCGGCCGAGGTTGAGGGGAACCCTGGTGAAAATCCTGCACGTTGTCACGCTCCACACCCCGGACCACGCGTTCGGCGGTCCGACCCGGGTGGCGCTCAACCTGTCCAAGGTTCAGCGGTCCGCCGGTGACGACGCCCGCGTCATGGCCCTGGGCGACGGCTTCCCGGACGGTGAACTGCCCAGCCGTGTGGAGGGAGTTCCCGTCCACCTCTTCCAGGCCCGGCATCTGCTCCCGATGTTCGAGGTCAGCGGCATCACCTCCGCCGCCCTGCTGAGCACCGCCCGCCGCATGATGCGCGGCGCCGACCTCGTCCACGTCCACCTCATGCGGGACCTGGTGACCCTGCCCGCCGCGCTGATCGCCCTCGCGACCCGTACCCCCCTGGTCGTGCAGACCCACGGCATGGTCGACCCGACCGAGAAGCGCGTCGCCCAGCTCACCGATCTGCTCGGAGTCCGCAAGGTGCTGCGGGAGGCGGACGCCGTCCTGCATCTGACCGAGATGGAACGGCTCGATGTGAACGCCGTCGCCGCACCCGTCCCGCTCAGCCGTACCGTACGCCTGGTCAACGGGGTGCGCCCGCAGGAGCGCAAGCCCGCCCGCGACCCCGGCCGCCCGCCCACCGTGCTCTTCCTCGCCCGCATCCAGGAGCGCAAGCGGCCCGAGGATTTCGTCGCCGCGATGCCGCACGTCCTCGCCCGCCACCCGGACGCCCGCTTCGTGCTGGCCGGGCCCGACACCGGGGCCCTTCCCGAGACCCTCGCGCTGGCGGCCAGGTTGGGCGTTGCCGGCTCCCTGGACCATGTCGGGCCGCTGGACCACGACGAGGTGCTCGCCGCCGGACGCGAGGCCGATGTGTACGTCCTCCCCTCCATCGAGGAGCCGCTCGGGGTCTCCGTCCTGGAGGCGATGTCGGTCGGCACCCCGGTCGTCATCACCCGCACCTGCGGCCTGGGGCCCGATGTGGCCGAGGCGGGCGCGGGACGGGTCATCGACAGCCGGGTCGGCGCGGACGCCGCCAACGCTCGCAAGGTCGCCGACGCCGTCCTGGAGCTGCTGGAGCCGGAGGCCGCCGAGCAGGCGGGCAAGGCCGCCTGGGAGCTGGTCAACGACCGCTTCACCATCGAGGTGGTCACCACCACCCTCCGGCGGACCTACGAGGACGTGGTCCGCCGGCGGCGAGGGTGACCGGCCGACCCGTCAACGTACGGGCTTCTCACGGGACTTGAGAGCTATCTGCCAGCGGTAGAAGCTCATCGCCAGCGCGAAGTCGAACCCCGCCCGGCCGTCCAGGAAGCCCCGCCGGTAGAGGTACATGTACGCGAACGACACCACCGGCTTGAACGGCGCCTTGTGGAACAACTGCCCCTGACGCGACTTGACCTGACGCACCTGCTCCTTGACCTCGGGGTGGTGCTCCAGCCACGCCTCCCAGTCCGAGTAGCGGTTGTGCCGCTCGAACCAGGCGGTGACCGGGTCGAGGTCCTGGTGCTCGATCGGGTGCCTCAGCGTCCCCACGCTCGCCGCGACCGGCTGGTAGTGGCCCTCCACCTCCCCGATCCCCGGCGCGTCCAGATCCCCGACCTCCGGGTAGTGGCAGCGGGTCCGGTCGGTCAACGACCGCTTGCGGATGGTGTATCCGTGGCGCAGCCGCTTCCCCGAGAACCAGTAGCCGAGGGGGATGTCGTAGGCGGCGGGCTTCGGTGCCGCCGGGTTCCGGAAGGTCTGCCGCAGTTCGGCCAGCAGCCCCGGGCTGAGCCGCTCGTCCCCGTCGAGCAGCAGAATCCAGTCCAGGTCGGTGCGGACGTTCTCCAGGCACCACTGCTTCTTCCGGGGATGGCCCCCGTCCCAGGTGTACGTGACCACCTCGGCCCCGCACTCCTCGGCGATCTTCACGGTGTCGTCGGTGCTGTGCGAGTCCACCACCACGACCGCCTCGAAGTGGCCGAGCACCGACTTCACCGCCTCGGCGATGTTCAGTCCCTCGTTCTTGGTGGGGATCGCCACCGCTATCGGGAGCTTCGTCTTACCTGCGGTCATCCCTTGGCTCCTTCGAGCAGCCAGGCGTAGCAGCCTGTGGAGGTGAACGTACGGGCGGACTCCGGGATCGTGATCTTGCGGGAGTTGCCGGTGTCGGAGGTGCCCGAGGACAGTTCCCTGCCCCCGGCCCCGGCGATCTGCCAGGAGCAGTTCGCGGTGGGGGAGGCCGAGCGGTAGACGCCCGGACGGAGCTTCTTCCCGGTGTGTGTGCCGTCCGGGTAGCCGACCGCCGCCTCGTCCACCAGGTCCTGGTGCTGGGAGCAGAGCCCGGCGACCGCGTCCGCCGCGCCCGGGATCTCGTCGGTCACGATCGTGCCGATGGCGGTGTCCCGGTCGACCTTGACCAGGTAGCGCAGCTTGTCGCAGGTCTCCTGCCCGGTCTGGAGCACGGCGGCCGGGTCCATGCCCTTGGGCACCCGGTCCTCCAGATACTTCTTCTGCTTCTCGGTGAACGTCCCGGTGGCCGGGGTGAGCTTGTCGGCGGGTGTCTTGGGGCCCTCGGCCGTGGCGGCCGGAGCGGACGGCACGGCGGTTGCGGGCTCCTTGGCGGACGGCGGGGCGGGTGTGGTGGCGGAGGGGCCGGGGACGGCGGGCCCGGAGGCCGCGGGGCGCTCGGCGCCCGCGGCCTCCGGGTCGTTCCCGTCCGCGGACGAGCCGCAGGCCGCCAGCGCCGCCGCCGTCATGACGACGGCGGCGCCGGCCAGGAACGGATTCCTCATCAGCCGTTCCTCAGGGCGTAGTGCGCGCTGATCTGGGAAGCGCTCAGCGCGGTCGGATAGATGGCGGTCTCGTCGATCTGGCCGGCGAAGAAGTTGCTGGAGGGTCGGCTGGGCCAGCCCGACAGGTTGTCCCCGCCGACCCGCCAGTAGCCGGGGTAGTCCTCGTTGGCGGTGTACAGGAAGTTCGACGTGCGCCGCTGTCCGTCGACGTACAGCGCCATGCCGCCGGGGCCCTGGGTGGCGACGATGTGGTGCCACTGGCCGTCGTTGTACGTTCCCGGGGTGGTGATGGTCCGGGTGCCGCCCCTGTACACGCCGAACGTGAGCCGCCCGTCGTTGCGCATGTAGACGTGCTTGTCGTGACGGGTGCTGTTCTGCTGGGTCAGATTGCCGAAGCCGATGATCTTCCCACCCCGGTTGGTGGTGGTCTTGATCCAGGTCTCGATGGTGAACCGGGTCGGCTGCGGGTGCTGCCGGTTGCTGTACAGGTACTCGTCGCTGCCGTTGAGCCCGATCGCTGTCGAGGGCCCGGCCACTGCGGCCGGGGTCTGCCGGTAGGCGGGGGCGTTGCGCATGAACCCGTTGTTCAGGTTGCGGCTGCTGTCGTGCGCGAAGGTGGAGATGCCCTCGTCGTAGCGCCAGTAGAGGCTCGCCCCGTCCGCCCGGACCCGGTCGGCATAGGCCTCCGTGGTGCTCGCCACGGTGGCGGAGTGGGGTGGGGACTTGGCGCTGGTGTTGATGCCGTCGCTGGCGGTGATCCGGTACGAGTGGGTCTCGCCCGGGGTGACGTCGGTGTCCGTCCAGGTCAGCTGCGGCCGGTCCCAGAAGACGGAGTAGCCGGTCGTGGTGTGGACCGGGGTGTCGGAGCCGTTCTTGTAGATCCGGTAGGTCAGCTCGCCGTCGTCGGTGTCGAAGCTGGTCTGCCAGTTCACGTCGATCTGCCCCGGAGTCAGCGTCGACAGGCTGACGTTGGGCACCCAGGGTGCCCCGGTGTCCGGTCCGTCCGCGAACCGGGTCAGGCCCTGCTGGGGCTTTCGGTTGACCGTGGTGAACTCGCCGCCCACCCACAGGTAGTGGCGGTCGCCGCTGCTCGTCTGCGCCATCACGCGGGGGCCGACCGGCTCCCCGATGCCGTCGTTGGTGTCCGGGAACCACGGCAGCAGCTTCGGGTCGTCGACCGACTGGGCCAGCAGGTGCTTGCGCGGCTGGTCGGGGAACGCGCCCATGCTGGCGCAGTCGTGGGCGTGGCTGCCGCTGTAGAGCACCCCGGAGTGCACCAGCACCGACTGGGTCGCGCCGAGGCAGGTGTCCCGCCAGCGCTGCTGGAAGTCGCTCAGGTCCAGGGCGATGCGGCCGTCGAACACCCCTCCGCCGCTGCCCTCGTTGGCGGTGTAGAAGCCGGTGGCGTCGGTGGTGATGTCCTGGACGGTGGACCGGTCGTGGATGAACCCCGGGTAGGACTTGGTGAGTTGCCCGGTGGTGGCGTCCACCACGGCCAGGGCGTGCGTGCTGGTGCCGTTGATCCGGAAGAAGTCCCCGCCGAGCAGCACGTTCTGCCCGTCCGGGGTCACCTCGATGGCCCGGGCCACCTCGTCCGCGTTCGCCGTGAAGGGCAGCAGTGAGGCCCCGGCCGTGGTCACGGCGGCGAACTTGTTCCTGGTCTGACCGCCGACGCTGTTGAAGTCGCCGCCGAGATAGACCGTGTCGCCGGTGGCGGCGAGCGCTCGCACGGTCGCCGTCACGGCGATCTTGAAGTCGTCGCGGACGGTGCAGGTCTCGGTGTCGATCGCCGCGATGTTGCTCACCCCGACCCCGTTCACCGCCCCGAACTGCCCGCCCGCGTAGAGGGTTTCGCCGTCCGGGGACAGTGCCAGGGACCGGACGGTAGCGGTCCCGGAGGAGACCGTGAACGACAGCGAGCAGTCGGTGGGGGCCCCGGTCGCCGCATCGAACGCCGCGAAGTTCACCGCGGGCTCTTCGCCGGTGCCGGGCGCGGCCGTGGGGGGGCGCAGGGTGGAGAAGGTGCCGCCCGCGTACACGACGCCGTCGCCGGCGGCCATCGCCCAGACGATGCCGTTGGTCTGCCAGGTGGTGAGGTCGTCCGCGGTGATCGCGACCGGTGGTGTCAGTGCCGCCGCCGGGGATGCCCCGACCGCGGTCGCGGACAGGGCTCCGGCCAGCAGGCCGAGAGCGGCGGTGGCGGCCCGCACACGGCCGCGCCCCCCGGTTCTCTGCCCCGTACTTCCGTTCATCATTCAGCTCCGAAGGTGAGAACGAGCTGCGGCCGGGAGGCCGCGGATCCTGCCTCGCTCGACCAGATGCGCAGACTGTCCGTCCCGCTGCTGGTCAGGGCGAGTGAGTAGGAGGAGCCCAGGGCCCCGCCCAGTGCCGGCGCGGTGAGCTCCACCGCGTAGTCGGTGGAGACGGCGGTTGCGCCGGTGATGGTCCCCAGCACGGTCGCGGCGAGCGCCGGCCGGGAGTTGTAGGTGACCGCCGACTCGGTCCAGGCGCCGGTGACCGGCACCACGCTGTGGCTGTCGGTGGAGCCCGCCGTCGGGTCCGAGGACGTACGGAACTGGAGGCGGGCCGCTTTGAGGACCTGCTCGGCCGGGGCGTCGGGCAGGGTGAAGCGCAGATAGCTCAGATAGGCCGTCGTCCCCCGCGAGGCCAACTGCTGGTGGTTGTAGTTCGTGTTGGCCGCCACGCTGTTGATGTAGGCGTCCTCGTCGGGCAGGACGCTCACCGTGGTGTCGACGGGCGGGGCGGGGGCCTGGGCCAGCTCGTGGTGGGCGGCCACCTGGGCCGGGGTCAGCGCCGAGCGGTAGATCGCCGTCTCGTCGACCTGACCGGCGAAGTAGGTGCTGGACGGGCGGTTCGGCCAGGCGTTGCTCATCGCGTCCCCGCCGACCCGCCAGTACCCGTTGTACGAGCGGTTGCCCGCGGTCGTGTTGGAGGCGACCCGCACCCCGTCGACGTACAGCGTCATCCCGCCGGGGCCCTGGGTGGCGACGGCGTGGTGCCACTGGCCGTCGTGGTAACTGGCCGAACTGGTCAGGGTGGGGCGGCTGTTGGTGCTGCCCACCTGGACGCCGAAGGCCAGCCGCCCGTTGTCCGTGAGGTAGAGAAGCTTGTCGGAGATCGAGCTCGTCCGGCCTTGTGCCCTGCCGATGTTGTTGCCGAAGCCGACGAGCCGCCCGCCGCTCGTCGACGTCGTGCGGAACCACGTCTCGATGGAGTACGGGGTGGGGGAGGTGTAGTGGTGCAGCCGGTCGCTGTACACGTACTCGTCGCTGCCGTTCAGCGCGAGCGCCGCCGAGCCCGCGACGGCCGAGGGCGTGCTGTGGTAGGTCGGGGCGTTCACGTACACGCCTGCGTTGTCGCTGTCCGAGGCGTCCGCGGCGAATGTTCCGCCGGGCTCGTCGTAGCGCCAGTACAGATCGGCACCGTCGGCCAGCACCCGTTCCTGGTACGGGGAGGCCCAGGAGGCGGCGGTCGCGGAGGCGGCGGGGGAGAGTGCGCTGGTGTTGCCCGCGCCGTCGGTCGCCGTGATCCGGTAGGAGTAGGTCTGTCCGGCCGCCACGCTCCGGTCGGTGAAGCTGAGCTGGGGACGGCTGAAGAAGAGCGACGAGCCGGTCGTGGTGTGCACCGGGGACGAGCCCCCGTTGCGGTACACCCGGTACGTCAGCAGGCTGTCGTCCAGGTCCAGCGAGGTCCGCCAGCTCACCCGCACCTCACCGGCCCGGGGCGCGGACACACTGGCCGCGGGCACGCTCGGAGCACCGGTGTCCGGGGTGTTCGCGAACCGGGTGAGCGCCTGCTGCGGACCCCCGTTGACCGTGGTGAACTCCCCGCCCACCCAGAGGAAGTCACGGCCGTCGCGCGAGGCGATCGTCAGCGCGCGCGGCCCGACCGGCTCCCCGATCCCGTCGTTCGTGTCCGGCAGCCAGCCCAGCAGCGCCGGGTCGTCGACGCTCTGCGCGGTGAGGTGCTTGCGAGTCTGGTTGGGGAAGCCGCCCATTGTCGAGCAGTCGTGGACGTGGCTGGCGGCGTAGAGCACCGACTTGTAGACCCGTAGTGCCTGGGTCGCCCCCTGGCAGGTGTCCCGCCAGCGCTGGTCGAAGCCGTCCAGCTCCATCGCGAGGCGGCCGTCGAAGGAGCGGCCGCCGCGGCCCTCACCGGCGGCGTACCAGCCGCCCGACGCGGAGTCCGTGACGATGTCCTTGATGACGGCGGTGGAGGGGATGAAGCCGTCGGGATACGCGCGGGTGAGCGCTCCGGTGGTGGCGCTGGTCACCGCGATCGCATGGGAGTCGGTGCCGCCCACGGTGAAGAAGTCGCCGCCGAGCAGCACCGAGGCCCCGTCCGGCGTCACCTTCAGCGTCCGGCCCGGGTCGTCCGCGTCCGGATTCCACCCGGTCACCGCACCCGCCGGGGTCACCGCGCCGAAGAACCGCCGTGTCTGCCCGTTGACGGACTGGAAGTCCCCGCCCGCGTAGACCGTGCCATCGGCCGCGACGTCCAGCGCGCGGACCGTCGCCGAGAAGTTCGGCGAGAACCCGGCGCGCCGGGTGCAGGTGGCGGTGTCGACGGCGACCAGGCCGTTGGCGCCCGTCCCGTTGACCGCGTTGAAGTAACCGCCCACGTACAGCGTCGACTTGTCCGGGGAGACGGCGAGCGCCCGGACGGTCGCGGTGCCGCTGGTCCGGGTGAAGGAGAGCGCGCAGCCGGTCGGCGCCCCGGTCGCCGCGTCGAACGCCGCGAAGTTGACGGCGGGTGCGGAGCCGCCGCCCGACGGGGTTCCCGCCGGGCGGACGGAGGAGAACGTGCCGCCGGCGTAGACGACCCCGTGCGCCTCTGCCAGCGACCACACGATGCCGTTGGTCTGGTACGTGGGCAGATGGTCGGCGGTGAAGCCGACCGGTGCGGTCAGGGCGGCCGCCGGGGGAGCGGCGGCCACCGGGGCGAGCACCCCGGCGGCCAGCGCGAGGGCGACGACGGGCGCCGTGCGCCCGCGACCGCCCGGCGCCTTCATCTGTCCACCCGAACGGCGGCCCCGGTCAGCTGGTCGTCCAGCCGGCGGATGTCCGCGTCGACCATGATCCGGGCCAGCTCACGCGACTTCACCTCGGGCTTCCAGCCCAGCAGCTCCTCGGCCTTGGACGCGTCGCCGATCAACGCGTCGACCTCGCTGGGCCGTTCGTACTTCGGGTCGTAGCGGACGTGCTCGCGCCAGTCCAGGCCGGCGTGCTCGAAGGCGAACTCCAGGAACTGCCGGACGCTGACCCCCTCGCCGGTGGCGACCACGTAGTCGTCGGGGGTGTCGCACTGGAGCATCCGCCACATGGCGTCCACGTACTCCGGGGCGTACCCCCAGTCCCGGACCGCGTCCAGGTTGCCCAGGTGCAGCCGGTCCTGGAGCCCAGCCTTGATCCGGGCGACGCCACGGGTGATCTTGCGGGTCACGAAGGTCTCGCCCCGGCGCGGCGACTCGTGGTTGAACAGAATCCCGTTCACCGCGAACATGCCGTACGCCTCGCGGTAGTTGACCGTCGCCCAGTATGAGTAGACCTTTGCCACGCTGTACGGGCTGCGCGGGTGGAACGCGGTCTTCTCGTTCTGCGGCGGCGGGCTGGCGCCGAACATCTCGGAGGACGAGGCCTGGTAGATCCGGGTCTGGATGCCGCTGGCCCGGACCGCCTCAAGGAGCCGAATGGTACCGAGCCCGGTGACGTCACCGGTGTACAGCGGGGCGTCGAAGGACACCCGCACATGCGACTGCGCGCCCAGGTTGTAGACCTCGTCGGGCTGGATGTCGCGCAACAGGTTCACCAGCGCGACCCCGTCGGACAGGTCGGCGTGGTGCAGGACGAAGGAGCGCTCCGGCTCCTCGGGACCCTGGTAGATATGGTCGATCCGCTCGGTGTTGAAGCTTGAGGAACGACGTATGAGCCCGTGCACCGTGTAGCCCTTGTCGAGCAGCAGCTCGGCCAGATACGAGCCGTCCTGCCCGGTCACTCCGGTGATGAGCGCGGTCTTCGCCACGATTCCCCCTTCTCTGCGATCGCCTGAGCGGCGAACGGTTCACCGACATATCGGAATTGGGACGTTCTGCGGCAAAGCATCACCGCCGTCCCCTTCTGCTGGCACAATCCGAGCCATGACGACCGAACTCCCCGTCCCACCGCAGGAATCCGCCCGCCCCCTACTGCGCCCCGGCTCCCGCATATTCGTCGCGGGACACCGCGGCCTGGTCGGCTCGGCGGTGGCCCGCCGCCTGGCCGAGGACGGCCACGAGGTGCTCACCCGTGGCCGGGGCCACCTCGATCTGCGCGATGCCGCGCGGACCGAGACGTATCTGAAGGAGGTCCGCCCGGACGCCGTGGTGCTGGCCGCCGCCAAGGTCGGCGGGATCATGGCCAACAGCACCTATCCGGTGCAGTTCCTGGAGGACAACCTGCGCATCCAGCTCAGCGTGATCGCCGGTGCGCACGCGGCCGGGACGAAGCGGCTGCTCTTCCTCGGCTCGTCGTGCATCTATCCCCGGCTCGCCCCCCAGCCGATCCGTGAGGAGTCGCTGCTCACCGGCGAACTGGAGCCCACCAACGAGGCGTACGCCCTCGCCAAGATCGCCGGGATCGTCCAGGTCCAGTCCTATCGGCGGCAGTACGGCGCCTCCTACATCAGCGCCATGCCCACCAACCTCTACGGACCCGGCGACAACTTCGACCTGGAGACCTCGCACGTCCTGCCCGCGCTGATCCGCCGCTTCCACGAGGCGCAGCGGGACGGGGCGAGCGAGGTGACCCTGTGGGGTTCCGGCTCCCCGCGCCGCGAGTTCCTCCATGTCGACGACCTCGCCGCCGCCTGCGTACGCCTCCTGGAGGCCTACGACGGCGACGAACCCGTCAACATCGGCTGCGGCGAGGACCTCACCATCCGTGAACTCGCCGAGACCGTGGCCGAGGTGACGGACTACCGGGGGAAGATCGGCTGGGACATCTCGAAGCCGGACGGGACGCCCCGCAAGCTGCTCGACGTGACCCGTCTGACCTCTCTCGGCTTCACGCCGCGGATTCCGCTGCGTGACGGCATCGCCCGTACCTACGCGTGGTGGCTCGGGCAGCTCCCGCCCACCGTATGACCGTTCACCGCCGCTCGCGCGGCGGTGAGCCGGGGCTCCTCGCATCCGCACACCGTCCTCAGTAGGCCCCGCGGCCGTCGGTGACGGCGCGCACCGTACGGGCGAGGAGCCCCATGTCCGTGGCCACCGACCAGTTGTCCACGTACCAGAGGTCCAGCGAGACGGTCTCCTGCCAGGACAGGTCCGAGCGCCCGCTCACCTGCCACAGCCCGGTGAGCCCCGGTTTCACGGCCAGCCGGCGGCACTCCCGCTCGTCGTAGCGCGAGGCCTCCTCGGGCAGCGGCGGGCGCGGGCCCACCAGTGACATATGACCCATCAACACATTGGCCAGCTGCGGGAGTTCATCGACCGACGTCCGGCGCAGCGCCCGGCCGATCCGGGTCACCCGAGGGTCGCTGCGCATCTTGAAGAGCGGGCCGTCGACCTCGTTGGCCGCGGCGAGCCGGGCCTTGCGTTGCTCCGCGTCCGCCACCATCGTCCGGAACTTCCACATGGTGAAAGGCCGGTTGTGCTGCCCCTGCCGGACCTGCCGGTGGAAGACCGGACCCCGCGAGGACAGCCGTACGCTCAGAGCCACGGCCAGTAACAGCGGAGCCAGGAACACGAGCCCGAACAGTGCCCCCGTGCGGTCCAGCACGGCCTTGGCCACCACCTGCGGACCACCGCGCAACGGCGGTGCCACGTGCAGCAGGGTGAGACCGGCCAGGGTGTCGGGACGCACCCGCTCCGGCGCGACCCCGGAGAGCTCGGAGAGCACGCACAGGGCGACGCCCCCGTCGTGGAGTCCCCAGCCGAGCCGCCGCAGCCGGTCACCGGCCAGCTGGGGCCCGGGAGCCACCAGCACCAGGTCAGCGGCGTGCGCGTAGGCCCCGCCGAGCACCGTCATCACGTCGTCGTCGGCCGGGCGGGACGCGAGATGCCCCGGTACGTGCACACCGTCGTGCCTCGGCGCGTCCGCGCCCACCGGAATCGCCGCGACCAGTTGATAGTCGTGGTCCGTACGGGAGTTGAGCAGCTCTGCCGCCCGGTCCAGGCCCGACGCCTCGCCGACCAGCAGCACCCTGCGGACCCTTCGGCCGCGCCGTGCGGTGCGCGGCCAGTGCCGCAGTCCCGCCGCCGCGGTGGCGACCAGCAGCCCCGGCGCGACGGCCACGACGGCCGTCGCCGGGTCCACCGGGCTGCCCGCCGCCGTGTGCAGCACGGCCAGCACCCCGATGAGCAGCAGCCAGTCGCCGATCGTGCCCAGCGCACCTCCCGGCGTGGTCCGCGGCGGTTCGGCGTACCGTCCGCGCGCGCCGCGCAGTCCCGCCCACACCAGCCCGGCCACGGCGGCGGCCGCCAGTGGACGGGGCTGGTCGCCCGCCCGCAGCAGCAGCCAGGCCGGCCCGGCCAGCCCCAGCAGATCCGTCAGCGCGGCGAGCGTCGGGCCGTGCCCCGGCCACCGCCGGGCCGGAGCCCGGTCGGCCGGGTCGCGCTGTGCTGTCGGGGCCCTCCACAGCTGTTCCAGGGCCGCCGTGCGGTTCCGGGAGGCGGCGGTGCGGGGGCGCGGCGCGCCCCGGAGCCCCACCGGCCCGGATATGTCGGTCTCCGGTATTTCGACATGCCCCATGAACCCCCCAGTCACAGTCGGGCACCCCCACAAACGGGACGCATCCGTCGATCCCATGGACTGACGGATGCGGCCTCGCCCGGTGCACGATATCCACACACGTGCCATTTCGCTGGAGTTCTCGTGAAGTTCAGACGGCTCGGTTTCCAGGCCTCCGATTCACCGTAACCATCCGATGTCGCTTGACGCACACGGATGTTGAGGGGGCGCCAGACGGCAAGCGCTTGTGCCGTACGCCCGGGAACGCGCGAACCCCCTGGCGGGAGGCGTGCCCGGGCAGGGGGTTCGGTGTCGCCGCCGCGTACCGGGCGGGGAGGAGGAACAGCTGTGAGATCAGAACGCGCCGGTCGTGCGCCTCCTTGTGCGCCGGTGGACCAACAGACCTGCCCCAACGAGGCCGACTGCTGCGAGAGTTGCCGACGTCACAGTGAGCCCGGTGGCGGCCAGGCTGCCGCCGCCGGATGCGGCCGCCGTGCCGGTGTTGCCGCCGAGGCCTCCGCCGACCGGGCCACCGGACCCGGACCCGGACCCGGACCCGGTTCCGGACCCGCCCACATCTCCGCCGCCGGACGGCGTACCACTGCCTCCGCCGATCGTGCTGCCACCCGACGCACCGTCACCACCCGTACTGGCGCCGCCGTTCGAGGCGTCGCCGGTGGTACCTCTGTCGCCCCCGGACGCGCCTTCGGCGTCACCGCCGCCGGTGGCCGGCGTGACGGTGAGCGTCACGGGAGCGGTACGTGTGGTGCCCACGTCGTTGCGGAACTCGGCGCGGTAGCGGTAGCCGTCCTGGGCGGTCCTGGCGGTGAACGCGAGAACCGGCTCGGCAGCGCCCTCGACGTCCTGCCAGGTCTGCGAGCCGTCGGTGCTGACCTGCCAGCGGACCGCGGGCTCCGGCGTGCCCTCCGCGCGCGCGGTGAGGGACACCTCGCCCCCGTCCCGCGCCGACCGGTCGGCGGGTGCCTGGGTCACCAGGGGGGAGACCTGCCGGACCAGTTTGGTGATCTTCCCCTCGGCGGGACTGGTCACGAAGACCGTCGCGCCGCCGGGGGTGACGGCGAGCGAGGCCGCGCCGAGCTGGGAGTGGTTGCCGGGCAGTGACACGTCCTCGGCGGCGGCGGTGTGGTCCGCGCTGTCGTACACGGTCAGCGTGCCGTTGTTGTCGTTGGCCGGGTCGGAGAGGTCCCCGCCGTCCTGCCAGACGACGAAGGCCCGCCCGCTCTCCGCGTCGAAGGCCGCGTCCCGGGCGAGGTCCTTGCCGACGATCGTCTTCACCAGCGTGCCCGAGGCGTCGAAGACCAGCACGGACCGGCCGACCCCGACCCACACCGCACCGCTCGCGGGGTCCGTCTCGGTGAATCCGGCGAAGCCGTTCGCGCCGGGCAGATCGAAGGAGCCGGTCACCGCGAACGACGCGAGGTCGACCCGGTGCAGCTTCCCGGCCGCGAAGTCGCTGTACCACAGCACACCCCGGTCGGTGTCGGCGGCGAACCGGGTGCCGCCCGGCAGGGTGAGGCTCCGGGCGGCCGTGCCGGTCGCCGTCTCGATCTCGGAGAGCTTCGCCCTCTGGGCGACCAGCACCGTACCCGGAGCGGTACCGGGGGCGATGTCCGTGATCGTGGACCCGGCGAGCCAGACGCCCGAGGCGGCGGAGTCGCCGGCCTTGGCGCTCCCGACGCCCCGCAGCGGGTAGTTGTAGACGACGCCGTCGCCCGGCAGGGGTCCGGAGATCCGGGCCGCCGCCGAGGCGCGCAGCCCCCCGGTCGGGCCGGGGGCCTGGCCGATCCAGCTCTCAGCCCTCCCGTCCTCGGGGTTCAGCACGTACAGCCCGCGCTCGTCGGCGTCCGCTGTGTCGGGCAGGTTGTCCGCACCGACGTACAGCTTCTTGGAGTCGGGGTGCAGCAGCAGGTCCAGCGGCTTGCCCGCCGAGGTGAAGTCGGCGGCGGCCCGGTACGAGACGGTGCCCGGCGGCACGTCCACACCCTCGCCCCCTTCGCCGGGCTCCTGGCCCGCGAAGGTCACGGGTATGCGTACGTCCTGCGTGCGATCGCCGCCGGCGCGGTGGTCGGCGCGGGTGACCACGGAGCAGGGCACCTCGGCGCAGTCGAGGCCGTCACCCGTCGCCGTGATCTCGATCTCCACGTCGAAGGTGCCGCCGGGTCCGAAGGCCCGGGCGAGCTCGCCCTCGTAGGGATCGCCCGGGGGCACGATCCACTGCGAGGTCCTGGAGCCGCCGCTCATGTCCGCGCCGCCGAGGCAGGGGGAGGGGGCCCGGTCGTCGCCGTTGTCCTTGCACAGGGCGACGTAGATGCCGGCGGTGAGGCCGTACCCCTCGCCGGTGACCCGGACCTTCTGCCCGGCCGGGCCGAGACCGGTGGTGGCCGAGACGGTCAACTTCTGCCCCTGCGGGCCGGTGGCGCTCCCGGGGGTGCCGGCGTCGGAGCCTGCCGCCGCACCCGCGGGGGTCGCCGCCAGCAGCAGGGCGGCGACGGCGGCCGTGCCGGCCTGACGCCGCACCGGTCTGCGGCGGACGTTCGGCGGGGTGCCCGGAGCGGTGCCCGGAGTGGATGTCATGTGATTCCTCGTCACAACGCGGGGAGCCCGGCCCCGGAGCGAACCTCCGGGGCCGGGCGTATGGCCGGGGGTGTTACACGAAGTCGATCGGGGTGTGGACGTCGTACTTGCGGTCGTTGGTGTCGGTGTGGTCGGCGCGGGTCACGATGGCGCACTCGACGGTGTCGCCGCAGACGTTGCCGCCGCCGAGATCGGCCTTGACGTGTATCTGGACGCTGAAGGTGCCGCCCGTGCCGAAGGTCGAGCTGTTGGGCAGGATGCCGCCGCCCAGGTTGGACACCCAGTGCGAGGCGCCGGTGGTGCCGGACTCGTCCTGGCCGCCGAGGCACGGCGAGGGCTTGCCGGCGCCCTGTGTCCCGTCCACCACGCACAGGCTGACGTAGACGCCCTGGCCGGTGTTGTAACCGCTGCCGGAGACGGTGACGTTGGCACCCGAGGCGGCCGCGGTGTCCGGGGCCGTGAGTGACAGGTCGTAGGTCGTGCCCCCGTCGGTGATCGTGCGGGTACCGGTCGCGGCGGCGGCCGGGGAGGCGAGGGTCAGCGCCAGCGCGGCTGCGGCGAAGGCGGCGAGGCCCGCGCGGGCGACGGTACGGGTGGAGGGGACAGCACTCATTCGATGAGCACCTTTCTCAACATTGTTGACCAGAACCACGGACACCCAGTCGACTTAGGTAAGGCATACCTAAGTCGATGTCTGTTGGGATGTCAACAACGTCGGGGCGTCTCCGGCGTTGGGAGGTCAACAGAGCTGGAAATTCCCGGGAGTTGGGGGGTCGGCAGAGTGGGGAGTCGCGGGAGCCGGGGAGGCCGACAGGGTTGGAAGGTCACCGGAGTTGAGAGGTCACCGCAGGGGAAAAGGCCTGCTCGGTCCAGATGGTCTTTCCGGTCCGGGTGTACCGCGTGCCCCATCGCTGGACGAGCTGCGCGACGATGAACAGGCCGCGTCCGCCCTCGTCGTCCTCCGCGCTGTGCCGCAGGTGCGGCGAGGTGTGACCGGTGTCCGCGACCTCGCACAGCAGGGTGCTGTCACGGATGAGGCGCAGCCGCAGCGGCCCGCCCGCGTACCGGACCGCGTTGGTGACCAGTTCGCTGACGACCAGTTCGGTCGAGAACGACAGCTCCGCCAGGCCCCAGGCCTCCAGCTGCCCGGTGGCCAGTTCGCGGGCCCGGCCCACCGACACCGGCTCCGCCGACAGCTCCCACTCGGCCACCCGCCCCTCGGCGAGTTCGCGGGTACGGACCAGGAGCAGGGCCGTGTCGTCGGCGCTCGTGCCGCCGGGCACCAGCTCGGCGACCGCCCGGTCGCACAGCTCGTCCAGCGAGGCCGAGGGGTCGGCCAGTACCCGGCCCAGCGCGTCGAGGCCCCGGCTGATGTCGTGGTCGCGGGCCTCGACCAGCCCGTCGGTGAACAGCGCCAGGAGGCTGCCCACCGGCAGGTCGATCTCCATGGACTCGAACGGCAGGCCGCCCAGGCCCAGCGGCGGCCCGGCGGGCAGGTCCGGGAACGACACCCGGCCCCCGGGTTCCACGATCGCCGGAGGCAGGTGCCCGGCCCGGGCCATGACACAGTGTCGGGAGACCGGGTCGTAGACCGCGTACAGGCAGGTCGCCCCGGTCGTCACGTCGTCGTACGCGTGGGAAGCCGTCCCGCCGACGGCGCCGGTGGCGTCCGTGGTCGTCCCGTACGCGTCGTACTGCTCCTCGGCGGGCTGCCCCACGAGGTCGTCCAGCCGGGTGAGCAGCTCGTCGGGGGCCATGTCCAGCTGGGCGAAGGCCCGTACGGAGGTGCGCAGTCGGCCCATGGTGGCGGCGGCCTGGAGGCCGTGCCCGACCACGTCCCCGACCACCAGACCGACCCGGGTCCCGGACAGCGGGATCACGTCGAACCAGTCCCCGCCGACCCCGGTCACATCGTCGGCGGGCAGATAGCGGTAGGCGGTCTCCACGGCGGACCGCGGCGGCAGATGGTGGGGGAGCAGCTGCCGCTGGAGGGCGAGCGAGGCGGTGCGCTCGCGGGTGTAGCGGCGGGCGTTGTCGATGCAGACGGCCGTCCGGGCCGCCAGCTCGTCGGCCAGCGCGACCTCGCCGCCGTCGAAGGTGGTCACCGGGGCGGGCGCGTGGCCCGGGGCGTCGGTGTGCACGGTCCGGTCGAAGGTGACGAGCCCCAGGATGCCGCCGCCGGCCCGGAGCGGGACGACCAGGGTGCTCTCGTCGAGGACGAGCCCGCCGGAGGACAGGCTGCGGTTCTGGGGCGATCCGGGCGGATAGGTGACGGGCGGATACCGGTGCCGGGGGTCGGCGGGGTCCGTGACGTCCGCGCTCCCGGCCGCCGTGGCCGAACGGCCCGGGTCCGGGGCCGCCTGACCCGTGGCCGACCGTTCGGCGACCCGCAGCAGGGTCATGTCCGCCGTGCTCCCGGCGGCCGCCGTCTCCCCGGTCACCGCGGCGCTCGTCACGTCGACCCGTACCGCCCGGGCGAAGTCCGGCACCGCGACCTCCGCGACCTCCTCGGCGGTGGTCACCACGTCCAGGACGGTGCCGATGCTGCGTCCGGCCTCGACGAGGAGGGTCAGCCGCTCCTGCGCCCGGTAGCGGTCGGAGATGTCGAACGCGTCCTCGCACACACCGAAGACATGCCCGTGGGCGTCCTCCAGCCGGTAGTAGGAGCAGGACCACAGATGGTCCCTGCCCGGGTCGCTGGGCGGCTGCCCCCGGAAGTGCAGATCGAGGATCGGCTCTCCGGTGGCCAGGACGTGGTGCATGACGGCGTCGAGGGTCTGCGGGTAGCCCTGGGTCACGAAGGAGCCCCCGGAGTACAGTTCGTCGGCCCGTTTGCCCCGGTAGGTGTCGAGCGGCTGCCCGATCTCCCGCTCGTACGCGGTGTTGCTCCAGGTCAGCCGTAGATCGGTGTCGTAGATGGCCAGGCCCACGGGCGACTGCGTGGCCAGCCCCTGGAGCAGGGCCAGCCGCGATTCCCAGTGCCGCAGCTCCCCGACCTCCGCGGCCACCAGGACCCGGTCCGGGGTGCCGGGGCCGCCGGGGGCGCCCGGCAGGGGGCAGGTCGCGGTGGCCACCAGCAGCTCACGGCCGTCCCGGGTACGCGCCACATGGAAGTCGTTCCCCGCGAGGGGCGGTGGGCCCGGTACGTCGGGCACCGGGGGCCCCTCCACCGGCCGCGCCGACAGGAAGGCGCTGAGCGGCCGCCCCAGGGCGTCGGACGGCCGGTGCCCGAGCAGCTCGACCGCCGCGGGGCTCCAGCCGATGACGGTGTCTTCGGCGTCCAGAACCACCGTGGCCGCCCTGGTGATGTCCAGGGGGCCACGGAAATCGGCGCTCTCCGCCGTGTTCGCTGCGCTCACCGCACCACACCGGCCTGGTTCATTACCTTCAGAATCCGCCCTGCCCGGGACCGGCACAACCGCGCCCGGCGGGAGGGCGCCCTGTGATTCGAGTACGTGTACGAATCTGTGCCCGGTGTGCCGCTCACCCCTTCCCGGCGGCGTCGGCCTTGATCAGGTCGGCGCACTTCTCGCCGATCATCATCGTGGTGATGCACGGATTGACCGTCGAGAGGACCGGCATGACGGACGCGTCGGCCACCCGCAGCCCCGTGACCCCCTTGACCCGCAGCCGAGGGTCGAGCGGTGACTCCCGGTCGTCCGCCGGGCCCATCCGTACGGTCCCGGCCGGGTGGTAGACGGTGTTGTGGGTCTCACGGATGTAGTCGAGCAGCTCGGCGTCCGTGGCCGCACCCGGGCCCGGGGCCAGCTCGGCGCCCGCCCAGTCCGCCATCGGCGGCTGCCCGACGATCTCCCGCGCCAGCCGCAGCCCGTAGGTCATGACCCGTACGTCGTGCTCGTCGGTGAAGTAGCGGGGATCGACCCGGGGCTTGTCGCGGAAGTCCCGGCTCCGCAGCCGGACCGTGCCCCTGGACCGGGCGCGGGTGACGTTGGGGGTCAGACAGAACGCGTTGTCCGAGGTCGGGTAGCCGCGCCGGTAGGTGTTCATGTCGAAGGGCACCGAGCCGTAGTGGAACATCAGGTCCGGCCGGTCCAGCCCCTTCTCGGTATCCGCGAAGATGCCGATCTCCCACCACTGGGTCGAGGTGGTGGCCATGGGCCGCTTCGCCTCCCACATGATCACGCCCTCCGGGTGGTCCTGGAGGTGTGAGCCGACACCGGGGGAGTCCACCCGCACGTCCACCCCGGTGTCCCGCAGATGCCCGGCCGGGCCGATGCCGGACAGCATCAGCAGCTTCGGGGAGTCGATCGCGCCGCAGGCGACGACCACCTCGCGCCGGGCGTGCACCGCCCCGCTGTGCACGGTGTCGGGCTCCAGGTACTCCACGCCGGCGCACCGGTCGCCCTCGAACAGCAGCCGCTTCGCCTGGAGCCCCGTGCGTACGTCCAGGTTGGGCCGCTTGCCCAGCACCGGATGCAGATACGAGACCGAGGCGGAGGAGCGGGTGCCGTCCTCCCGGGCGTTGATCTGGAACCAGTGCGCACCCCGGATCACCGTGCTGCCCGTGTTGAAGGGGACGGTGGGGATGCCCGCCGCCGCACAGGCCTCCAGCAGGGCCGCCCCGCACGGGTCGCGGGGCGGCACTGTACGGATGGTGACGGGGCCGGAGCGCCCGTGGTGGTCGCCGGGCGCGTCGTTCGTCTCCAGCCGTTGGTAGAGGGGGAAGCAGTCCGCCGCGCTCCACCCCGTACAGCCCAGCGCGCCCCACTCGTCGAGGTCCTCGGCCGGGGCCCAGAAGGCGATGCACGAGTTGTGCGAGGAACAGCCGCCGAGCACCTTGGCACGGGCGTGCCGCATGAAGCTGTTGCCGTTCTCCTGCGGCTCGACCGGGTAGTCCCAGTCGTAACCCGACTCCAGCAGCGCCATCCACCGCTCCAGCCGCAGGACGTTGTCGTCCCCGACGTCGGAGGGCCCCGCCTCCAGGACGCAGACGGTGACGGCGGGGTCCTCGGTGAGCCGGGCCGCGACGACGGCTCCGGCCGTACCGCCGCCGACCACGACGTAGTCGTACGTGGGCACAGAGTTCTCTTCGGGCATCGCGTCTCCAGGGTTCAGAGGGTCGGCGGGGGAGCGGCGGGCGGCTCCGCCTCGAAGCGGTGCTCGGCGAGCACCGGTGCGGTGCCGCTGGGCGGACCAGCGGTGGGCGAAGCCGCCGAACGCGACGACCTCGTTGAACAGGAACACCGGACCGCGGCTATCCGTACCGCGGACCCGCCGCGCTTCGGACCTCGGCGCGCGGCCAGGCCCGGTTGAGGGACATCGCCGTGCCCCACAGCACCGCGAGCCGGTCCACCGGCGGCCCCCACCGCCCCGGCGGGAACGCGGGCGGACCTCCGTCCCGCGCCATGGCGGACACCGGCCGGATTCCGGCGGCCCGCACAGCCAGGACGCAGCCCGGTGACCTCGGTGCCGTTCACTCGAACCATCGCTGGGGAACCGCCGCGACATTGCGCCAGATGTGCTTGGCCTCCTGGTACTCGGCGAGTCCGGCGGGCCCCAGTTCCCGGCCGAAACCGGACTGCTTCATGCCGCCCCACTCCGCCTGCGGTACGTAGGGGTGGAAGTCGTTGATCCACACGGTGCCCGCCCGCAGCCGGGACGCCACCCGGTGGGCGCGCTCGCCGTCCCGCGTCCAAACAGCCCCCGCCAGCCCGTACACGGTGTCGTTGGCCAGCCGCAGAGCCTCGTCCTCGTCCCGGAACCGCTCCACGGTGAGCACCGGCCCGAACGACTCGTCCCGCACCACGGACATCCCGGCCGTGCACTCGTCCAGCACGGTCGGCGGGTAGTAGAAGCCGTTCGCCAACGCCGGATCGTCGGGCCGCGCACCCCCGCAGCGCAGAACCGCGCCCTCGGCCACACCTTCCGCCACATACGCCTCGACCTTGTCGCGGTGCTCGGCGGAGATCAGCGGACCGCTGCGGGCGTCCTCGTCGAAGGGCCCGCCGAGCCTGATCCGCCGGGCCCGCGCCACCAGCTCGTCCACGAACCGGTCGTGCAGCTCGTCCTGCACCAGGAGCCGGGCCCCGGCGGAACAGACCTGGCCGGAGTGCAGGAACACCGCCATCAGCGCGTAGTCGACGGCGGTGTCGAAGTCGGCGTCGGCGAAGACGATGTTGGGGTTCTTGCCGCCCAGCTCCAGGGCCACCTTCTTCACGGTGGGCGCGGCGGCAGCCATGATGCTCCGCCCGGTCGCGAGCCCCCCGGTGAACGACACCATGTCCACCCGGGGGTCCTCGGTGAGCGGCGCGCCCACCACGCCCCCCGCCCCGAGCAGCAGATTCGCGACCCCGTCCGGCAGCCCGGCCTCGGCCAGCAGCCCCATGAGCAGAACGGCGGTGTGCGGAGTCAGCTCGCTCGGTTTCAGCACGAACGTGTTACCGGCCCCGAGCGCCGGAGCGACCTTCCAAGCGGTCTGGAGCAGCGGATAGTTCCACGGGGTGATGAGCGCGCACACCCCGACGGGTTCGTGCACGATCCGGCTGTCGACGTCCGCGACCCCGGTCTCCACGACCCGGCCCCCGTCCCCGGCCGCGACGAGGTTGCCGAAGTACCGGAAGCAGTTCGCGATGTCGTCCATGTCGTACACGCTTTCGGCCAGCCGCTTCCCGGTGTCCAGCGACTCGGCCCGCGCGAAGACGTCCTTGTCCCGCTCCAGCAGCTCCGCGACCCGCAGCAGCAGCCGCCCCCGCTCGCCGGCCGGCGTCCCCGGCCAGGGCCCGTCGTCGAACGCCCGCCGGGCCGCGCGAACGGCCGCGTCGGCGTCCCGCGCCCCGCCCTCGTCCACGACGGCCACCAGACTCCCGTCGGCGGGACAGCGGATCTCCCGCGTCCGCCCGTCGAGGGCAGCGGTCCACTGCCCTTCGATGAACAGCTCCGGCATGGGCTCCTCCAAGTGCGGCTGGACCGGTCGCCCGGCCGTACGCCGTCCCTGCGGCATCCCGGTGGCGATCCATGACCGACGGTAAGCGCGGCGGCCCGGGCGCGCAGCACGAGCGCGGCCGAACCGAGGAACCCGCCCCGGCACCCAGCCCCCCGGGCGGGACTCAAGTGCTCCTTCGCGTACGTCACGATCGAGCCGACCGTGACGTACGAGGCGGGGACACCGGTCGGACCACGGAGGTGGCGTCGGCGGTCCGGGGCGTGGTGGCCCCCACCCCTCCGGACCCGGCCTCGCCGCTCAGCAGGCCCTGCGCCAGGTCCCCAGTTCCCACTTCTTCCGCATGGAGGAGAGGTTCAGCCTGCGGGACTCGGGGCAGAAGCGGTCGGTCGGCTCGGTGTACTCGACATGGAAGACGGCCTTGCCCGCCTCGATGAACGGTGTGAGCTTCGCGCACTCGCCGTACTGCGCGCACTGTTCGTTGACCGCGAAGTCGAAGGCGTCCACCAGCTGCGGGATCTGGGAGAGATCATTCTTCAGGCCCACAGCCAGGCCGCGTTCGTGGGCGATGCGAGCGATCATGCGGTTGTAGCGCAGCTGGTCCTGCGCGGTGAGCGGGAAGCCCGTGTCCTCGGCGTACCCCTCCACGAGGTCGGGCTCCACCGCGTCGAATCCCTTCTTCCGGCACATGTCGAACCGCCGTTCCATGATCGGCCGAAGCAGGGAGATCCGCCGGATGTCGAGCCAGCGCTCACCCTGCCAGCCGTTCGGCCCGCCCAGCACCGAGCGGGGGAACGCGTCCTTGTCGGGCCGGTAGTCCTCCCAGGCGCCCACGTTGATGTAGCAGATCACCTTGCGGCCCGCGCGGTGGAGCCGGGCGACGTCCTCGGCGTCGTTCTCGAAGCCGTCGATGTCATAGACCGGCACGTCGGCCGCCGCGGCGTCGACCTTCCCGTCAAGCTGCCACTGCCAGGCCAGCCCCGGACGAGGCTGCCACCGGCTCTTGCCCGGTCCGTCCGACGCCGTGTCCCGGCTGCCGCCCGTATCGGAACAACCGGACAGCAAGGTGGTCACCACGACCGCCAGCACAGCCAGCAGGGTTGCCCACGGCCGGGCTCCGGGTTTCACCGCCCCGCTCCGGACAGCACCGGTGTCAGCCGGGCCCACGGGTTGGGCGGCTGCCCGGTCACAGGGCCCGACACCGCGGCGCCACGCTCGTGGGCGGTGCGTACGGCCAGCGAGGCCAGCGCCTCGGGCACGCCGTACACCAGATGACAGAAGCGGTCGGGCGGACAGCGCGTCGTCCAGTCGGGTCTGCTGAACGCCGACACATAGGTGGACCAAGGGCCCTCGAACGTGACGAGGAGATCGGCGATCCTGGCGTAGCCGGGAGCCGGGTGCACGCCCGGGTTGAGGACCACGGGCGATGCGCCCTGCCGGCGCAGCGCGCGTACCAGCTTCCGGTAGGCGGACAGCGCGTCCCCGGCTGCGCTCACCCGGTCCAGAAAGCAGCCGTCGGTGGCGTACCACTCCCGGTGCCGGGCGGCATCGGCGGTGACATCGACGGCAGGCCGGGTGCCGTAGTCGGTGTCCACATAGCCGAGCACGCGGGCGCCCGCTCTGCGCAGCGCGCCCGCCGCGGAGACGAAGGCGGGATCGGCGGCGCCGCCCGGTCCGTCCGCGGGATTGAGCACGACCGCGTAGGTGCGGTCGGCCGCCTCAATGAGCTGGTGCCAGGCGGCAGGGTCCACAGCCGGGTGGACGTACAGCGGGATCAGAAGGCTCACGATGGCAGTTCGCCTTCCTCGCGCGGGGCCGGGGGGTGGGCGCCGGCGGACCACAGTGCAGTCAGAGACTCCCGGAGCACATACGAGGGACGCCAGCTAAGGGCTGTCCCGGCGGCAGAGATGTCGGAACACTGCCAGGACACCTGATCCGAGCGGGCGGAGCCGGCGCCCTGTTCCTCGATGCGTCCGCCGAAGCCCGCGATCTCCGCGAGGGTATGCACCAGGTCGCGCACCGGTACGGCGTCGCCGCCGCCGATGTTGAGCACGCGCGGCAACGGCCCGGGCGCGGTCACCGCCTGCTCCACCGCCCGCGCCACGTCTCGTGCGTCGACGAAGTCGCGGTACGCCGACAGGTCCCCGAGGCGGAGCACCGCGTCCGTGTCCGAACCCGCTTCGCGCAGGAGCCGGGTGACCCGGCCCGGCAGTCCGCCGGGTGGCGCCCCGGGCCCCACCGGGTTACCGACCCGGAGGACGAGTGCGTCCAGAGCGGAGGTCGAGACGGTGGCCGTGCCGGCCAGTTTCGTGGCCCCGTAGGCGCTGAGCGGGCGGGTGGCCGCAGACTCCGCCGTCGGAACCCTGTCAGTGCTCGGGCCGTACTCGGCGGCCGAACCGAGATGGACCAGCCGGGCCGAGGGGCAGGCCAGAACCATGGCCTCGCACAGGACGGCGGGCCCCCGGGCATTGGCCTCCGCCAGCGTCACCGGGTCCCCGCCGGTCGCCCCGGCGCAGTTGACCACGGCGTCCGGCGCCGCCGACGCCAGGGTCTTCGCGAGCCGGTCGGGGGAGTCGGTGGCGAGGTCGACGGGAACGTCGGCGGCGGGGGACCGCCCGCCGGCGAGGACCCGCGCGCCCTTGAGAGCACCGAGCCGCTCGGCGACGTGGGCCCCCAGGTAACCGGTGGAGCCAAGGACGAGAACGCGCATACCGCTCAGGCCCCCTTGAGTAGCAGGGACTTGCGGCTGGTGAACTCCGCGTTGGCCCGGTCGTAGTCGTCGGGACGGCCGATGTCCAGCCAGTAGCCGTCGAAGTCATAGGCGAGCGGCGGGTTGCCGGAACCCAGCAGGTCCAGCACCAACTCGTCGAAGCCCAGCGGCAGCCCGGCGGTGTACCCGTCGAGCGTGGCCCGGGTCAACCCGTACACCCCCATGGAAACGCGGTAGTCCAGGCTCGGCTTCTCCGTGAAGCCGACGACCTTGCTCGCGTCGGTGGTCAGCACACCGAAGTCGATGCGCACCTGGCGCGCATACGTGGCGATGGTCAGAGGCGCTCCGGAGCTCTGGTGGCTGTGGAGGACGTCGGCGTAGTCGAGGTCGGTGAGGATGTCCCCGTTCATCACCAGGAAGTGCTCCGGAAGCCGTTCACGCATCGTCAGGAGCGGCCCCATGGTCCCCAGCGGGGATTCCTCGGTGGAGTAGTCGACTCGCAGGCCCCACTGGGAGCCGTCGCCGACGTAGGCCCGGATGATCTCGCCGAGATGGCCGATGGCGATGGTGCAGCCGGTGAAGCCGGCCGAGGCGAGCTGGCGCAGGACGATTTCGAGGATGGCGTGCTGGTCTCCGATGGGCACCAGCGGCTTGGGCAGGGTCGTGGTGTAGGGCCGCAGCCGGACACCCTTGCCACCGGCCATGATCACTGCGTACATGGTCTTCCCCTTGCTCGAAGTGCCGGGTGCGGTCAGATGTTGTAGATGCCGGTCTTGTAGCGGGCGAGGTTGCCCGGCTCGCGGAAGAACTCCACCGTCTGCGCGAGGCCCTCCTCCAGGCTGTGCGCCGGGCTCCAGCCGGTCGCCGCGCGCAGTCGCCCGGCATCCGCGACCAGTCGCATGACCTCGGAGTTCGCGGGCCGCAGCCGCTGCGTGTCCTCGCGGACGTCGAGCGCGGTGTCCATCACCTTGCCGATGAGGGCGACCAGGTCGCCGACGGAGATCTCGCCGCCCGTGCCGGCGTTGAAAGTACGGCCCACGACCCGCTCGGCGGGCGCGGAGCCGACCGCCAGGAACGCCTGCGCGGTGTCCCTGACGAAGGTGAAGTCCCGAGTGGGACGCAGGTCGCCGAGGGTGATGGTCCGCTCCCCGGCCGCGACCTGGCCGATGACGGTGGGGATCACGGCCCGCATGGACTGCCGCGGCCCGAAGGTGTTGAACGGCCGCAGCGTCACCACGGGGGTGTCGAAGCTGGCGTGATAGCTGTCGGCCAGCCGGTCCCCGCCCGCCTTCGAAGCCGCATAGGGGGACTGGGTGTTGATGGGGTGGTCCTCGGTGATCGGCACGGTCTGCGCGGTGCCGTAGGTCTCGCTGGTAGAGGTGTGCACCAGCCGCGGTGTGCCCGCGGCCCGTACCGCCTCCAGGACGTTCAGTGTGCCGGTGACGTTGGTGTCCACGTAGCTGTGGGGTGCCCGGTAGGAGTAGGGGATGGCGATGAGCGCGGCCAAGTGGTAGACGCTGTCGGCCCCTTCGACGAGATGGCGGACCGAACCCGGGTCCCGGACGTCGCCGAGGACGATCTCGACCTGGTCCAGGACGGCGGGGGGGAGGGTTTCGAGCCAGCCGTACGAGGAGAAGGAGTTGTACTGCGCCATGGCCCTCACCCGGTGCCCGGCGGCGACGAGCGCCTCGGTGAGGTGGGAACCGATGAAGCCCTCGGCTCCGGTGACGGCGGCGAGCGATGGGGCGTTCAAGGTGGTTTCCTTCCGGTGGTCGGTGGTCGGTGGTCGTAGTTGGTGGTCGGTCGGTCGGTCGGTCGGCGGTGGTCGGTCGGTGGAGTCCCGTCAGCCGTGTGCGGTGGGTCGGCCCAGCCGCCGTAGGGTCACGGCTGTGAGACAGAGCACGGCAGCACCGCAGCTCAGCGGCAGCGCCGCGGTGCCCGGCGGGGCGCCGGTCAGCATCCCCGCGCCGGAGAACGCCGCTGCGGTCAGACCCACGGCGGCCGGCGGCCAGGCGGTGCCGAACGCCTGAAGCAGCAGGGAGATCCACAGAGTTGCGGCGAGCAGCAGCAGGGTGGCGGGCTCGGCGTCCACGAGCAGCGCCGCCGGTAGGAGAGGGCCGAGGTACACCAGCAGGCAGCCGGTGAGAACGGCTGCGGAGCGGGCCCGGAACCCGCCGAGCGTCCTCGTGGACCGCAGTGCCGCCACCGACAGTCCGCGGTAGCGGTACAGCAGCCACTCGGCCGGCCCCATGCTCAGAGTCAGCACGATCACGGCCCAGGGATGGTCCCGGCCCGCCAGGAACACGAGTGATCCGGCGGCCAGTCCGAACAGGCCGTACGGCAGGGACGGCCACAGCCCCGGACGCGCGGTGCCGGGTGCGGCCGGGACCGAGCGGGTGGCGCGCAGCGCCCAGGCGGCCGCGGCGACCGCACCGAGGAGTGACAGCAGCGGCAGCCCGGCGCGGAGCACGTTCCCGGGTTCCCACCACAGCAGCGACACCCCGCAGGCGGTGACGGGCACGAGGACCGCCAGCAGCAGCCGTTCGCGGCCCAGCACGAGCAGCACACCGGCCGCCGCGAGGTATGCCGACTGGGCCGTGACGGCCAGGGCCGTCACGGCCGACCCCGAGAGAGCGGCACCGGCGGCGACGGCCGTGGCAGCCCCCAGCGGTGCCCCCTTCGCCAGGGTGCGGCCCGCCTCCAGCCGCCCGGCCGTCAGACGCAGGTAGGCCCGGTGGCCCAGTGCCTGGTTCCAGGCCCAGGAGATGAGCCCGGCCACCACCAGTGCCCGCACCGCGCCGTCAGGAGGCAGCAGCCGCCCGGCGAGTGCGTACGCGAGGCCGGGGAGCGCGAACAGCAGCCCTCGCAAGGCGCAGCGCAGATGGTCAGGTCGCCAAGGGTCGGTGGGGCGGGGCGGCTCGGGGAAGGTCCGCGGTACGCGCCGGTACAACGCCGTCGCCAGCGAGAACAGGTCGGCGTGCCCGTACTTCTCCCGGATCACGTCACCGGTGAGGCCCTCGGATTCCAGTAGCGCGGCGACCTCGTAAGGGTGGACCGCGGGCGCGATACGTTCGGCCAGTGCGGCGGCCAGCCCGTCCACCGCGTCGGCTCGCGCCCCGTGGCCGGGCAGGACCGGGGCAGGCGGGCAGGGGCCGGCGAGGCGCAGGGCAAGGGTGCGGTCGTCGGCGAGGCGCAGTGCCAGCGTGTCCTGTTCCGCGCCGCCCGGTTCCAGCGACATGGGTCCACTCATCCGGCCGCGCTCCTCACCGGTGACCTGCCCACCGTCGTCGGCACGTGTTCCTCGACGGCCGAGGGCGCTCTCCGGCCGTCGGCCCCGGACAGCTCCTGGTAGATGGAACGGAAGGTGTCGATGGTCTGCCGGAGGGTGAACTGCTCGATCACCCTGAGCCGGGCCCCCTCGCCCATCCTCCGGCGCCGCTCGGCGTCGGCCAGCAACTCCAGTGCCGCGGCGGCCATCGCGGCCGGATCACGGGGCGGCACGACGAGACCGGTGTCTCCTACTGCCTCCCGGACGCCGCCCACGTCCGTGGAGACGGTCGCCCGCCCGCACGACATGGCTTCGATCAGAGTGAAGGGGAAGCCCTCACTGATACTGGAGAGCATCACGACGTTCCCCGCCGCGTACGCGTCCCTGATGTCCTCGACCCGGCCCTCGAAGGTGACCGCGGCGGCATGGCCCAGCTCCGCGGCCAGTGCCTCGCACCGGTCCCGGTAGGCCTCCCCGCCGCGCGGCGTGCCGCCGAACAGGCGCAGCCGCGCGGTCGGCATCCGCGCCCGTACGAGGGCGAAGGCGCGGATCAGGGTCTCCAGGTCCTTGATCGGGTCGACACGGCCGGCCCAGCTGAGCACGGGGTCGGCAGGTTCCGGGCCGGCGGGCGGAAACGCGGCGGGGTCCACGCCGTTGTAGACGGTCCGGATCGAATCGGGCGCGGCACCTCCGTGCTCCTCCCAGAGCCGGTTGTAGCGGTTGCCCGGGGTGATCAGGGCGGCCCGCCGGTACGTCTCCTCCGCCAGCAGCCGGAAGAAGCCCAGTACGAGCGCCTTCACCGGCCACCGGTAGGGAGCGGTGCGGTATCCGAGGTAGCGCTCGCGCAGATACACGCCGTGCTCGGTGAGCAGGAGCGGCACGCCGTGCCGTTCCAGCGCGGCGAGGCCCGGCAGGACCGCCACGCCTCCGCTGACCGCGTGCGCCACTCCCTCCTCCGGGTACGGCGCGGCCAGCGGCCGCAGGGCGTGCTCCAGCAGTGCGGTCGCGGTCACCGCGTCCTGGAGGGTCGGCCGGGCCTCGCGCACCGCGAGCCCGGACCGGTTCCAGAGGGCCGTCAGGATGCCGATGGCCTGGTCCCCGCGCAGGAACGGACTGAGCCAGCCGTCCTGGGCGGCCCGCGCCAGCGCGTACAGAGCCGGGCCGAAGCCGTCCTCCGCGCGCGGGTCGAGCAGCGCGGTCACGAACCGCTCGTAGGACTCGGCGATCCGCCGGCGGTGGTGCCCGCGCGGCGCCCGCCCCTCGGGGGCGGGGCCCCACATGGGGACGGAGACGATGCGGCCGACGTGGTCCGGAACGTCCCAGACGACCGGCTCGCGACCGGTTCCGGTGACGGCGATCACGTCGAACGCGATGTCCGGCATGCCGGTGACGAGTTGGTCGCACCAGACGCTCACGCCACCATGACTGTGCGGGTAGGTGCCTTCGGTGAGCAGGGTGACGCGCGACGCGCCGGAGTGTCGCGCGCCGTGGGGAAAGTACATCGATCTGCTCCACGGCCGGGAAGTGAGGTTGTCGGGCCAGGGGGCCCGCCCCGGCCGCCGCACCGGCGACCGGGACAGGGGGGCGTACGCCTGTCAGCGTTCCGCGCCGTGGGGGACCCGCTCCACGACGCCGGAAGGCACCTCGGTCCGGGGTGCGGCGCCCGTCGGTGCGCCGGTCACGGCGGGTGCTTCGTACGGCGTGTCCGCCGCGGCCGCCGCACCCGCGGACACGGGCAGGTCCAGGGTGTAGGGCCGGCCTTCGGCCGAGCCCCAGCCGGAGACCTTGCCCGCGTAGGGAGCCCCGAAGCCGGTGCCGCCCTGCCGGGTACCGGCGGGCATGGTGGCCGCGATCGCCACACCCCCGGGCGCATGCACGGTCACACTGTCGCCGATCCGGTAGGCGGTGACCTGGCCTGCGTCGATGGCGGCCCGCCAGGCTGCCCGGCGCCGCATCTCGACGCCGATGTCCTTCATGCGGAGATTCACCACGGGGGTGTCGGCGGTGAACAGGTCGTCGTAGGCGCCGAGCACACCGTCGAGCACCGGATAGGCGATGCGGTCCTCGGCGAGGTTCGACTGGTGGATGAAGTGGGGCTTGGGGTCGTTGGAGAGGACGTGCCCCAGCGCGATCCGGGTCTCCAGCGGGACGATGTGCTCGGTGTAGCCGGTGGCGATGTCCAGCGGAGCGGCCAGGCAGGTGGAGGTGGCAGGGTTGTCCTCGCAGATTCCGCTGCCGCCCTGGGCGCGGCCGGTGTAGATCCAGTTGTACTCGTCGACCTGTTCGGCTTCCCGCCCGGCGTTGTAGAAGACGTTCATCGGGTAGCGGGAGATGGTCGTGGCGGTGCCGACCTGGCGCTGCACGGGGTCCCGGGAGTTGTCCGAGCCCAGCCACTCGATGCCCGTGTCGGTGAGGGCGAGCCCCAGGTTGGGGTTGTCCTCCGGCTGCTGAGGGGTGACCTTCAGACCGGAGTGCTCGCCGGTGACCAACTCATCGCGCCTGAGAGGGAGTCCGGCCGCCGCACCCCACGCTTCGTTGGTCGCGATCTCGTCGGCGATCGCGTTCCGGCCGACCCACCGGGTGGATCCGTCTGCGTTCGTCGCGCACTTCCACGGCACCACGCCTGTGTCCTGCACACAGCCCAGGAAGGCGTGGGTGTAGGTGTGGTTGATCCAGCGGAACCGGTCGCGCTCGGCCAGGAGCTTGTCGGCGAGGGCGTCCTGACCGCCGTTGTCCTCGCGGTGGTCGACGGTGCCGGAGGCGTTGTAGGCGAAGTCGAGTGTGAAGTCCCGGCCGTTCTGCCAGGCGGTGGCGTGATCGACGTCGGCCGGGACCATGCGTATCGGGTTCGGAGTGCCCTCGCCCGGCTGGCAGTCCACGTCTCCGGGCGTGCAGTTGAGCACGGTGTCCCAGCGGTCGTCAGCGGCGAAGACGTCGTCGACGTGGACCGCGAAGTAGTTGCGGTCGGCGCCGAGGTGCACCCCGCCGGTCATCCACTCCACGATGCCCCTGGCCAGCAGTCGGTACTGCTGCTGGTACCGGTTGTAGACGAAGGTGACGACAAGCTGACGCCGCCCGTCGTGCCGGTACTCGCCCACCAGGGAGCCCATCGTCGGTCTGCCCGGGATGGCGGCCTGGACGTAAGGGGTGAAGTCGGCGCCCGCTGCCGGCGTCGAGAGATAGGCGTAGGACTCGCTCACGGTGGGGGAGTTGTCCTCGAAGGGGACAGTGCCCCCCAGGTAGCCGAAGGGCCCGGCCTTGCCGGCCTGCGTCACCTCGGCGCGCACCCCGTCGATGCTGCCGGCGTAGCCCGTGCCGACCGCCGCGTTGAGCCCCACCTGTGGACGCGCGTAGGTGTAGGCGTCGACCTGTGGAATCGAGTACGCCCGCTCGTAGGCCACGATGGCCGCCATCTCGGCGGAGCCCGTCGGGAACGGGTTGTCGTTGGGCAGGACGACGGCCTGGTACTTCGCGCGCGGTCGGCCGTCGACGGTGTCGGCGAGGAATCCCGCGTCGATCACGGGCCGGTCGGCGTCCTCCAATTCGACCTCGGTGTACGGCGTTCCGGCGTTCTCCAGTTCGGCGGCGATGGCGTCGGTGGACGGTCCCCCGTCGCTCACGACGAGCACGCGCAGATCGACGCGCGGTGCCGGATCGCCCGCCTGGGCGGTGGCAGCCGGTAACCCGATCGCTGCCATCAGTGTGCCCACTATGAGCGCGGTGGTGCGAATGGTCCGCTTCATGCGGTGGAAATCCCTCCCCAGGGCGGGGGAGGTCGGGCTCCTGTCAGAGCCTGCCCCACCCCAAGACCACGCCGCTGCCTCTCTGAGGCGCCGGTCGTCGACGCATCCGTCGAGTCACATGGTGAGGTCTGTGTGGAGTTTTTATGTGGCCGCTGGGGAACTTGACGGAAAAGCATATGTGACGATCAATCCGACAAGGCGGTCGTCTTCGGTGGCTTCGGAGCCTCCGGTCCTGGCCGTGGGAGTCACTCGCAGGCCTGTGTGCTGCTGCGGAAGGCGAGCGGTGGGCTGCGGGCCACGGGAGATCGAGGGCGAGAAACGTCAGTGGACGAGACCAGAATTCCGGTCGCTGTGGAGCTGGATCAAGTCACTCCTGGGGTGGCATCCCGACGGCGGCCGGTGTAAAGCAGGGGCCGGCCGCCGCCTTCGTCCATGAGGTCCCGCTCAGCGGGGATGCGCGCCCCTCGGGTGGAGTGGGTGTGCGGTCACGCGCACAGCACGCGAGTCTCGGGCGTGTAGACCGGGCCGCCGCTGACGTTGCTGCTGTCGCTGAACTCCGCGTAGAAGTAGGAGTAGAAGCCGATGTTGCCGTTGCAGCCGGAGTCGGCGGCGACCTGCAAGGTCAGGGTGACGGTACGACTCTGGCCGGGCGGGATGGTGGTGCCGTAGTTGCCGCCGAGGTTCGCCGGCCCGGTGCCGGAACACGGGACGGCCCCGGCGTCCGTCGCCAGGCTGCAGCCGACGAAGCTGTACTTGAGGTCGGGGCGCTGGGTGGTCAGCCAGGTCGGGTCGATGGACTGGTAGATGAACCAGATGTCGTACGTCTGATTGTTCTTGATCGTCATCGACAGGTTCACCGCACCGCCGGGCGTGGTGGTGGCGGCGTCGGTCGTGAACGACAGTTCGGCCGGGGCCGGGTCGGCGGCGCTCGCGGAGGGCGCCAGGCCGAAGAGCGCGAGGGCGAGGGCGATGATCGTGGCGAGACCGAGGCGTCTCGTGTGAGTGGATCTCATGGCCCGGGAGAGTAGGCGCGGTCCACGCGCACCGTCTGCACCCGGAGCCGCACCGTGGGCACGGTGCGGCTGAAAGCGATTGGACGGTGAAGGTCTTGTGCAGCCGTCTTCGCGCGGTGGTGCGGAGGGCCGTTCCCGCACGACAACGCCATGATGTTGTGCGGATACGGAGAGTCGCCACGCGTTGCCCTGCCGGATGACACGGGTCGCGAGGTCAATGGCGAATTCCGAGGGCTCGCGATCCGTGCCGCGGTGTGGACCGGCACCCGCCGCACCCGCCTTCGGGCACCACATCCGGGCCTTCCCGGGCGGGCCTTGACCCTGGCCGCGTTCATCGGTGCGTCGCTCGTCATCCGGGTGTCCGCTGAACTCTCCTTGCGGATTCGTTCCTGGGGATCTGCGCCATCGGCCTGAACGTTCTGATCGGCATCATCGCCTCCCTCCCCGCGAGTGCGGTGCGTACCGGGGCGAGACGGTGTCTTCCCATGCCAGGGTTGAGCTCCACCACCTCGGCTCAGCACCCCCGCGTCACCGCAGACGCGCCCGAGGCTGGGGACCGGCCGTCGGTCACAGGCCGCAGTAGTTGACTCCTCCCCTTGTAACTACCACTGCATGACAGCGACTTCACGTCGCACTGAAAGCGCGAGGCTAGCCCGCGACGCGGGCCATCCAGGATTCGACCTCGGCCGAGGAGCGGGGTAGGCCCGCCGACAGGTTCTCGTGGCCGTCCTCCGTGACGACCAGGTCGTCCTCGATCCGGACGCCGATGCCTCGCCACTCCTGCGGCACGGTCAGGTCGTCGGGCTGGAAGTACAGTCCCGGCTCGACCGTGAGCACCATGCCCGGCGCGAGGATGCCGTCGACGTACTCCCCCGAGCGGGCCTGCGCGCAGTCGTGGACGTCCAGGCCGAGCATGTGCCCGGTGCCGGCCATCGTGAAGCGACGCTGCAGACCCAGGGCGTACGCACGGTCGACGGGGCCCTTGATGAAGCCCCACTCGACGAGTCGCGCCGTCAGGTGACGCTGGGACGCCTCGTGGAAGTCGCGGTACGGTGCACCCGGCGTGACCGTGGCCATGCCGGCCTCCTGCGCCTCGTACACCGCGTCGTACACCTGGCGCTGGACCGGGGCGAACGTGCCGCCGATCGGGAGTGTGCGAGTGACGTCGGCGGTGTAGAGGGAACGGGTCTCCACGCCGGCGTCGAGCAGCAGCAGCTCGCCGGGCCGGACCGGGCCGTCGTTCTGCGTCCAGTGCATGATCGTGGCATGGTCACCGGCGGCGCAGATGGAGCCGTATCCGACAGCATTGCCCTCCAGGCGCGCCCGGCGGAAGAAGGTGCCCTCGATCCACCGCTCGGAGGACGCGACGGCCCGCGACAGCTCGCCGACGCAGTCGGTGAACCCGCGGACGGTCGAGTCGACAGCCTTGCGCATCTCGCCGATCTCCCACGCGTCCTTGACGAGCCGGAGTTCGGAGAGCGCCTCCTCCAGCTCGTCGTCGCGCTCCTGGTCCGTGGTGACCGCGGCTTCGAGGGCCGGGTCGATGCCACGGACGATCCGGGTGGGGACGCCGGTGGCGGCAGCCAGGTCGTCGACCGCCGTGCGTACGTCGCGACAGGGCAGCCCGAGGACGACCTCGGCCTCCGCGAGCGAGCGGCGCCGGCCCATCCAGAGCTCGGCCGTGTAGCCGATCCAGAACTCGTCGTTGGCGCGGCTGTCGCGCGGCAGCCGGTAGCAGTAGGCGTCGTGGCCGCCGCCTGCGCGGGGTTCGAGCACGAGGGCGCCGTCGCGTGCCTGGTCGCCGGTCATGTGCACGTATCCCGTGTACGGGCGGAAGGGGTACGTGTCGTCGTTGGAGCGGGTCTTGAGGTTGCCGGAGGGGATCACGAGGCGCTCGCCGGGGAAGCGCGCGGAGAGCACGGCGCGGCGGCGGGCTGCGTACGGGGCCTGCTCGTCGGGCTGCAGCCCGTGCCGCTCGGTGTCCGCCCACCCCGACCTCATCAGGGTGGAGAGTTCCTCGGAGACGTCTTGGTAGAGGTTGTTCTTGCGACCCTTCGCCACGTCCTGCACCTTCTTCCGGATGAGTTCCACGACCGCCGCGGGCCGGCGACCACCGGAAGGTACTCCGCGACGTGGGCGCCGGTTGCCGAAGTCCGCCAGTGGCACGGATCGGCCACGCCGGTATCTGGCGTGGCGGCCAGGCTGAGTTCGGCCCTCAGGCCCGTCACGGCACACGAGCGGGCGGGACCGGCGGCCCCCGAATCGAAGACGTCGATAATCGGTGTATGGCGAATGAGAAACTCGGCGAGGCACTCCGGTATCTGGGCATAAGTCGGGAGGGCGCCCGGATCTACCGGACGCTCCTGGAGTGCGGGCCAGCGCCGCTGAGTTCGATCGGTGCCGCGGCCGGGCTCGGGGACGAGGCGCTGGCGGAGGCGTACCGCGAGCTGGTCGACTGCGGTCTGGCGAGCACCGCGGAGGAGGGTTCCGCCGTCGTGGCGCCGGTGCCACCGGCCGCGGGCCTGGAGATCCTCGGGCGGCGCCGGGCGGCCGAACTCGACGAGTCCCGGATCACAGTCGGGGGCGCGTTCGAGTCGTTCCGGCGGCAGCGGCTCGCCGGGTATCACGATCCTCTGGTGGAGGTCGTGACCGGTGACGCCATCGGGCTCCGGATGCGTCAGGCGTGGACGAGCGCCCGGGAGCAGATCCGGCAGTTCGACTCACCGCCGTACTTTCCCGTCGTGGGCGCCATGGACGACGCACTGGCCACGCTCGCGCGCAGAGTGACCCAGCGGGTCGTGTACTCGCGGGAGTCCCTGGAGCATCCAGGGCAGCTGGAGAATTCGATCGAGCCGTGCATCGAGGCCGGCGAGCAGGCGCGGGTCCTTCCGTCGGTGCCGGTCAAGCTCGTGATCATCGACGACGCGTACGCCCTGGTCGCCCTGTCGATCAAGGAGACGGACGTGTACAACACGATGCTGGTCGTGCAGCCGTGCGGCCTGCTCTCCGCGCTAGTGGCGCTGTTCGAGCAGTCCTGGCAGAACGCGCTGCCGTTCCACGGCCGTTCGGCCCGGCCTGTGGGGCTGCTGCCCGCCGACCGACGTCTGCTCCGGCTGCTCGCGGCCGGCGCGAGTGACGATGTGATCGCCCGGGAGATCGGCGTCAGCCGTCGTACGCTCTTCCGTAGGGTGCAGGTCCTGATGGCCCGGCTCGGGGCTACGAGCCGGTTCCAGCTGGCGCTGCAGGCACAGCGGTCGGGGTGGCTGTGAGTCCGAGGAATGGTCGAGGCCTCCGCTCCCGTGAGCCGCTGCCACAGATAGGTGTGCGCGAGCGCGCTGTTGTGGGCGACCTGTTCGTTGTCGCCCCCGCGCCCGCCGCCGGTGTTTCCGTGGACGGGGTGTAGTTCCTGCCCCCTCTGGCCCTGTTCCCCGCGCTGGGCTATGCGCGGGCGTGGGACAAACTGACGGCGGGACCGGGACCGGGACCGGGACCGGGACCTGGACCGGGGCCGCGGCGCGGGTGAGGTTGTGGGCGGTGGCGCCAGTGTGAGCCGGGCGGCGTTCGCGGTGAACGTGCCCGAGGGCAGGTGGGCCAGGGCGGAGTCCTCCAGGTCGGCGAAGTGGTCGGCTGGGGTTGTGTCTCGGTGTGGTGGGGCTGAGCGGTGGCCGGGGGCGGTGAGGAGGTGGCGTCGGGGTCGGAAGTGGGGTGAGATGCCGCCTGCTGCGCCACAACACGCAGTCCTCTTGGGATCTTGTGGGGGTGTACAACTATTCGGGTGGGGTGTGTGTCATATCTCTTGAGAGTGCAGGGTTCCGAAGGACTACGAGGGAGATGCATGCGTTTCATTCGTTCTGTTCTGGCCGGTACCGCGGTGGTGGCTCTGGCTGCTGGGGGTGTGACTGCTCTGGCGGTCCCAGCCTCGGCCGCGCCGAACACCACACCGCAGGAGGTCTGCGGGAGCGGCTACCGGACCGTCAACTCGGCTCCTGTCGGCTCGTACGGCACGGTCTACCTGACGTACAACCCGACCAGCGGTAAGAACTGCGTCACGACGATCCGCTCCAACCCGGGCACCGCGCTGGAGACGGGCGCATGGATCTACGTCGACGACACCACCGAGTACGCCGAGGACGAAGGGCTGTTCACGTCGTACGCCGGCCCGGTCTCCGTCTACGGCAAGGGCCACTGCGTCGACTGGGGCGGCCGCATCGCCAACGTGCACGTGCGGGTGACCGGCTCCAACTGCGCCTCCCTGAAGGAGCACAGGGTCACCACCATCCGCTGACCAGCCTGTCCCGGTCGTGAGGGGCGGGGTGCTTGCAGCCCACGCACCGTAATCCCGCAGCGCGTCTGCCCGCCCTGCCAGGACCCGGCTGGATCCTGGCAGGGCGAGACGGAGGACACGGCGGTGGTGCTTCAAAGTCTCTCCGGTGCCATGGAGCGACACGTTCCCACGCGGGGCACTGCCGCGAAGGCACGCTGCAGTCGAGCGGATCACGAACAACCGAGGGAGCTCGGACCTGGCGTCCACTGATCACCCTCGGCATCACATGCGATCAACCACGACCAGGCGCGATCGAAGGGGAAGACAGATGCGGCGTATCGGAGCGACAGTGGCGGTGCTCGTACTGGCGGGTGCCACGCTGGGAATGACGGCGGGCACCGCGAGCGCGGCCCCGGCGGAGGGAGCGCGCGCGGTTGCGGCTTGTCCGACGGGCTGGGGCAGCGGGGCCAAGGGCGGTTCGGCCATGGGGGTCGATCACCTGGAGAACATCAGGACCGGACAGCATGAGTGCTATGACCGCATCGTGTTCGACGTGCCCGGCGGCGGCGATCAGATCGACTACCAGGTCCAGTACGTAGACCGGCTCTACGCGCGCCCCTCAGGGGAGTACATACCGGTCGACGGCGGAGCGATCCTCGATATCCGTGTCGGCGGGTGGAGCTACGACGTGGAGGCCGGCGTGTGGACCTACCCGGGCAAGGCCGGTGAGCCCCTGCCCGGTGTGAACGTCAGTGGGTACAGCACCTTCCGGGACACACGGTTCGGCAGCACTTTCGAAGGCGAGACACAGGTCGGTGTCGGCGTGCGTGCCCGACTGCCTTTCCGCGTGATCCAGTTGGAGGACCGCGTTGTGGTCGACGTGGCCCACAGCTGGACGAGCTAGCTACTGAGACTGAACTCGTGGTGTCGTGAGGGGTGACGGCTGGCCGGTGGCTTCGGTATCACCGGAGTCATGCGGTATCCACAAGGGGGCGGGCTGACCGCCGAACGGCATCAGTTCCGCGAAGGGTTACGGCTCCAGGCGGCCGAGCGGTTCGCCCGGGGCGAGGGCAGTACCGCGATCGCCAGAGATCTGCGGGTCAGTGTCCGCTCGGTCCAGCGACGGCGTCACGCGTGGGCCGAGGGCGGCCCGCGATCCCTGCGGTCGCAGGGCCCGGCTTCCCTGCCAAGGCTGAGCGATCAGCAGTTCTCGCAGCTGGAGGCGGAGCTGGCCAAGGGGCCGACCGCGCATGGCTGGGAGGACCAGCGCTGGACCCTGAGCCGTGTGAAGACGGTGATCGGCAGGCGCTTCCACCTGACCTACACCATCCAGGGCGTGCGCAAGCTGCTGGTGCGCAACGGCTGGTCCTGCCAGGTCCCGGCCCGACGTGCGATCGAGCGGGACGACGAGGCGGTCGCGGGGTGGGCCCGGGAGGTGTGGCCCTGCGCGGAAGGCTCGCGGCGGTGAGTGGAGCCTGGCTGGTCTTCGAGGACGAAGCCGGATTCTCCATGACGCCGCCGCAGGCGAAGACCTGGTCACAGCGCGGCCGGACCCCGGTGGTGCGGGTCCGCGGCCGGTCCCGCAGACGCATATCCATCGCCGCGCTGACCTGCTACAAACCCGGCCACCGGTCCCGGCTGATCTACCGGCCACGCCGGGACGACGGCCGACGCGACGGCCGCAAGAGCTTCTCCTGGCGCGACTACCGGGACCTGCTGATCGCCGCCCACCAACAGCTCGACGGCCCGATCGTGCTCGTCTGGGACAACCTCAACGTCCACAAGGCCGCCGGTCTGCGGGAGTTCGCCGCCTCCCGGGACTGGCTCCCCATCTACTACCTGCCGCCCTACGCACCCGACCTCAACCCAGTCGAAGGAAGCTGGTCCCTCCTGCGACGCGGCTGGCTCTCCAACGTCGCCTTCAGTACCCCCGAACACCTCGTCCAGCGCATCCGGCGCGGCCTGCGGCACATCCAGTACCACAGCACTTCTCAATGCCCTTGGCGTCTGGGAGGTGTGGACACATGTGCGCCCTTGCGAGGACCCGGAATCACGCCCGGTTCGATGGTGGGCGTGGGTCGTTACCTGGACGTCCTGATCTCGACGAGCATGTGCTCGCGACCCTGTTCGTCGGCGCTCTCGCCCACCGGGGTCCACTGCCCCTTGGCCACATCGTAGGACTTCTCCTCGGCGTCGACCGTCATGTCGACCTGCGCCTCGTGCTCGGCGCTGCCCTTGATCAAGTAGACGGAGGGGATCTCCAGGGTCAGCCAGCCGGAGTTGCCGGTGACCCGGAAGCAGATCTTCCCCTTGTCTCGCGCGAGGATCTCCAGGAGGCCGGTCTCGCTCGCGCAGTCGGCGTAGGTGATGTGGCCGTCGCCGCGCTTCAGGACGATGCCCTTCTCGGCCAGGATCTTGTCGGCCCCGGGGTAGTTGAAGTCCTCCACGGCAACCGGCGGAGTTTCGCTCGCAACAAGTGCGGACGCGACCTCCTGGTGTGCGCCGACCGCCCAGACGGTGGCGCCGGTCGCGGCGGCACAGGCCGTCGCGACGAGTCGAGTAATGAACTTCACAGGTGTTCTCCTCCACGTGACCTAATGCCGGACGGCATGGCTGAAAGCGTGCCCGAGGGAGCCCCGCACGCGCTCCGGGAGCCTCTTCGGCGTCGCAATCAAAGCCTGCTAGTTGATCTTTGTCCACCCCTCCTCGCAAATCTCCCTGGAATAAATGAAGTTGCAAGCTGGGTGGCCTGGTGCAGGTCAGGCCCGGCCTGACGATCCGCCATGAACGACCGAGGGCATTCCCTGAGGAATCGGAATGGCGACAACGGGTGAAACCGGAGTGAAGCGCCCCGCATTGTTCGCCAATTGACGTGTGATCAAATGGATGTTGGAATCATGCCGCCTCAACGCCACTGCAGTGCCGACGAGGTATTTGTGGATCTGTCTGGGCGACACGGCAGGTGCGCGGCACTGTGTCGCACCATCGGGGCGAGTGCAGGCCGGATGGAAACAGTCAGAGTGGAAAGGAGTCGTGATGCCGCAGCATTCACGGCGAGTGTTCAGCAGGCGTCAGACGCTAGCCATCTTCACAGGGGTGGCGGCCGGCAGCGTGCTGTCCGCTGATGTGTTCGGCACGCGCAAGGCGTACGCGGCAAGCGGTTCCGGTGTCACGGCGGCGGTGCCTGAGGGGGCCGGTCTTCCGGATACCGACCGGGGCAAGGTGGTCTGGGCGTACAGATCGGGACGCCGGGCCGTCCGCACCGCGGCGGTCGCTGCGCTGACGGGCTCCGGCGCGGACATAACCGAGTTCCTCGACCAGAAGGCACCTGTGGCCTGGGCCGAGGACAACAGGTTCGCGCTCGCGGAGTCCCTGGTCACAGCGGGCCCGGCGACGCGCAACGCCATTGGTGCGGCGTTGTCCAGCGGGGACGCAGCGGTCGAGAACCTCCTCCAGGGCGGTTTCCAGACCGCAGTGGACGAGGATCTCAGGGTGGCCGTAGGTACGGTCCAGGCCCATGGTTCCAAGGCTGTGAAGCGTGCGGGATCCGCCGCACTGGACACCGATTCCTCCTTCGCGTTGCGCGCCTTCCTCAGTGACGGGCGGTACACCGCACAGGAGGAGGACGATCGTGTGCAGGTGGCGACCATTCTCGCCTCAGCGTCACCACAGGTGAGTGAGTACGCCAGTCGGGCCCTGGACGACGGATCGGCCAGGGCCATCCGGTGGTTCCTGGAGACGGGTCAGTACATCGCCCGGGCCCGCGACGAGGAAGCGGCCACGATCCAGCAGCTGGTCGACGTCGTGGAGAAGGAAGGGCGCCGCGCCGGTCTGATGACCGACGAGGCTGTCGAGCTGTCCCATCAGGCAGTCAACGCTTCCGAGAAGGCGAAAGCCTCGGCATTGGAGGCCAAGGCCGAGGCCTTGGCCGCCGAGCAGGATGTCGCACGCTCGGCCAAGGCGGCAGGGAAGGCCGCGCAGGCGGCCAAGGGCGCGGCCGCGGCCGCGTCGACCGCGGTGTCGGCCTCACGGACGGCACAGTCCGCCGCACAGCGTGCGGTGTCTGCCGCCAATGCCGCCGCCGCGGCTGCGGCATTGGCGGGACGCGCCGCGGCGAACGCGTATCGTGCGGCGATCGCCGCTTCCAAGGACAGGGCGATGGCGGGCGCGGCCAGCGCGGCGGCGGACGTCGCGCTGAAGCTGGTGAAATTCGTACGCACGGTGGCCGCCAAGGCAGACCTCGCGGCCTTGGCCGGCGACGCGGCGGTGCGGGCGGGCGACGCCGCCCGCAGCGCGGCGGTCAACGCGGCCGCGGCCGCCGGCGC
>NZ_NWVL01000046.1 GCF_002382885.1 Streptomyces sp. WZ.A104
CACGACCAGCGCGCGGCCCGCGAGGGCGTGGGCCCGGCGGTGGAGGTCGGCGGGGGCGGCGTCGGTCAGCCCGGCGTGCCGGGCCGGCGGGGCGCCGCGCAGCCGGGCCACCTGCTCGGCGATACGGTCGCCCGCCTCGGCGAGCCCCAGCTCGTCCGTGACCGCGAGGAGCGCGGCGAGATGTCCGGCGAGCTGGATGTCCAGCTCCTCCTCGCGGCTGCGGTGCGGAAAGTCCGCGCCGCCGGTCGACGTGTGGACCGAAGGGCTGCGGATCGGCTCGTACATGGATGGCCTCCCGGTGGTGCGTAGGGACCATCCTACCTTGGAATCAGTCTAAAGTTGTGTGCGGTCCGGGAGGGTGATCGCGCTACGGCTGTCCGTAACCGTCCAGGAAGGTGCCGATCCTGGTCACGGCGTCGGTCAGGTCCTCGGCCGTCGGCAGCGTGACGATCCGGAAGTGATCGGGCTCGGGCCAGTTGAAGCCGGTGCCCTGTACGACCATGATCTTCTCGGCCCGCAGCAGGTCCAGGACCATCTGCCGGTCGTCCTTGATCTTGTAGACCTTGGGGTCGAGCCGGGGGAAGAGGTACAGCGCCCCCTTCGGCTTCACGCAGGTCACGCCGGGGATCGAGGTCAGCAGGTCGTACGCCACGTCCCGCTGCTCCAGAATCCGGCCGCCCGGCAGCACCAGGTCCTCGATGGACTGGCGCCCGCCGAGAGCGGTGGCCACGGCGTGCTGAGAGGGCATGTTGGCGCAGAGCCGCATGTTGGCGAGGATCGTCAGCCCCTCGATGTACGAGGTGGCGTGCGCCTTCGGACCGCAGACGGCCAGCCACCCGGAGCGGTAGCCCGCCACCCGGTAGTTCTTCGAAAGGCCGTTGAAGGTCAGCACCATCAGGTCCGGGGCCAGTGTCGCCGTCGGAGTGTGCGTCGCGCCGTCGTAGAGGATGCGGTCGTAGATCTCGTCGGAGCACACGATGAGGTTGTGCCGCCGGGCGATCTCGGTGAGACCGCGCAGCATCTCGTCGTCGTACACCGCGCCGGTGGGGTTGTTCGGGTTGATGATCACCAGGGCCTTGGTGCGGTCGGTGATCTTCCGCTCGATGTCGGCCAGGTCCGGCATCCAGTCGGCCTGCTCGTCGCACCGGTAGTGCACGGCCGTCCCGCCCGCCAGGGAGACCGAGGCGGTCCACAGGGGATAGTCGGGGGCCGGTACGAGCACCTCGTCGCCGTCGTCGAGCAGCGCCTGCATCGACATCTGAATCAGCTCGGAGACGCCGTTGCCGAGGTAGATGTCCTCGACATCGAGGTCGATGCCCTTGGTCTGGTAGTGCTGCATCACCGCGCGGCGCGCGGACAGCAGGCCCTTCGCGTCGCCGTAGCCGTGCGCGCCCGCGAGGTTGCGCAGGATGTCTTCCAGGATCTCCGGCGGGCACTCGAACCCGAACGCGGCGGGGTTGCCCGTGTTGAGCTTGAGGATGCGGTGACCGGCCGCTTCCAGCCGCATCGCCTCCTCCAGCACGGGGCCCCGGATCTCATAACAGACATTGGCGAGCTTCGTGGACTGGATGACCTGCATGTCCGCGAGCTTACGGCCGCGTTTCGCGCGGTGCGCGGGGATTGCTCCGGCCGTACGCCCTCAGGGGCGCCGCGCGGCCCCGGTCCGTCTTCCATCGCTATGCCCGCCACCGCTCCGGGCCGTGGGATCGCCCGGTCGCGGCGGGGTCGCGGCTTGGAATGGGGCGTGGGCGGCCGGGGCGGGTGAGATGCGCCACGCGGGTCCCGCGGCCCCCGGGGCGGGCGGGCCCCGGCCGGGCGGCCGGAGGGGGTCACTCCGGCAGCCGGGTCCCCTCCGGGAGCCGTACGCCGAAGTCGTCCGCCAGGACGCGCAGTGCCTCGGCCCCGTCCTTCAGCTGCCGCTCCTCGACCGTGCCGTCGTCGGCTGTCTCCACCAGGGCGAGCCCCGACAGCGCCAGGTGCGAGCCGGGCCGGGTGCGGTTCGCGTACACCGCCTGGCGGAACGGTGAGCGCGGGTGCGTCGCGATGTGCCAGTTGATCACCTCGTAGTCCGGCGCCTCGAACGGCTCCAGGGTGAACGCGTACTGCGCCTCCCAGAAGCCGTCCTTCTCCGCCTGGAGCTCCCACATGGGCAGCGGGCCGTCGTGCGGGGCGTGGACCAGCCGGTGGTGGCGCGGGGCGACGGACAGCTCGGCGCCCTCCACCAGCTCGATCGGCTCCAGCAGGGCCCCGACCACGCCGAAGCCGACGTCCGCCAGATACGGCCGCGGCTCACCGGGCACGTCCACCCGCATCAGCATGTGGGTGCGGGGCCGGATGTCGCCCGGCGCGGCGCCCAGCAGCACCCGGGCGGTCAGCGGCGTCACACCGAAGCCGATCCGCTTCAGTACGGCGGAGAAGAGGGTGTTGTGCTCGTAGCAGTACCCGCCGCGCTCGCTGCGGACCAGCTTCGCCTCCAGGTCGTCGAGCGCCAGCGAGGGCGCTGAGCCGAGCACGGGCTCCAGGTTCTCGAAGGGGATGCCCAGCAGATGGGCGTGGTGCAGGGACCGCAGTACTTCCGGAGTGGGACGGAGATCCCCGGGCTCACCGGTCCAGCCGATGCGGGCGAGGTAGGCGTCGAGGTCGAGTGTCATGGGTCGACCGTACGCAGCCGGGGCGGTGCGGCACCTCGGCCCGCGGACCGACACACGCCCGGCCGCGGGGACCGGGACCTCGGGCCGGGAGGCTGGGCCAGGACGTTGGGCCGGGACGTTGGGCCGGACCCGGGCGCCGGGAGCCCCGGCGGTTCCGTCGCCCGGCGGGCGGCGTTCCGGGGCCTGTCGCGCGGCGGGCTCAGATCTTGCTCAACTCCGGTGCGGACCGGACCCGCCCGGGGAACGGTCGTTTCATGAGCCTGTTCCGCAAGCCCCAGCCCCTCGCCGTACACGTCCTCCGCGACGCCCCCGATGTCGTCACCGCGCTCCGCCGTGCGCTGGAGACCGCGACGGAGGCCGAGCGGCCCGGCCTGGAACGCGCCCTCGCCCTGGCCGAGGACGCGGCCGAGCGTCCGGACGAGGAGCTGCGCGGCCGCTGGGTGCGACGGCGGCTGACCGAGGCCGGGCACGAGGGGCCTGCCGACTCCGTCGAGGCCATCAAGATCCTGCGCCGGGCCGAACCGGGGCTCACCCTGCTCCAGGCCGTGACGTACGCGAAGGAGGCCGCGGCGGCGAAGGTCTGACCCGGCGGCCGTCAGACCCCGTTCACCGCGCCGGCCGCCGCGATCAGCAACGCCGTGTCCACGCCCTGCTCCCGGGCCGTACGCAGCAGCGCCGCGTCGCCCGCCGCCACCACAGCCGGGCTGGTCGCGTCCTCGGGCGGCACGTCCTCGCCGAACAGGGCGGTGTGCGGGGCCATCGCCGTGAGCCAGCCCGCCAGCAGCGCGCCGAACTCCTTCCGGTCGATCCCCGCGTTCTCCACCAGCGCGAACGCGTGCCGGGCCCCGGCGAACATCGCGGTCATCGCGCTGAGCAGGGCCACGTCGTGCAGTGCGGCGGCCCCGGGGTCGCCGCCGACGAACCGGGCGTCCGTCGGTACGGTCAGCGTCTCGCGATGGGAGTCGAAGACCTCCTGCGAACCGCTGTAGAAGACGTAGGCGCCGGACTGCGGCACGCCGACCATCGGGGGCACGGCCATGATCCCGCCGTCCAGGAAGCGCGCGCCGCACCCCTCGGCCCAGGTCGCACGGGCGCGCGACTCGCCCGGGGTGGAGGTGGTGAGGTCGACCAGGTCCTTGCCCGTGAGGTCCGCGTCGGCCAGCGCCTCACGGACCGAGGCGTCGTCCATGAGGCAGGCGACGACGAGCGGGCTCGCGGCCACCGCCTCGGCCGCCGTGGCGGCCACCCGCGCGCCCGCGGCGGCGAGTTCGGCGGTCCGGCCGGGGCTGCGGTTCCAGACGGTCAGGGGGTGGCCGGCGGCGAGCCAGGTACGGGCGAACGCGGCGCCCATCGAGCCGAGGCCGAGCAGGGTGAGAGGGGCGGGAGAGGCGGAAGCAGTGGTGTTGTCAGGCATGCCGACTAGGCTGGCCGAAGGCGCCGGGGGCAACAAGTACGCACTTCCGAGTGGGTGGTTACCTCGCGGTGAGCGACCAGGTGGCGGAGGGGTGGAGGATGCGGATCGTACGGAGGCCGGGGGCTTTCGTCTGCGGGATCGACGCGGCGATGGACGTGATCGGCGGCAAGTGGAAGGTGCTCATCCTGTGGGCGCTGAACGAGAAGACGTGCCGCTTCGGCGAGTTGCGCCGGGCCGTGCCCGGGGTGACCGAGAAGGTGCTCAGCTCCCAGCTCAGGGAGCTGGAGGACGACGGCATCGTGCACCGAGAGGTGTTCGCTGAAGTGCCCCCGCGCGTGGAGTATTCGCTCACGCCGCTGGGCTTCTCGCTGAACGCGGCGCTGGAACCGCTGGGTGAGTGGGGGCGCGACCACATCCACCGCGGGGGGGACGAGGGCACGGACACGGCCACAGCCGCAGCAACGGTCACGGCCACAGCGACAGCCACGGTCACAGCCACGGTCACGGCCGCTGCCTCGGCCTAGGCTTCGGCCGGAATCGCCCCCTTGTGATGCCCCGACATCTGCGCCAGCATGCGCATGTCAAAAGCCGGAAGATCTCCGGCCCTTGGCATCACTGGAGGGGACCCCCACATGAACAAGCCTCTCGTCGGTGCGTTTCTCGCCGCCCTGCTCCTGGGGGCGGGTGTCGCGCCCGCCGTCGCAGCCGAACCCGCACCGCGGACACAGGTCCGGGAAGACGTGCCCCAGGCGGGCCCCGGCCCGAAGGCCGTGACCTTCGCCGGGACCGTCGCGCTCAGCAACTGTTCGGGCTCCGTGGTCCGTTCGCCGGACTCCGCCCCCACGGACCCCGCCCTCGTGCTCTCCAACGGGCACTGCATGGAGTCCGGCTTCCCGGGTCCCGGCGAGGTCGTCGTCGACCAGCCGTCCTCCCGGACGTTCACCCTGCTCAACGCCTCGGGCAGAGGTGTCGGCACCCTGAGGGCGAGCAAGATCGCGTACGGCACCATGACCGACACCGATCTCTCGCTCTACGAACTCACCAGCACCTACCGGCAGATCGCGGACCGCTACGGCATCCGGGCGCTGGAGCTGGAGACCGCCCACCCGGTGGCGGGCACCGCCATCACGGTCGCCTCCGGCTGCTGGAGGCGCACCTACAGCTGCGACATCGACGGCTTCGTCCACCGGCTCAAGGAGGGCCGGTGGACCTGGAAGGACTCGGTCCGCTACACCCCGGAGTGCCGGACCATCGGCGGTACGTCCGGCTCGCCGGTGATCGACGACGCCACCGGCAAGGTGGTCGCCGTCAACAACACCGGTAACGAGAGCGGCCGGGAGTGCACGGTCAACAACCCGTGCGAGGTCGACGAGCACGGCGAGGTGACCGTCCGCGAGGGCATCAACTACGCGCAGCAGACGTACAACATGGTCCCGTGCATCGGCACCGGCAACAAGATCGACCTGGACCGCGCGGGCTGTGCGCTGCCCAAGCCGTAGCGGTAGGCCGTAGCCCTGGTCGTACGTGCGTGATCCCGGGCGCGCCGGGCGGGCCCGGCCACCCTCAGGGTCGCCGGGCGCGCGCCGCCTCGATCCCGTCCAGCAGCACCCCGAGCCCCGCCCGGAACGTCTCCCGAGCCTCCCGCTCCGGATACGGCACCGCCTCCGTGCCCTCCTCCAGGCCCGGGTCCGGATACGGCTCCACCGCCCCCTCCGCCTCCAGGCGGCTCACGGCGGGAAAGCGCTCCGCGAAGTCGGGGACCAGCTCCGTCAGCGCCGCCGAGCGCGCCGCCCACCACTCCGCGTCGGAGCTCCCGGTGGCCGCCGCGGCCAGCCGGGCATCGGCCACCGTCTGCGCCGAGCCCCGGACGAACGGGAACAGGGTCCCCACCAGTCGCCGTACCGCCCCGGCCGTCAGCCCCGTCGCCCGCAACAGGGTGATCAGCGTGTCCAGGCCCGCGTACTCGTGCGGCCCCAGCACCGGCCGCGCCTGCGAGACCTGGAGCACCCAGGGATGGCGGACGTAGAACTCCAGGAGGTCTCCCGCCCAGACGGTCAGCGCCGCCCGCCAGCCGTCGTCCGACTCCTCCGGCTCCGGGTAGTGGGACGGGAGTTCGGCGTGCACCGAGTCGTACATCAGGTCCACCAGCTCGCTCTTGCCGGGGACGTACGTGTAGAGCGCCATCGCCGTGCGCCCGAGGCGGTCGCCGACCGCGCGCATCGACAGGGCCCCCATCCCCTCCTCGTCCGCGAGCGCGACGGCGGCCGCCACGATCGCGTCCACGCTCAGCCGGGGCTTCGGCCCCGGGCCGCCGCGCGTCGGCTGCGGGGCGGCCGCGCGCCACAGGAGGGAGAGGGAACTGCGGGGGTCGCCCTGCCCCGCGAAGACCACCACGTGCGACTCCTTACGTCGTGAAGCAACACCCGACGGATAACTCATTACGTCGTAAGGTATCAGTGGGGAGGGGGCGCGCCGTCCTGGGACGGGAGCTGCCGCCCGCCGACTCCGGGTGAGGGGGCGCGGTCAGGTCACTGTCGCCCCCGCGCCCCGGACCGCCCGCCCCGCCAGCACCGACGTCCGCTTGCCGTCCTCGATGACGAACCGGCCGTCGACCAGTACGTGCGGGATGCCCACCGGCAGCGTGCGCGGCTCCTCGAAGGTCGAGCCCGCCGCCACGGTCTCCGGGTCGAAGAGCACCAGGTCCGCGCGGTAGCCCTCGCGCACCAGGCCCCGGTCCGCGAGCCGCAGGCGGGCGGCCGGGCGCGAGGTCAGATGGGCGACGCACTCCTCCAGTGAGAGGATGCCCAACTCCCGCGCGTACCGCCCCAGATACTGCGGGAACGTGCCGTACGCGCGTGGGTGCGGCTTGTCGCCCTGGAGGATGCCGTCGCTGCCGCCGGTGTGCACCGGGTGGCCCATGATCTGCCGGACGTTCTCCTCGTGGCCCACGTGCTGGAGGATCGTCGTCCCGAGCCGGTCCTCGGTGAGCAGCCGCCGCGCGGTCACCCAGGGCTCCTCGCCCCGCAGCGCCGCCGACTCCGTGACCGTACGGCCCACGTACTCGCCGAGATGCGGGGCGCCGACGCCGGAGATCTCGATGGTGTCCCACTCGATCGGCACACCGTGGCAGCCGTCCGAGCCCAGTACTTCGAGGTGGTGGCGGATCCTCTCCGCGCTCTCCGCGTCCGCGAGCCGCGTCAGGACCGACTCCGGGCCGCCCTCGCTCGCCCAGCTCGGCAGCATCGCCACGAGCGTGGTGCAGCCCGGGGTGTACGGGTAGGTGTCGAGCGAGATGTCGGCCCCGGCGGCGACCGCGCCGTCGAGCAGGGCGAGGAGGTCGGGAGCCTTGCCCTTGTTGACGCCGAAGTTCATGGTGGCGTGGGCGAGATGGAGCGCGCAGCCCGCGTCGTGCGCCAGCCGCACCATCTCCTCGTACGCCTCCAGCGCGCCCGCCCCATAGCTGCGGTGGTGCGGGCAGTAGTAGCCGCCGTGGCGTGCCACCACCCGGCACAGCTCGGTGAGTTCGGCGTCGTCCGCGTACATCCCCGGCGTGTAGGTCAGACCGGAGGACATGCCGACCGCGCCCTCGCGCATGCCCTGGTCCACCAGCTCCCGCATCCGGGTCAGTTCGGCGCCGGTGGCCGGGCGGTCGTCCCAGCCGACCGCGTACATCCGGACCGTGCCCTGCGGGATGAGGTAGGCGGCGTTCACCGCGATGCCCTGGCCGCCGAAGTTGCGGTCCAGGCGGTCCAGATAGCCGCCGACCGTACGCCAGTCGAAGTCGATGTCGGAGCCGTCGCCGTTCCAGCCGGTGATGGAGCGGCGGACCTCGGCGAGCGTACGGTCGTCGACGGGGGCGTACGACAGGCCGTCCTGGCCCAGCACTTCGAGGGTGACGCCCTGTGCCGCCTTCGCGCTGTGGTCAGGGTCGCGCAGCAGCGCCAGGTCGCTGTGGGCGTGCATGTCGATGAAGCCGGGGGCGAGGGCGAGCCCGTGCGCGTCGAGTACCCGGGTGGCGGTGGGGCGAGGGCCGGGGGAGCCCTCGCGGTGGATCTCGGCTATCCGGCCGCCGTCGAGGGCCACATCGGCGCGGTACGAGGGGGCGCCGGTGCCGTCGACGACGAGCGCGTCACGCAGGACCAGGTCCATGGGTCACCTTTCGGGTGCGTTGTCTCTTCGCGTACCGCTCAGAAGCGCCTACGGCTCAGAAGAACGTGCGGATGTAGTCGGCGACCGTGCCGTCCGCCTCCACCAGCGGGATCAGCTGCCACTTGTCGAAGCTGGTGCAGGGGTGCGAGAGGCCCATGCCGACCCAGTCGCCCACCTCCAGCTCGGCCCCCTCCTCCGTGCGCACCCAGGCGTGCTGGTCGGAGAGTCCGGTGACCGTGATCCCGGTGGCGGGCCGGACCGAACCGTCCCGGCCGGAGCGGACCACCTGCGCCTCGGGCAGATCCAGGTCGTACGCCGCGTCCCGCTTGCCCGCGTTCAGGAACGCCTGCTCACCGGTCGGGCGGGAGACGACCTGCGCCCAGAGGCGGAAGGCGGGCTCCAGCGCGCCCTCCTCGGGCACCCGGTTGAACGGGGTGAGGTGCTTGTAGTGCCCGTCGTCGTGCGAGACGTACGCACCGGAGCGGAGCAACTTGATTACGGGCAGGCTGAGTTCGGGGACGTCTGTGAAGACCTCCGCGACCGCGTCGAACCAGGCGCTGCCGCCCGCGCTGATGACGATCCCGTCGGCTCCGGCGAACCGCTTCTCGCCGTCGAAGGCGGTCGCCAGCGCGACGAGCCGCCGCAGCCACGCCCCCACCCGCTCGGGGTCCGCTTCCGGCACCTCGCCCTCGTACCCGGCGACCCCCACCAGGCGCAGCGATCCGGCCGCCGCCACCGCGTCGGCCACCGCCGTGCAGTCGGCCTCCGTACGCGCCCCGGTGCGCGCGCCCTCGCCCGCGCCCAGCTCCACGACCACGTCGACCGGGCGGGTGGCGCCCGCCGCCCTCAGGGCCGCCTCCATCAGTTCGACGCCGCGCACGGAGTCGACGTAGCAGATGAAGCGGAACTCCGGGTCGGCCGTCATCTCGGCGGCCAGCCAGCGCAGGGCCACGGCGTCGACGAGCTCGTTCGCGAGGAAGATCCGCCCGATCCCGTACGCCCGGTAGACCCGCGCCTGGTGCGGCACGGCGGCCGTGATGCCCCACGCGCCGCGCTTCAGCTGGTCCGCGAAGAGCTGCGGCGACATGGACGTCTTGCCGTGCGGGGCGAACGCGAGGCCGTGCCGCTCGGCGTACGTCTCCAGGAGCGCGAGGTTGTGCTCGACCGACTCGGCGGACAGGGCGAGTACGGGGGTGGTGAACCCGCCGGTGAAGAGGTTGCGGCGCTCGGCGGCCAGGGCCCCGACGGTGAGGCCGTCCGCGTCCGGCGGCAGGGCCTTGAAGCGGTGGTCGACGCGCTCGTCGGCGAGGCCGGCGGCGAGGCCGGCGGCGAGGTCGCCGGGGCGGGGTGCGGTGGGGCGTTCGGCTGTCAAGGGAAGCTCCTCGAAGTTCGTTGCAACATATGCAACACCCATTGCGTATATCGCTCAACGCTGTCTAACATCCGAGCCGACGCCGGGTCAATGGTGACCAGATGCCCGGTCGATGGTGTCCACCGGCCCGCACGCCGATCAGCGAGGAGCCTTCCGTGTCCGGACCCGCAGCAGGGACGGCCAGCGCCGCCACGACCACCGATGCCGTCTGTCTCGGTGAGTCCATGGTGACGTTCCTGCCCTCGCGGCCCGGCCGCCTCGCCGACGTGCCCTCCTTCGGACGCGGGATCGGGGGTGCCGAGTCCAACGTGGCCTGCGCGCTCGCCGCCGCCGGGCACCGGGCGGCCTGGGTCGGCCGGGTAGGGGCGGACGGCTTCGGCGACCACCTGGTCGAGACGATCGCGGGGTACGGGGTCGACACCTCGGCCGTCCGCCGGGACCCGGTCCGCCCGACGGGCATCTACTTCCGTACGGCCACGGACCGGGGGACCGACGCGCACGAGGTCGCCTACTACCGGGCGGGATCGGCGGCATCGGCGATGTCGCCGGACAGCGTGCCGTACGAGGACCTGTTCGCGGGCCGCGTCCTCCATCTGTCCGGGATCACGGCAGCGCTGTCCGCCGACTGCCTGGCGCTGCTGCGGGACCTGACGGCACCCCGGGCGGACCGCCCCCTCGTCTCCTTCGACGTGAACCACCGGCCGCATCTGTGGCGGGGCGGGACCGCTGACGCCTCGGTCCTCCTGGAGCTGGCCCGCCGGGCCGACCTGGTGTTCGTGGGCGAGGACGAGGCGGAGGAGGCGTGGGGGATCGTCGGCGCTGGGGCGATCCGGGCGGCGCTGCCGGAGCCGTCCGTGGTGGTGGTGAAGCGCGGGAGCGCGGGCGCGACGGTGTTCTCGGGGCACCGCCCCGGTCTCCGCTCCTCGAACGCCGGAGGGGCCGAGAATTCCGGAGGGGCCGAAAGCGCCGTCGGGGAGGGCGGGGACACCGTCACCGTCGTGCCCGCCCTCCGCGTCGACGTCGTCGCCGCCGTCGGGGCCGGGGACGCGTTCGCCGCCGGGTTCCTCTCCGCCACCCTGCGCGGGCTGCCCGTACGCGACCGGGTCCGGCACGGGCACCTGATGGCCGCCGCCGTTCTCACCGTCCCCGGCGACCTCACCGATCCGCCCGCCCGCGACCACGCCGACCGCCTCGCCGCCCTCGACGACGAGGCCTGGGGGAGACTTCGTCTCGGCCCCGGCTGGACCGCAGCCGACCGGGCACCCGAGGAGGTACGCACCCCATGAGTCAGACCGTCGACCGGGCACTGAGCATCCTGCCCCTGCTCGCCCAGGGACCCGCCGACCTCGGCCAGGTCGCCGAGCGGCTCGGCGTCCACAAGTCCACGGCGCTGCGCCTGCTGCGTACGCTCCACGAGCACGGCCTCGTCTACCGCCAGCAGGACCAGCGCTACCGCCTCGGCGCCCGGCTCTTCGCGCTCGCGCAGGAGGCCGTGGAGAACCTCGACGTACGCGAGATCGCCCACTCCCACCTGGTCGCGCTGAACGACCGGTGCGGGCACACCGTGCACCTCGCCGTGTACGAGGAGCAGGAAGTCCTCTACATCGACAAGGTCGAGAGCCGCTACCCGGTCCGGATGTACTCGCGGATCGGCAAGCCCGTCGCGATCACCGTCGCGGCCGTCGCCAAGCTGCTGCTGGCCGACCTCGCCGAGCCCGAGCGGCGCGTCATCGCCGAGAAGCTCGACTACCCCATGTACACGTCCCGTTCGACGCCCAACGCGGCCGCCTTCCTCAAGGAGCTGGCCGTCGTCCGCGAACAGGGCTGGGCCACCGACCTCGGTGGCCACGAGGAGTCCATCAACTGCGTCGGCGCCCCCATCCGCGGCGCGGACGGACGGGTCGTCGCGGCCATGTCGGTGTCCGCACCCAACGTGGTCGTCACGGCCGAGGAACTCCTCACCCTGCTCCCGCTGGTCCGGCGCACCGCCGAGACGATCAGCCGGGAGTACTCCGGCACCACCCAACCCAAGAAAGCCTGATCAGCCATGACCGAGAAGACCGCGCTCACCCCCTCCACCCACACCACGCCGCCCGCGAAGTTCTCGCACGGCGTGAAGAAGGGGAACATCCTCCAGGTCGCCGGCCAGGTCGGCTTCCTCCCGGCCGTGGAGGGCCAGGCCCCGACCCCGGCCGGTCCGACCCTGCGCGAGCAGACCCTCCAGACCTTCGCCAACGTCAAGGCGATCCTGGAGGAGGGCGGCGCGAGCTGGGACGACGTGATGATGATGCGCGTCTACCTCACGGACGTGGACCACTTCGCGGAGATGAACGAGATCTACAACGCGTACTTCGCCGAGCAGAACCTCAAGGAGGCTCCCTCGGCCCGTACGACGGTCTACGTCGGCCTGCCCAAGGGCCTGCTCATCGAGATCGACGCCCTCGCGGTGCTCAGCTGACCGTTCCGCCCCTACCGAACGCCTGATCCTCTTGCCTCACCCGCACCACCCCTCCAGCACGCCGCACGGCACGGCGCCCCGCCCCCCGGGGGCGCCGTGCCGCGCTCCCCCCTGCCCTCCAGCACCATCGGAGTCCCCATGTCGCTCGCCGCCGCCGGCCCCTCGCCGGCCGAGACGCCACCGCACACCGGTGGTCTGCTCCTCCTGATCGACGGCACCGCGGGTCTGCTGACCGTCGCCGCCCTCGGTATCGCCCTCCTCCTCTTCCTGATCATCAAGGTCAGGCTCCAGCCGTTCGTCGCCCTGCTCGCGGTCTCCATAGCCGTCGGCCTCGGGGCCGGGCTCTCGGTCACCGAACTCTTCGGAACCGTGCAGAAATCCGCCGCCGTCTCGGTCATCGAGTCCGGCATGGGCGGCATCCTGGGCCATGTCGCGATCATCATCGGGCTCGGCACCATGCTCGGCGCGATCCTCGAAGTGTCCGGCGGCGCCGAGGTGTTGAGCGCCCGCCTGCTGAACCTCTTCGGTGAGAAGCGGGCCCCGCTCGCGATGGGCCTGACCGGCACCATCTTCGGTATCCCGGTCTTCTTCGACGTCGGCATCTTCGTCCTCGCGCCGATCGTGTACGCCGCCGCCAAGCGCTCCGGAAAATCGATCCTGCTCTACGCGATGCCGCTGCTGGCGGGCCTGTCGATGACCCACGCGTTCCTGCCGCCGCACCCCGGCCCGGTAGCCGCCGCCGGACTCTTCAACGTCTCGCTCGGCTGGGTCATCCTGATGGGGGTCGTGGTCGGCGTCCCGTCCGTCCTCGCCGCCTGGGCGTACGCCGCCTGGATCGGGAAGCGGATCTTCGTCGAGGTCCCGCAGGACATGGTGGACGCCGCCGCCGAGGCCAAGGCGGCGGTCGCCGCCGAACAGCGGGCCGCCGGCGGCACCCCGCACGAGAAGCCGGTCCCGCTCGCCACGGTCCTCGCGATCATCGGCACCCCGCTGGTCCTGATCCTCGCCGCGACGTTCTCCTCCATAGCGCTGGACCCCTCCACACTCCGCTCGGTCGTCGAGTTCTTCGGCAACCCGTTCGTGGCCCTGACCATCGCGCTGCTCCTGGCGTACTACCTGCTGGGCCTCCGCCGCGGCTGGTCCCGCAAGTCCCTGGAATCGGTCTCCACGTCCTCGCTGAAGCCCGTCGGCAACATCCTGCTGGTGGTCGGCGCGGGCGGCATCTTCGGCGCGGTCCTCAAGGGCAGCGGCATCGCGGACGCGCTGGCCGACACCTTCAACGACGTGGGCCTCCCCGTCATCCTCCTCGCCTGGCTGATCTCGGTCGTGCTGCGCGTCGCCCAGGGCTCGGCCACCGTCGCGATCGTCACGACCGCCGGGATCGTGGTCCCGTTGGTCGACGGTCAGGACCTGTCCCAGGCCCACCTCGCGCTGATCATCATGGCGATCTCGGCGGGCTCGATCTTCGCCTCGCACGTCAACGACGGCGGCTTCTGGATGGTGTCGAAGTACTTCGGCATCAGCGAGCGGGACACCCTGAAGTCCTGGACGGTGCTGGAGACGGTGCTGTCGGTGGCGGGCTTCGTGGTCGCGGCGCTGCTTACTCTGGTGATCTAGATCCAGGCCAAACCCAGGCCATGCCAAACCCACGCCAGGCCCACGACAGATCCGCGGTCGGGGCCGGCCCGCGACCCCACCCCTCCCGGGTCAGGCCTCAACTCCCCTTGCGTGCCACGTAGTAGACGTTGAGGACATCGTCCTCCACCTCGCGTACCTCGACATCGCCGAAGCCCGCCTCCGCCAGCATCTTCAGCGCGGTCTCCCTGCCCCATACGGTCCCCAGGCCGGCGCCGCCCTCGCCCAGCGAGACGGTCATGCAGTAGAAGACCGAGAAGGTGTAGAGGGTGGGGCCCAAGGGGTGGTCGAGGTTCTCCTCCAGCCTGCTGGAGGCGGCGATGTCCCCCATCAGGAACACCCCGTCGTCCCGCAGCGCACCGGCGACGGCCGCCAGCGCCTCGGCCGGACGGGCCAGGTCGTGGATCACGTCGAAGGCGGTGATCAGGTCGTACGGGCCGGTCACCGTCGCCGCGTCCGCCAGGTCGAACCGTGAGTTCCGCAGTCCCAGCCGCTCCGCCTCGGCCCGGGCCGCCGCGATACCGCCCTCCGACATGTCCACCCCGCGGAACCTGCTGGCCGGGAACGCCCGCGCCAGGAGATTGACGGCGTGCCCCTGGCCCGTACCGATGTCGAGCACGTCCAGACCGTCGCCCGAGCCCAGCCGCTCCGGCAGCCCGGGCACCAGCGGAATGATCGTGTCGACCAGGGCGGCGTCGTACACCCGTGCCGTCTCCTCGGCCTGGAGCTCCTGGAACCTCGGATACGAGGAGTACGGCACCCCGCCCCCCTCCCGGAACGCCGTGACCACCTCGTCCTCGACGAGCCCGATCAGCGCGAGATCCTGGAGGAAGGACGCCAGGTTGTCGGGCCCGGCGGCCCGGCACAGGGAAGCCGCGTGCTCGGGCGGCAACCGGTACGTACGGTCCGCCGGGTCGTACACGACGATCCCGCCCACGGTGACCCCGCCCAGCCACTCCCGTACATAGCGTTCGTTCAGGCCCGAGGCCTCGGCGATCCGCTCACTGGTCGACGGCGGCAGCTCCGCCATCACGTCGAACAGCCGCGTACGGTGCCCGAGGCTGCACAGATACCCCAGGCAGGCATCGTTGAGCACTTGCCCCATCCGGCCCGCGAACTCCTCCTGCCTGACGGGGTCCATCGTCTGCTGGGTCATGACGCCTCCTCCGGTAGGCCGCAGCGCGCCGCCGGAATCGCGTCCCTGCCCCCCCGTATCCGCCGCACACCGCCGACCGATGGGTCCCCTGTAAACGTTACGCCGTTCAGACGGCCATGACCGCGACGTCGTACTGCGGGATCCACTTGTCCCGGGTGACGATGGTCATTCCCTCGATCTGCGCCTGGGCGACCAGTATCCGGTCGAAGGGGTCGCGGTGCAGGGAGGGCAACCGCCCCGCACGCACCCCATGTCCGGCGGTGATCGGCAGTGCGGTGAACTGGCTGTCGCGTGTGCGCTCCGCCAGGTCGTCAGGGCCGTCCAGCTTTCCCAGGGACTGCTTGATGGTGATCTCCCACGCGGAGACAGCGCTGAGGTGCACCGACGGCTCGGTGTCCAAGAGCTCTTTGACCTGGTCGGAGAGCTCGTCGGAGTCCCCGAGCCACCAGAGGATCACATGGGTGTCGAGCAGGAGGCGCATCAGCGCATCCCGAAGGCGTCGGCGATGTCATCGGGCAGCTCGTCGAAGTCGTCCGCGATGTGGATGCGGCCCGCCAGCGATCCCCGTCCGGTCCTCCGGACCTTCGGGCGCAGGGGCACCACCTTGGCGACCGGCTCGCCGGCCTTGCAGATGACGATCTCCTCGCCGGTGGCGACCTGCTCCAGGATCCGGGAGAAGTGCGTCTTGGCCTCGTGCACGTTGTACTGCCGGGCTGCTTCCATGGCTGCCTCTCACCGGGGGCGAAGGACTGGACTAAGTGATGGACTAAGGCTACCTCAGCCTACTTGGACTGACTGAAGCCGCTCAGACCCCACACTCCTGGTGCCCCCGCGCACTCCTGGTGCCCCCGCACCGCCCCGCTTCCCGCACCGCCCCGCTTCCCGCACGCCCTCTTGTGCGGACCCGCCGATTGCGCTTCCTTGATCGGCATGGCGGAGACAAGCGCAACCACAGAGACAGGGGAGCCGGCCTCCCATCCGCGTAAGTCCAGCTGGAAGTACATCGGCCCGGGGATCGTCGTCGCGGCGACCGGTGTCGGCGCCGGGGACCTGGTCGCGACGCTGATCGCCGGCAGCAAGTTCGGGTACACCCTGATGTGGGCGGCGGTCATCGGCTGTCTCGTCAAGATCTCGCTGGCCGAGGCGGCGGGCCGCTGGCATCTCGCGACCGGCCGCACGCTCTTCGACGGCTGGCGCAGCCTCGGCCCGTGGACCACGGTGTACTTCGCGATCTACGTCGTCGTCTGGGGCTTCATCTACGGGGCGACGGCCATGTCCTCCAGCGCCCTGCCCATCGTGGCACTGTTCCCGGACGGGCCGGGGCTGAAGTTCTGGGCGATCGTGACGGGCCTGATCGGCCTGACCTTCGTCTGGTTCAACCGGTACGCCGTCTTCGAGAAGGTCATGACGGTCCTGATCGGCATCATGTTCGTGGTGGTCGTCTATGTGGCCGCCCGTGTCGTGCCGGACGTCGGGGCCTCCTTCGCCGGGCTGGTGCCCGTCCTCCCCGACGGCTCGCTCCTCTACACCCTCGGGCTGATCGGCGGCGTCGGCGGCACGATCACGATGGCGGCGTACGGCTACTGGGTCAACGCCAAGGGATGGAGCGACTCCTCCTGGATGAAGGTGATGCGGCTCGACAACCGGGTCGCCTACATCACCACCGGCGTCTTCGTCGTCGCGATGCTCATCGTGGGTGCGGAGCTGCTGCACGCCTCGCAGATCGCGCTGACCTCGGGCGACCGGGGGCTGGTCGACCTGGGCAAGGTGCTGGAGGACCGGTTCGGCGCGGGCACCGCGAAGCTGTTCCTGATCGGCTTCCTCGCCACCTCGTTCTCCTCGCTGATCGGCGTCTGGCACGGGGTGAGCCTGATGTTCGCCGACTTCGTGGAGCGGTTCCGGGCCCCGGCGGCCCCGGCGGCTCCGGCGGAGGAGGGCGCGGGGCCCGCCGTCGCCGACCGCCGCCAGCGGTCGCTGCCGTTCCGGGCGTACCTGCTCTGGCTGACCTTCCCGCCCATGGCGCTGCTCTGGCTGGACGAGCCGTTCGGCCTGGTCATCGCCTACGGGGTGCTCGGCGCGTTCTTCATGCCGTTCCTCGCTCTGACCCTTCTCTGGCTGCTCAACTCCTCCCGTACGCCGAGGGAATGGCGCAACGGATGGCTCAGTAACGGGATGCTCGCCCTGGCCGGGCTGCTGTTCGTCGTCCTGTGCGTCCAGCAGGTGCGCGACCTGCCCTGGTGACGGACGGACGGTGAACGCCGCAGCGCCGCCGGGGGAGCGGCGGCGCTGCGGGTTCGGGGACCGCTGTTCGACGCGGGGTTACGGCAGGCCGCGCACGTGCGGGCCGACCGCCTTCGACCAGGCGAACCCGGCCGTCGCGTCCCAGTTCGTCGACCAGGTCATCGCGCCGCGCAGCGACGGGTAGGTCCTGGACGGCTTGAAGGAACCGCAGTTGGTGCCCTTGGTCAGGCAGTCCAGCGCCGCGTTCACGACCGACGGGGCGACGTATCCGCTGCCCGCGCCCCGGGTGGAGGCGGGGACACCGATGCCGACCTGGGACGGGTCGAGGCCGCCCTCCAGCTGGATGCAGGCGAGCGCGGTGAGGAAGTCCACCGAGCCCTGGTGGTAGACCTTGCCGTCGCAGCCCAGCATCGAACCGCTGTTGTAGTACTGCATGTTGACGACGGTCAGGATGTCCTTGATGTTCAGGGCCGTCTTGAAGTACTCACCCGACGTCGACTGCATGTCGAGCGTCTGCGGGGCCATCGTGATGACCAGTCCGCTGCCCGCCTTCGCCGACAGCTGGCGCAGCGCCTTCGTCATGTAGGTGGCGTTGAGGCCGTTCTCCAGGTCGATGTCGACCCCGTTGAAGCCGTAGTCCTGCATGAGCGCGTAGACGGAGTCGGCGAACGCGGTGGCGGAGGCGTCGTTCTCGACCCGGACCGTGCCCAGTTCGCCGCCGATCGAGATGATGACGTTCTTGCCCTGCGCCTGCTTGGTCTTGATGTCCGCCCGGAACTGGGCGTCGGTGTAGCCGTTCAGCCCGGCCGTGTCCAGGTTGAAGGTGACCGCGCCCGGCGTCGGCAGGGCGTCCGCGAAGGAGACCGCGATGATGTCGTAGTCGGCCGGGACGTCGGTGAGCTTCTGGACGGCGGCGCCGTTGTTGAAGTTCTGCCAGTAGCCGGTCACCGCGTGCTTGGGCACGGCGGGCCCGGGGCCGGGGCCCGTGCCCTCCTCGGCCGTACGGGCGCTGACGGCCGCGGACTTGGCCGACTCGCCGGCCGCGTTGGTGGCGCTCACCGAGAACTGGTACGCGGTGTCCGCGGACAGCCCCGTGACGGTCGCCGAGGTCCCCGTGGAGGTGGTGGCCTGCACACCGTCCCTGTACACCTTGTAGCCCGTGGCGCCGGGCGCCGCGTTCCAGGACAGGGCCACGGAGGACGTCGTGGTGGCGCCCGCCGTCAGGCCCGCGGGGGTGTCCGGGACGACCGGAGGCTCCTCGCCCCCGCCCCCGCCGTCAGGTCCCGTCACCTCGAAGTCGTCGACGAAGTAGGCGTCCTGCCCGTACCAGCCGTGGGTGTAAACGGTCACCGAGGTGGTGTCGGCGCCGGTCGTGAAACTGGTGGACAGCCTGGTCCAGCTGGTGGAGCCCGGGGTCCACGTGGAGACGTCCGTCGTGCCGGTGCCGCTCACGCCGAGGTAGGCGTAGCTGCCCTGGACCCAGGAGCCCAGCGCGTAAGTGGAGTTGGGCTGCACCGCCACGGTCTGCGTGCACTTGGCGTTGTCCTGGCCGGCCGGGGTGGCCTTCAGCGCGGACGTGCCGCTGCGTACGGGGGAGGAGACGACGGTGCCGCTGCCACCCGTACAGGTCCAGTTGGTGAGTCCCGACTCGAAGCCCGGGTTCTTGGCGTTGTTGACGTCGGCGGCCTGTGCGGTGCTGACGAGTCCGGTGACGGTCAGGGCTCCGGCCGCGATGACGGCCATGGTGCCGCTGAGGACCGGGCGGGAGTGACGCCTTCTGCTTCTGCGTCTGCTGCCTGCGGAGCGTTCCACTGGTGCCTCCGGGTGGGGGAGTTGGGGATGTGCGGCGGCCGGGGATGACGGCTGGGGTGTGGCCATCGCTTGGCGCATAAGCTGGTCCAGACCAATCGAGTTGTCAAGGCCTCTGGCGGCGTCCGGGCGCTCCACGGTCCGCCAGGGTGGGCCCGGGCGGGGCCCCGGTGGTGCCCGCGGTGGGCCCGGGGTGGACTCCGCGACGGACTCCGGGCAGGGCTTCTTTGCCCGGAGGTGACTCGGAGGCTTCTCGGCGGGTGTGGCTCTCCCCCCCCGCACGGGTGATCTTGCGAAGGCCTTCGGACGGTGACGGAAACGGCAACCGCGAAAGGCCCCTCGGTGCCCCTGGACGTCCTCGATTCACGGCTGACGTGCGCGAATGAATACGTGATCGAATTCCGGACGCGCGCTTTGGTGACGCTCCGCAAGGTCGGGAGAGTTGAGTGAAATCGATTTCATCCTGTTTGGCACCCGAGCCCCGTACGAACGGTGTTCGCATGATGACGCACTGGTCTCCGATAACTGTTCTCTGCCTGGTGAGACGTGGCTAAAGTGCTGGTGCAGGAGCACGAGCAGGAGCGATTGCGGCCGACGTCCCGACGTCGGCCGGAGCCGAAACGGGGAAGAGCGTGCCGACCGCAATAGCAGTGACGAGTGCCGATCAGGTGCTGCCGCCCACCGATCAGCAGACACCGACCGCGGCGCTGCTCCAGGCCCCCGAAGCCCAGGCCCTGGAGCTGGCGATCGGCGACATGCACCTGTTGCTCGAACAGCACGGGTATGTGATCGCCGTCTACTCCTCGGGCATCCGCCCCGAGCATGAGCGGCGCCTGCACTCCATCCGCTCGGTCCTGGAGAGCGACCGGATCGCCCTCGTCAAGGTGGACCTCCCGCCCCTCGGCGTCGCCGTACTGGTGCGCCAGCTCCGACAGTTGTCCATCTGCGACTTCAGCCCCGGAGTGGTCGCCTCCGCGGCCCGGCTGCTCTCGCACTACATCTACGCGGGCGCCCTCCTCAACTCGGTCGCCCGGCTCGACCGGGTCCCGGTCAGCCTCAAGAGCCACGCCAAGTCCTGGGTTCCCGGATCCCAGTTCGCCGTGCTCGCCGGTCCCGAACCGCAGCTCGTGAAAGTCGGCCCGGCCGCAGAACCGCTGGCCGGACCGGAATTCGGCACACATCTTCTGCTGGCCAAAGGGAACTTGCAGTCGGACTGGGTGCAGGAGACCCTCGCGCCCGCCTGGAAGGTCCAGGCCCTGCACGACACGGCGGTTCCCGCCGACTCGCCGCGCTGGTGGGGCACCGGAAAACTGGTGGAGTTCACCGCCTACCTCCCGGACCTCTCCGTGCTCTACCAGCTGGTCTCCTCCGTACGCCGGGAGAAGTGCCACTGGTGCGCCATGGAACTCATCGGCGACCGCTGCGCATTCTGCTCCGCACCGCTCGCGCCCCCGGAGAACCGGACGGCCTCCGGAGGTGTCCTCCACCATGGGGCCGACGCGTCGGCGGGCCCCTAGCTCCACCGCTCAGGCCCTGGGCCACCCGGCCCCGGGCTTTCCGCCCGGACCCACCCGCTCAGCTCCCCGCCCCCTTCCCGCTCCTGCCGTCCCCGGGTGCACCGCTCCCGTCGTCCCTTCCCCGCCGACGGCCACCCGCGTACCGCCCAGCGCCACCGTCCCCCACCCGCGCCGCCGCCGCACCGCCCGCGAACCCCAAGGCTTCCGTCCGTCCTCCGTCCTTCGTCGTCCCTCTGTCTGTCCCGTGCCCCGTGTCCCGCTTCTCTGTCCGCTGCCCCACGCACCCGATTCGAACGAGGTTGTCCGGACCATGAACTCCCGCCAGCGCCGCGGCGTGATACTCCTGCTCCTGTCGGTCCTGTGCGCCTTCGCGGCCTTCGCCGGCGTGCTCTCGGTGATCAGCGACGTCAACTCGAAGGTCGGCCCCGAGGTGACCGCGTACCAGCTGAAAACCAGCGTGGCTCCGTACACGGCCCTGAACAGCGGCCAGTTCGAGAAGATCAAGATGCCCAAGCGCTGGCTCTCGGAGAACGCCGTGACCGATCTGCGGGAGGTCGAGTCGAAGATCGCGGTCACCGAGCTCCGCGAAGGCTCCCTCCTCCAGTCGGACATGATGGTGCGCAAGCCCGAACTGAGGGCCGGTGAACAGGAGATCGCCATCATGATCGACGCCTCCACCGGCGTCGCGGGCAAGATCACTCCGGGCGCCACGGTCAACGTCTACGCCACGTTCGCCGGTGAACAGCAGGGCGACCCCGCCCAGTCCAAGGTCATCGTGGCCAACGCCAAGGTGCTGGACGTCGGCAAGCTCACCGCTCTGGAGCCGGGCGCGGACGACCGGCGGACGCGGGCCACCGAGGCCGTGCCGATCACCTTCGCCCTGAACACCCTGGACACCCAGCGCATCGCCTACGCCGAGTCCTTCGCGGAGCACGTGCGCCTCGCGCTCGTCGCCCCCGGTAGCGACGGCACCATCCGTCCCGGCGACCGCACCTACACGCTCGACAAGGACAAGTGAGGTCCGGATGACCACCAGGATCCTCCCCGCCGTAGGTGACCTCGACGCGGCCCGTTCCGTCACCACGCTGCTCAGCCAGCTGCCCGACGCCGAACCGGCCACCCCCGTCGGCGACTCCACCCAGCTGATCGACACCCTGGCCCGCCTCGCGGGCGAGGCGCTCGACGAGCTGCCCGAGGTGGTGCTCGTCCACGAGCGGATCGGCCCGGTCCCGGCCCTGGAGCTGATCCGGGAGGTATCCCTGCGGTTCCCCTCCGTCGGCGTCGTCATGATCACGGCCGACGCGAGCCCCGGCCTCTTCGCCGCCGCGATGGACTCCGGTGCGCGCGGCCTGGTCACCCTGCCGCTGAGCTACGAGGAGCTGGCCAACCGGGTCCAGGCGGCCGCCCAGTGGTCGACCGGGGTCCGCCGCCACCTCTCCTCCGGCAACGACGTCTTCACCGGCCCCGGCGGCACGGTGGTCACGGTCACCGGCGCCAAGGGCGGCGTCGGCGCGACCGTCACGGCCATCCAACTCGCCCTGGCCGCCCAGGCGTCCGGCAACTCGGTGGCTCTGGTCGACATGGACCTCCAGACCGGGGACATCGCCTCGTTCCTCGACGTCCAGTTCCGGCGCTCCCTGGTCGACCTCGCCCTGATCACCGACATCTCGCCCCGGGTGCTGTCCGACGCCGTGTTCTCCCACTCCACCGGACTCGCCCTGCTGCTCGCCCCCGGCGAGGGCGAACGAGGCGAGGAGGTCACCGACCGCTCGGCCCGCCAGATCGTCAGCGCGCTCCGCTCCCGCTACGAGATCGTCGTCATCGACTGCGGCGGCCAGATGAACGGGGCCAACGCGGCGGCCATCGAGATGGCGGACGTGGCCCTGCTGGTCACGACCCCCGACGTGGTCGCGGTGCGTGGCGCGAAACGCATCGTACGGATGTGGGAACGGCTCCAGATCCGCAAGGCCGAGGAGACCGTCACCCTCGTCAACCGCTTCACCCGCAACACCGAGATCCAGCCGCCCCTGATCCAGAAGATCACCGGCACCCGGGTCGCCTCGGCGGCGGTCCCCGCCAACTTCAAGGAGCTCCAGGCCTGCGTCGACGCCGGTCGCCTGCACGAACTGGACGCCAAGAGCACCGTGAAGCAGGCACTCTGGGGGCTGGCCGGGGAGTTGGGCATCGTCAAGGAGAACGCGACGACGAAGAAGGCCGGCGGCGCCCTGGCCAAGAGGAACAGCGGCACCTTCAAGAACGACCGCGGCTCGATCGGACGCCCGCTCCGGCGGTGGGGCGGACCCGCAGACTCCGAGGGGACACGTTGAGCGATGACCACCACCACGACGACAGTGGACGCGGACAGCGGCATACGAGGGAGCCGGGGGCGGCGGGGGACCTGGGCGGCCCGGCGGGATGACCGGGGGCAGACCGCTGTCGAGTTCCTGGGCATGACCCCCTTCATCATCCTGATCATGCTCGTGCTCTGGGAGTGCGCCCTGATCGGCTACACGTTCAGCCTCGCGGGCAACGCGGCGGACGTGGGCGCGCGCAAGGGGAGCGGTGCCGAGTTCGCGCAGGGGGCCGCCTGCGATGCGGGCGCGAGGGAGGACCTGCCCGACGCCTGGTCGAGCACGGTCGAGGTGACATGCGGCCCGAACGGCGACCTGTACGAGGCGAAGGTGCGGCTGAAGGTGCCGGTGCTGGTGCCCGGCCTGTTCGATCTCGACACCCACATCACCGGCGAGGCCGGATCGGCGAGGGAGAACTGAGCGATGACGACGACCATCCCCGACGGCACCGACGCCCGCGCTCTTCGCCACCCCACAGGCCCTCGCGCGCGCCGCCACCCCACCGGCCCCCGAGCTCTTCGCACTCCCATCGGCCCCCGCTCCCTGCGCACCCGTACGAAAGCCGGACGCCGGGACCGCGGCCAGGTGGCCATGGAGTACCTGGGCTTCCTCCCGCTGCTCCTCCTCGTCGCCCTGCTCGCCATCCAGCTCGGCCTGGCCGCGTACGCCGCCAACCAGGCGGGCACGGCGGCCCGCGCCGGAGCCCGTACGGCGGCCAGCTACGACGCCTACGGCACCGGGGAGGCCGCGGCCCGCAACGCGGTCAGCGACTGGGTGCGGAAGGGCGACGGCTTCCGCTACAGCGAGGGCGGCGGCAGCGACGTGACCGCGACGGTCAGCATCCGCATCCCCTCCATCGTCCCGGGGCTGGACGACTGGCGGGCCGAGCGCAGCTCGACGATGCCCCGCGAGTAGCACCGGCGGGCCGGAGGCCGCACGTACCGACCGGACCAGCACCATCCGCGACACCGAGGAGAGTTACGCAGATGAGCCTGCGGTCACGCATCACCGCTCCGGAGGAGCAGGGCGGGGCACGGGAGGACGGTCACCTGGTGGCCACCTACCGGGCCAAGCTGCTGGAGGAGATCGACCTCGCGGAGATGTCCTCGCTGGCCGCCGCCGACCGGCGGGCCCGGCTGGAGCGCGTCCTCGGCCACATCATCAGCCGCGAGGGCCCGGTGCTCTCCACCGTGGAACGCTCCCAGCTGATCCGCCGCGTCGTGGACGAGGCGCTCGGTCTCGGCATCCTGGAACCGCTCCTGGAGGACGCGTCCATCACCGAGATCATGGTCAACGGCCCCGACCAGATCTTCGTCGAACGCAATGGCAAGGTCGAACAGCTCCCGATGCGCTTCGGCTCCCACGAGCAGCTGATGCAGACCATCGAGCGGATCGTGTCGACCGTCAACCGCCGTGTCGACGAGTCGAATCCGATGGTCGACGCGCGCCTGCCCAGCGGTGAACGTGTCAACGTCATCATCCCGCCGCTTTCGCTCACCGGCGCGACGCTCACCATCCGACGCTTCCCGCGCTCCTTCACGCTCCAGGAGATGATCGGCTTCGGTTCGCTGGACGAACAGATGCTGGTCCTGCTCGCCGGTCTCGTACAGGCCAAGCTCAACGTCATCGTCTCGGGCGCCACCGGCACCGGCAAGACGACCCTCCTCAACGCGCTGTCCGGGCTGATCCCCAACTCCGAGCGCATCGTCACCATCGAGGACTCCGCGGAGCTCCAGCTCCAGCAGAGCCACGTCATCCGGCTGGAGTCCCGCCCGGCGAACGTCGAGGGCAAGGGCCAGATCACCATCCGCGACCTGGTCCGCAACTCCCTGCGTATGCGCCCCGACCGCATCGTCGTCGGTGAGGTCCGCGGCGGAGAGTCCCTCGACATGCTCCAGGCGATGTCCACCGGCCACGACGGTTCGCTGGCCACCGTCCACGCCAACAGCGCCGAGGACGCGTTGATGCGGCTCCAGACCCTCGCCTCCATGTCGGAGGTCGAGATCCCCTTCGAGGCGCTGCACGACCAGATCAACAGCGCCGTCGACGTGATCGTCCAGCTCACCCGGCACGCCGACGGGGCCAGGAAGATCACCGAGATCGCCGTACTGGACTCGCACGGCCGCGACCCGTACCGGATCGTCACGGTCGCACGGTTCAACGCCCGGCCGATGGCCCCGGACGGCCGGATCCACGGAGATTTCCAGTACCTCCCGCTGCCCCGCAAGATCGCCGACCGCCTCTACATGGCGAGCCAGCCCATCCCGCAGGCGTTCGGCGTCGCCGAGAGCGCCGGTCAACTCGCCACCCGAGAGGCCAACTAGGTACCGAGCCATGGACAACGTCAACCTCCCCCTGATCACCGTCGGCGTCACGCTGGTGGCCTGTGTGCTCGGCGTGATGGGCCTGTACGCCTACTCCGGCGGCAAGGCCGACCGCGACGCCCTCGTCGAACGCCTCTCCCACGTCGGGCAGCTCCCCGAGTCCGGCCGGGTCCGCCGCTTCAAGGGCCTGGACCGCAGGCTGCGCGGCACCGTGCTCGGCCGGAAGCTGGAGCTGAAGCTCGCCGCGACCGGCATGGAGCTCACCCCCGGCGAATTCCTCGTCTACGCGCTCGTGGCGATGGCGGGCCTGTGGATGATCGCCTCCGCCATGCTCGCCGCGTTCTTCGGCCCGGTCGCCGCGCTGATCGGCCTCTGGGGCACCAACGCCTTCCTCAACTGGCAGCGGGCCAAGCGCACCGAGCGCTTCATCAACCAGCTCCCCGAGCTCTCCCGGATCCTCGCCAACGCCACCCAGGCCGGCCTGGCTCTGCGCACCGCGCTCTCCATGGCCGCCGAGGAGCTGGAGGACCCGGCGGGCGAGGAACTGGCCAGAGTGGCACGGCGCCTGGCGGTCGGCGAGCCTCTGGAGGACGCCCTGGGTGAACTGACCGACCGCCTTCCCTCCCGCGAACTGGTCGTCCTCGTCACGACGTTGGTGCTCTCCAACCGGGCGGGCGGTACGGTCGTCAGCTCGCTGCGCAACCTCACCGAGACCCTGGAGGAGCGCAAGGAGACCCGCCGCGAGGTCAAGACCCAGCTCTCCCAGGTCACGGTCACCGCCTACGCCGTACCGGCCTTCGGTATCGGCGCGATGCTCCTGATGAACGCGGTGATGCCCGGCGCGCTGGACCGGATGACGGGCGCCTTCATCGGCCAGGCGGCGGTCGTCGTCGCCATCGCCCTGTACGCCATCGGGTTCGTGGTGATCCGCCGCCTGTCCCGTATCGACGTCTGACGCCAGGAAGAGAGAGGGGAAGGACGGACATGGATCTGCTGCTGGCTCTGGTCGTCGGCCTCGCCGTGTACGGGGCCATCCACGGCATCCGGATGTACCGGGCCGACGCCAAGCTCCCCGGCGACCTCGCCGTAGCCCTCGAATCCGGGGCCACCCGCACCAGCGCGGTCGGCTCGGGCATCGACCGCCTGGGCATCCGCTGGGCCCCCATGGTGCTGCGGATGATGGGCCCCAAGGCCGTCAACAAGAAGCGCCGCCAGATCGACCTGGCGGGCAACCCCGGCGGCCTCACCATCGACCGCTACGCGGCCCGCCGGGCGGTCTACGGGGCGCTGGGCCTCCTCGGCGCGTTCTCGATGCTCCTGCGCGGCCAGCTGTTCCTGGCCCTCCTGATGATCGCCTTCGGCCTGTTCTGGGTGGAGGCCGGGATCTGGTCGGCGATCCGGGTGCGCCGCGAGCACATCGAACGCACCCTGCCGGACTTCCTCGACGTGCTGGCCGTCGTCGTCTCCGCCGGGCTCGGCTTCCGGCAGGCGCTGGACCGGGTCGCGGAGAAGTACGAAGGCCCGTGGTCCGACGAACTGCGCATCACCCTGCGGCAGATGGACATGGGCGTCAGCCGCCGCCAGGCCTTCGAGGAGCTGCGCAGACGCAACGACTCCGAGCAGGTCGCCATGTTCGTCACCACGCTCCAGCAGGGCGAGGAACTGGGCGCGCCGATCGTCGAGACGCTCATCCAGATCGCCAACGACATGCGCCGCACGGACGCCCAGAACGCCCGCCGCAAGGCGGCCAAGGCGGTCCCGAAGGCGACGTTCGCGGTGACGTCGTTCCTGCTCCCCGGCACGCTCGTGCTCCTCACGGTCGGATTCGTGTACGGGGCGGATGTCGACTTCGCATTTATCACGGGCGGCTGACATGAACGACGGGCGGGATGGGGACGCAACCTCTGCGCCCCGGAGCGCTCTTCGAGCGACGGATGTACGGGATGTTCGAGATCCGCGGCATATGCGGGATGTGCGGGATACCCGGGATGCAGGGGCCGTACGGGGCACGGGACGGAGGTGACAGGCACATGGCATACCAGCTGAGCGGCGCCCAGCCCGGACTGAGCGCGGAACTGACCCGCGTACACACCGGCACCCCGGCCCGCCCGGCCTTCGCCATCCAGGTCAACGCGCTCCAGGCGATGTGCCGCCAGGTCTTCGGCTTCCGTCTGGCGATGATCGCGATAGCGACCCCGTACGCCATCGGCCACACCGCGCCCGGTCTGCCCACCTGGTTCATCGGCACGGCGATCCTGGTCACTTTCATGGGCTCGTACCTCCTGTTCCGGGACTGGGAGCGTTTCGGCCCGTTCCTGCTGCGCCGCCCCTGGCTGCTCGCCGTCGACGTGTTCTTCGGCGCCCTGCTGCTGGTCACGGCGACCCCCGAGTCGACCCTCGCGTACGTCACCGTCTGCACCCCGCTGCTGGCGGGCCTGATCCAGGGCTGGCGGGGCGCGGCGGTCTTCGCGGCGCTCCAGGTGGTGATCGTCTTCGGCGTGTACGCGAGCGTGCCGAAGCTGGAGGGCGGCGGCGCGACGGCCCTTCTGCTGCCCGGCTTCTGCGTACTGGCCGGGGCGGTCGGGGTCACCCTGCGCAACCTGCTCCTGCGCTTCGGGGCGGCCACGCAGGCGCTCACCGAGACCCGGGCGCGGCTCGCGGTGAACGAGGCGGTGGAGGGCGAACGCACCCGCCTGGCCCGGGAGATGCACGACTCGGTCGCCAAGACCCTGCACGGCCTGGCGCTGGCCGCCGACGGCCTGGCGGGCTCGGCGGACCGCATGGACCCGCCCACCGTGAAACTCCAGGCGGAACTGGTGGCCCGAGCCGCGCGAAGGGCCGCGGCCGAATCGAGGGAACTCCTGACGGACCTGCGGCGGGAGCAGGGCCTGGAGGGCGGCGTGGACATCGTCGCCGAACTGGCCTTCCAGGCGAAGGACTTCACTGAGCGCCATCCGGTAACGGCCACCTTCCGCCGCCTGTCCGAGGAGATCCCGGTCCCCCCGGTCCCGCAGGCGGTCGCCCGGCAACTCCTCACCGTCGCCTCCGAGGCCCTGGAGAACGCCCACCGCCACGCGGGCCCGACGTACCTGATCGTTCTCGCGGGCGTGAAGGGCGATGTGCTCCGCATCAGCGTGTACGACGACGGCCGGGGCCTCCCCGCCGGTACGACTCTGGAAGGGCTGCGCCGGGCGGGTCACTTCGGCCTGGTCGGCATGGTCGAGAGGGCCGCGTCGATCGGGGCCCGCATCAGGATCGGCCGGGGAAAGGCGGAGAAGGGCACGGAGGTGCGCCTGGAACTGCCGTTGGCGGCTTTGCGGGGGCGCGAAGGAACACCCCACCCAAGCCGACCCCACCCAAGCCGACCTCACCCCAACCCGGTCCGGCTCGACCGAAGCCACCCGCCATCAGCAAACACCCAGTAACACGCCCACAACCCCCACAACCCCCACAGCCCCTATAACTTCCAACCCTGAGAGGAGGTCGCAGCATGCCGGACGATGTCTCCCCCGCGACGAGTGGCTACGGAGCGGTGGGCCACCCCCACGGGGCGGTGGCCCACCCCCACGCTTCCCAGCACGCCTCGTCGCACATCCCGCTCGCGTCGGACCCCGGCCCCGCGGGCCACCCTGACCACCGCACCCCCCAGCACTCTGCGATCAACCCCGCGCCCCCCGTCTCCTCCGGCTTTCCCTCCGGACCCACCGCACCGGAGACCGAGCGGCTCCGGGTGGTGGTCGCGGACGACAACCCGGTGGTCCGGGCGGGCCTGGGCGTCCTGCTTTCGGGCCGGGCGGACATCCAGGTGGTCGCGGAGGCGGCGGACGGCCGAGAGGCGTACGAGAAGACCCTCGAACACCGCCCCGACGTGGTTCTGCTGGACGTCCGCATGCCCGGTGTGGACGGCATCTCGGCCCTGCCGCACCTGGTGGGCATCGCCCCCGTACTGATGCTGACGTACAGCAGGGAGAGCCAGATCGTCCACGAGGCCCTGCGGCTGGGGGCGGGCGGCTATCTGGTGCACGGTGAGTTCACGGCCGACCAGCTGGTCCAGGCGGTACGCGACACGAAGGAGGGCCGCGCGAACTTCACGGTCACCGCCGCTGACGCCCTCCTGGCCCACATGCGCCACGGCACGGCCCCGCACCGGGCACCCCTCCCCGAGGGCCTCGGCTCGGCACTGACGGCAACACCGCCCCCACCCCCTTCACACCCGGCTGAACCTTCGGAAAGCCTTTCGCAACTGCAACCTGTTGTGGGACAGTCTTCGGTAGGCGGGGGGTCGGTATCTGCCCCCAACAGGCAGCAGTACGGGCTCAGTTCGAGGGAGGTGGAGGTCATGGACCTGATTGCGTCCGGAATGAGCAATCAGCAGATCGCCGCCACCTGCTTCATCAGTGAGAAGACGGTCAAGAACCACATCAACCGCATCTTCACCAAGCTCCACAGCGCCACCCGCAGCGAGGCGATAGCCCACTGGCTCGGCACAGCGCCGAGGGCCCCGGGGCGGCGGCCATGAGCGAGCGCACCCCCACGACGGCCCCCACGCGGGCCCAGGCGGCCCTTTGGGCCCGTGAATGGGCCCACGGGCCCTCTGGCCGAACGGTGTTGGCCCCCTATGTTTCTCATGTCGCCAGCGAAACCGGCCAGGAGGAAGCCGGTACCGCGAACGACACCGCAGAAGCGTGCGAGTCGGCCGGCAACTGGTCGGCCGAACCAGGAGGGGCACACCATGTCGAACATCACCCTGAAGACCGCCGTCCGCGTCAACGGCTGGGCGAGCACCGCGGTCAGCAGCATCCAGAAGCGCGCGGGGGCGAAGGACCGGGGTCAGACGGCGTTCGAGTACCTGGGGATCATCCTGGTGGTCGTGGCGATCATCGGGGCGATCGTGGCGACGGGGATCGGCGGGGCGATCTCGGAGCGCATCAGCGGGCTGGTGGATTCCATCACGGCTCAGTGATGATCAGTCGTTCTCGCAACGACGAAGGGCAGGCCTTCCCCATCTACGTAGTGATGGTGGCGGGCCTGCTCTTCCTCGCGTTTGCCTTCTTTGCTGTCGGTAAGGCTTCCGCGTTGCGCAACGGCTCGCAGGGCGCTGCCGACGCCGCCGCACTCGCCGCCGCTCAGAGCGCACGTGACGATCTCGGGACGGAGTTCTATGCCTCGCTTCCCGCCAACACGCTGGACCTCTTCCTGGGTGCGCCCTTCGCTCCGCGCTGCGACGAGGCGGGGCGGCTGGCCGACATCAATGGGACCGACCTGCGTTCCTGCGTCCCGGCCTACGGCTACCTGCGTGACCGGATCACGGTCGATGTCGAGGGCCGTCGACCGGTGGACTCGTCGGTGCTGCCCGGCTCGGAGAGCAAGTTCGCCAAGGCCAAGGCCACCGCACTCATCGAGTTCCGTTGCCCTCGCCCGAAAGCCCTGGACTTCAACAGCGACGGAGTCCAGGACCTCTTCATCTTCACGTGCCGGAACGGCGAGGTCCTTGAGATCGCGCCGGGCAGCCCTCCCCCGTGGGAGAGCGTGAGCAGAACCCTCTTTGATGTGCGGTTGGTCGACCAGTGACAGCGATCCATGAGTAGAGGAATCCGAACATGAGCATTCGGCACACCACGACAGGCCGAAGGGCGCTGGCGGCTGCCGCTCTGGCAGCCGTCTTCAGCCTGGCCCTCACCGGCTGCGGTGACGACGGCGGCGGCAGCGACGAGGCCAAGCAGGGTACCGAGAACTCTGCGAAGCCTCCGGCGCCCACCACTCCGTCCACGGAAGAGAAAGGCGAGCAGCAGCCGGACACCGCCGCAGGTGAGAACGTGGACCCGAATGCGAAGCTGGCGGAGATCCGCGGCGACGGTCTTGTGCTGACCGTCCATCAGGCCAAGCGTGACTCCGGAGGGTTCGTCACCATCCAGGCGTCGATCAAGAACGAAGGCACACAGTCCAAGAACACGACTGCGTGGGCGGGCACGGAGACCGCTCTCCTGGCGAAGAACCCGAACTCGGTCGCTGGGGCGACCCTCGTCGACAAGGTCGGCAAGAAGCGTTACTACATCCTGCGCGACACTGAGAACCGCTGCCTGTGCACGACCGGTATTCCGCCCCTCCTGGCCGGGAAGACCACTTCCGTGTTCATGCAGTTCCCGGCACCGCCGGAGGCGACGACGGAGGTCGACTTCACACTTCCGACCTTCGCGACCACCTCGGTAAAGATCTCCGGGTGACGGCCGCCATGACGCACACACGCACTCGAATGCGACCGCGTGGCCGGTCGGCGGCAGCGCTCCTGGTCGTTGCGAGCCTCACGTTCTTCGGAACGACACCCGCGTTGGCCGATGACAGCCCCAGCGTTCCGCCGGGCACCGAGGCGCAGTCGGTCCCACCGGTGCAGGTCGATGCCAATGACCCCGACCTGAAGATGCCCGACGGCGGAACCCTCGGACCGGCCAAGGTCCTCGACATCGTCCAGGTAGTCGAAGACCTCGGTGGCGAGGAACGCCGTGAGGACAGCAACGCCAACATCAAGTTCGCCCTCCAGGCGGAAGTCCTCTTCGGCAAGGACAGCGCGAAGCTCGGCTCGGCCGCCAACGCCCGGATCGCCGCCATCGCGGAGGAGATCAAGAAGCAGAACGCCACCAGGGTCCGCGTCTTCGGCTTCACCGACAACCTCGGTTCCTCGGCCCACGGCGACGTCCTCTCCAAGCAGCGTGCCGACGCCGTGCACAAGGTCCTGTCGAAGCAGCTCGGCTCCTCGATCACGTACGAGATCCGTGGCTACGGCGAGCAGTACCCGATCGCCAGCAACAGCAACGAGGAGGGCCGGAAGAAGAACCGCCGCGTGGAGGTCTCCTTCCCGCGCGGGGAGGGATCCTGACCTCTTCCCCCACGTACTGTGTGGGGCCGAGAGGTTCACTGTTCGGCGTACCCGCCATCGCTCACTGAGCGGTGGCGGGTACGTGCGTTCTCGGCGGGGCGCGGCTCATGGTGGAGGACCGGGCTATCCATCCCGTTGTGTGAATCGCTGTTTCGTGCCCTGTCCCGGAGGCCTATACGTTCGGATTCATGGAGTTCACGGAGTTCATGGAGCGGAAGTTTCTGACGGCCGAACAAATCGCGGCCGCCCTGCGTTCCGGTGAGGTGACCTCGGCGGAACTGACCGACGAGGCGATAGCCCGTATCGAACGGGATGACAAGGCGATCAACGCCATCTGCGTGCCGGACTTCGACCGCGCCCGGGCAGCCGCGCGCGATGCCGACCAGGCACGCGCCCGAGGTGAGGACCGGCCGCTGCTCGGCATACCGGTCACGGTCAAGGAGTCCTACAACGTGGCCGGGCTGCCCACGACCTGGGGCATGCCGCCGCACCGGGACTACCTGCCCACCGAGGACGCGGTGCAGGTCTCACGGCTGAAGAGCGCGGGTGCGGTGGTGCTCGGTAAGACGAATGTGCCTTTGGGGCTGCAAGACATACAGAGTTTCAACGAGATCTACGGCACCACCAATAACCCGTGGGATCACGGCCGCACTTCGGGCGGATCCTCCGGCGGTTCCGCGGCGGCCCTGGCATTCGGATTCGGTGCGCTGTCCATCGGCTCCGACCTCGCCGGTTCCTTGCGGACCCCCGCGCATTTCTGCGGTGTCTACGCACACAAACCGACGCTCGGGCTGGCGTCGAGCCGCGGTATGGTCCCGCCCCACACACCTGCGTTGCCGGTCGCCCCCGACCTCGCCGTCGTCGGTCCGATGGCGCGCAGCGCCCGCGACCTCACGCTCCTGCTCGACGTCATGGCCGGGCCGGACCCGCTGACGTTCGGTGTGGCGCACCACGTGACGCTGCCGCCCGCGCGCCACGAGCGGCTGTGCGACTTCAGGGTCCTGGTCCTCGACGAGCATCCGTTCATTCCGACCGGATCCGCCGTACGGGCGGGCGTGGACCGGGTGGCCGACGCGCTGGTCGACGCCGGCGCCCGCGTCGAGTGGCACAGTCAGCTGCTGCCCGATCTGGCCGAGGCCGCGACGATCTACATGCAGTTGCTGGTCGCGGGCTCCGTTGCACGATTTCCTGTCGAGTCCTACGAACAACTGCGCTCCCAGGCCGCCGGACTGAGCACGGATGACCACAGCCTTGACGCGGTGCGGCTGCGCGGCATGGTGCTCAGTCACCGCGACTGGATCGAGGTGGACACCCGTCGCGAGTACCACCGCCACGGCTGGCGACAGCTCTTCGCCGAGTTCGACGCCGTGGTCTGTCCCATCACGCCCACTCCGGCGTTCCCGCACGACCATCACCCCGACCCGAGGCAACGCCGTATCGACATCGACGGCATCGAATACCCGTACTTCGACCAACTCGTCTGGGCCGGCCTGGCCACCATGCCCGGTCTGCCTTCCACCGCCGTCCCGGCGGGCCGATCCCCGGAGGGCCTGCCGGTGGGAGTGCAGCTCATAGGCCCGATGTTCGAGGACCGTACTCCTCTGCGCCTGGCCGAACTGCTTGAGCAGAGGATCGGCGGCTTCCAGGCACCAGAGCGGGGAGCGTAATAGCGGGGCGTTCGTAGAGGACGAGGTACGGATGTGATGGGAGGGGTGTCGTCTCCTCCTCTTCGGCCCTGAGTTCGCCTATGGGCGAGCAGGACCCGCTGGGCGACCCGCGGAGCGCGGCGGCCGGGCGAGGCTTGCCCGCCGCAGCGCTGCGGACTCGCGGGCTCACCTGCTACGCCTGGCCCGCCACGCTGGCCCCGGGCGAACTCCTCTCCGTGGCAACGCGGATGGTGCCCGGCAGAGAGTTGTACGTAGTCCATCGAGCGCCTCCGCCGTGACAGTGGAAGGTCGAGAGGGAGATCGCCCGGCTCTTCGGCTACCGCCGCCTCACAGTCCGGTACGCGCGAAGGGGCAACCTCCTGAAGGTTGTCACGTGCGCCGGGGGTCGCGAACTTCTTCTAGCGGGTCAGGCTGTGGCGGGTCGGGCTGTAGCAGGCCAGGCCAGGGCCGTGGCCAGGCTTCGGCTCTGCCAGTCATTGCGGGCCACGTACGGGATCTTGAGGCCACGAGCAGCGCATGGCAGGCTCGTGGCGCGTGATCGATGAATTCGCGAAGGACAACCTGCACGGGAGACTGCGGCGGGACCGCCAGGCGCTGCTCTGGAAACTCGACGGATTGTCCGAATACGACGCCCGCCGACCGCTGACAGCGACCGGGACCAACCTCCTCGGCCTGGTCAAACACGTGGCCACCGTCGAGGCCAGGTACTTCGGCGAGGTCTTCGACCGCCCTTCCCCGGAACCGCTGCCCCAGTGGCAGGACTCCGACGGCAGCGATCTGTGGGCGACCGAGGGAGAGACCCGCGATCAGATCATCGGGTTCTACCGGCGTACGTGGGAACACTCGGACGCGACGATCAACGAACTTCCCCTCGACGCCCCCGGCCACGTGCCGTGGTGGCCGGAGCCTTGGGCCAATACGAACCTGTTCGCCATCATGGTCCATGTCCTCGGCGAGTCCATCCGGCATACCGGGCACGCCGATATCCTGCGCGAGGGCCTCGACGGCCGGACCGGGTTGCGCGCCGAACACGAGAAGCCGATCGACGAGGAAGCCCGTGCGGCCTACTGCGCGAAGATCGAGCAGGCCGCCAGGTCGGCCGCACCGATCGAGGCTTAGAGGCAGTCTCATGTGACGGGATGTTCGGGCGGCATGGTGCCGGTCCTGGGTGCCGATCCATCGAATCCGACGAAGCGTCCGGCGACGAGTGAAGCCCCCGTCGTTCGCCATGCCCCGGGCCGACGGCCAACTGTCGGCGGGCCGGCGTAAGTCGCACGATAGTTTGACAGTCGATACTCTCCGGTACACGCGCATTTTCCTGGTATCGAGTTGATTTCCCCTGCTAGCTGATTGTCCTGTATCCGACGCCGCGCGAACGTCGCCGTCCCGAAGGCAGTAGAGATGTCCCACTCCCATCTGCACAACGAGCCCGGCAAAGCCGCCGAGGGGTCCGGTCGACGCCAGGCGCGGGCTCAGTTCGCGTCCCAAGAGCAGGCGGCGGCAGCGACGTCCGGTCTGGCGGCCTTACAGGCCCGCGCGGGCAACGCTGCCGTCGTCCAGATGTTGCGCGAGGCAGGACACCCTCGGGCCCAGGGCCAGGGCCAGGACCGTGGTGAGGAGCAGCACCAGCACTCCGCAGGGTGCGGTCACCACGGCGACCGGGCCGCCCCTGTGCAGCGCGCCGCCGTCCACGACGTACTGCGTGCGCCCGGACGGCCGCTGGACGACGCGACCCGTAGCGACATGGAATCCCGGCTGGGCGCCGACTTCTCCGACGTGCGGGTTCACACCGACGCCGCCGCGAAGGCTACCGCCGCGGACATGGGGGCCCGCGCCTACACCTCCGGCAGTCATGTCGTCATCGGGGAAGGCGGCGGTGACCGGCACACTCTGGCCCACGAGCTGACCCATGTGATCCAGCAGCGGCAGGGGCCGGTGTCCGGGACCGATCAGGGCAACGGGGTCTCCGTAAGTGATCCCTCCGACCGGTTCGAACGCGAAGCCGAGGCCAACGCCCGCCGCGCCCTCTCCCGCCCGGGTGGCGCGAGCCGCGCACCGGACCGGCATGAGTCCGCCTCCGTCCAGCAGGCCCCGGCCCTTGCAGCGCAGGAGTCCGCCTCCGTCCAGCAGGCCCCGGCCCTTGCAGCGCACGAGCCCGCCTCCGTCCAGCAGGCCCCCGCACCGGCCCGGCACGAAGCCGCCCCCGCGCACGCCGCAGCCATAGCGGTTCAGCGGTTCCACCGGCCCTTCGCCGGTGACAACGCTCCGGCCGACTGGGCGCAGACCGCCCGGGAGTACATCAGGAGCAACTACGCGGGAATCGTGACGCAGTACACGCGTGTGGTGCTGGGAATGGAAGCGGCGGCGCCGGTCGAGCAGAAGGCCAAGGTGCGCGTTCTTCGGCAGATGGGCGCGGCGTCCCAGGACAACCTTCCCGAGATCCTGTCCCGGGCCGTGGCCAACGGTGGCGCCGAGGTCAGTGACCAGGAGCTCAACGCGGTGGTGAAGTACCTGAATATCATGGAGGAGGAGTGCGCGACGGCGGCCAAGGTCAGGGAAGATCCGGACTATGCCAATCCGCTGCCGGGAAGCGTCATCGGGACCGAGTTCACGTTCACGGACGACACCCTCAACGGGATCGCCGGAGGTAACCCGCTGCGCGTGGACATCGGTGGACTGACCGGGCAGGCGGACGCCAACGCCAGGGCCGCGATCACCTACGCCCGGAACAAGATGAACGCCTGGACCGCGCATGTGCAGGGCACCGCCCCGCCGAACGGGTTCACCATGACGGTGAGTGATGTCACCGTGAAGGACCAGGCCGGGAAGCGATTCACGTATTCCCAGGGCAACACCCGGTGGTGGTGGGAGATCACCATGGACGATGCGTGCCTGGAGACGCGGACCGACCCGACCTCGGTCAGCAGCATGCGCGACCCCCACGTGCGAACCATCATCAAGAATCACATATTCGGCGGTGCCCAGGCCTCCGGCCTGCGCGTGGACCAGAGCATCGCCGGTGGTGGCGGCCACATCTCCATGGACAGTGCCTCGGCGTTCGGCGGAAGCGTCGAGCTGTTCGTCCAGTCCATGCGGGAATGGGAGGACAACTGGGAGAACTGGGTGGCGAAGTTCGGTGCCGAACCGCGAGAGACGGATGTGGTGAACGCACCGTGGACCGGAAGCCTGCCCCAGGACCACCTGCCCGCCGTGCGGGACCTCCTCGACCGCATCCTCGCCGAGGCGCGGAGCGGAAGGACGCATCTGCCGCAGGCGATCGGGGAGCTACAGGCCCACATGGTGAACCTCCCCCTGCACGCGAACGCCCCCCAGCACCTCCGGGAGAAGGTGGACGCCCACCCCGAGGACCGGCTGCACTACCAGGCCGTGAACCTGGAGCACATGGGTGAGGACACGGAGACCGCGCACCGCCGCATCGAGTTCCGCGACATCCAGGCGCAGGCGAACTACGAGCAACTGCTCGACGACCTCCAATACATCGGCTTCCTGCTCCAAGGCGTCCGCGACAACGTCGGCGGCGAGCAGGAGGCCCGCCTGGGCGAGCGCCACCCCAGGAAGTAGCCCCAGCCCGGCCCTGCGCGCACCCCAACGCGGAGCGCGCAGGGCCTACTTCACGGTGATCGACCCCACGAACGCGTCCAGCTCCTCCCCGCTCACCGCGTCCTTCACCGCGTTGAGACGGACCACGAACGGCACGCCCTTCGAGTCCACCCCGGCGACCAGCACGCCCGTCATCGGTGTACCGGCGTTCGGGGTGGACTCGCGGCCGTCCGCCGTGAAGTCGTAGTCGATCCGACGGGCATCGCGGGCCTCGCGGGCGCTCGCCGGGCCCGCGAGGCGTACGTCCTCCGTGGCCTTGCGGGTGGAGCCCAGGCCGATGCCCGCGCCCGCGGCGGCCGCCGCCCCGGCCGCGTCGCGCACGCCGGTGGCGAAGTCCAGCTGGACCGAGACCATGCCGGTACGGATGCCCTTCTCCTCCTTGAGCGCGACAGCGGCGTTGCTCTTCGCACGCTCGGCCGCCGGCTGCTCGGCGTACCCCTCGTTCTTCGGGTAGCCGACGCTGAGGCTCTTGGTGTCCAGCGTGCCCCAGCCCTCGGGCACCTCCGCCGTGCCCTCTGAGCCGTCGCCGCCGCACCCGGTGAGCAGCAGCGCCGCCCCCAGGACGGCCACCGCCGTCCCGCGCACCTGGGTCGTCCGCGTCCTGGCCCTCATCGCCCTTGTCACCGCCCCTCACGTCCTCTCGGTCAGTTCGCGCAGTAGCTGTACGGAAGATACGTGCGTCGGTCGCCCTGCGGGGCCCCGAGGAACCGTGCGTCCGTCAGTGTCTCCTTCTTCTCCTCGGAGGAGAGGGAGAGGCCGAGGCTCATCCCGAGCGAGATCTCGAAGCCGAACTCCTGGGCGTCGCTCTCGCCGAGATACCGCATCGTGCTCGACAGGCCGTCCTCGAACATCAGCTGCCGGAAAGGATCGTTGCCCTGCGGGCGGGAGTCCATGCCCTGGTCGCCGAAGAGGTACTCGAACGGGGCGGTGTTGTTGCCGGAGCCGTCCAGCCACTGTTCGGCGATCGCGCGCTCGGCCTCGGTCGCCGCGTCCGTCTCCTTGCCGAAGACGATCGAGTTCGTCACCACGTCGATACCGGTCTCGCTTGAGGAGTCGGATGCGCTGCCCTTGCCTCCGCGCTTGTCCTGGCCGTTCTCTCCGTTGTCGCCGCCCACCTCGACCTTGCCGGACGTCGAACCGTTCTCCACGGTCTGCGTCATGTCGATGCGGACGATCTTCCCGGTCTTCTGGTCGCGGGTGACGGTGATGGCGCCGGTGCGGTTCTGCTTGGCGCCCACGGTCCCCCTGACCGGGCCCACGTTCCCGGTGGCCTTGCCCTCCAGTTCGAGCTTGGCGGTGTACGTGTACGACTCGTTGCCGTTCACGTCGTCCTTGGTGATCGTCACCTCGGGCGAGAACTTCGCCTTGCCGCCCAGCTTGGCACCCAGCTCGTCCTCGTCTCCGCCCTTGACGGACAGGCCGCCGTCGGCGTAGGCGTCGAGACCGATGGTCGAGTAGGAGATCTTCTTGTCGCCGATCTTCCGCTCGACCTGCTCCTTCTTCTCCCCCCACTTCATCGCGGAGTACCAGCCCCCGCCGTACGCCCCGCTGTGCTTGGTGGAGGTCTCCCACATCTTCATTTCCTCGATGTCGTCCCGCATCTGCTGAGCCTCTTCCTCGCTCGCGAAGATCCAGGTGTCACCGTTGGTGATCTTGATGCCGCCGCCGATGTCGACATCCGCCTTGCCGAGGCTCCCGAGCTTGACGCCGGGCGTACTGGCGGTGACCCCGGCGGAGGCCGCGTCCGTGAAGGTCATGGAGACGATCTTGTCGTTGCCGTCGACCTTGCCGTCCCCGTTCACATCGGTGTTCGCCTGGGAGACCTTCTGCTGGAAGCCGTACTCCTGGCCCCACTCGAACCAGCCGATCTTGACCTTGCCCCCCGCGGTGTCGGAGATGGAGGAGACCTGGCACATCTTCGGCTCGTAGTCCGCGTCCGTCCTCGGCCGCGCCTCGGGGTCCTGGCCGCCCCCGCCGCACGAGCCGCCGCCCGCCAGGGAGGTGACCGCGCACCGGATGCGCTCGCCGATCTGCCCGCCGACCCCGGCCATCGCCATCGCGCCGATCAGCAGCACGACGAGGACGACGACGCCCAGGTACTCCATCGCCGTCGCGCCGCCGTCACGCCAGTTGTACGAGTACGACGGCGGCGGAGGCGGGGGCCGGGTGGCGCGTTCCGCCACCAGCCGGTCGACCGCAACCCCGGACGCCGCCCCCGCCGCCAGCGAGACCACGGGCATGAGGACCCCCTCGATCCCCACCACGTCCCACGAGACGGCGAAGCCGTACAGCAGCCCGCCCAGCGGTACGGTGAGGGTGGCGAGCAGATACAGCGGGCGGGAGGACGCGCGGTACTCGTCCGGGAGCACACGGGCCGCGGCCAGGACCGTCAGCAGCGTCACGGCGAGCGCGGGCAGGTGGATCAGGGCCAGCCGCCAGCCGAAGGTGTCCAACCGGGCCTCGGTGCCCAGTAGTCCGAGCAGAATCCGGCTCACCAGCAGCCCGGCGGTGAGATAGACGAGCGCGCCCGCCACCCAGCTCCGCGTCAACGCGAAGAGCCGGCCGTCCTGTTGGCCGTGCGCAACGGAGCCACTGCCTCCGCCGCGTCCGTCACCGCCGCCACCGCTCACACCGCACCCTCTCCCTGGGTGTGGGACCCGAACCCGGATCCGACCCCGCGCATGTTGTCCGACGGCCGAGAGCGTACGGCCGGGATGCCGCGACGGCCCGGGTCCACGGTCCCAAAGATGGGCCCAAGTCCATTGGGACGGGCGTGGGTTGTGCCAATTGTTCGCCGGGTGCTCCGCTTTTGGGCCGCCCGTGGGTCCGGGGGCCCATGCCACCCCGGCCGCCGCTCAGTACGCTCGGTGGTGCCGGTGGTCGCCGACCACGACACCGTGATGACGTGTGATGGGGTGGGGCGTCGATGAGCGCCGGATTCTTCTACTCGTACCACCTGGGCTGGTCCCGGCCGGACGCCCGGGCGCTCCTGGGGGACCTGGAGGCGGAGGGGCTCCGTCCGGCGCACCCGGTGACCGGCCGCATCGTCCTCGTCAGCCTCGACTCCCCATCCTCCGGCGCTCGTTCGCCGGTCACGCGTGAACAGCTGCTGTCCGTCGCCGGGCTCCAGCGGCTTCAGGAGGTCGGCTTCCGGTTGTGGGCGGACGGGGACCTCGACCTCCTGGTGCGCATCCGGCGGGCGCGGGCCGGCGTCGTCGCCGTCGAGTTCTCCGTCGGGGAGCTGCCCCCACCGGAGCGGGAGCACGCGGTGAACGCCATCCGGCGGACGATCGGGCGGGCGTCCGTGCTCTGCATCGGCTTCGTCGTCGACCGGAGCGGCGCGACCGGCGCCACCGACTGGGACGGTGTCGTCATCGACGGCACCGCCCACCTCGACGCCTGGCCCGACGCCGTCGCCGTACGCGGCGAGACGGCGGCCCGCCACCCCCAGCTGGCTGTCATGGACGCGGTGGAGATCTCGCCCTGGAAGGTGTTCGGGAACGCGGTGCTCGGCGTGTGACCCTCAGTACCCCACCTCGCGCCCCCCCGTGCCCCCCCCACCCCGTGCCCCCCACCCCGCGCCCCCCAACGCCCCCCGCCTCGCATGCCCAGTCGCGCCCCCCAACGCCCCCCGCCTCGCATGCCCAGTCGCGCCCCTCCACGTCCCCCGCCTCGCGTGCCCAGCCGCGCGCCCGGCCTTCCGCCGTCCAGGAGTGTCCGACATCGGCGTCATAATCGGCCGTATGTCCGACAACCAGCTCCGTACCCGGACGCCCGACGCCCCGGGCCCGAGGCCCATCGCTCCCGGGCCCCGGGCCACCGCCGCGCTCCGGGCCGCCGCGCCCGCCCTCGCGGTCTACGCCGCCGTGCGGGCCCTGGGGCTCCTGGTCCTCTGGGCAGCCGCCTCGGCCACCGGGAAGGACGCACTCACGCGGCTCAGCGGACGCTGGGACTCCGTCTGGTATCAGCGCATCGCCGAGGACGGATACGGGTACACCGTCACGCTCCCCGACGGCGCCCTCCACTCCGACCTGGCCTTCTTCCCCCTCCTCCCCGCCCTGGAACGCGGCATCTCAGAGGTGACTCCGCTCACCCCCGGCGGCGCCGGACTCCTGGTCGCCTGGTCGGCCGGGCTGCTCGCGGCCTGGGGCGTCTTCGCCGTCGGCGCGCACCTTCACGGGCGGCGCACGGGGGTGGTGCTGGCCGCGCTGTGGGGGGTGTATCCGACGGCGTTCGTCCAGTCGATGGCATACACCGAGACGCTCTTCACCGCGCTGGCCGCCTGGGCGCTGTACGCCGTCCTCACCAGCCGCTGGATCGCGGCCGGTGCCCTGTGCGCACTGGCGGGGCTCACCCGGCCGTCGGCGGCCGCCCTCATCGCGGCCCTGGCGATCACCGCCGCCGTCACCCTCGTACGGGAGTGCCGTGCCGGAGGCGGTGCCGGTCCGGTCCTCCGCCGCAACGACCGGATGATCGCGGGCGTGGCACTCGCCCCGCTGGGCTGGCTGGCGTACGTCGTGTTCGTGGCCGTACGAGAAGGCAGCCCGTTCGCGTACTTCGACGTCCAGGCGCAGTGGGGCAACAACATCGACGGCGGCCGCGCCCTCGCCTCCTTCATCGCCGGTCTCCCGTGGCCCGCCGCCCTCGGGCTGTGCGCGGCGCTCGGGCTGCTCGGGTGGCTCGTGGTGCTCTGCGTACGGCAGCGGCAGCCGCTCCCCGTCCTCGTCTACACCCTTGCGATCGTCGTCATCTCGCTGATCGGCGCCGGGTACTTCGGCTCCCGGCCGCGCCTGATGATGCCCGCGTTCCCGCTGCTCCTGCCGCCCGCCGTCGCCCTGATGCGGCTGCGGACGACCGGGCGCGCGGCAGCCGTCCTCGCCGTGCTCGCCTGCCTGTCGGCCGGTTACGGCGCCTGGACCCTGCTCGGCGCGGGCCCGCCGTAGGCCGCCCCGGCCCGCCGTACGCCTACGGGGTGCCCGCCGCCCGCAGCTCCACCCGTACGCCCGGGCGCACCCCCCACCGCTCCATCATCCCGGCCTCCGCCTCCACCACGTGCCGGGCCCGCAGCCGGGGCAGTCCCAGTCGGCCCGGCTTCATCGTGCGGACCGCCAGCACCCTGAACTTCCGGTCCAGATAAGCCACATCGATGGGAAACCGCATCCGGAAGGTGTGCACACTCCCGCACGGGGTGAGCATCAGCGCCCCCTCGATCCCGTCCCGCCCGAGCAGCCCCCGGGTGCGTGCCCGGTACGAGGCCGCTATCCGCAGCGGGACCTCCCGGGGCCCCTCGCCGGAGTTCGCGCCGACCGTGAGCGTTCCGTCTCCGTCGCGCCATGTCCTTGTCCACATGGGCACCGACCGTAGCCCCCGGCGGCCCCGCGCGGGTCCCTGACGACCACGCATGGGCCTCCAAGGCCACGTATGGGCCCCCGGGCCCAAGACCCCTGGCGGCAACCGGGATTAGGGTCGCCCCGTGGACGTCGCGTTGCTCGCCCTCGCCGCTGTCTGGGGTGCCGCCACCGGACTGCTGATCCCGCGTGCCGCCTACCGGTTCGCCGTCGCGCCGGAGGAGCCCTGGCGTACCGCGTGCCCCGCCGGTCATCCGCTCACCGGGCCGGCGGGCGGCTGGCTCGGCCCGGCCCGCTGCACGCCCTGCGCCACAGCCCCGGAAGCGCCCGCCGACGCCGACACGGACGGCATCGAGGCGGTCTGCACCGATCCGGACGGCACCGAGGCGACCGGCACCCGTCCCGGCACCGGCACCCGTCCCGGCACCGGTCCGCCTCCCCGTACGCACTACGCCCCCTACGCCCCCGGCGTCCTCGCCCCCCTGGTCACCGTGCTCGCCTGTGTCGTGCTGGCCGCCGCCACAGGGGCCCGGCCCGAGTTGTTCGGATGGCTGGCGCTGGCCCCCGTCGCCGTGCTCCTCGCCGTCGTCGACCGGCGCGTCCACCGGCTCCCCGACCCGCTGACCCTGCCCCTGGCCGGTGCGGCCGTCCTGCTGCTCGGCGGCGCGGCCCTGTTCCCCGGACACGCGGGTTCCTGGACGTCCGGGCTGCTGGGCGGTCTGGCCCTGGGCGGTTTCTACTTCCTGCTCTTCCTGATCAACCCGAACGGCATGGGCTTCGGTGACGTGAAGCTCGCCCTCGCCCTGGGCGTGGCGCTCGGCTGGTACGGCTGGGAGGTGCTGTTCGTCGGCGGGTTCGCCGGGTTCCTGTTCGGGGCGGCGTACGGACTGGGGCTGGTGATCCTGCGCCGGGCGGGGCGCAGGACGGGCATCCCGTTCGGCCCGTTCATGATCGCCGGGGCGCTGGCCGGGCTGCTGCTCGGAGCCCTCGCCGCCTGACGCCCGAGCGGGACGTGCGCCAGGTCCGGCGCGCGCCCGCTCGTCCGGGGGCGACGGCTCTTTGCGGGTGCCGACCGGTCGTCGCGGGCCCGGCCCCGGAATCCGTTCGCGTACCCCTGCCTCACCTGACACGATTTCCCTATGCCCGAAGAGTCCACCCCCCTCCCGTTTTCCTCCGCCGCCTCCCGCGACCGGTTCGAGGCCCTGGTCGCCGAGGCGGCCGCCGTCCCCGTCGAAGGCTGGGACTTCTCCTGGCTCGACGGCCGGGCCACCGAGCAGCGACCCTCCTGGGGGTACGCCCGCGCGATGGCCGACCGGCTCGGCCGGGCCCGTGCCGCGCTCGACCTCCAGACCGGGGGCGGCGAGGTGCTGGCCGCCGCACCGAAGCTTCCGCCGGTGACCGTGGCCACCGAGGCCTGGCCGCCGAACATCGCCCGCGCCACCGCGCTCCTGCATCCTCTGGGCGCGGTTGTCGTCGCGGACGAGGACGAACCGCCGCTGCCCTTCGGCGACGCCGCCTTCGACCTCGTCGTCAGCCGTCATCCGGTGACCACCTGGTGGGCGGAGATCGCCCGCGTCCTGGCCCCCGGCGGTACGTACTTCTCACAGCAGGTCGGACCGGCGAGCGTCTTCGAACTCGTCGAGTTCTTCCTCGGCCCGCAGCCGCCCGAGGTGCGCCGGGCCCGTGACCCCGAGGACGCGCGCGCCGCCGCGACGGCGGCCGGACTTGAGCTGGTGGACCTGCGGGCCGAGAGCCTGCGCACCGAGTTCTTCGACATCGGGGCGGTCGTCTACTTCCTGCGCAAGGTGATCTGGATGGTGCCCGGGTTCACCGTCGAGGGGTACCTGCCCCAACTCGCCGCCCTGCACCGCAGGATCGAGGACGAGGGGCCCTTCCTCGCCCACACGACCCGCTTCCTGATCGAGGCCCGCAAGCCGGGGTGACCGGCCCGGGGGTGCGGTCGGTGACCGGACCGGGAGACCGCCTCCCGGTCAACCCGCCTACCCCGGACGCCAGTTCACTCCTGTCTCGGAGGCAACGGGATCGCGGGTGCCGCCGTCCTACTCGACGGGAGCACGCACGGCGAAGCGAAGGAGTGGGAGTGGCCATGCCCTTGGAGCGGGAGGACTGTGCGGCGCGGACCGGGCGCCCGCGGCACGGCAACGCCGACTGGCTCACGGGGTCCCGGATCACCGCCGTCCTCGGGGTGTACTACCGGCCCGAGGGGCGCGCGGGTGAGCCGGAGGCCGTCGAGTTCGTGCTCGCGGAGGGCCAGTCCGTGCTGCTGACCTGTGCCTCCGACGGGACGCTCCGGGTCACCCCCGGCGCCTGGCCCCGGCTGCCCGACTGGTGCGTACCGGCGAGCCAGTGGCAGCACGCCCCGCCCGCCCTGTTACCGCCCGTGCCGTACGGGGGAGCCTGGACGGTCGTCGGCACCCGGGAGCGCAGGCACGCGAACGGGGAGGTGGTGCAGGCCGTGATCCGGTGCCAGGAAGGGGACTTCGTGGTCGAGGCCGGGGAGACGATGGCGGTCCGCTTCGACCAGCACCCCTGATCCGCAGAGAGCCACCCCTGATCCGCAGGGAGGCCCGTACGCACGATCCGTGCGCCGCTCCCGCACCCCTCCCGCACTCCTACGCGTGCGGTCCCACCGTCACCGTACCCACCGTCAGCTCCGCCGTTCCCTCCATGATCGCGGCCACCCGCTCCACCTGCTCCTCCAGGTCCCGCAGCCGGGGGGCCGTCAGCGGCTTCAGGGGTTCCACCGTCACCGCGATCCGGCGGCCCGAGCGGCGCTGGTGCCAGACCCCGGCCACCGTGCCGTCCACCAGCAGCACCGGGTAGTTCCCCGCCTGCCCGCCGCCGAGCGCCCGCTCGTACGCGGTGCCGGGAAACAGCCGCCCCCGGGGGTGCGAGGCGATCGTGAACGCGTCGAAGTACGGGAGCAGCCGCACGCCCCGCGCCGGCTCGTTCGGGAAGTCCGTATCGCCCGCCACCACCCAGGCGGACCCCTCGTCCGCGAACTCCACCTCCTCGATCGCCCCCGACGCGGCCGACGCGGCGAACTGCTCGGCCGCCCAGCGCTTCGGTGCCGCGAGCCACCGGGCGAAGTGGGCGGGGGTCGCGGGCCCGTACGCGTACAGGTACCGCTCGACCAGGGCCGCCAGTGCCGCGGGGCCGGGCATCGGGGTGCACCCGGGGTTGGTGTACGTCGCCTTCCGGCCCCGGTTCGGGGCGTAGGCGAGGGCGCCCCGGTGGCCCGCCAGGTGCAGGACCTGCCGCCAGCGCGGCCACATCGTCTGAAAGGCGGGCATCACCGGGTCCCCGGCCCACGGACCGGTCCGCGCGACGACCTCGTCGGAGAGCTCGTCGACCGTGAGCTCCACCCCCTGCAACGCGTCCCCGACCGCCGTGACGACCGCCTCCACCTGGTCCGGGGTCATCCGGGCGTCCTTGGAGAAGAGGTTCGGGCCCGTCGGTACGGCGGACAGCGCGCCGGTCCACAGGGGCAGGTCCGCCACGGGCAGGAGATGCACCGTGCCGCGCGGCCCGAACGTCTTCACCAGGGTGGTCCGCCCGGACTCACCGGTCCCCTCCGCCCACAGCGCCGCACGCACGTCCGTACGGGTCAGTCCGTCGCCCCGCAGCCCTACCGACAGCTCGGCAGCCGACAGCACCTGGGCATGCGCGCCGAGCATCGCGCCGACCGCCTCCGCCGTGGAGGCGGAGGCAGGCGCGGAGGGGGCGGAGGCAGGCGCGGAGGGGGCGGGAGCGGTCAGGTGCTGGCGGGCCAGCCGCCGGGTGTTCGCCTCGGGCCAGCTCACGGTCACGGTCGCACGGGCTCGTGTCGTCATACCTCGAACGTAGAGCCCCTTCCGGTCAGGGTCTGTCCTCAACCTGCCCCGGGAAGCGCAGGCACCGGGGTGCGTGCGCCGTGCTCGGAAGGGAGTCCGGTGAATCCGGAGAGTAATTGTGGAGTGGCGTGGCGCGCGATATCACTTACGAAGGGTTATGGTGGAAACCCCCCCTCGGGCCGGTCCGTATCCCCCCCCCACGGACCGGCCCGTTTTTTCCTTTCCACGGAAGCCCCCTTCTGCGGCGGCCCCGTTGACCACGCGTCAGCCGCGCCCGGCCCAGATGTTCGTACCCGCAGTGTCCACGGCGAAGGTGTCGATCTCCTTCAGCTCCTCGGTGGTCAGCGCCGGGCCCGCCAGCGCCGCGACGTTCTCCTCCAGCTGCTTCACGCTCGACGCGCCGATCAGCGCCGAGGTCATCCGGCTGTCGCGCAGCACCCACGCGATGGCGAGCTGGGCGAGCGACTGGCCCCGGCTCCGCGCGATGTCGTTGAGCCCGTTGAGGCGGCGGACCACCTCGTCGGAGAGCAGGCCCGGATCGAGGGACTTGCCCTGGGTGGCGCGCGAGCCCTCCGGGATGCCCTTCAGGTACTTGTTCGTGAGCAGGCCCTGCGCTAGCGGCACGAAGGAGATGCAGCCCATGCCCGCTGCCTCCAGGGTGTCGAGCAGGCTGTCGTCCTCGATCCAGCGGTTGATCATGGAGTAGGACGGCTGGTGGATCAGGGCCGGGACGCCCATCTCCCTCAGCAGCCCGGCTGCCTCGGCGGTCTGTTCCGCGTTGTACGAGGAGACGCCCACGTACAGCGCCTTGCCCTGCTGCACGGCGGACGCCAGGGCGCCCATCGTCTCCTCCAGCGGGGTCTGCGGGTCGAAGCGGTGCGAGTAGAAGATGTCGACGTAGTCGACGCCCATGCGCTTGAGGGAGGCGTCGAGCGAGGACAGCAGGTACTTCCGGGAGCCCCACTCGCCGTACGGGCCGGGGTGCATCAGATAGCCGGCCTTGGTGGAAATGACCAGTTCGTCCCGGTATCGGGCGAAGTCCTGTGCGAAGAGCTTGCCGAAGTTCAGCTCGGCCGAGCCGGGCGGCGGGCCGTAGTTGTTGGCCAGGTCGAAGTGGGTGACCCCGAGATCGAAGGCGCGGCGCAGGATCGCCCGCTGGGAGTCCAGGGGCCGGTCGTCGCCGAAGTTGTGCCACAGGCCCAGCGACAGGGCGGGCAGCTTGAGGCCGCTGTGCCCGGTCCGGCGGTACTCCATGGAGTCGTAGCGCGAACCGTCGGCGCGGTAATACAGGTCGGGGGAGAGGTAATCAGTCACGTTTCTCTCCTTATCACGGACTTGTGACAGGCCGGGTTGGGCCCCCGTGACCCGATCGCAGTAATGTGGCGGCTTCGGGGAATGCCGATGTGCGGCGCGGCTCATACCCGCGCGCGTGCGGACCGTGCAGCGCTCCCCCGCGGGGGTGGCCCCCGGACCCCCGGCGACGGGGAGGGCGGGCCCCGGGCCCGCACGGAACCGAGAGGGTGAACGCAGTGAACTTCCGCGACCTGGTGTACAGGCTCTACGCGCGCCGGGTGGAAGGCCGCCTGGACCACGACCAGGTGCCGAAGCACATCGGGGTCATCCTCGACGGCAACCGGCGGTGGGCCAAGGCCTCCGGCGGATCGGCGGTGCAGGGCCACCAGGCCGGTGCGGACAAGATCTCCGAGCTGCTCGGCTGGTGCACCGAGACCGATGTCGAGGTCGTCACCCTCTGGATGCTGTCCACGGACAACTTCGACCGGCCCGAGCACGAGCTGAAGCCGCTGCTGCGCATCATCGAGAACACCGTGCGCAATCTCGCCGCGGACGGGCGCTGGCGCGTCCACCACGTCGGCACGCTCGATCTGCTCCCGCCGGAGACGCAGACGGTGCTCAAGGAGGCCGAGGAGTCGACGTCCGGCATCGACGGGATAATCGTGAACGTCGCCGTCGGCTACGGCGGCCGCCAGGAGATCGCGGACGCGGTGCGCTCCCTGCTCCTGGAGCACTCGGCGAAGGGCACCACCTTCGAGGAGCTGGCCGAGGTCGTCTCCACCGACCTGATCTCCGAGCACCTCTACACCCGCGGCCAGCCCGATCCCGACCTGGTGATCCGGACGAGCGGCGAACAGCGGCTCTCCGGCTTCATGCTCTGGCAGAGCGCCCACTCGGAGTACTACTTCTGCGAGGTCTTCTGGCCCGCCTTCCGCAAGGTCGACTTCCTGCGGGCCCTGCGCGACTACGCCGCCCGCCACCGGCGCTACGGCGCCTGAACGGCCCACGGGGACGACTCCCCTATATAGAGGGGAGTCATCGCGCGTCCACCGGGACTTCTCCACACCGTGTCATATGCGGCGGCATGGCTTCCCGGGATGAAGGGAATACCTCTGACAGGGCGACATCCGGTCATCAACCAGGCGGATGTCGCATCCAAGTGAGCGGCACCCAGCCCGCTCGCCCGGGAGGCCCTTTGCACACGAAGGACCGTACACAGCGTGCGGCCGACGCGGAGGCCGTGGTTCGGCCCGCGCACGGGGGCCAGAACCCGGTCCGTCCTCTCCCTTCGGGAAGCTCCGCGACCGTTCGTCGCACTCCCCGACCTCGTCCGAGGGGGTACGTCCTTCCGTGGTGACCAGCACTAAGCGCCGCATGCCCGACCGGCGCACCTATGTTCTCGACACCAGCGTCCTGCTGGCCGACCCAGGCGCGATGGCCCGCTTCGACGAGCACGAAGTCGTGCTGCCGATCGTGGTGGTCACGGAGCTGGAGGCCAAACGGCACCATCCCGAACTCGGGTATTTCGCCCGGCAGGCCCTGCGTCTGCTGGACGACTTCCGGGTCCGGTACGGCCGACTGGACGCCCCGATCCCGCTCGGGGATCTGGGCGGGACGCTCCGTGTGGAACTCAACCACTCCGATCCCGGCGTCCTGCCCGCCGGCTACCGGTTGGGGGACAACGACTCACGGATTCTCGCGGTCGCACGCAACCTTCAGGCCGAGGGGTTCGACGTCACGGTCGTCTCCAAGGATCTGCCGCTGCGCATCAAGGCGTCCTCCGTCGGCCTCCTCGCCGAGGAGTACCGCGCGGAGCTCGCCATCACCGACTCCGGCTGGACCGGAATGGGTGAACTATCCCTTTCCGGGGAGCAGGTCGACCTGCTGTTCGGTGAGGAGAGGCTGTACGTCCCCGAGGCCGCCGACCTGCCCGTCCACACCGGCCTGGTCCTCCAGTCCGAGCGCGGCAAGGCGCTCGGCCGGGTGACGGCCGACGGCAACGTACGGCTCGTGCGGGGCGACCGGGATGCCTTCGGTATCCACGGCCGCAGCGCCGAACAGCGGATCGCCCTCGACCTGCTGCTCGACGGCGACGTCGGCATCGTCTCGCTGGGCGGCCGGGCCGGCACCGGCAAGTCGGCGCTGGCGCTCTGCGCGGGCCTGGAGGCGGTGCTGGAGCGTCGGCAGCACAAGAAGGTGATGGTCTTCCGGCCGCTGTACGCGGTGGGCGGGCAGGAGCTCGGCTATCTCCCCGGCAGCGAGGCCGAGAAGATGAGCCCCTGGGCGCAGGCCGTCTTCGACACGCTCTCGGCGGTCGCCGGGCGCGAGGTCATCGAGGAGGTACTCGGGCGCGGGATGCTGGAGGTCCTGCCGCTCACCCATATCCGCGGCCGCTCGCTGCACGACGCGTTCGTGATCGTGGACGAGGCGCAGTCGCTCGAACGGAACGTCCTGCTGACCGTGTTGTCCCGGATCGGGACGAATTCGCGTGTCGTGCTCACCCACGACGTCGCCCAGCGGGACAACCTCCGGGTCGGCCGGTACGACGGAGTCGTCGCCGTCGTCGAGAAGCTGAAGGGTCATCCGCTGTTCGCCCACGTCACGCTCACCCGGTCCGAGCGTTCGCGGATCGCCGCGCTGGTGACCGAAATGCTGGAGGAAGGCCAGATCTGACCCGCATGTCCCATTGATGCCGCCCGGCAAGCCAAGCAGCTTAGCCGGGCGGCATTGTGCTGCGCCGTCATTTCCACAAAACCGGTGACCCAAACGGGGTGTGACCTTTCCCACCCAGCACAGAATTGCCTCCCGGCGGCCCTGTCCGGCAGAGTCTTGCTTCCGTCAGGCCCCGCATACGGCACTTGGGCACCTCCAGAGGCGCCACGCACCACACAACTCAACACATGACGTCCGTATGCCGCCCGCGAGCACCACGCGGCAGCCCCTTCGCGGGGGTTGCCCAACGGGCCCGTGCCTCCCGTGACCCACGCAGTAGGGAGGCCAGTGCCAGGGGCACGATTGCGCCCGCGAGGTCACCTAAGCGGGCGATGCTGGAAGGACATCATGTGAGCCGGATCTCGGTCCGGGGGTTCGCCGTGGCATCTGCCACAGCGGTCACCACCGTAGGCGCCGTCGTAGGCGTTGCTTCGGGCGGCGCTCCCGCCGCTGACGACAACAACTTCGAGGCGGCCGCAGCCGACACCACGCTGCTCGCAGACATCCCCGCGGGCCAGCAGGCCCAGGTGCAGACCGCTTCGCTGACGCAGCAGGCCGACGCCCAGGCATCCGCCGCCGACGCCGCTGCCAAGAAGTCGGCCGAGGAGTCGGCCCGCCTCCAGGCTGCCAAGGACGCCAAGTCCAAGAAGGCGGCGGCCGAGGAGAAGGCCGAGGCCGAGCGCCAGGCCGCGGAGAGGGCGAAGAAGGAGAAGGACGCCGCCGAGCGCGCCAGCCGGTCCTCCGTCCGCGACGCCTCCTCGTTCGCCGCGCAGGGCTCGTACAGCGTGGCCCAGGTGCAGGCGATGGCCCGTCAGATGGTGCCCGCCGACCAGTTCCAGTGCTTCAGCAACATCGTGAACCACGAGTCCACCTGGAACTACCGTGCGGTCAACCCGTCCTCCGGTGCGTACGGACTGATGCAGGCCCTGCCGGGCCACAAGATGTCCTCCGCCGGCGCCGACTGGCAGACCAACCCGGCCACCCAGATCAAGTGGGGCCTCAGCTACATGGACAACCGTTACGGCAGCCCGTGCGGCGCCTGGTCCTTCTGGCAGGCCAACAACTGGTACTAGAGGAGGAGCGCGCGGCCCGGTATCTCCGCGCACTCAACCTTGCGAGGCCCCTCACCGTCAGGACGGTGAGGGGCCTCGCGCGTTGTACGGTCGCATCCTGGTGGCCCCGAGAACGCTGGGGAGCCACGATGGGGGAAGGAACGAGAGCATGTCGAGACTGCCGGGCTGGCTGGGCCGCTTCGGGGCCGAACTGACCGAGCTGGGCGCGCGCCTGGAGCGACAGCGGGCGCAGGCCGCTGCTTCGGACGATCCGGAGGAGCCTGTTCCGCGCCCCGGGGCCGGGGTGGTGGCCGGGACAGTCGTGGTGGCGGGCGACCCGGCCGTCGACGCCGCGGAGAGTGAGGCGGCTTCCGCGCAGGTGCCCGCGCCGCCCTCGTACGCCCCCTCCGTGGCGGCCAAGCCCGATCCGGTCGCGGCGATCCCGTGGGGGATGCGGGTCGCGGCCGAGGCGGGCTGGCGGCTGCTCGTCCTCGCGGGGACCCTCTGGGTGCTGATGCAGGTGATCAGCGCCGTGCAGCTGGTCGTCCTCGCCTTCGCGGCCGCGCTGCTCGTCACCGCGATGCTCCAGCCGACCGTGGTCCGGCTCAAGCGGTTCGGGCTGCCGCACGGACTCGCCACCGCCGTGACCGCCGTGCTCGGCTTCGTCATCATCGGGCTGGTCGGCTGGTTCGTGGTGTGGCAGGTGATGGACAACCTGGACACGCTCTCCGACCGGGTCCGCGACGGTATCGACGAGCTGAAGCGCTGGCTGCTGGACAGCCCGTTCCACGTCACCGAGTCGCAGATCAACGACATCGCCAAGAACCTCAGCGACACCATCGGCACCAACACCGAGGAGATCACCTCCGCCGGGCTCCAGGGCGTCACGGTGATGGTGGAGTTCCTCACCGGGCTGCTGCTGGCGATGTTCTCGACGCTCTTCCTGCTCTACGACGGCAAGCGCATCTGGCAGTGGACGCTCAAGCTGGTGCCCGCCCAGGCCCGGCCAGGGGTCGCCGGGGCCGGTCCGCGCGCCTGGCGCACCCTCACCGCCTATGTGCGGGGCACAGTGCTCGTCGCCCTGATCGACGCCGTGTTCATCGGGCTCGGGCTCTACTTCCTCAATGTGCCGCTCGCGGTGCCGCTGGCCGTGTTCATCTTCCTGTTCGCCTTCATCCCGCTGCTCGGCGCCGTGGTCTCCGGGGCACTGGCGGTGGTCGTGGCGCTGGTCACCGAGGGCGTGTTCACCGCGCTGATGGTGCTGGTGGTGGTCCTCGCGGTGCAGCAGATCGAGGGCCACATCCTCCAGCCGTTCATCCTCGGCCGCGCGGTCCGGGTGCACCCGCTCGCGGTGGTCCTCGCGGTGGCGACGGGCGGCCTGGTAGCGGGCATCGGCGGCGCGGTGGTGGCCGTACCGCTGGTCGCCGTGACCAACACGGTGGTCGGCTATCTGCGCTCGTACGCCCAGCCGGACTCCTTCGGCTCACCGAGCGAGACCGGCGGACGCCACGGTTCCACAGCCCTGTCGATGCGCCCGGCACACGCCACGCCGGGGGCCGCCACCGGGAGCGCGGAGGTCGGGGGCGGCGAGACCCGGAGCGGTGAGACCCGGAGCGGCGAGGTCCAGGAGGGCCCGGCCGGACGCGCCCCCGACGACCGGCCGCCGCAGGACTAGCGCTTGGACGAAGGAGAAGAAGAGCCCCGAGGACGGTCGGTCGTCCTCGGGGCTCTTCCCGTACGCAGGGGTGGTGCGGTGTGACTACTCGGCGAGTACGGCCTCGGCGTCGAGGGTCACACCGACCGCCTGGATCACCGAAGCGATCTTGACGGCTTCCTGGATGGTCTCACGGTCCACGCCGGCCTTGCGCAGCACCTGCTCGTGCGAGTCCAGGCACTGGCCACAGCCGTTGATCGCGGAGACGGCGAGCGACCACAGCTCGAAGTCGACCTTCTCGACGCCCGGGTTGCCGATGACGTTCATCCGCAGACCCGCGCGGAGCGTCCCGTACTCCGGGTCCGACAGCAGGTGCCGGGTGCGGTAGAAGACGTTGTTCATCGCCATGATCGCGGCGGCCGACTTCGCCGCGGCGTAGGCCTCGGCGGAGAGGTTGGCCTTCGCCTCGGGCTCCAGCTCGCGCAGCACCTTCGGCGAACGCGAGGCGATCGCGCAGGCCAGCACGGTGCCCCACAGCTGCTGCTGCGGGAGCTCGCTGTTGCCGATGACCGAACCGAGGTTCAGCTTCAGGTCCTTGGCGAAGTCCGGTATGGCGGACTTGAGTTCGTTGAGAGCCATGTCGCTGTCAGCTCACTCGCCCGAGAGGAGCGCGACCGGGTCGAGGGTGTTCTCGCCCTTGGTCCAGTTGCACGGGCACAGCTCGTCGGTCTGGAGGGCGTCGAGGACCCGCAGGACCTCCTTGGGGTTACGGCCCACGGAACCGGCGGTCACCATCGTGAACTGGATCTCGTTGTTCTGGTCGACGATGAAGACGGCGCGCTGGGCGAAGCCGTCCTCGCCCTCGATGCCGAGGTCACGCATGAGCTCGTGCTTCGAGTCGGCCAGCATCGGGAAGGGCAGGTCGGTCAGGTCCGGGTGGTCCTTGCGCCAGGCGTGGTGCACGAACTCGGAGTCACCGGAGAAGCCGAGGATCTGGGCGTCCCGGTCGGCGAACTCCTCGTTCAGCTTGCCGAAAGCGGCGATCTCGGTGGGGCACACGAAGGTGAAGTCCTTCGGCCACGCGAAGACGATCTTCCACTTGCCCTCGTAGGTCTTGTGGTTGATCTGCTCGAACTCCTTGCCGCTCTCCAGCGAAACACAAGCGGTCAGGTCGAACTCGGGGAACTTGTCACCGACAGTGAGCACGCGCTCTCCTTGGAACGTCTGGAATTCCCTTTTTGGGGGGTCTTCCTGAGGGTTGGACGGGTTCCACCTTGGCACAGGGTGCATTGATCGCGGAAATAGCTACACTCGGTCGTGATGATCGGAGGTGCCTATCAGTGGGCCAGGGTAAACAGGGCATACGCCCCAAGCAGTCCGGTAAGCCGACCGCCAAGCAGCCCAGCCTGTCGCAGCTGCGCGCCTTCGCGGCCGTGGCGGAGCATCTGCACTTCCGGGACGCCGCGGCAGCAATCGGGATGAGTCAGCCCGCACTCTCGGGGGCCGTGTCCACCCTGGAGGAGGCACTGGGTGTCCAGCTCATCGAGCGTACGACGCGCAAGGTGCTGCTCTCGCCCGCGGGGGAGCGGCTCGCGGTGCGGGCCGGGACGGTACTGGACGCCGTCGCCGCGCTGATGGAGGAGGCCGAGGCGGTCCGGGCGCCGTTCACCGGGGTCCTCCGGCTCGGCGTGATCCCGACCGTGGCCCCGTATCTCCTGCCGACCGTGCTCCGGCTGGTCCATGAGCGCTACCCGGACCTCGACCTCCAGGTCCACGAGGAGCAGACCTCCTCGCTGCTGGAGGGGCTCGCGGCGGGGCGGCTCGACCTGCTCCTCCTGGCCGTGCCGCTCGGGGTGCCCGGCGTCACCGAGATCCCGCTGTTCGACGAGGACTTCGTCCTGGTCATGGAGCAGGACCACTGGCTGGGCGGCCGGGCCGACATCCCGCGCGACGCACTGCGCGAGCTGCCGCTGCTCCTCCTGGACGAGGGGCACTGCCTGCGCGACCAGGCCCTGGACATCTGTCGCGAGGCGGGCCGCACCCAGGGCGCACCGGTCACCACGACCGCCGCCGGGCTCTCCACCCTGGTCCAGCTGGTCGCGGGCGGGCTCGGAGTGACGCTGCTGCCGCGCACCGCGGTGACGGTGGAGACCGGCCGCAACGAGGCGCTGGCCACCGGGTACTTCGCGGACCCGGCGCCCACCCGGCGGGTGGCGCTGGCGATGCGGACCGGGTCGGCGCGGGGCGGTGAGTTCGAGGAGTTCGCGGCCGCGCTGCGGGGAGCGATGAAGCCGCTGCCGGTGCGGGTGGTGGCGGCCTCCGGGGAGTGAACGGAAACCGGTGCGGCCGGGGGCTCCCCCCTGGCCGCACCGGCACCCCCTACTCCGTACGCAGACCGTCCGGCCGCATCAGCCGCCACAGCGAGGGCAGCGACAGCACCGTCACCAGCAGGATCAGCCCCGCACCCGCCCCCGTCAGCGGCAGGAACAGCCACCAGTCGGAGACGCTCTTCTCGATCATCCAGGTGAGCGTCGCGCCGAGACCGAGCCCGCCCGCGACCGCGACCACCAGGCCGAGGGCCACGGGAACGGCTGTCTGCCACAGGACCGACCAGCCCAGCGTCGTACGCCGGGTGCCGAAGGCGACCAGCACCGACAGCAGCCGCTTGCGCTCGCGCAACTGCTCCAGCTGGGAGACCAGCATCGAGGCGGCGATCAGCAGCAGCACCACGGTCGCCCCGACCTGGAGGCCGGTCTGGATGCTGGCGTACTGCCGGTCGCGCTCCACCGAGTCGAGGGTGACGAAGCGCATGCCGGGATCGATCCGGGCGGCCGTGTTGCGTACGTACTCGGCGACGTCCGGCACGCTCCTGTCGACCCGGATCTGGGCGGTGATCTGCGCCCCGGGCAGCTTGCCCGCGTCGACCGCGCCGGTGGTGGCCATGATTCCCCAGTGGGGGGTGCCCATCGGGTCCTGGCGGCCCTGCACGGTCGGGGAGTCGGCGGGCAGTGTCCACCGCATCGGCTTGCCCGTCCCGGAGCCGATCTCGACCACCTCGCCCTTGCGGGCCGTCTGGTCGACCCAGTCGGCCATGTCCTTGTCGCCCCGCGGGTGCACGACGAACGTGTCGCCGTCCTCGCAGGAGGTGATCCGGGCCAGTTCGCGCATGGTGTCGCACGTGCCGATGGTCAGCGAGGTGGTGGGCGGGATGTCGTCGTCCGCGTAGTCACCGGGCTTGGACGCGTACGCCTCCACCGAGCCGATCACGACCTCCACGCCCTTGGTGGCGCGGAACTGCTCGATGGCCGAGGTCGCCGCATCGCCCGTGACGTCCTCGGAGTACGCGGCGAACTGGGCCCGCGTGGGGTCCTGGCCGGTCACCCGGTTGAAGTCGGCGTTCATCGCCGCGAACATCATCTGGAGCGCGATCGCACCCGCCACCGCCACCGTGACCCCGCTGACCGCGCGGGAGGCGGCCCCGCTGCTCAGCTGGAGCCTGCGGGTGGCGAGCTGCCAGGGCACCGGGCCGCCGCGCAGCCGGTTCACGCACGCCTCGACCAGCCATGGCAGCAGCAGGGCGAGCCCGACCAGCACCAGCACAGCACCGGCCGCGACCGCATACGGCTTCACGGGCGCGTACTCGTACGGGCTGATCCGGCCCGTCGATCCGAGCACCGCCAGACCGGCGAGCGGCATGAGCAGCCGCCACCAGAGCCGACGGCCCCGGTCCTTTCCACGGCGCACGACACCGAGCGGCTCGATCACCACCGAGCGCATCGCGACCAGCGTGACCAGTACGGCGGTCAGCGGCACCGCCACCGTGATCAGCAGCGCCAGCAGCGGATCGGGCACCAGGTCGGCCGGGAACGCGCTGACGTCCCAGATCTCCACCGCGCCGACGAACTGCCGCCCCACGAGGAAGAAGGCCAGTCCGATCAGCAGCCCGAGCACCGCGCCGAACAGCGCCTCCCCGGCGGCGATGCGCCGGGTCGTCCGGATGTCCGCGCCGACCAGCCGCAGCGCGGCGAGCCTGCGGTCGCGCCGGTCGCCGCCGAACCGCACGGCGGTGGCGATGAAGATCGCGACGGGCACCAGCAGCACCACGCAGACCATGACGGTCAGCACGATCAGCAGCGGCGGGAGCGGGTCGGTCTCGCCGGGGCTCCCGTATCCGGAGATCCGTTCGCCGCCGGCGGCGGGCGTCAGGGTGTCGCTGCCCGCGTAGTAGCGGAGCTCGCCCGGCGAGCGCAGCCCGGCGTCGCCGATCGTGCCGGTGATCTCGTACGGCAGCCGCTCGCGGAGCAGTTCGCTGCCCGGGGCGGCGAGCAGCTCCTTGAGCGCGGGCGAGACGACCATCTCGTCCGCCCCGGGGAAGCGTGCGACCCCCGGCGGGAGGACGGGCTTCGAGCCGTCCGGGCGCATCAGGTATCCCGCGACGGTCCGGTCGCGGTACTCGGTGGTCGTGTTGATCCGCACCACCGACGTGTCCGACTTCGCGGCCCGCCCGTCCGGCGAACCGGAGAGCGGCGCCTCGCTGCGGGCCTGCTCGCGGGCGTTCCGTTCGTCCAGCAGATGCGGTACGGAGGAGGCGAGCAGCAGCAGCGCGACCCCGAGGCCGACGCCGACGGCGGTCAGCAGCGTACGGATCCAGCCCTCGCGGCCACCGGCGGCGGCGAACCGGATTCCGAGGCCGAGGTCCCGGAGGGTGGCCGCGCCGCGCGAGGGCGGCTCGGGGCGGTCCCGTTCGCCGGGCGGGGTGGTACGGGAAGCGAGCAGCGTCATCCGGCGTGCTCCAGATCGCGGGCCCGGCCGTCGCGCACGGTGACGTCACGGTCGGAGTAGGCGGCGACCCGGGCCTCATGGGTCACCAGGACGACGGCGACGTTGGCCGAACGGGCGGCCTCGGTGAGCAGCTCCATCACACGCTCGCCATTGAGGGAGTCCAGTGCGCCGGTCGGCTCGTCGGCGAAGATCACCTTCGGGGACGAGGCCAGCGCGCGGGCCACGGCGACCCGCTGTCCCTGTCCGCCGGAGACCTCCCCGGGGCGCTTCGCGCCGAGGTCGTCGACCTCCAGGCGCTCCATCCACTCCAGGGCGGTGCGCTCGGCGGTCCTGCGCTTCACGCCGTCGAGCCGCAGCGGCAGGGCCACGTTCTCCACGCAGGTCAGCTCGGGGACGAGCTGGCCGAACTGGAACACGAAGCCGAAGTCGCTGCGCCGCAGGGCGCTGCGCTCGGCGTCCGACATCGCGGACAGCTCGCGGCCCGCGTAGGTGATGGTGCCCGAGTCGGGTGTGATGATCCCGGCCAGGCAGTGCAGCAGGGTGGACTTGCCGGAGCCGGAGGGGCCCATCACGGCGACGACCTCGCCGGGGTGCACGGAGAACGAGGCGCCGTCCAGGGCGGGCGTCGAACCGTAGGTCTTGCGCAGGTCGTGCGCGGAGAGCAGGGAGCCTTCGGGGATCATGCGGACACCACCTTGGCGAGCTGGCCGAGACGGGCGGCGGTCAGTTCCAGCCAGCGCAGATCGGCTTCCAGATGGAACAGGGCGTGGTCGCAGATCAGCTGGTCGGCGAGGTCGCCCTTGCGCTTGCGGTCGGTGAGGATGCGCATCATCCGCAGGTGCTCCGAGCGCTGGGCGTCCAGCACGTCGGCGGCGCTGCGATCGGTGAGGAGGGCGAGGACGACCTTGGTGTACAGGGTCGACTGGAGGTACGGCTCCGGCTTCTCGGGCTGCGCGAGCCAGCGCTCGACGTCGGTGATCCCGGCGTCGGTGATGGCGTACCGCTTGCGCTCGGGCCCCCCTTCGCTCTCGACCCCGTCGACCTCGACGAGTCCGTTCTTCAGGAGCCGGGACATCGTCGAGTAGACCTGGCCGTAGTGCAGCGGACGGTCCTGGCCGAACTTCTCGTCGAAGGTCCGCTTCAGGTCGTAGCCGTGCCGGGGGCCGGACTCCAGGAGTCCGAGGAGGGTGTGACCGATAGACATGAGCGGAACTGTACACGGGGTGTATACCTGCTGTGTATACGAGTCCGAAAAGCGCCCCTGGCCTGCGGTTGCGGGCCAGGGGCGCTGATTACGCGTCGGGGGCGGGCGGAGTGCCCTGCTCCTCCGGAGGGCGTTTCGGCGGCCGCCCCCGGCGGGCGATCGGCCGGGCCGCTCCCGGCAGCCGCCCCGCCTCCGCCAGCGCCCGCCGCAGCAGGAACTCGATCTGCGCGTTGGCGCTGCGCAGCTCGTCGGAGGCCCAGCGGGCCAGCGCGTCGTGCACCGCGGGGTCCAATCGCAGCAGCATCTGCTTGCGCTGCTGCGGCCGGGGCGCCGGGGGTCGCCGGGGCGGCTTCTCGTCCGTCACTGGTAGAGGCTGCCCGTGTTGAGGACCGGCTGCGCCGCGCGGTCGCCGCACAGCACCACCATCAGATTGCCGACCATGGCGGCCTTCCGCTCGGAGTCCAGTTCCACGATGTCCTGCTCGGCGATCCGGGTCAGGGCCATCTCGACCATGCCCACCGCGCCCTCGACGATCTGCTGACGGGCCGCGACGACGGCGCCGGCCTGCTGGCGCTGGAGCATCGCGGAGGCGATCTCGGGGGCGTACGCGAGGTGGCTGAAGCGCGACTCGATGATCCGGACGCCCGCGGACTTCACCCGGGCGGTCAGCTCGACGGCCAGCTTCTCGGTGATCTCCTCCGCGTTGCCGCGCAGCGAGAGGCCGTCCTCCTCGTGGGCGTCGTAGGGGTACTCGATGGCGATGTGCCGGACGGCCGCCTCGGTCTGGGTGGCGACGAACTCCAGGAAGTCGTCGACCTCGAAGAGCGCCTGGGCGGTGTCCTCGACCTTCCAGACGACGATCGCGGCCAGCTCGATCGGGTTGCCGTAGGCGTCGTTGACCTTGAGGACGGCCGTCTCGTGGTTGCGGACCCGGGTGGAGATCTTCTGGCTGGAGGTCAGCGGGTTGATCCAGCGCAGCCCGTCGGTGCGGATCGTCCCGACGTACCGGCCGAAGAGCTGGATCACCCGGGCCTCGCCCGGAGCGACCATCTTCACACCGCTCATGCAGAAGAACGAGGTAATGGTGAGGAGCGCTCCGAGGATGAAGAGCGGGACGCCGAGGGCGTTGTTGCCGTTCGCCCCCGTCACCCCGCCGACGATGGCGAGGCCGATGCCCGCGAACACCCCGAGCACCGTCAGCAGCAGTCCCAGGCCGCCCGGGATCGCATGCGCGGCGACCTCCCTGACCTGCGGCTCGGGCATGTCGGGGGCGTCGATGGCGGGGCCGGGTGCCGGGGCCTCGGAGCGGTGGTCGTCGTGCTGGACGGTCATGGGGTCCCCCGTTCTGTGCGGCCACTCGCCGCGCTATCAATGTGATTTCACATTATCGGATCTCGCAACCTTGTCCACCTCTGGGGAGTCGGTTCCTATGGAGACGGGTGCTGATTGTCACGTCCGTAAAAGACCGGATCGCTTGCCATTTGTCCCGTCCGACAGTGTTAGCTGGCAGGTCGGAACGGACTGAGGAGACCGAGCGAGCGGGTCGAGCAGAGAAGCGGGAGCAACACAGCAATGGGTCGAGCGGATGCGCGACGAGCTCAGGCGCGAGGGTCGCGCCGGGCTGCGAAGAGCGGCGGCATACGCAGACTCTTCACGTGGAAGAAGCTGCTGGGTACGTTCTTCGGGATCATCCTGCTGGGGATGGGCGCCTTCGGCGCTCTCTACCTGTACGTCGACGTCCCCGCCGCGAACGCCATGGCGGAGCGGCAGAGCAACGTCTACAAGTACAGCGACGGCACGGTCCTCGCCCGTACCGGCAAGGGCGTCAACCGCCAGATCGTCGACCTGAACGAGGTGCCCAAGAAGGTCCAGCACACCTTCGTCGCCGCCGAGAACAAGACCTTCTACAAGGACCAGGGCGTCGACCTCAAGGGAACGACCCGCGGCATCTTCAACACCCTCAGCGGCAAGGGCAAGCAGGGTGGCTCGACCATCACCCAGCAGTACGTGAAGAACTTCTACCTGACGCAGGACCCCACCGTGAGCCGCAAGCTCAGGGAACTGGTCATCTCGCTCAAGGTCGACCAGCAGAAGTCCAAGGACGAGATCCTCGCCGGGTACATCAACACCGCCTACTACGGACGCGGCGCGAGCGGCATCCAGGCGGCCGCCCAGGCGTACTACGGCATCGACGCCAAGGACCTGGACGTCTCCCAGGGCGCGTACCTCGCCTCCCTCCTCCAGGCCCCCAGCCAGTACGACTGGAACACCGCCACCGACACGGGGAAGAAGCTGGTCAAGGAGCGCTGGGCCTACACCCTGCGCAACATGGTCGAGATGGGCTGGCTGACCGAGTCCGAGAAGGCCGGCCTGGAGTTCCCCGTCCCGGACAAGCCCAAGCCCGCCGAGGGCATGGAGGGCCAGGCCGGCTATCTCGTCGAGGCGGCCAACAAGGAGCTGGAGAAGCAGGGCGTCTCCGCCGCGGACCGCGAGGCCGGTGGCTGGACGTTCACGCTCACCATCGACAAGAAGCGCCAGAAGGCGCTGGAGAAGTCGGTGGAGGACCAGCTGGAGTCCAAGCTCGACCGCGAGGGCAACAAGATCGACGCCACCGTCCAGGCCGGCGCCACCTCGGTCGACCCGAAGACCGGCAAGGTCGTCGCCCTGTACGGCGGCGAGGACTACATCAAGCACTACATCAGCAACGCCACCCGCCAGGACTACCAGCCCGCCTCCACCTTCAAGCCGCTGGTGCTCGCCTCCGCCCTGGAGAACGAGTCGAAGACCCAGGACGGCAGCCTGATCGGGCTCAACACGGTGTACGACGGCACCAGCAGGCGGCCCGTCGTCGGCAGCGACACCCCGTTCAGCCCGCAGAACGAGGACGACCGCAGCTACGGCCCGATCTCCGTGCAGAAGGCGATGAACAGCTCGGTCAACTCCGTCTTCGCGCAGATGATCGTCGACGTGACGCCCGCCGCAGTGAAGGAGACGGCGCTCGCCGTCGGCGTACCGGACAAGAACTTCCCCGAGCGGCCCGCCGTCTCGCTCGGCACCATGAACGCCTCGACCTGGGACATGGCGGGCGTGTACGCCACGCTCGACAACCACGGGCGCAAGGTCACCCCGCACATCCTCCAGTCCGCCGAGCACCGCGACCGCACGGTGGACGCCGAGAAGCCCAAGCGGGTGCAGGCCATCAGCCGCGCCTCTGCCGACACCGTGACCAAGGCGCTCACCGGGGTCGTCGACGCCGGGTCCGGCGGCGCGGCCAACACCGGCGCCTACGACGCGGCGGGCAAGACCGGCACCTCCGAGGACAACAAGTCGGCCTGGTTCGCCGGGTACACCCCGGAGCTGGCCACGGTCGTGGCCCTCTTCGGCGAGGGCGACGGCGGCCGCAAGCAGGTCTCCCTGACCGGTACGGCCAACTCCGGCCGCGCCAGCGGCAGCGGCTTCCCGGCCAGGATCTGGGCCGACTACACCCTCGGCGCCCTCGGCGGCGGCTCCGGCAAGACGTTCGACCTGGAGGACGTGCAGCGCGGCGAGGTGCCCGCACCGCCGACGCCTTCCGAGACGCCCTCCGAGGAGCCCACCGAGTCCGAGGAGCCCACCCCGCCCGAGACGCCCTCCGAGACGCCGAGCGAGACGCCGAGTGAGGCCCCGTCCTCCCCGGCGCCGCCCACGAGCAGCCCGCCCGTCACGTTGCCGACGAAGACCCCCGAGCTGCCGCCGGAGCCCGGAGGCGACGACGGCCAGCCCGGTGAGCGGCCCGGCGGTGGCGGAGCGCCCCCGCAGTAAGGCCCTGACCGCATGAGTGAGGGGCGGACCGGTGCGGTCCGCCCCTCACTCATGTGCGCACCGGGCTCATGTGCGTACCGGCCCGGTCAGCCGCCGTTGACCTTCTTCGCGACCCGGTCGCCCAGGTCCTTGTCCACATTGCGCCAGTACTGGAGGGCCCGCTCCAGCACCGGAGCGCTCACGCCGTCCAGCAGATGGCCGGAGATGTTGGACACGAGGCGGTCCCGCGCCGCGTCGTCCAGGACCTCGCGCACCATCGTGCCCGCCTGGCCCCAGTCGTCGTCCTCGCTGTGCGGCTTGTACGCCTCGTGGACCATCTCGCCCGCCGTGGCCCAGCCGGCCGGGTCACCGAACCGGGCGGTGTCGGCCGCCGGACCGCCGTAGGAGTTCGGGGCGTAGACCGCCCCCGTCCGCGAGGGCTCGTAGCGCATCGGGCCGTCCTTGGCGTACGAGTTCACCCCGTGCCGCGGCCGGTTCGGCGGGAGCTGCGCGTAGTTCGGGCCGATCCGGTAGCGGTGGGTGTCCGGGTACGAGAACAGCCGGCCGAGCAGCATCTTGTCCGGCGACGGGCCGATGCCCGGCACCAGGTTCGACGGCTCGAACGACGCCTGCTCGATGTGGACGAAGAAGTCCTCCGGGTTCTGGTTCAGCGTCATCCGGCCGACCTCGATCTCCGGATAGTCGCCGTGCGGCCACACCTTCGTCAGGTCGAACGGGTTGAAACGGTAGTCCGGCGCGTCCTCGAACGGCATGACCTGGACGTACAGCGTCCAGCTCGGATGATCACCGCGCTCGATCGACTCGAACAGGTCCCGGCGGTGGACGTCGCCGTCGGTCCCGGCCATGGAGTCGGCGTCGGACTGGGTGTAGAAGTCGATGCCCTGGTCCGTCTTGAAGCGGTACTTCACCCAGAACCGCTCGCCGCCCGCGTTCACCCACATATAGGTGTGCGAGCTGTAGCCGTTCATGTGGCGGTACGTCTTCGGGATGCCCCGGTCGCCCATCAGCCACGTCACCATGTGCGCGGACTCGGGGGAGAGGGTCCAGAAGTCCCACTGCATGTCGTGGTCGCGCAGCCCGCTGTCCGGGCGGCGCTTCTGCGAGCGGATGAAGTCCTGGAACTTCATCGGGTCCCGTACGAAGAAGACCGGCGTGTTGTTGCCGACCATGTCGTAGTTGCCCTGCTCGGTGTAGAACTTCAGCGCGAAACCGCGGGGGTCGCGCCAGGTGTCGGGCGAGCCCTGCTCACCGGCGACCGTGGAGAAGCGGGCCAGCATGTCCGTGCGCCTGCCGGGCTGGAACAGGTCCGCCTTGGTGAACTGACTGACGTCGTTGGTCACGGCGAAGGTCCCGTACGCCCCCGATCCCTTGGCGTGCACCACCCGTTCGGGGACCCGTTCCCGGTTGAACTGGGCCATCTTCTCGATCAGGTAGTGGTCCTGGAGCAGGATCGGTCCGTCGGCGCCGACCGTGAGCGAGTGTTCGTCGCTCTCCACCGGGATTCCGGCGTTGTTCGTGGTGTACGGAAGCTGCGGAGTTTTCTCGGTCACGAGCGTCCTCCCGTCGAGGCGTGGGGGGTCGTGGGGCATTCAGGTCGCTTCGCTACGAATGCAGTCAACTCCGACGTTTCGGGGTCGGCAACATTTCGCCACGGTCCGTCACCGTGGACCTGGACCTGGACCTGGAACGCCCATCCGCCCCTACTGCCCCCGGGTCGCCATCTCGAACCAGACGACCTTCCCCGTGGACAGCCGCGTCGCCCCCCACCGCCGGGCCAGCCGGTTGACCAGGAACAGCCCGCGGCCGCCCTCGTCCGTGTCCCGGGCCCGGCGCTGCCGGGGCAGCTGCGGAGAGTCGTCGCCGACCTCGCAGCGCAGGACGTCGGTCCGCAGCAGCCGCAGCGTCACCGGCCGCTCCGCATACCGCACCGCGTTGGTGACCACCTCGCTGACCAGCAGCTCCACCTCGTCGGCCAGCTCCTCCAGACCCCACCGGTCCAGCGCCCGCCGGGCCAGCCTGCGGGCCCGGCGCGGGGCCGCGTCCTCCGGCTCCAGATACCAGTACGCCACATCGCTCGGCGCGATCCCGTCGAAGCGGGCGGCGAGCAGCGCGATGTCGTCGTCCCGGTCACCCGGGCCGAGCATGTCCAGCACGTCGTCGCAGAGCGCCTCCAGCGGCGGAGCGTGGTCCGGGCCGGTGAGCTGCGCGGTCGCCGCGAGGCGCTCCCGCAGCTGCTCGATGCCCGTCCACACGTCCCGCAGCCGTGACTCCACCAGGCCGTCGGTGTAGAGGAGCAGGGTGGCACCGGCGGGCGCGTCCAGCTCGACGGCCTCGAAGTCGACGCCGCCCACCCCGATGGGCGCGCCCGGCGGCACAACCAGCACCTCGGCCCGGCCGCCCAGGTGCAGCAGCACCGGCGGCGGGTGTCCGGCGTTGGCGATGGTGATCCGGTGCGCGACCGGGTCGTACACCGCGTACAGGCAGGTCGCCATGCGGTCGCTGCCCAGCCGCTGCGCCTGCTCGTCCAGGTGGTGCAGCACCTCCTGCGGCGGCAGGTCGAGCTGCGCCAGGGTCTGCGCCGTCGTCCGCAGCTGGCCCATGATCGCCGCCGAGGTCATGGAGTGGCCCATGACATCACCGACGACCAGCGCGACCCGGCTGCCCGGCAGCGGGATCGCGTCGTACCAGTCGCCGCCGACCCGGGCCGTCTCGGCCGCCGGGAGGTAGCGCGAGGCGAGCCGGACGCCGGTGGGCTGGGGGAGCGAGTCCGGGAGCATCGTGCGCTGAAGCTCGTCCGCGATGTAGGCCTCGCGCCCGTACAGCACGGCCTTGTCGATACCGAGCGCGGTGTGCGTCGCCAGCTGCGCCGCGACCAGCAGGTCACTGGCCTCGAACGGAGCCCGCTCGGTGCCGCGCACGAAGACCGCCGCCCCGATCACCCGCCGTCTGCCGCGCAGCGGGGCGAGGATCGCCCGGTGCCCGGTGGGGACGCTGCGGCCGGGGCCCAGCAGCTCGGGCAGGGCGGCCCGCGCCGCCGCGGAGTCGCCGAAGACCGGCCGCACCCCGCGCAGCACCTCGGCCAGCGCCCCGCCCGCCCGTACCTCGCACAGCTCGGCCGCGGGCATCAGGTCGGCCTGCGGGTCGACGACGTTTCGCCGCAGCCGCTCCGTCTCCGGGCCCGCCTCGCTCTCCTCGTCGCTTAAGCGCAGCCGGTCGCTGCGGCGCAGCCGCAGGACGAACGGGCTCACCGGGCGCTCGTCCCCGACCGGCAGCGGATCGCGCAGATAGACCAGGATCGCGTCGGAGAACGTCGGCACACTGGCCCGGCACAGGCCGAGGACGATCTCGTCCAGGTCTATCCCCCGGGCGATCCGCCGGGTGGCCGCGCCGACGAAGCGCAGCCGGTCGCCCTCGCGGCGGGTGGCCGCCTGCGCGTCCGCGACGGCGGCCGCTCCGGGACCGGGGGCGGGTGCGGCGGCCGGG
>NZ_NWVL01000047.1 GCF_002382885.1 Streptomyces sp. WZ.A104
CGCGCCCGTGGCCGCCGCCGTGCCCGGCGGCGTGGGCCGCGCCGGGCAGCCCCAGGGCCGCCGTGCCGAGGACGGCGGCGCCCAGCAGGGTCCGTCGGCCGGGGGTCGTGCGCGCACGCTCCGTCATGAATGCTCCTCGCTCGGTGATGTCCGGGACCGGTCGAACGAGGCCCGATCGTAGGCTGGAAGGCGTACGGGAGGGCGGATCGACGGCCAACATGGCGGAAACACGCGTCAACACCGCGTATCCGCTACGTGAACCCGATGTGCGATCAGCTCATACCCGCGAGTATCGTCCTCACCTGCACCACCATCGCCCGTCGGCTCCGGCCACCGCCCGTTCCACCCCATCCAGTCCACCGCGGCCGGCCCGGCCACCACACCGGAGGAACCCGTTGTCCCGTCTCACGGTCTTCAAGGCAGTGCTCGGACCGATTCTGCGCCTGATGTTCCGCCCACAGGTGGAGGGCGTCGAGAACATCCCCGGGACCGGGCCGGTGATCCTCGCGGGCAACCACCTCACCTTCATCGACTCGATGGTCATGCCGGTCTGCGTCGACCGGCCGGTGTTCTACATCGGCAAGGACGAGTACGTCACGGGCAAGGGCCTCAAGGGCCGGCTGATGGCCTGGTTCTTCACCGGTGCCGGCATGATCCCGGTGGACCGGGACGGCGGCCGGGGCGGTGTCGCGGCGCTGATGACCGGGCGCCGGGTGCTGGAGGAGGGCCAGGCCTTCGCGATCTACCCGGAGGGCACCCGCTCCCCCGACGGCCGTCTCTACCGGGGCCGTACGGGCATCGCGCGGCTGACCCTGATGACGGGCGCCCCGGTGGTCCCGTTCGCGATGATCGGGACCGACAAGCTCCAGCCGGGCGGCGCCGGGCTGCCCCGGCCGGGCAAGGTGACGGTGCGTTTCGGCGAGCCGATGGAGTTCTCGCGCTACGAGGGCATGGACCGCGACCGCTATGTGCTGCGGGCGGTGACCGACTCGGTGATGTCCGAGGTGATGCGGTTGTCCGGCCAGGAGTACGTGGACATGTACGCGACGAAGGCCAAGGCCGCCTGAGCGCGTAGAGCCTGGTACGCGGAAGGGCCCGCACCCGGAACGGGGTGCGGGCCCTTCTCTGTGAACGGCCACGGCTACGGGTGCTCGATGCCGTCTTCCAGCTTCTGACCCCGCAGCAGGAACCAGGAGGCGACGGCCGCCGCGAGCAGCACTGCCGCACCGACGCCCGCGGCGGACCGCAGCCCGTCGACGAACGCCTCCTGCGCCGCGGAGACCAGCGGGCCGGCCTGGGCGGCGGGCAGCGCCGTGGCGGCCTCGACGGCTCCCCCCAGCGATTCGTGGGCGGCCGACTCGGCGTCGGCGGGGGTGCCGGCCGGGGTCGGGAAGCCCCGGTAGACGCCGGTGACGATGGAGCCGAGCAGAGCGATGCCGAGGGCCGCGCCGAGTTCGTACGCCGTTTCGGAGACCGCGGAGGCGGAGCCCGCCTGCTCCTTGGGGACGCTGGAGAGGATGACGTCGGCGGTGACGGTGAAGGAGAATCCGGCGCCGACACCGACGACCAGCAGCATGGAGCCCAGCAGCGGATAGCCGGTGTGCTGGTCGAGCAGGGTCACCGTGCCGAGCGCGAGACCGACCGCGCCGAGTCCGCCCGCCACGACCGAGCGCACCGAGAACCGGCGGGCGGCGAATCCGGCCAGCAGACCGGCGGTCACCGCGCCGATGGCCGCGGGCAGTTCGGCGAGCCCCGCCTCCAGCGGCCCCCGGCCCTGCACCAGTTGCAGGAACTGGGAGAGGAAGAAGACCAGACCGGACAGGCCGAGGATGGTCAGCAGGTCCGCGAGGACCGCGCCGGAGAAGCCCCGGTGGTGGAAGAGCCGCATGTCCAGGAGGGGCGCGGGCAGCCTCAGCTGCCTGCGCACGAACCAGGTGAGCGCGACGGCTCCGAGGACGGCTGCCGCACCGGACTCCCAGCTCAGCCCGTGCGAGGCCGTCTCCTTGATGGCGTACACGACGCCGATCATGCCGACCAGGGAGAGCCCGACGCTGAGCATGTCCCACGGGCCGGGGGCCGGGTTCTTGGACTCCGGGATCAGCTTGACGCCGACGACCACGAGCACGGCCATCACGGGCAGGTTGATCAGGAAGACCGAGCCCCACCAGAAGTGCTCCAGCAGGAATCCGCCGACGACCGGGCCCACGGCCGCGCCCGCCGAGGCCATCGCGCCCCAGATACCGATGGCGAGGCTCCGCTCGCGCGGGTCGTGGAACAGATTGCGGATCAGGGCGAGGGTGGACGGCATCAGGGTGGCGCCCGCGACCCCGAGCAGGGCCCGGGCCACGATCATCATCTCGGGCGTGGTCGCGTACGCGTTGAGCACGGACACCGCGCCGAACGCCACGGCACCGACCAGCAGCAGCTTCTTGCGGCCGATGCGGTCGCCGAGGCTGCCCATCGAGACGAGCAGTCCGGCGATGACGAAGGAGTAGACGTCACCGATCCAGAGCAGCTGGGTGCCGGTGGGCGCGAGGTCCTCGCTGAGGAACGGGGTGGCGAGCCCCAGTACGGTGGCGTCGACGGCCACCAGCAGCACGGCGAGGACGAGCACGGCGAGCGCGATCCACCGCCCCGGGCGGCGTACCTCGTCCGCGGTCTTCGGGTGCTGGTCGATGCTGGTCATTGCTCCACGCTCCGGCGGGCTCCGCCGAGCAGCAGCTCGACGACCATGTACTGGAAGTCCTGTGCGGCGACCCGTCCCACCTGGACGGCCCAGGCGCCGGTGCCGACGAGCCCGTAGAGGGCCTCGGTCAGCCAGGCGGGGGTGAGGTCGATACGGAATTCGCCGCGCTCCTGGCCACGGCGGAAGAAGGCGGAGACACGGGCGTCGGCCCGGTTCCAGCCCTCGTTGACCTCGTCGCCCTCGAAGAGCTGGTTCTCGTTGACGAGGAAGGAGAGGAGTCCGGCACTGGGCTCGACGGCGGCGATGAGACGGCGCAGGGCCTCATCGGAGGCGCCTTCGTCGAGCCGGGCGGCGTCGAGGGCTGCCTCGAACTCCTGGATGCCGAGATCCTCCAGCGCCTTCACCAGGGCGTCGCGCCCGGCGAAGTGGCGGTGGAGGGTGGCCCGGCCGATACCGGCTGCCCTGGCGACCTCGTCCATGGTGGCGGTCGATTTGTGGGACAGCAGGGCGGCGGCGCTGCGCAGCACCTGCTCACGGTCGAGAGTCATGAGACGACCATAACCCATGTGAGACATCAATGTCTCATTGAGAGGTCGTGAAGGTCCCGGTGCTGAAGGGGCCCGGGGTCACGAACGACCCTGAGGAGATACGGGGGGGGGACGCGGCGACGGTCACGCGCGGGGAGGGTGCCGGAACGAGCGGCGGGATCGGACAGGAGGTGAACCCACTCCTTGTCGGCAGGGGGCGAACCCACTCCTTGCCACTCTCAACTTATAGCGCATGGGGGGTCTTGCGGCAAGGCCCCCCAAAGGCCGCAGAATCGTCGGCCGAAGCCCGGATACACCGGTGGCTTCCAGAAATTCGACGTCGACAGGGGCGGAACAGTGATGATCGACGCAGGCGTAGACGCAGACGCAGACGCAGACGTAATCGTCGTCGGAGGTGGCCCCACCGGGCTGATGCTGGCCTGCGAGCTGCGGCTGGCCGAAGTGCGCACGGTCGTCCTGGAGAAGCTGACCGAGCCGACCCGGGAGTCCCGGGGGCGCGGCCTGCATGTGCGCAGCGTCGAGGTGATGGACCAGCGGGGGCTGCTGGACCGGTTCCTCGCGGTGAGCGAGACGTTCCAGGTCGGCGGGTTCTTCGGCGGCATCCAGAAGCCGTGGCCGGAGCGGCTGGACACCGCGCACCCGTACGGCCTGTCAACCCTCCAGCCGGTCACCGAACGGCTGCTCCGCGAGCGGGCCGTCGAGCTCGGCGCCGAGATCCGGCGCGGCTGCGAAGTGACCGGGCTGATCCAGTCCGCCGCCGACGGGGTCACCGTCGAGCTGGCGGACGGCACGCGGCTGCGCTCCCGGTACCTCGTCGGGTGCGACGGCGGCCGCAGCACCGTGCGCAGGCAGCTCGGCGTCGCCTTCCCCGGCGAACCCGCCACGGCCGAGACGCTGCTCGGCGACATGGAGATGGCCGAGGACCAGGAGACGGTCGCCGCCGTCGTCGAGGAGGTTCGCCGGACGCACCTGCGCTTCGGCACCATCCCCAACGGGGACGGCACCTTCCGCGTCATCGTGCCCGCCGCCGAGGTGGCCGAGGACCGGGCGGCCGCACCGACCCTGGAGGAGTTCCGGCAGCGGCTGCGGGCCGTGGCGGGCACCGACTTCGGCGTCCACTCGCCCCGCTGGCTGTCCCGGTTCGGCGATGCCACCCGGCAGGCCGAGCGCTACCGGGTCGGCCGGGTGCTGCTGGCCGGGGACGCGGCCCACATCCACCCGCCGACCGGTGGGCAGGGGCTCAACCTCGGTGTGCAGGACGCGTTCAACCTCGGCTGGAAGCTGGCGGCCGAGGTCAACGGCTGGGCGCCGGACGGACTGCTGGACAGCTACCACGCCGAGCGGCACCCGGTGGGCGCCCGGGTGCTGGACAACACCCGGGCGCAGATGAAGCTGCTCGGCACGGACGCCGGTGCGACCGCGCTGCGGGAACTGCTCTCGCGGCTGATGGACTTCGAGGAGGTGAACCGCTACCTGACCGGCATGGTCACCGCGGTCGACGTCCACTACGACCTGGGCGAGGGACACGAACTCCTCGGCCGCCGCATGCGGGACCTGACACTGAAGCGGGGCCGCCTGTACGAGCTGATGCACGGGGGCCGCGGACTGCTGCTCGACCGGACCGGCGAGCTGTCGGCGGCGGGCTGGGAGGACCGGGTCGACCACGTGGTCGACCGCGCGGAGGAGCTGGACGTGCCCGCCGTGCTGCTGCGGCCCGACGGCCATGTGGCCTGGGCCGGGCAGGACCCGGCGGGGCTGCCGGACGCGCTGGCGCGGTGGTTCGGCGCACCCGCGGGCTGAAGCACCGCCGCGCCCACAGAGCCGGGACAGGCCGGGGAAGGCCGCCTTGTACGTACGAACGTGAGATCGGAACTGACGACGTGAGACCCCTGACCACCACCAGTGCCTTCAACCTCCCCGACCGCCTCGCCGCCAAGGCCGACCCGGCCCTGGTCGCCGACGACGAGCACCACTTCGCCGCCATCGCCCGGTGTCTGGAGGCGTCGATCGCCGAGCTGTCCGAGCGCCTCGACGCCGAACGCAGGGCACCGGGCGGCGGCGGCCGTCAGGCGATGGACCGGGACGCGGAGATCCACCGGCTCAGCACCCGGCTGCGCACCCTGCGCCGCTTCGGCGTGGACCTGTGCCTCGGGCACATGGCCGGTGCGGACGGCTCCGCCCCGGTCTACGTCGGACGGCTCGGCCTCACCGACAGCACGGGCCGCCGACTGCTGATCGACTGGCGCTCCCCCGCCGCCGAACCGTTCTTCGGAGCCACCCACGCCAACCCGATGGGGCTGGCGAGCCGCCGCCGGTACCGCTGGACCGGCGGCCGGATCATCGACTACTGGGACGAGGTGTTCACGGCGGACGCCTTGGCCGGGCATGCCGCGCTCGACGACCAGTCGGCCTTCATCGCGGGCCTGGGCGACAACCGCTCGGCCCGGATGCGCGATGTGCTCGGCACCATCCAGGCCGACCAGGACGCCATCATCCGGGCGGGCTCCCGGGGCGCTCTGGTCGTGGACGGCGGCCCGGGCACGGGGAAGACCGTCGTCGCCCTGCACCGCTCCGCGTATCTCCTCCACTCCGATCCGCGCCTCGGTCACCGCCGGGGCGGGGTGCTGTTCATCGGCCCGTCCCGGCCCTATCTGGGGTACGTCGCCGATGTGCTCCCGAGCCTGGGAGAGGAGGGCGTCCAGACCTGCACCCTGCAAGACCTCGTCGCCGAGGGGGCCGGGGCAGGAGTCGAGACCGATCCGGAAGTGGCTCGCCTCAAGGCGTCCGCGGACCTGGTGAAGGCGATCGAGCCCGCCGTCCGGTTCTACGAGGAGCCGCCCGCCACGGAGCTGCGGGTGGAGACGCACTGGTCCGACATCCGGCTGGGCCCAGCCGACTGGGCCTCGGCGTTCGAGGCGGCCGACCCCGGCACTCCGCACAACGAGGCGCGCGACCGGATCTGGGACGAGCTGCTCACGATCCTCGTGGACAAGCACGACGGCGATGCCCCCGAGGAGCAGCTGCGGGCGTCCCTGCGGCAGAACCGGGAGCTGCTCGCGGCCTTCGACCGGGCCTGGCCCCTGATCGAGGCGGCGGATCTCGTCGGGGACCTGTGGTCGGTGCCCGCGTATCTGCGTAAGTGCGCGCCCTGGCTGAGCCCCGAGGACGTACGGAGGTTGCAGCGGGCGAACCCGCAGGCCTGGACGGTGTCCGACCTGCCGGTCCTGGACGCGGCACGGCAGCGGCTCGGGGACCCGGAGGCTTCGGGGCGCAGGCGTCGGCGGGAGGCGGCCGCCGCCGCGGAGCGCGAGCGGATGGCCCAGGTCATCGACAGTCTGCTCGCCGACGAGACCCTGGCCGAGGCGGACGCGGACGGGGAGGGCGCGCTGATGATGCTGCACGGCCAGGACCTGAGGAACTCCCTGGACGACGCGGAAGGGGCGGGCGGTATCGCGCCCGACCTGCTCGCCGGGCCGTTCGCCCACATCGTCGTGGACGAGGCGCAGGAGCTGACCGACACCGAGTGGCAGATGCTGCTGGCCCGCTGCCCGTCCCGGAGCTTCACGATCGTCGGGGACCGTGCACAGGCCCGGCACGGGTTCACCGAGCCGTGGCGGGAGCGGCTGGAGCGGGTCGGGCTCGACCGGATCACCCTGGCCTCCCTGAGCATCAACTACCGGACGCCGCGGGAGATCATGGCCGAGGCCGAGCCGGTGATCCGGGCCGTGCTGCCGGATGCCAACGTGCCGGCGTCCGTCCGCGCCGGCGGCCTCCCCGTCGCCCGCGGTTCCGCCCGGGACCTGGACGCGGTCCTCGGTGCCTGGCTCGCGGAGCACGCCGAGGGGACGGCCTGTGTCATCGGCGCCCCCGCGTTCCGGGGGACGGCCCGCGTGCGGTCGCTGAGCCCGGAGCTGGCGAAGGGACTCGAATTCGACCTGGTCGTGCTCGTGGACCCGGAGGCGTTCGGCGCGGGGATCGAGGGGGCGGTGGACCGCTATGTCGCGATGACCCGGGCGACGCAGCGGCTGGTGGTCCTCACGAGCCCCTGACGGGGGCCGCGCCTCGGTTCAGTGCCAGGGCAGGGTCGCGCGGTGCCGCCAGTAGGCCTCCGGGTCCTCGACCAGGGCGTCCAGCCGGGCCCGCTGCTCCTCGTCGAGGTCGACGACGGGGGCGTGCAGGTTTCCGGCGAGCTGGGTGACCGTGGCGGCGCCGGAGAGGACGACCCCGGCCCACGGCTGGTGCAGGACGAGCGCCAGGGCCACCGCGTCGCCGCCCACTCCCGCGTCGGCGGCGATCTCCTGGAAGACGGCGGGGGCCTCGTCCCCGGCGAGCCGCCCGTTGGCCATGCCCTCCTTGACGATCACGGTGAGCCCGGCGTCGTGGGCCTCGGCGAGAGCGGGGGCGGCCGAGGTCTCCAGGGCGTTGTAGGTGGCCTGGACGGTACGGAAGAGGGGATCGCCGTCGACCGTGACGGCGAGCGCGGCCCGGATGGCGTCCGCCTGGGCGGGGCCGCTGGTGGAGAACCCGACGGCGACCCCCTCGGCGGCGAGTGCGGCCAGGCGTTCGTGGAGCTCCTTGTCGGCGAGGGCCGGGCTGTCGGGGGTGAGCGAGTGGATCTGGTAGAGGTCGAGCCGGTCACCGAGGAGTTCGCGGGTCTCGGCGCGCTGCCGCTCGAAGGTGGCGAGGCTGTGGTCCTTCACCTCGTGGACCTCGGCCTCGATGCTCCAGTCGGCGGTGTAGGTGTACCCCCACTTGGAGCCGACGACGAGGTCGGTGAAGGAGGGCCGGGCGTCCAGCCACTCACCGAGGAACTCCTCGGCGCGGCCGTAGGAGCGGGCCGTGTCGACGTATCGGACGCCCTGTGCGTACGCCGCGTCCAGCAGCTCGTGCGTACGGGCGCGCAGGGCCTCCGCGTCCCGGCCTTCCGGCAGGTCCCGGTCGCGGTGGAGGTTGATGTATCCGGGCCTCCCGACGGCTGCGAGGCCCAGTCCGATGTGGGCGGTCGGGGTCGTCGCGGTGGCCAGGGCGGTGAAGGGCATCGCGGGCTCCTCGGGGTCGGTTGCGGATACTCCTACCCCGGTCAACGTAGCCCGCGACGCCTTTCGTGCACCTGTGACGGCACCGTGCGTACGGCTGTGGTGTCCTACGAGCGGGCGGCCGCCCAGTCGGTCTGGACCTCCAGGTCCCGCTTCACCTCGGCCAGCTGCACCGCGACGGCGGAGGGAGCGGTGCCGCCCCTGCCGCTGCGGGAGGCGAGGGCGCCGCGCACGTTGAGGACGGTGCGGACCTCGGGGGTGAGGTGCTGGGAGATCGTGGCGAACTGCTCGTCGGTGAGCTGGTCGAGCTCGATGCCGTGCTGCTCGCACTCCTTCACGCAGGCACCCGCCACCTCGTGCGCCACCCGGAAGGGGACGCCCTGTTTGACCAGCCACTCCGCGATGTCGGTCGCGAGCGAGAAGCCCGCCGGGGCCAGCTCCTCCATGCGCTCGCGGTTGACGGTGAGGGTGGCCATCATGCCGGTGAAGGCGGGCAGCAGGACCTCCAGCTGGTCGCAGGAGTCGAAGACGGGCTCCTTGTCCTCCTGGAGGTCCCGGTTGTACGCGAGCGGGAGCGCCTTGAGCGTGGCGAGCAGGCCGGTCAGATTGCCGATGAGGCGACCGGACTTGCCCCGGGCCAGCTCGGCGATGTCGGGGTTCTTCTTCTGCGGCATGATCGAGGAGCCGGTGGAGAAGGCGTCGTGCAGGGTGACGAAGGAGAACTCCTTCGTGTTCCAGATGATGACCTCCTCCGCGATCCGGGAGAGGTTCACACCGATCATCGCGGTGATGAACGCGAACTCCGCGACGAAGTCCCGCGAGGCGGTGCCGTCGATGGAGTTGGCGACCGAGCCGTGCTCGAAGCCCAGGTCGGCGGCGACCGCCTCGGGGTCGAGCCCGAGCGAGGACCCGGCGAGCGCCCCGGAGCCGTACGGGGAGACGGCCGTGCGCTCGTCCCACTGGCGCAGCCGCTCGGCGTCCCGGGACAGGGACTGCACATGGGCCAGCACATGGTGGGCGAAGAGCACGGGCTGGGCGTGCTGGAGGTGGGTGCGGCCCGGCATCGCCACGTCCGGGTGGGCCTCGGCGAGGCCGACCAGCGCGCCCTGAAGCTCGGCGAGCAGGCCGCCGATGATCCGGGCGTGGTCGCGCAGGTACATCCGGAAGAGGGTGGCGATCTGGTCGTTGCGCGACCGTCCGGCCCGCAGCTTGCCGCCGAGGTCGGGGCCGAGGCGCTCCAGCAGTCCGCGTTCCAGGGCGGTGTGGACGTCCTCGTCGGCGATGGTTCCGGTGAACGAGCCGTCCGTGACGTCGGCTTCGAGCCGGTCGAGCCCGGCGAGCATCCGGGTCAGCTCGTCCTCGGTGAGGAGGCCCGCCTTGTTGAGGACGCGCGCGTGGGCGCGGGAGCCGGCGATGTCGTACGGCGCGAGCCGCCAGTCGAAGTGGACGGAGGCCGACAGCCTGGCCAGGGCCTCGGCCGGTCCGTCGGCGAACCGGGCGCCCCAGAGCCGGACGTCACCGTTGTTGCTGCTCACTGCGTGCTCCTCATGGGCAAGGGTGCGAATATGCGGCCTCCTCCACGCCGCGCAGGGGCAGGGAGGCGGCTGTACGGCGAAGAGGTCAGGCGAGGTCGCGCTTGGCCGCGATCTTCGAGGAGAGGCCGAAGATCTCGATGAAGCCCTGCGCCTTTGACTGGTCGAAGGTGTCGCCCGAGTCGTAGGTGGCGAGGTTGAAGTCGTACAGCGACTCCTCGGACTTCCGGCCGGTGACGACGGCCCGGCCCGCGTGCAGGGTCATCCGGATGTCGCCGGTGACGTGCTGGTTGGCCTCGTCGATGAAGCCGTCCAGCGCGCGCTTGAGCGGCGAGAACCACAGGCCGTCGTAGACCAGCTCGCCCCAGCGCTGCTCGACCTGCCGCTTGTAGCGGGCCAGCTCGCGTTCGACGGTGACGTTCTCCAGCTCCTGGTGGGCGGTGATCAGCGCGATCGCGCCGGGGGCCTCGTACACCTCACGGGACTTGATGCCCACGAGCCGGTCCTCGACCATGTCGATCCGGCCGATGCCCTGGGCCCCGGCCCGCTCGTTGAGCTGCTGGATCGCCTGGAGGACGGTGACGGGACGGCCGTCGATGGCGACGGGCACGCCCTCCTTGAAGGAGATGACGACCTCGTCGGCCTCGCGCGGGGTGGCGGGGTCGGCGGTGTACTCGTAGATGTCCTCGATCGGGGCGTTCCAGATGTCCTCCAGGAAGCCCGTCTCGACGGCGCGCCCGAAGACGTTCTGGTCGATGGAGTACGGGGACTTCTTGGTGGTCGCGATCGGGAGGTTCTTCTCCTCGCAGAAGGCGATCGCCTTGTCCCGGGTCATCGCGTAGTCGCGGACCGGGGCGATGCACGTCAGGTCGGGGCCGAGCGCGGAGATACCGGCCTCGAAGCGGACCTGGTCGTTTCCCTTGCCGGTGCAGCCGTGGGCGACGATCTGGGCGTCGTGCTTCTTGGCGGCGGCGACGAGGTGCTTGACGATCGTCGGCCGGGAGAGGGCCGAGACCAGCGGGTAGCGGTCCATGTAGAGGGCGTTGGCCTTGATCGCCGGGAGGCAGAACTCCTCGGCGAACTCGTCCTTGGCGTCCGCGACCTCGGCCTCGACCGCACCGCAGGCGAGCGCGCGCTTGCGGATGACGTCCAGGTCCTCGCCGCCCTGTCCGACGTCCACGGCGACGGCGATGACCTCGGCGCCCGTCTCCTCGGCGATCCAGCCGATGGCGACGGAGGTGTCCAGGCCGCCCGAGTAGGCGAGTACGACGCGCTCGGTCACGGGTTTCTCCTAACGGTGCATTCACTGGTAGGCATAACTATGCAGACCTCCGTATGACTTGTCAAAGCTCCAGGTCAGGGCGGTGGAAATGGCGGTGCTCCTGGGCCGGTCGGCATCCAGCATCGGCAGCTGACGATGGGAGGCCCACGTGAACAGCAGCGAGGAGAAGGCCCGGGAGGCCGTGGTGCGGCTGCCCGGGGGCGAGCTGCTTCCGCTCGCGGAGCTGATCCTGCTGCTGTCCCGGCGCACTCAGGGCGGATACGCCCGCGCGCTGCTGGAGCGCGCGCTTCGAAAGGGCCCGGCGGCGGATGTCGTGGCACTGATGTCGCACCGGGACCGGACCACGTACCGGCTGGCGTACCGGATCGCGGTGGAGCGCGGGCTGCTGACTGCGGTGGAGCTGGCCGCCACGGCCGCGACCTGCGGTGACGTCACGCTCCAGGACCTCTGCGCGGAGGCCGCCGTCGCCACCTTGGCCGGGTCCGCGGACGCGAGCGGGGCGGAGTCCGGGGCCGCCGCGCTGGACCGGCTGCTGACAGCCCGCGCCGCCCGGGTGCGCGCTGCCGGAGTGACCGCGTTGCGGCGGGCGGGGCGGCCCGGCGAGGCGCGGCCGTTCCTGGCCGACCGCTCCTGCGTCGTGCGGGCCTGCGCGCGTTACGTCCTGCGGCAGGGCGGCATCGACCCACTCCCCCTGTACCGGGCCCTGTGCGCCGAGCCCGCCGCGCATCCGGGAGCGGCGGCGGGTCTGGGCGAGTGCGGGAACCGCGCGGCGGACGCCGGGACGCTGTGGGATCTGGTGGAGCACCCGCTGCCCGCCGTGCGCCTGCACGCGATCACCGGGCTGCGCGCGCTGGACGAAGTGGTCCGGGAGCGGCTGACGCCGTCGCTGGACGACCCGAGCCCGGCCGTGGTGCGGGCGGCGACCCGGGCCCTGCTGCCGGAGGCCGCCGGGATTCCGGAGGCCCTGCTGCGCGAACGCACCGCGCCCGAGCGGCCGCGCGCGGTGCGGGTGGCGGCGCAGCGGCTGCTGCGGGCGGCGGGGCGGCACCACGAGATCGGGCGGAGTTGATAATCGGCCCATGGGACAAACGTACGAGCGTATTGACGGACTGTAGCGGTTGCCCATCCCGCTGCCGCCCCTGACGACGGGGCATCCCTGCCGGAGTGAGCCGCTGGGCCGTACGGAGCAGGTCCGGTGGGCCGTCGCCCCCGGCCGCCGTACGGTCCGGAGCATGCGCCGACCTCTGCTGACCTTCGCCGTGCTCCTCACCCTGGCCACCGGCTCCCTCGGGGCCGCCCCCGCCGGCACGCCGCCTCCCCTGCCGTACCGGATGGCGGACACGGGGGGCGGCTCCCAGCTCATCACCGCCGAGGCCCCGGACACGGGGTCCACGACGGGCACGGTGACCTGGTGGGAGCGGCGCGGCGGCAGATGGACGAAGGCCGGTTCCGCGCCCGCGCGGTTCGGGGCGAACGGGCTGGCCGAGGGGTCGGCCCGTGAGCAGGGCACCAGCACCACGCCGACCGGCCTGTACGACCTGCCGTACGCCTTCGGCATCGAGGAGGCCCCGGCGGGCACGACGTACCCGTACCGGAAGGTGACCGAGGACTCCTGGTGGTGCCAGGACAACGCCTCGCGCGCGTACAACCGGTGGGTGGAGCCGCGCCCCGCCGACTGCCGGGCGGACGAGGCCGAGCACCTGGTCACCTACGGCACGCAGTACGCCCGGGCGCTGGTCATCGGCTTCAACTACGACGGGCCCGTACGCGGCCGGGGCGCCGGAATCTTCCTGCATGTGAACGGGCGCGGGGCGACGGCCGGATGCGTCTCGGTCCCCGCGGAGGCGATGGCCCGGATCCTGGCCTGGGCCGAGCCGGAGCGGCGCCCGCACATCGCGGTCGGGACCTCATCGGGCCCGACCGCGATCACGCGCTACTGAACGGGACCGCGCAGCGGTCGTTCCGACGGAACAGCTCAGCGGTCGTTCTGAGCGAGCCTCAGCAGATGGTCGGCGAGCGCCTGGCCGCCGTTCGGGTCGCGGCTGATGAGCATCAGCGTGTCGTCACCCGCGATGGTGCCGAGGATGTCGTGCAGCTCGGCCTGGTCGATCGCCGAGGCGAGGAACTGGGCCGCGCCCGGCGGCGTACGGAGCACCACGAGATTGGCCGACGCCTCGGCCGAGATGAGCAGTTCGGCCGAGAGTCTGCGCATCCGCTCCTCCTTGGCCGAGCCGCCCAACGGGGCCTGCGGGGTGCGGAATCCGCCCTCGCTGGGCACCGCGTAGATCAGCTCGCCGCCGGTGTTGCGGATCTTCACCGCGCCCAGCTCGTCGAGGTCGCGGGAGAGCGTCGCCTGAGTGACGCTCAGCCCGTCGTCGGCGAGCAGCTTGGCCAGCTGGCTCTGCGAGCGGACCGGCTGCCGGTTCAGGATGTCCACGATCCGGCGGTGGCGGGCGGTGCGGGTCTGCGGCACGGACGGTCCGCCGTGCTCGGTTTCCTGCGCCTCGGTCATCGTCGTCGCCTCATTCTCCGGAGGGTCATGCTCCGGATCGTCCGTCCCCGTGTGCCGCGTCGAGAGCGCTCGGCAGGATCTCCAGGAACGCGTCCACCTCCGCGTCACCGATGATCAGCGGCGGCATGAGCCGTACGACATCGGGGGCGGGCGCGTTCACCAGGAGGCCGGCTCCCTGGGCCGCCTGCTGCACCTGCGGTGCGAGGGGTCCGGTGAGCACGATACCCAGCAGCAGGCCGCTGCCGCGGACATGGGATACGAGCGGGTGGCCCAGCGCCTCGACTCCGTCGCGGATCTTCTCGCCGAGCCGCTTGACGTCGTCGAGCACGCCGTCGGCCGCGAGGGTGTCCAGGACCGCCAGTCCGGCGGCGCAGGCGACCGGGTTCCCGCCGAACGTCGTGCCGTGGTGACCCGGCTTCAGCAGGTCCGCCGCCGGTCCGAACGCGACGGTCGCACCGATCGGCAGACCGCCGCCGAGCCCCTTGGCGAGGGTGACGAGGTCGGGCTCGACGCCCTGGTGGGCCTGGTGCTCGAACCACTGGCCGCAGCGCCCGATCCCGGTCTGCACCTCGTCCAGGACCAGCAGGGTCCCGGTCGCTCGGGTGATCTCCCGGGCGGCTTCCAGATAGCCCTTGGGCGGCACGACGACACCGTTCTCGCCCTGGATCGGCTCGATGATGACGAGGGCGGTGTCGGTGGTCACCGCCGCCCGCAGGGCGTCCACGTCCCCATACGGGACATGGGTGACGTCACCGGGGAGCGGGCGGAACGGCTCCTGCTTCCCCGGCTGTCCGGTGAGGGCGAGCGCACCCATCGTCCGGCCGTGGAAGCCACCGTCGGTGGCGACCATGTGGGTGCGCCCGGTGAGCCGGCCGATCTTGAAGGCGGCCTCGTTGGCCTCCGCGCCGGAGTTGGCGAAGAAGACCCGGCCCTCGCGGCCGAACAGCTGGAGCAGCCGCTCGGCGAGCGCGACGGGCGGCTCGGCGATGAACAGGTTCGATACGTGGCCGAGGGAGGCCACCTGGGTGGAGACGGCCTCGACGACGGCGGGATGGGCGTGGCCGAGGGCGTTGACCGCGATCCCGCCGACGAAGTCGAGGTGGCGGTTGCCGTCCTCGTCCCAGACGTGGGCGCCCTCGCCGCGGACCAGGGGCAGGCGGGGGGTGCCGTAGTTGTCCATCAGCGCGCCCTGCCAGCGCGAGGTGAGCCCTTCGGCTCCGGTGCCGGTCATGATTCCCCCTGCTGCTGGTGTGCGTCGGTTGTCCGTACGCCGGCTGCCTGTGTGTCGGTGGAGGCGTCCGGCACGACCATGGTGCCGATGCCCTCGTCGGTGAAGATCTCCAGCAGGATCGAGTGCTGGACCCGGCCGTCGATGACGCGGGCGGTCTCGACGCCCTTGCGCACGGCGTGCAGACAGCCCTGCATCTTGGGGACCATGCCGCTGGACAGCTCGGGCAGCAACTTCTCCAGCTGGCTGGCGGTGAGCCGGCTGATCACGTCGTCGCTGTTGGGCCAGTCCTCGTAGAGCCCTTCGACGTCCGTGAGGACCATCAGCGTCTCGGCGCCCAGGGCGGCGGCGAGCGCGGCGGCCGCGGTGTCGGCGTTGACGTTGTAGACGTGGTGGTCGTCGGCGGAGCGGGCGATGGAGGAGACGACCGGGATGCGGCCGTCGTCCAGCAGCGCCTGGATGGCCCCGGTGTCGATGGCGGTGATCTCGCCGACCCGGCCGATGTCGACGGATTCGCCGTCGATGGTGGGCCGGTGCTGGGTGGCGGTGATGGTGTGGGCGTCCTCGCCGGTCATGCCGACGGCGAGCGGGCCGTGCTGGTTGAGGAGACCGACCAGCTCGCGCTGGACCTGTCCGGCGAGCACCATCCGTACGACGTCCATCGCCTCGGGGGTGGTGACCCGCAGCCCGGCCTTGAACTCGCTGACCAGGCCCTGTTTGTCGAGCTGAGCGCTGATCTGGGGGCCGCCGCCGTGCACGACGACGGGCTTGAGGCCGGCGTGGCGCAGGAAGACGACGTCCTGGGCGAAGGCGGCCTTCAGCTCCTCGTCGATCATGGCGTTGCCGCCGAACTTGATGACGACGGTCTTGCCGTTGTGCCGGGTCAGCCAGGGCAGCGCCTCGATGAGGATCTGCGCCTTCGGGAGTGCGGTGTGCTTCCGCGCGGCGCTCATGAGCTGTACGCGCTGTTCTCGTGGACGTAGTCCGCGGTGAGGTCGTTGGCCCAGATGACCGCGGACTCGGTGCCCGCGGCGAGGTCGGCTGTGATCTTGACCTCCCGGTAGCGCATGTCGACGAGGTCGCGGTCCTCGCCCACCTGGCCGCTCTTGCAGACCCAGACATCGTTGATGGCGACGTTGAGCCGGTCCGGCTCGAAGGCCGCCTTTGTCGTGCCGATGGCGGAGAGGACACGGCCCCAGTTGGGGTCCTCGCCGTGGATGGCGCACCTGAGGAGGTTGTTGCGGGCGATGGACCGGCCGACCTCGACGGCGTCGTCCTCGGTGGCCGCGTTGATCACCTCGATCCGGATGTCCTTGGAGGCGCCCTCGGCGTCCCCGATGAGCTGCCGGGCGAGGTCGGCGCAGACGGCCCGGACGGCCTCGGCGAACGCGCCCCGCTCCGGCGTGATGCCGCTGGCGCCGGAGGCGAGCAGCAGCACGGTGTCGTTGGTGGACATGCAGCCGTCGGAGTCGACCCGGTCGAAGGTGGTCCGGGTGGCGTCGCGGAGCGCGGCGTCCAGCACGGGGGCTTCCACATCGGCGTCGGTGGTGAGGACGACGAGCATGGTGGCCAGGCCCGGGGCGAGCATGCCCGCACCCTTGGCCATACCGCCCACCGTCCAGCCCTCGCCGCCCGCGACGGCCGTCTTGTGCACGGTGTCGGTGGTCTTGATGGCGATCGCGGCCTTCTCACCGCCGTGCTCGCTGAGGGCCGCGGCCGCCTGCTCGATGCCGGGAAGCAGCTTGTCCATGGGGAGCAGGATGCCGATGAGCCCGGTGGAGGCGACGGCGACCTCGCCCGCGCTGTGCCCGTCCAGCACCTCGGCGACCTTCTCGGCGGTGGCGTGGGTGTCCTGGAAGCCCTTGGGCCCCGTACAGGCGTTGGCGCCGCCGGAGTTGAGGACGACGGCGGTGACCTCGCCGCCCTTGAGGACCTGCTCCGACCAGAGCACGGGGGCGGCCTTGACGCGGTTGGAGGTGAAGACGCCCGCGGCGGCGCGACGGGGCCCGTGGTTGACCACGAGGGCCAGGTCCGGGTTACCGCTCTCCTTGATCCCCGCGGCGATGCCCGCCGCCGAGAATCCCTGTGCTGCCGTGACGCTCACGGTGCGACTCCGATCGTCGAAAGACCTGTGTCCTCGGGGAGTCCGAGGGCGATGTTCATGCTCTGGAGGGCACCGCCCGCGGTGCCCTTGGCGAGGTTGTCGATGGCGGCGACGACGACGATCCGCCCGGCGGCCTCGTCGTACGCGACCTGGACCTGTACGGCGTTGGACCCGTACACCGAGGCGGTGGCGGGCCACTGCCCCTCGGGCAGGAGGTCCACGAACGGCTCGTCCGCGAACGCCTTCCCGTAGACCGCGCGCAGGCTCCCCGTGCTCACGCCGGGCTTCGCCTTCGCGCTGCACGTGGCGAGGATGCCGCGCGGCATGGGGGCGAGGGTGGGCGTGAAGGAGACGGTGACCGGCTCACCGGCGGCGGCGCTGAGGTTCTGGATCATCTCGGGCGTGTGGCGGTGCCCGCCACCGACGCCGTACGGGGTCATGTTCCCCATCACCTCGGAGCCGAGCAGATGCGGCTTGGCGGCCTTGCCCGCACCCGAGGTGCCGGACGCGGCGACGATCACGGCCTCCGGCTCGGCGATGCCCGCTCCGTACGCCGGGAAGAGCGCGAGGGACACGGCGGTCGGGTAGCACCCGGGCACCGCGATCCGCCGCGACCCGGCGAGCGCGTCCCGCCCGCCCGGCAGCTCGGGCAGCCCGTAGGGCCAGGTCCCGGCGTGCTGGGACCCGTAGAACTTCTCCCAGTCCCCGGCGTCCTTCAGCCGGAAGTCGGCCCCCATGTCCACCACGAGCACCTCGTCCCCGAGCCGCTCGGCGACGGCGGCGGACTGCCCGTGCGGCAGAGCGAGGAAGACGACGTCGTGCCCGGCGAGGGCCTCGGCGGTGGTGGGCTCCAGCACCCGGTCGGCCAGCGGCCGCAGATGCGGCTGGAGCGGGCCGAGGGCCTGTCCGGCGTTGGAGTGAGCGGTGAGCGCACCGATCTCGACGTCGGGGTGCGCCAGCAGGAGGCGGAGCAGCTCACCGCCGGCGTATCCGCTCGCTCCTGCCACTGCTGCACGTACGACCATCGGTGACCCTCCTCGTTGATGGCATGACTATACGCAGCGCCGCACTTTTATGCAATGAGTGATCGTCGGGCGGCCAAGAAGGCGACATCGGGAAGGACGGGGGCGCTCAGAACCACGGTGATGGCCACCAAGTCGGGGACATGCGGAAACATGACGGCGGACGTACTGCGGGAACGCCTCCGGGGCGAAGTCGTCGACCGCGGATCACGCCGTCGTCCGATGGGCGGTGTGCGTGGACGCCGTTCCGAGGCCCGCTCCCCGCGAATCGCTGCGAGCGATGTGCGCGGCGCGGAACCGCAGCCGGCGGCAGGGCTCCGGGAGGGGGCTCACCGCTCGGCGGAGCGGGCCTCCGGGCGGTCCTCCCGGGCCCACTCCCATCTCCAGAACGCGGCGAGGCGGTGGTCGTGCTCGTAGCCGGGGCGCATGTGGGACCCCACGCGTTCGATCGCCTCCCCGGTACGCGGGTCGTTCCGGCGCAGGAGGCCGTAGGCGGCGTTGAGCCGCGTCCCCAGGTCGTCCTCGTCGAGCAGGGCCACCAGGGCGTCGGCGACGGCGACCGTACGGTCCGCGCCGTCCGCGACAGCCTCGGCGGTGAGGGCCCGCACATCGGCCGCCGGATCCTGGAGCAGCGCGACGATGGCGTCCGTGACCTCGGCGCCGCCGTCATGAGCCGCGACCAGAGCCCGGCCGGCCCCGGCGCGCACCGTCCCGTGCCCGTCCCCGGCGAGCTCCAGCAGGGCGGCCCGGGCCGCCGCGCCGAGGACGGTGCCAGGCACATCCCGGCTGAGCAGGAGGTCGGGGACCTCCGCGCGGACGCGCGGGTCCGGGTGGTCGGCGTAGCGCAGTCCCACCGCGTCCGTCGCCCGGTGCTCCGTCTCGCTCAGGACGTTGAGCACCTCCGCGAGGACGGCCGGGTCGTCCTCGCCCCCGTCGGCCCAGGCTTCGAGCAGCTCCGCCGTCTCCTTCCTGTAGGAGTTCCGCCGGCTCGACCGCGTCAGCTCGTACCAGCGGAGGACGTCGAGGGCGAAGCGACGGCACTCCGGATGCGGGCTGTGGCGGTGCGCCGCGACGGCGGACCAGGTCTCCTTGCTGCGGCGTTCGCTGAGGACCCATCGGGCGGACGACCAGTCGACGTGGTCCGCGTCCGGCTGCGCCACGGCCCTGGCCACCAGCTCGTCCACGGGCGTCAGGACGCGGAAGGCCCACTCCAGATCGGTCAGGATCGCACCGTGCCCGGCGCGGACCGTGGCGCCTTCCAGCGTCAGCTGCGTCACGTGGTCGTACTCGTCGTCCTTCACCCGGGCCCGGTGCACGGGGCCGGTCCCGCTCGTCCTGCTCCGGAGCCCGGCTTCCGCGCCCCGCTCGTACCGGTCCCGGGCCAGGGAGAGCAGGTGCTGCCGTTCGGCCTCCGGGAGGCGCAGGCGGGGTTCCCGGCCCAGCACGGCCTTCACCATCGCCGGAGAGCCTCCGTCGATGGCCCGTACCAGCGGGGTCGTGCCGTCCGGAAGCCTGCGGTCCGGGTTCGCGCCGCCCTCGACCAGAGCCTCGGCCACGGCGACGTGATAGGCGCCGACCGCCAGGCACAGCACCGGCAGGCCGTCCTCCGTGGCCGTGTCCGGGGCCGCCCCCGCCCCCAGCAGCGCGGTCACCGCCTCGGCGTCCCCCCGCCGGACCCCCGCGATCAACCCCTTGGCGTTCAATGTGCCGTTCCCCCCTGTTCCGTGACCGCCGTCGCCTGCTCGGCCCGTACCCCCCGTCCCGTACTCGGGGCGCCACCACCACCGTGACCGGGAGGACGACGGCGAACTCGGAGACAACGGCGGAGGCGTCCGCGGCGTTCCCGACGGGCTGGACCGGACGGTCGTCGGTGCGAGCGATCGAGGCGTGGGAGAAGGTGAGCACCGCGGATCAGGGGCGGGGGGCGATACTGGTCGTGGCAGTCACCTCGCCGCCGATCCGGCCCCGGGCCGGTCTCGGCCGGTGGGGTCCCGTCCTCGGCCGACGCTCTTGAGGGGAGCCGTTCATGACCACGGCGAAAGACCTGTTCATCATCGCGATGGACCCGGCGCCGGAACACACCGTGGGGCAGGGCGACCTGTCGCTCGCACTCGCGGGAGCCGAGCTGCTCGATCTCATCGGTGCGGGAGCCGTCACCGTGGACGACGACCGCATCGTGCCGGGCGGGGCGTCCGCGCCGGACGATCGGCTGCTCGGCGAGGCCGCGGGGCTGATCACCCCGCAACCCCCCTACGAGCGGATCGAGGACTGGCTGTGGCGCCGCGGCCGGGATCTGTCGGCCACCTACCAGGACGCCCTGGAAGCGGACGGCGAGCTGACGCAGCGGAGGAGCGGCCGGCTGCCCTTCGGCCCGAAGCACGTGGAGCTGGTGGATACGCCCGGCCGCCGCCGGGCCGTCGGCCGCCGGGAGGAGGGGGAACCCGTCCTGGCCGCCCTCGCGTCGGTCGTGGGCCTCGACGGCGGACCGCCCGACGACGAACTCCGCCTCGACGACGAGACGGTGACCACCGTGGTCGCCGCCGTTCACGACGCGGTGATGGAGCTGGAGGCCGTACGTCAGCGGCGGACCATCGAGAACACGGCCTTCGCCAATGTCTGGCGCGGCCCCTGATCCGCGTCGGTCACCGAGGCGTCCGGCCGGGCCGGCCCCGGCCGGGGCTGCCGGTCCAGGAGCAGCGGGATCGCCAGCACGGGCAGCAGCCAGACGAACACGATCAGGCGGTAGCCGAGAAGTTGGGCCAGGTTCGGGTGGCCCGCCTGGTTGAGGAGGCCCGCCGCGCCTGCCGCCAGGGCCACGGGCAGCACCACGGAGCGCCGCCGCAGCAGCGCCCAGGCCGAGAGTGCGAGCAGGGCGGGAAGAACGGGGTACGTGGCCTGGCGGCCCAGCCAGGCCGTCCAGAAGACCCACTCCTGAGCGAAGAACTCGGGCCAGGGGTTCGGCAGGTCGGGGCGCCGGTAGTGGTGGGTCAGCAGATCCTGGGCGCTGTCCTGGCCCGTCGGCCAGGACGGGAGGTGGACGCCCGCGTAGATCGAGGCCGCCAGGCCCCCGCACAGGACGGCCGCCGCGCCGGTACGGGCCACCGGTTGCCCCCTCAGGCGGCACCACCCCCACCAGAGCGTGAACCCGGCCGCCAGCGCGGCCGCCAGCAGCAGGGCCTGCGAGTAGCGCACCGGGAACATCAGGGCCAGCCCGCCCGCGACGAGCGCCGCACCGAGGCGCGGCCGGTCCCGCAGCAGCAGGACACAGCCGAGGACGACCGCCGTGCCCAGGGCGAGGGTGAGCCCGTCGCTGAGCGGGTTCATGGCGACGGTGCCGGTGGGCAGGGCGAGATACAGCGCCTGACCGGCCAGTCCCGCACGCCAGGAGGCGCCCGAGCAGCGGAGGGCGAGCAGAACGCAGACACTCCCCGCCAGCGCGACGGCCAGCCCGGCGAGCCAGAGGCCCCACACCACGCCGAAGAGGGTCAGGAAGGGGACGAGGAGGAGCGGGTAGCCGGGGCGGGCCTCGAAGATGGCCATGAACCGGTGGTTCGCGAACGGCGCGGTCATTCCCGAGGTGTTGCCGTTACGGGACCAGTGGGCGACCGAGTCGGTCAGTCGGCGTACGCATGCGCCCTCTGTCTCCCCCGCCGCCTTCCTGCTGGTCCAGGGGATGGTGGACAGGGGTGCGCGCTGCCCGCTGTCGCAGGAGTAGGCGATGGCCCGCCGGCCCGCCTCCTCCCGGCTCTCACCACTGAGGCTCAGGGCGTAGGAGAGGTAGTTCTTGGTGTCGGGCGAGGCCCGTCCGGTGACCGCTGTCAGCTGGAGTCCGGTGAAGGCCACGGCGATGAGCAGCATCCCGATGAGGACCAGGTGCTGGGTTCTGCGGGTGTTCGGCATCGGACGGCGCTCCCCTGCGTACGGCGGTTGTCCCATCAACGAGAGAACCGGCGCGGGGTGGCGTTCCGAGGGGAGAGGTCCCCGCCGGAACGCGTGCGGCCCGACCGCTCGGGGCGCTACCGGCCTCGCGGCTTTCCGCGCTTGCCGCTCTGGCCGCCTGCCCGGCCGCCCGCCTGGGGCTTCCGGCCCGACGCGGACTTGTGCCGGGCGCCGCCCGATCCGCCGCCCTTGGCCTTCCCGGTGGCCTTGGCCTTGTCCCTCGCCTTGTCCTTCGCCTTCGCCTTCGCCGTCTGCTGCGGCGGGGTGGCCGCGCGGCCACGGGTGCTGTTGACGGTGCGCCCCCGGACGATGCCGATGAACTCCTCCACCAGGTCGGGGGTGATCTCCGCCTCGGGCCAGGAGAGGGCGATGCGCGACTCGGGGGCCTCCGGGACCGGACGGTAGGTGAGGTCCTTGCGGTGGTGCAGCCGGGCCAGGGACTGGGGCACGAGGAGGACGCCGACGCCCGCCGCCACCAGCTCGATCGCGTCCGCCGTGGTGGCCGGGCGCTCGATCGCGGGGCGGCCCGGGAGGGTCTCCCAGCCGAGGACGTCGTCGAGCGGGTGCAGCACGATCTCGTCGGCCAGCTCGTCGAGCGAGAGCTCCTCCGCGGCGGTCGCGACGTGGTCCTTGGGGATCACGACAACGGTCGTCTCGGTGTAGAGGGGGATGGCGCTCAGGACGTTCCGGTCGACCGGCAGCCGTACGAGGCCCGCGTCCGCGCCGCCGTCCGCCAGCAGCTCCGGTGCCTCGGCCGCCGTGGCCTGGACGAGCTCCAGGGGGGTGCCGGGCAGCCGCTCGTGCCAGACCCTCACCCACTTGGTGGGCGTCACGCCGGGGACGTACGCGAGCCTGAAGGATGAGGGGATGTCCGAGCCTGTCACGGGTTCAGGCTACCGGTCCGTGGTCGGAGGTATGTCCCACGGTCGATACCCTGGACCCATGACGTCGCACAAGACCGCCCAGACCATGAAGCCCGCCACCGCGGCGAAGAAGCTGGGTGTGTACCTCCAGGCCACCCCCGCCGAGTTCCAGGAGGGTGCCGTCTCGCGCACCGAGCTCAACGCCCTCCAGACCGACCCGCCCGCCTGGCTGGTGGAGCTGCGCCGCACCGGCCCGCACCCCCGCCCCGTCGTCGCGGCGAAGCTCGGCATCTCCATCGCGGGGCTCGCCCGCGGCGGGGTCACCGAGCCGCTCACCACCGAGCAGATCGACCAGCTGAAGAACGAGATGCCCGAGTGGCTGAAGAAGGAGCGCGCCACCCAGGCGGAGGTCCGCAAGGAGGCCGCCCGGATCAAGGAGCGCAACGCGGAGCGGGCCGCCCAGGCGGACTGACCCCCGCGGTACCGACAGCGCAACGGAATGCCCGGCCGACGCCATCGCGTCGGCCGGGCATTCCGGCTGTCGGGCCCGAGGACCTGACGTGGGTCAGAGGACCTGACGTAGGTCAGAGAACGCCGGACTCGGCGATGGTGACCTTGGCGCTGGTGCGGCCGCTGGAGGAGCCGAGCGCCTCGATCTTGCGGACCAGGGCCATGCTGTCCTCGTCTGCGACCTCGCCGAAGACCACGTGCTTGCCGTCCAGCCACGGGGTGAGCACGGTGGTGATGAAGAACTGCGAACCGTTGGTGTTCGGTCCGGCGTTGGCCATCGAGAGCAGGCCCACGCGGTCGTGCTTGAGCTTGAAGTTCTCGTCGGCGAACTTCTCGCCGTAGATGCTCTTGCCGCCGGTGCCGTCGCCGCGGGTGAAGTCCCCGCCCTGGAGCATGAAGTCCGTGATGACGCGGTGGAAGGACGAGCCGGCGTAGCCGAAGCCCTTCTCGCCGGTGGCGAGCGCGCGGAAGTTCTCCGTCGTCTTGGGGACGACGTCGTCGAACAGGTTGAACGTGATCCGCCCTGCGGGCGCGTCGTCGATGGTGATGTCGAAGTAGACCTTGGTTGTCATGCTGACATCCTCACATTCCTGGCAACCGCAGGGGAAACCCGGGTGGGTGCGGCACGTCGGATGTCCGCCTCCGTCCACCCCCCGGCGGTATCCCGGCGGTATCCCGGCGGCATCCCGGCGGTCAGCGGATGCCTGCCTGCAGGCTGAGACTCCAGCGGCCGGGCAGGCCCGTCAGCGTGACGTTGGAGAGCGGGCGGACGTCCACGTTCCAGTACGCGGCGGGCGGGGCGTTCAGCGCGTAGACGAGGGCCGCCCGGATCACGGCGGGTTCGGCGACGGCGACGATGAGGCCGTCGCTCGCGGGGCGGGTGTCGAGCCAGCCGCCCACCCGTCCGATGAAGCCGAGCAGGGACTCCCCGCCGTGCGGGGCGCTGCGCGGGTCGGCGAGCCAGGCGTCGACGGCGGCTGGTTCGCGGGCGGTGACCTCGCCCAGGGTCAGCCCCCGCCAGCGCCCCATGTCGCAGTCGCGCAGGGCGGGCTGCGCCATCGGGGCGAAGCCGAGGGCGTCCCCGGTGGCACGGCTGCGCGGCGTGGGCGAGCAGTAGCGCAGCTCGGCCGCGCCGAGCGGGATCAGCGTGTGGGCGACGAGCTGCACCTCGTGCCAGCCGGCCTGGTCGAGCGGCCGGTCGTCGTCGAAGCGTTCGGCCAGCCGGGAGGAGCTGCGCGCCGCTGCGACCAGGGAGACCCGAAGCGTCATGGCGGGATCGTGGGGCCGAACGCCTGTCCGGTCAAGGGGGCTCGCACCGGCACGGTCCCGGCCGTCCGCCGTCCTCCTTCGGGCGCACCCCCCATCAGCCGTACGGGCCAGGCGAGTTCGCCCTGCGGCGCGATGCCCCCGGGCTCCCCCGGCTGGGACCTTGGTCACCGGACAGGCCGGACGTCGGCCCGCCGGACCGTCGCCGCACCGGACCGGGCCGGCGCTGCACCAGGAACGAGGACGCTCATGAAGCTGTCACCCCCCGTCGAGGACTCCGCTGCCATCCGCCCCGGACGGTTCCGGGGTGCTTGGCGGGCGGCGCACGAGCCCGTGGCCGGAGTGTCCCGGCCGATGCGGTTCATCGCCTATGCCGTGCCCCTCACCGTTCTTCCCTCGGCCCTCTGGCGCCTGCCGCTCCTGTTCGACGGCACGGTCCCGCTCGGCGAACGGGCCTATGTGGCCCTGCTGTCGGTCGTGTCCGAGGCGCTCGCGTTCACCGCGGTGGGCCTGGTCGCCCGCTGGGGCGAGGTGGTGCCACGCTGGGTCCCGGGGCTGGGGGGCCGCCGCATTCCGCCGCTGGCCGTCGTCGTTCCGGCCGCCTCGGGGGCCGCGGCCCTCACCCTGCTGTGGACCGTGCTCACCCTCGCCACCGAGCTCATGGGCACCACCATCCGGGGCGACGAGCTGCCCAGCAGCTTCCCGGGCCAGGCAGGTGGCTGGGAAGAGGCATGGTTCCACATCTGCTACATACCGTTGACCCTGTGGGGGCCGTTGCTGGCCGTGCTCACGGTCGCGTACGCGGTGCGGCGTCGGCGGACACGTACGTGACCGGCGCCTCGGGGCCCGCCAGCGACTCGTACGCGGTACGGAGCCGGCGGACGCCCTCCGCGATCTCGGCCGCCCCGGAGACCGCGGCGAAGCTCAGGCGAACGTGTCCGGCCGGGGGTTCGGCGCAGAAGTAGGGGCGGCCGGGGGCGATGGCGACGGAGGCGCGCAGGGCGGCGGAGACGACGGCGGGTTCGTCGGCCCCCGCGCCCGCGCCGCTGCCCGGCAGCCGGAGCCAGAGGCTGCCGCCGCCCGCCGGGAGGTGCGGCAACGTGAGGGCGGGCAGCTCTCTGCGGAGGGCGGCCGCCATGACCGTACGGCGCTGGCCCAGCTCCCTCGCGACGGCGGCCAGGTGGCGGCCCCAGGACGGGGAGCCGACCAGTTCCAGCGCGGCTTCCTGGAGCGGCCGGGGCACGAAGAAGCTGTCGACGACCTGGATGGCGCGGAGGCGCTCCAGCACCGGGCCTCTGGCGGCCAGCGCACCGACCCGGAGGCTGGGCGAGGTGACCTTGGTGAGCGAGCAGACGTGCACGACGACGCCGTCGGGGTCGTCGGCGGCCAGCGGCGCGGGCAACGGCCCGGCGTCGTCGTGGACGAGCCGGCGGGCGAAGTCGTCCTCGATGACGAAGGCCCCGGCCGCACGGGCGATGGCCAGGACCTCCGCTCGGCGGGCGGGGGCGAGCGTGGCCCCGGTGGGGTTCTGGAAGAGCGGCTGGGTGACGAAGACCCGGGCTCCGGTGGCCCGGAACGCGTCGGCGAGCAACTCCGGGCGGACCCCGTCGGCGTCCATCGGGACGGGTACGGGACGCAGTCCGGTGGCACGGGCGGCGGCGAGCATCCCGGGGTAGGTGGGCGACTCCACGAGGACCGGGGCGCCGGGCGGGGCGAGCGCGCGCAACGCGGTGGCCAGCGCACTCTGGCCGCCCGCGGTGATCAGGACGTCGGTGCCGGAGATGGCGGGCCCGATCTCGCGGGCGAACCAGGACCTCAGTTCGGGCAGCCCGTCCGTCGGGGGGCGCCCCCAGGCTCCCGGTCTGCGGCCCGCACGGGCCAGGGCCGCGGAGAGGGCCCGCTCGGGCTGGAGCGAGGTGTGGAGGTAGCCGCCGTTGAACTCGATGACGCCGGGCGGCGGTTCGGCGAGGGTGACCAGCACTCCGGAGGCGTCCACGGTACGCGGCACCACCTCGGGACCGCCGTCGCCGCTCAGCGACACCTCCTGCCAGGACGTGTCGCCCGGCTCGGGCAGCTCGGTGCGGGGCTGCGCGCGGAAGGCGCCCGAGCCGGGGCGGGTGACGACGAGCCCTTCGGCGGCGAGCTGCGCGATGGCCCGGGAGACGGTGACGGGGCTGACCCTGAACCGTTCGACGAGTGCACGACTGGACGGCAGCTTTCCACCTGGAGAGTAGCGGTTGAGCTCCGCCCGCAGGGAAGTCGCCAGTTCCGCAACACTGCTACGCTCATGCATGAGAGCAGAGAATAGCGCTATCCAGTCCTCCGCGATAGCGGCCAGGGGCACCGCAAGCGCCCTGGCGCCCACACTGTCCGCGCCGGACTCCGCGGCGGCCGCTCCGGCCTTCCCCGCGCCGACGACCGGCCGCGGCGGCACCGTCCTCGCCGGGCTCGGCGTCGTCGCGTTCTCCCTCACCTTCCCGGCGACCGCCTGGGGCCTGGAGGGCTTCGGCCCGTGGTCCCTGGTCGCCCTGCGCAGCGTCCTCGCCGCCGTGATCGCGGGCAGCTTCCTGCTGGCGGCGCGCGTCCCGTTGCCCGAGCGCCGCCACTGGGCCGGACTCGCGGTGGTGGCGGGCGGTGTGGTGGTGGGCTTCCCTCTACTGACGACGCTGGCGCTCCAGACCTCCACCACCTCGCACGCGGCCGTCGTCGTGGGCCTGCTGCCGCTGACCACGGCGGTCCTGGGGTCCCTGCGTACCGGCGAACGCCCTTCACGGGCGTTCTGGGTCGCGGCCCTCGCCGGGGCCGCGATAGTGATCGTCTTCACCGTGGGACAGAGCGGCGGGGCCCTGACCTCGGGTGATCTGTATCTGTTCGGCGCGCTGCTGGTGTGCGCCGCCGGGTACACCGAGGGCGGACGGCTGTCCCGGCAGATGCCGGGCTGGCAGGTGATCGGCTGGGCGCTGGTCCTGTGCCTGCCGCTCGCGGTGGCGGGCAGCGCGGTGGCCCTGCCGCTCGAACCGGTGCACCTGAACGCCCACGGCGTCCTCGGCCTGGTCTGGGTGGCCGCGGGCTCCGCCTTCTTCGGGCTGTACGTCTGGTACCGGGGCATGGCCGCGATCGGCGTCGCCCGCGCCAGCCAGCTCCAGCTCGCCCAGCCGCTGCTGACGCTGGTGTGGTCCTTCTTCCTGCTCGGCGAGGAGGTGTCGGCGAGCGCGCCCGTCGCGGCGGTGGCGGTCCTCGTCTGCATCGCCGCCACCCAGCGGGCGGGCCGCCGCCGCACAGGACGGGAATCCCGGTCCGTACGGCCCTAGACTGGTCGATACGGATCGATACGGATCACCCTCGCCCACTCGTGAGGAGGTCACTCCCGATGGAGGCACACGCGGGCGACCGGCTGCTGATGCACGGCAGGACCGTGGGACAGCACGACCGGGTCGCAGAGATCATCGAAGTGCTCGGGGACGGGGGCGCTCCGCCCTACCGGCTCCGTTTCCCGGACGGCCATGAGCATCTGATGTCCCCTGGTCCCGACAGCGTCGTCCAGCACATCGAGGCGCCGAAGGACCGGCAGCCGCAGTAGACACACGGCCGCAGCGGACGGACCGTGACCCGGGGGCAGGGCACCGGGCCCTGCCCCCGGGCCGCTCCGGGCCGGATCGCTTCTGCCCCGGGCCGCTCCGGGCCCCGGCTCACCTCGACCGGCCGTGCTCCGGATACAGCCGCACCCGGTCCGTGTAGTGGTCGGCCACCACGCGCCGCATCGCGCCGATGCGGTCGGCCATCACGCTCCTGCCGGAGAAGAAGACATGGCCACGCACCTCCTCGCGGTCCCGGGCGAGGGTGAGGTGGCGGGAGAGTTCCGCGGGGTCCTGCCAGGCTGAGGGCTGGGCCGGGTCGCCCGCCTTGTACAGCGCCTCGCCGACGTACAGGTCGACGCCCGTACCCCGGACGGTCTCACTCCACCAGGCGAGGAGCTTGGCGTAGTCAGCGGCCTCGAACCCGATGTTCCAGTAGATCTGCGGGCAGATGTAGTCGACCCAGCCCCGCTTGATCCACTTACGGGTGTCGGCGTGCAGGTCGTCGTAGGTCTGGACACCCGCCCGGGTGTCCGAACCCAACGGGTCCGTCGCGGCGTTGCGCCAGACGCCGAAGGGGCTGATACCGAAGCGGACGTGCGGCTTGATCCACCGGATTCGCTGGGCGGTCTCACGCACCAGGCGGTCCGTGTTGTCACGCCGCCAGGCCGCCCGGTCCGCGAAGCCCCCGCCGTACCGTTCAAAGGCCGCGTCGTCGTCGAAGCTCTGACCTGCCACCGGATACGGGTAGAAGTAGTCGTCCCAGTGCACCGCGTCGATGTCGTAGCGGCGCACCGCGTCCAGCATCGCGTCCTGCACGAAGCGGCGGACCTGAGGCAGTCCCGGGTTGTAGTAGAGCTTCCCGCCGTACGGCACGACCCACCCCGGGTTCAGCCGGGCCGGGTGGGAGGCGACGAGGCGGCAGGGGTCCGTGTGGTTCGCCACCCGGTAGGGGTTGAACCAGGCGTGCAGCTCCAGGCTGCGGTCGTGTGCCGCGCGCACCGCCGTGCCGAGCGGGTCCCAGCCCGGGTCCCGCCCCTGCACCCCGGTGAGGCATTCGGCCCACGGCTCGTACGGCGAGGGCCACAGCGCGTCGGCGGTCGGCCGGACCTGGAGCACCACCGCGTTGAGCCTCAGCTCGACCGCCCGGTCCAGATACGCGAACAGCTCGGCCTCCTGCCGCGCCGCGCTCAGGCCCGGCTTCGAGGGCCAGTCCACGTTGGCGACCGTCGCGAGCCACATGCCCCGCAACCGCCCGGGCTCCTCCCCGGGCCGACCGCCGCCACCCTTCGTCGCCGCCGGGGAGGCGACCGCGTCACCGGCCGTGGTCATCGCCGCCAGCAGTCCGGCCGCGCTCAGCACGAAGGCCCTTCTGGCCACTCGCGTACGCCACATCCTGATCCACCCCTCTCCGCTCTCCCGCACCGAGCTCCGATGGCTGTGCGTAACCGCATCATGCCCACCCGTAGCCGCGATGACCCGCAGGTCGTCCGTGTCGGCGCGCGGAGTAACGTCGTGGGGTCGAGGCGGGCACCGGAATCACACGGGACCCTGCGATACGGAGATCAGCGAAAGGCACGAGGTGACGGACTCTATGGCCGACATTGCACGCGTCGGAGTGGTGGGCTGTGGCCAGATGGGCGCAGGTATCGCGGAGGTGTGCGCGCGCAGCGGCCTCGAAGTGATGGTCGCCGAGACCACCGGCGAGGCCCTGGAGATCGGCCGCACCCGTCTGCACAACTCGCTCTCGAAGGCCGCCGAGCGCGGCAAGATCAGCGTGGAGGAGCGGGACGAGACCCTGGCCCGGCTGAGCTTCACCACCGACCTCGGGGAGTTCGCCGACCGCGATCTCGTCATCGAGGCCGTCGTGGAGAACGAGCAGGTCAAGACCGAGATCTTCCAGGTGCTCGACCAGGTGGTGACCCGGCAGGACGCGATCCTGGCCTCCAACACCTCCTCGATCCCGCTGGTCAAGCTGGCCGTCGCCACCTCGCGCCCGGACCGGGTCATCGGCATCCACTTCTTCAACCCGGCCCCGGTGCAGAAGCTCGTCGAGCTGATCCCGGCGCTGACCACGTCGGACGAGACCATCAAGCGCGCCGAGGCAGTGGTCCACGATGTGCTGGGCAAGCACGCGATCCGGGCCCAGGACCGGTCCGGGTTCGTCGTGAACGCGCTGCTGATCCCGTACCTCCTCTCCGCGATCCGGATGTTCGAGTCCGGCATCGCCAGCCGCGAGGACATCGACAACGGCATGGAGATGGGCTGCGCCCACCCGATGGGCCCGCTCAAGCTCGCCGACCTGATCGGCCTGGACACCGTGGCCTCCGTGGCGGACTCGATGTACGCCGAGTACAAGGAGCCGCTGTACGCCGCTCCCCCGCTGCTCCAGCGGATGGTCGACGCGGGGCGGCTCGGCCGCAAGACGGGCTCGGGCTTCTACGCCTACTGACCGTCCTCCTGGCGGGCCCGGCGCTCACGCCGGCGGGCCCGCCCGGGGCACGTTCTCCGAGGTCAGGGCCGTGTGCGGCTCCGAAAGAGCCTCGTCTTTCACTGCCGACCCGACCCCGTGCCGGAGCGCTATGAAGCGACGGCGCGGATGCGTGGGCCCGAAGCCCGGGGCCTTTCAGCTCTGTCGCAGCCTTCCGTGCTCGTACTGCGAAAACTCCCTCGGATGTCCCTCCGACAGAGCTGAAAGTCCCTGAGAAGTCCCTGCGACTCGGACCTGGGACCTACGCATTGCGAGGTACACGAGCGGTCCTGACACACCGTGCCCGGGAAGAGTGCCGCCAGATGTTGTTTCGCGTGTTCGGAAGGCACTAGTTGGGTGCGCTCATGTTGTCCCGTGTCGGCATGTCCAGAGGGGTCCGCGCCCCCCCCTTCGCCCTCACTGACTCGCATCGGATGGAGACGCGGGCGCCCTGGCGTACGGGCTCAGTCAGGCAGCGCCGGGCTCCTCCAGCGCCACCATGACCATCACCGGAAGATCGGTGTCATGCTGGATCACACCGGCGGTCAGAATCCGGCCGCCGAGGGTCCACTTCTTCAGCTTGATGAACTCGTCCCTATCCGCCTCCGTCACCTCGGCCTCGATGAGGTGACCGGCAAGCGGGGACTCCTCGATCTCGGGGAGGAAGTCGGCCAGCACCTGGCCCCCCTCCTCGTAGACGGCATCCAGGTCGTCGAAGTAGCCCGACTCGTCGACGTCGCGGATCCAGACGAAGAACGAGACGCTGACCGCCCCACCGCCGAACGTCTGGATCCAGCCCCCGACACTGCCCTTGTCCCACGACGTCTCCACACCGTCACGGACCTTGCTCCCGGGCGTCCACTCCTGAGCCGAGAACCGCGCCGCCGCAGCCTCGGCGGTCAGCGGGGTGATGTCCCTGAGCTCTTCCAGCATTGCGATCACTTCAGCCATGAACTCATTCCACTCATGCCGTTGCCGGGCACGTGATACGCCTTCAGCTGCCCGCTGGCATAGGCCTCGGGGAAGGCCTCGGACAGCACTTCGTTCACATGCGCGGCACCCCATTCATTGGACACCATATGGCGGACTCCCTTGCCTCCCAGGTCCTCGTTGAAGGCGAGCAGCTTGTCTGCCTGTGCGACAATCCGGCTCTCGTTGTAATGCTTGAAATCGGGGTTGTACGGGGACTTCTTCCATTCACCGAGGTTGTCACCGCCGGTCCACTTCGCCTCCGTGATCCAGCCGTCCCGCGGGCCTCCGTCGACGTGGACCTCCCGGCCGTCCGGCAGGATCCGTTACTGCTCGTAGCTCTGGTCGGTGACGAGCCGCTGGTACCGGTATGACGGGCGCTCAAGCAGCTTGTCCGTCAGCCAACCCAGGCCTTTGAACCGCGAGTACGGCGACAGCCCGAGGGGGTCGCAGACGGTGAACGGATTGTGCACATAGGCGACCGGATTCGGCGCGGGGCCGAGGCCGAGCGGGTCCGGGGAGGTGTAGCGGCCGGTCTCCGGGTCGTAGTGGCGGAAGAGGTTGTAGTGGAGACTGGTCTCGGGGTCGTAGTACTGGCCGGGAAAACGCAGAGGGGTGTACGTCGTGCTGGAGCGGGCCCAGGCGGTGGTGCCCCAGAGCGTGCTCCTGGCCCGCCAGGCGATCTCGCCGGACTCGTCGACCAGTTCGGTGGGCGTTCCCACGAGGTCGGTGGCTATGGCGAAGAACCGGCGGTCGATCTCCTCCTGCCGAGTGTCCGGGGTGAGAAGGCGTTCCGTCTGGGACAGCGGGACCAGGCCGCGGTGGTCCCAGGTGAGGGCGACCATGTGTGGCTGGCCCTGTGTGTGGACGGTCTGTTCGCACAGGGTCGTGCCGTCCCAGGAGAAGCGGACCTCCTCTGCGACACTCTCGCCGTCGTCGGCGAGGCGCTGTTTTGCCGTGCGGCGACCCAAGGGGTCGTAGAGGTAGCGCCAGCGGGTGCCGTCGGGTGTGACCACGGCGACGAGACGATCCTCCGCGTCCCATTCATAGCGCCAGGTGTCGGGCTTACGTGACAGACGGGTTCTTTGGCGCATGAGGGCGCGGCCCCCGACCGTCAGGTGCTGCGCGCAGATCCTTCCGGCCTCGTCCCAGCCGGAGGCCAGAGTGAGGGATCCACCGAAGACGCGCTCGAGTTCCCGGCCGGCCGCGTCGTGGGTGAAGGCTATCTCGCGTCCGCCGCTGGTTATCCGGTCGGCACGGCCGGCGGAATCGTAGCCGTACTCGGTGACCGCGCCGGTGGGGGTGATGCGGCGTGCCCGGCGGCCCAGGGTGTCGTAGGCGTAGTTCATGGCGCGGCCGTCTACGAGTTCGGTCCTGGTCCGGCCGCGCCGGTCGTACGCGTAGACGATCTCGCTGTCCGGTCCGGCCGCGTGCAGCAGGCGTCCGGCCCGGTCGTACGCGTAGGTGGTCACCCTGCCCGCCACGTCCTTGCGAACCGCTTGGCCGAGCTGGTCGTAGATGTAGGACACGGTCCGGCCCAGAGTGTCGGACCGGGCGGTGAGCTGCCCCGCGGCGTCGTACCGGTAGGTGAGAGTGCGGCCGTCGAAGTCCGTCTCGGAGGCGAGCCGGCCGGCCGCGTCGTACGTATAGGACCAGGTGCCGTGTGGGCCGGTGACCCGGATCAACCGCAGATCCGCGTCGTGCTCGAACGTGTGGCGGCTGCCGTCGTGTCCGGTGCGGGTGGTGAGCAGGTCGAAGTGCGTGTACTCGAAGCGGGATATGCCGCCGGCCAGGCCGGTGTGGCTGAGGGGGTTGCCCTCGCCATCGTAGGTCCACGACTCGGCGGCACCGTCCGGGGCGACACGGCGGGCGAGATTGCCGTCCTCGTCCAGGACGACCCGGGTCACGCTGCCCATCGGGTCGACGGTGCGTACCATCCGGCCCAGAGCATCGCGCTCCAGGCGGGTGGTGCCGCCGGCCGGGTCGGTCACTGCCACCGGCAGCCCCGCGGCGTCGCAGCGCACGGTGGTGGTGGCGCCGAGGGCGTCGGTGACGGTGGTCAGCCTGCCCCGGCCGTCGTAGGCGTACCGGGTGGCGGCGCCGGCCGGGTCGGTGACTGCGGTGCGGCTGCCGTGCTCGTCGAATTCCTGGAGCCAGCGGGCGCCGTCCGGCCCGCGGAATTCCGTGGACGCACCCGACGGGTCGCGCACGGTGCGTAGTTCGCTCCCGTCGGGGCGGGTGACGCCGAGCAGGCGGCCGTCCGCGTCGTGGGTGAAGGCGGTGGTGCGGCCCAGCGGATCGGTGCGGGTCAGGGTGTTGCCGCGGTTGTCGTAGGTGAAGCGGGTGGTGTGGCCGAGCGGATCGGTGAGGGCCACCACCCGACAGTGGCGATCGATCCGGTGTCGGGCCGTGTGTCCGCCGGCCGTGGTGAGGGTGGTGGTGCGAAGTCCGGTGTCCGGGTCGGGTTCGGTGTAGGTGAGGGTGATCTGGATGTGGCCGGCCTGACCGCCCTCCTCGATGACGCGGTCTCGGTCGTCGTATGTGTAGTCGTAGCGGCTGTTGTTGGAGTCGATCCAGGCGGTGACGCGGCGGCGGTCGTCGTGGACGAAGGTGGTGGTGGCGCCGGACGGTTTGACTACGGTGGTGAGGTTTCCGTCCTCGTAGCCGTAGCGCATCAGAGGCAGGTCCGCCCCGTTCTCTCCCGCTCCCGCCAGGGCCAGGGCCGTGACCCGACCGTCGCTCGCCGTGACAGCCACCCGGCGCCCGGCGGAGCAGGTCAGGGCGAGCGGGGTGCCGTTCTCGGTACGTTCCACGGCCCACCAGTTGCCGTGGCGGTCCTCGACCCGGTCCAGCCAGGCATCACCGTCGCCGCCGGGTTCGCTGTCGGCCGGGGCGGTGAAGTGACAGACCAAGCCCGTGCCGGGATCGGTGACGGTGTAATCGCCGGTCACGTCACGGGCCAGCAGTGTGCGGGCGGTCCCGGACTCCGGTTCGGTCGGGGTGCCTGGGGCGGGGTGCGGATAGGCGATCAGGAGGCCGTCTGCGGTGACGGACGATGCCGGCAGCGTCGATCTCCAGGCGCTCGTCGACGGTGGAGGTCCAAGAGGGGCCGAGGAACCGGCCCGCCAGCAGACCGGACTCGGTGCGGCGGGTGAAGACCAGCGGCAGGGCTGAACAGGTGATCCACCACTTCAGGGGTACCCGGAGGTGCCGCGGCCGCTTCCGGTGCACACTGGGCACCAAGAGGCGTCGAGTCCTGTTTGGAGGCGGAAGAGTGAACGCCGGCAGTGGTAGACGGCGCCTGCCCGGCCGGGGCTCCGCCGGACGACGCTCGGTCGGCGCGAACGTGCGGTTCCGCCGGAGCAGAGGCGTTCTGCCGCCGGACCGGTTCACCACCCGCAGCCGTCTTGCCTGGCTGAATTCCGCCAGTTCCCGCATCGGCACGACCCTGGACCTGGAGCGCACCGCACAAGAACTCGCCGAGTTCACCGTGCCCCGTTTCGCCGACGGGGCGGCCGTGGACATCCTCGAGAGTGTCCTGCGGGGTGACGAGGGCTCCCGGAAGACCGAGCCCGGCATTCCGCAGATGCGGGCCACGGCGCTGTGCGCCATCGAGGAGCTCTCCAACCTGGAGCCGACCCCGGTGGGTGAGATCTTCGTGCACGCCAAGCAGCCGCACGAGACGCTGCTCCACCGGTACGTCCTCCGGCAGGGCAAGCCGGTGCTGCTGAGCAGGGTGCGCGACGAAGACTTCATCCGCGTCGCGCCCACCGCGAGCGCCGCCGCGCAGTTGCGTGCCGCCGGTGTGCACAGCTACCTGGCCGTGCCCTTGATCGCCCGTGGGCTGCTGCTCGGCAGCGCCGACTTCGTGCGCGGCCGCGGAACCCCGCCGTTCTCCACCACCGACCTGGCGCTGGCGGAGCAGCTCGCCTCCAAGGCGGCGGTCTTCATCGACAACGCGCGTCTGTACGGGCGGGAGCGCGAGCACGTCGTCTCGTTGCAGCGCTCCTTGCTGCCGCGCGTCACCCCGGCGACGCCGGGCCTACTGGTGCACTCCGAGTACGCGCCCGCGGCGGCGCATCACGGCGTGGGTGGGGACTGGTACGACGTGATGGCCCTGCCCGGCGGAAGGACGGCCCTGATGGTGGGCGACGTGATGGGACACGGGCTGCCCGCCGCCGCCACCATGGGGCGCCTGCGGACGGTGGCCCGCACGCTGATGACCCTGGACATGGCCCCCGAGCGGATCCTCGCGCGGCTCGACCTGGCCACCCGAGACCTGGAGGACGAGCAGGTCTCCACCTGCCTGTGCGCGGTCTACGACCCCGCCGACTCCTCCTACACGCTGGCGAGTGCCGGGCACCTGCCGCCGCTGCTCCTCGACGGCCAGGGCGCCGCCGACCTCGTCCCGGTGCTGACCGGCGCGCCGCTGGGAGCGGGCGTGATTCCGTACGACCCCCTGCGGCTGCGCGTCCCGGACGGCGCCCACCTGGTCATGTACACGGACGGCCTGATCAAGTCCCGGGACCAGGACGTGGACGCCCAGTTGGACCGGCTGCGTACGGCGGCGCTGAGCCTGCCGCCCGGGTCGCTGGAGAAGGGGGGTCTGGTGGAGCGCGCCCCGGCCGCCGCCGCCCGGTTCGACGAGGCGGTGCTCCTCGTCACCACGAGCGCCGCACTCCCGGCTGGAGACCTGCGGGTGTGGGAGCTGCCGCAGGACGGCCGGGCCGCCTCGGCCGCCCGTGGCCTCGTCACCGGCCAGCTCGCCGCATGGGGCCTTGAGGAACTCGCCGACGTATCCGAGCTCGTCGTCTCCGAACTGGTCGGCAACGCACTGCGCTACGGGAACGGCCCCGGCAAGCTGCGGCTGCTGCGCGGGGAACGCCTCGTCGTGGAGGTGTCGGACACCGGCCCCGACCTGCCCCAGATCCAGCACGCGGACCTCAGCGACGAGGGCGGACGGGGGCTTCAGCTCATCAACATGCTGTGCCGCCGCTGGGGTTCGTCCCGCACGGTCACCGGCAAGGTGGTCTGGGCAGAACAGAACATGCCATCCTCGGTCCCAGCCGAGCGCCAGGCCGTGGTGTGAAGGTTTCCCCGTGATCCCGGACGGCGCCCTCCTGCCGATCGACCGGATCGCCGCCGACACCCCGTACTACTCCGGGAAACACAAGCGCCACGGCATGAACGTCCAGGTCTCACCGATCTGTTCGGTCGGCTGTTGTGGGCGTCCCCCGCCTTTCCCGGGTCCGTCCACGACCTGACCGCCGCACGGACCCGCGGGATCATCGAAGCGCTGACCGAATCCGAACTGAAATGCTGGGCGGACAAGGCGTACCAAGGAGCGGGTGGACTCGTCCGAGTCCACTTCCGGGGCCCCTGCCTGAAGAGATGGAAGCGCCTTCACAACAGCAGCCGCGCCAAGATCCGCTGCCTCGGCGAGCAGGCCATGGCCACTCTCAAGGGCCGGCGCCTCCTGCGGAAGCTCCGCTGCGGCACCGACAGGACCAGGAGCAGGCATGACCACGCGCCAGAAGGTCCAGCACGCCCACCCGCTACGACCAGCGCACGCACCCCTCATGAACGACCGGGGCGGCAGGCCCTCTGCGCCACCTCCACGCGGAGGCGGGGCGCATGCAGTCCTCACCGGGCTCATCGTCGGGGCCTGGATCTGGTCTACCTTGTTCGGCGTCGACTGGGCGATCTTCGTCATGGCGGAACCACTGCTCCCCTCGTCCCTCGTAACCGGTGTCGACAACGGGGCCACCCTCGGACTCCTTGAGCTCCGTGGCCTGATTCTCGACGAGCGGCAGGTCGCTGAGCGTGACCGCATGTACGTCCGCACACAGGCTGACCAGCCCCCTGCTCACCGCCACCGCGCTCGGTGCCGTATGCGTCGGGCCGGTCGGTGGTGGGGCCGTGCTCGTCCTGCTCGCACACCCCCTCGCCTGGGTACTCGTCGGACACTGGCACGCTCCCTTACGGGTCGCCGGGCCCGCCCTTCAGGACGAGCCGAGCGCGGCCGATGACGCCCCGGGCGAACGGGGCACGTCAGTCGTCGAGAGACCCGTAGCACTTTCGGTTACCGAACACGCATACTTCGCGCCACTGAGGGCAGATGTCCCGATCGCCAGTCGATGCTGCTGGGGAAACCACGTTGGTAACGGAAGGCAATAGTCGGCGTGTCGGTAGAAAAGATCATTCATGTGGACGGAAAGTGGCGAAACGCCCTTCCCGGTACCACGCGCGACATCCTCGACCCGGCCGATGCCACGCCGTTCGCCGTCGTGGCGGAGGGCGCGGCCGAGGACGCCGACGCCGCGCTCGGTGCCGCGCGCGCCGCTTTCGACTCCGGACCCTGGCCGCGTACCCTGGCCGCCCAGCTCGCACGCCTATTACTCCGGGGCGAAGCGCTCCTGCGGCGCGAGCGCGAGGAGATCGGTCTCCTGGAGAGCCGGGACGCCCGAAAGACCCTCGAAGAGGGCCGCTTCGTCGTCCACGAGCCCGTCGGCGTCTGCGCGCTGATCACCCCCTGGGACCGTCCTCCTCTCCAGACCGGATGGAAGACCGCCCGACGCTCGCCGCGGGCAACGCCTTCGTGATCAAACCGAGTGAGATCACCCTGCTTGCCACCGTCGCCCCGATGCGGCTGCTCACCGAGGCCGGACTGCCCGTCGGCGCCGGCGACCCCGTCGGCGCGAGCATGGCCGAACATCCCGCCGTCGACCTTGTGACCGTTACTGCTGGAACAACCGCACCGGGAGGTGATGCGTGATGACCGCCACCGAACCGGTCTTCGCCGTACGTAATCTCTGGAAGGTCTTCGGACCCAAGGCCGACCGCATACCCGGCGACAAGGAACTCGCCGGGCTCTCCGCCGAGGAGCTGCGCGCTCGCACCGGCTGCACCGCGGCCGTCCGTGACGTCTCCTTCGACGTCCGCAAGGGCGAGGTATTCGTCGTCATGGGCCTCTCCGGCTCCGGCAAGTCGACCCTCGTCCGCTGTCTGACCCGGCTCATCGAGCCGACCAGCGGCGAACTCGCCATGGACGGCGAGGACGTCATCTCCATGGATAGGAACCGGCTGCGCGAGCTGCGCCGACACCGCGCCGCCATGGTCTTCCAGCACTTCGGTCTGCTGCCCCACCGGTCCGTCATTGACAACGTCGCCTACGGCCTGGAGATCCAGGGCATGGCCCGCGCCGAACGCCGCGCCAAGGCCGCCGAGGTCGTCGCCAAGGTCGGCCTCGCCAGCATGGAGGAGCGCCGCCCCGGCCAGCTCTCCGGCGGGCAGCAGCAGCGCGTCGGCCTCGCCCGCGCCCTCGCCGTCGACCCCGAGGTGCTCCTCTTCGACGAACCGTTCAGCGCGCTCGACCCGTTGATCCGCCGTGACATGCAGGAGGAGGTCATCCGCCTGCACCGTGAAGAGGGCCGCACCATGGTCTTCATCACCCACGACCTCAACGAGGCACTGCGCCTCGGCGACCGGATCGCCCTGATGCGCGACGGCATGATCGTGCAGCTCGGCACGCCCGAGGAGATCGTCGCCGATCCGGCCGACGACTACGTACGCGACTTCGTCCGGGACGTACCGCGTGAGCAGGTAATCTCCGTACGGCGGGCCATGCGTCCCGTCGAGCCGGGGGAGAACGAGTCGGGGGTGGCCCTCGCCCCCGAGACGCTGGTATCCGAAGCGATCGAGGCCGTCGCCCGCAGCGGCGAGTACTGCCGCGTCGTCGACGACGGACGCACTCTCGGCATCGTCGGCCACGAACAGCTCCTCGCTGTCGTCGCCGGGCTCGACGACGACAGCGAGCCGGAGCCCAAGAAGGTGGCGGCCGTATGAGCGCCGCCCCGAATCCCGTCATCGACCAACGGGACACCACCCGCACGTCCGACCCGCACCTGATCGAGGACGGGGACGGCACCGGCACGCCCGGCCCGCTCTCCCGGATCGCAGGGAATCCGAAGACGATGCTGCTGATCGCGGTTGTCCTCGTCGCCGTCGTCAGCGCCGTCGTCACTGGCACCGGCAGCGGGGTGTGGCCGTCCGGCCTGACCGCCGACGTCCAGTCCCCGCTCGACGATCTCAACCGCTGGCTCGTCGACAACCGCACCACCCACCCCCTCTTCCTCTACTTCCTGCTGCACATCAGCAACACGGCCGAAAGCTCGGTCGAGGGTGTGCTCAGCCTGCTGGAGGGCCTCGGCTTCATCGGGGTGACCCTCGCCGCCGTACTGATCGCCTGGTACGCCGGAGGGGCCGGCCTGCACCGCCGGGCCCTGCGCACCGCGGGCACCGCGCTCGGCACCTTCGCGGTGGTCGGGCTCCTCGGCATGTGGGAGCCGGCCATGGAGACGCTGGCCCTGATGATCGTCTCGGTCGCCGTCTCGGCTGTCGTCGGAGCCCTCCTCGGGCTCGTCGCCGGACTCTCCGAACGAGGCGAGCGCATACTGCGCGTGGTGTTCGACACGATGCAGGTGCTGCCCGCCTTCGCGTATCTGCTGCCGTTCGTCCTGATCTTCGACATCGGTACGCCGTCGGTCTTCGTCGCCACGGTCATCTTCGCGGCTCCGCCGATGGCCCGGCTCACCGCACTCGGCCTGCGCGGCGCCGACCCGGCGGCTCTGGAGGCGTCCGCCTCGCTCGGGGCGAGCTCCCTGCAGCAGCTGTTCACCGCACGCCTGCCGCTCGCCCGCAAGCAGATGCTCCTGGGCCTCAACCAGACGATCATGATGTGTCTGTCCATGGTCGTTCTCGCCTCGTTGATCGGCGCGGGCGGTCTCGGTGACGAGATCTTCACCGCGCTCTCCACCGTCGACGTCGGCCTCGCCCTGCCCGCCGGTATCGCGGTCGTCCTCATCGCCGTCTGGCTGGACCGGACGACAGCCGCGGCCGGCGAGCAGCTCGACGACCCGGCCGGCGGACACCGCGGCGCCTGGTATCTGATCTGGCCCGGCATGGCCGTCGCTGTCGGCGGCAGCGCCCTCCTCGGGTCCCTCCTCGGCCGGCAGACATGGCCCGACGCCTGGACCGTCTCCATCAGCGAGCCGGTCAACTCCGTCGTCAACTGGATCGAGCGCGAACTCGGCTCCGGCATCCCCGTCCTCGGCGGCACGCTCACCTGGGCCGAAAACTTCGCCATCTGGGTCATCAACCCGATGCGCGACGTCCTGCTTGCCACTCCCTGGTGGGCGATGCTGACTCTCGCGGGTGTGCTCGCCTTCCGCGCCGGACGCTGGCGCGCCACCGTCACCGTCGTGCTTGCGCTGAGCGCGATCGGCGTCATGGGTCTGTGGAACCGCTCCATGGACACTCTGTCCCAGGTGCTCGCCGCGCTCGTCGTCACGCTGCTGATCGGCTTCGCCATCGGCATTCTGGCGGCCCGCGCGGGCCGGGTGGAACGGCTGATCAGGCCGGCGCTCGACGTCATGCAGACCATGCCGCAGTTCATCTATCTGATCCCGGTGATCGCGCTGTTCAGCGGGGGCCGCACGGCCGCCGTCGCCGCGGCGGTCGTCTACGCGCTGCCAGCCGTGGTTCGTATCACCACTCAGGGAATCAAGCAGATCGACCCGTCGGCCCTGGAAGCTGCCCGTTCACTCGGCGCCAGCACGGGACAGCAACTGCGCCAGGTCCAGATCCCGCTGGCCCGTCCCGCACTGCAACTCGCCCTGAACCAGGGATTGGTGCTCGTCCTCGCGATCGTCGTCATCGGCGGCATGATCGGCGGCGGCGCGCTCGGCGTCGATGTGGTCAAGGGGCTCGCCAAGGGTGATCTGGGGCTCGGGATGACCGCCGGTATCGCGATCGTCTGCCTGGGGCTGCTGCTCGACCGGATCTCGCAGCCGGCGACGACGGCGAAAGAACGCGCCGAGGCCTCTCAATAGCCCCCCGACTTCCGTCCATCACGCAACTCATCAAGCTCACCCATCTCTCCCAACTCATGGAAGAAAAGGAAACAGACTCGTGAACTACAAGCGGATACGCACCACCCTCGTCGCCGGAGTCGGCGCGCTCGGAATGTTCGCCCTCAGCGCCTGCGGAGCCGCCGAGACCGAGTCGGCCTCCTCCGCGGACGAGGTCACCCTGACCGTCCCGTCGTGGGTCGGCGCCCGCGCCAACGCCGAGGTTGCCAAGGTGGTCCTGGAGCAGGAGCTGGACGTCAAGGTCAAGCTCCAGCAGCTGGACGAGCCGGTCGCTTTCGACGCGCTGAACAACGGCAAGGCCGACGCGATCCTGGAGGACTGGGGCGGCTCCCCGAAGAAGGAGCAGCTCTACGTCGAGGAGAAGAAGACGATCGTCAAGGGCGGCGACCTCGGTGTCGACGGCCACATCGGCTGGTTCGTGCCGAAGTATTACGCGGATGAGAACCCGGAGATCCTCGACGCGAAGAACTTCAATAAGTTCGCGAAGGACTTCACGTCCGCCAACAGCGGCGACAAGGGTGAGTTCCTTGGTGCGGCTCCGTCGTACACCACGTACGACGAGCACATCATCAAGAACCTCGGCCTGAATCTCAAGGTCAAGGAAACGGGCAACGAAGCCGCCCAGATCAAGGAGATTCAGCAGAAGTACCGCGACAAGGAGCCGTTCATCACCTACTGGTGGGACCCCCAGTGGCTGAACGCCGACATCGACCTGGTCGAGGTCAAGCTGCCGGAATACACCGAGGGCTGCAACGAGCCCGAGACGGCGACGGACTGCGCCTACGCCGTCACCCCCCTCCAGAAGTACCTGAACGCCGACTTCGCGAAGGACGGCGGCGACGCGGCCCAGTTCATCAAGAACTTCAACTGGTCGACCGAGGAGCAGAACAAGGTCGCCAAGTGGATAGCGAAGGACAAAATGTCCGGCAAGGAAGCCGCTGAGAAGTGGGTCAAGGAGAACAAGGCCGTATGGGAGGCTTGGCTGCCGAAGAAGTAACGGCGGTCGGGAACGGCAGCTGAGAACGGCGACCGAGGGACGTACGTCCACGAGGGCGGCCAGGGTGCTCCACGTACCCCGGCCGCCCTCGGCGCCGTCTCTGTCGCTCGCGTGGCCGGGATGTCGGGGGCCTGCACGTCTACCTGGCCGGGTCTGTCAAACGTTCGGCTCTGTTCCGTAGTCGGTGGTGACGGTGGGTTCTCCTTGTTGCAGGAGGATGCGGTGACGGAGAAGGCCGAATCCTGCTCGGCCGTGCATCTGCCGCATGATCTTCTTGGTTCGGGTATCGACGCCTTCTGTCCGGCCGTTGCGGTGGGCAGGGTGAGGCCTGCGTTCACAGCGGCGCGGTCGAGTTCGAGGCCGTTGCAGAAGCTGTGCAGGTGGGGCAGGCCGGCGGCGCGGACCGTGGCGATCCACTGGGTGAGCTTGTCGTCGTTGGCCTGGGCCGGGGCCAGGAGCGCGGCAAACTCGCCGGTGAGCCGGGCGAGTGCGGTCATCTCCGGGCACCCTGCGGTGAGGAGGCCGAGCAGGTCGGTGCCTCTGGTCCACAGGTGCTCGGGGCGGGTGCAGAAGGCCACTCCTCCACGCGGCCGTCCACGGCTGGTACGAAGGCCATGTCCAAGGTGAGAACGAAGGCCCCGGGCGCGGCTTCTGGGACAGGCTACCCAGCACACCGCACGCGGCTGACCGCACCTGAATCGTCGAGGAGCGCCACCGACGCGTCGGTGGCGCTCCTCGACGATTGGTCTCTTGCTCACCTGCTCCAGATAGGCGCCGGCGAAACCGAGCGCGATCAAGCGGTCCTCGTCGCTCGGGTACGTGGTCCCGCCCCGACCACCGACCATGGCGCGCAGCGCCGACCAGTTGAACGCGAGTACAAGGAGCCGCTGTACGCCGCTCCCCCGCTGCTCCCCCGCTGCTCCAGCGCATGGTCGACGCGGGTCGCCTCGGCCGCAAGACGGGCTCGGGCTTCTACCCGTACTGACCGCCCTACCGGCAGGCCCGGCGCTCACGCAGCCGGGCCCGCCGGGGCACGTCCCCCGAGGTCAGGACCCGCGTGGAGCTCTGCTCGACCTGCTGGCCACCGGCGACGTCATGCGCGCCACCGCAGGGGTACGCCTCCAGCTGGCGCGGCTGGAGTTGGACGAGCGCCTCCGGCCCCTGGCTGCCGCCGCGGCAGGCCGCTGACCGGCAGCGGATCCGGCGGCCGAAGGAGAGACGCGGTGAAAGGGTGATCCGTCGCCGGCGAGTGCCGGGAGCCGGTCCTGGCCTTTTCCCGTCAGGTGTTCACGGCCCCGGAGAGGAAGGTCCGGGCACGTTGGCCGCTTGGGGCCCCGGCGCGACTGCGAGCCGCGCGACCTCGGCCCGCAGTGCGGTGACTTCCGCGGTCAGGGCCTCCAGGAGGGCTGTCTGCCTGCGTTCCTCGGCGTTGTCCCGTTCGAAGCGGGAGATGAACCAGGCCGCGATGTTCGCCGTCACGACACCGAGCAGTGCGATGCCGGAGAGCATCAGCCCCACGGCGAGCAGCCGGCCGAGCCCGGTGGTGGGCGCCAGGTCCCCGTACCCGACCGTCGTCATGGTGGTGAATGACCACCACACCGCGTCGCCCAGCGTGCGAATGTTGCCATTGGGTGCGTCCCGCTCCACCTGGAGCACCGCGAGCGAGCCGAACATCATGAGCCCGACCACCGAGCCTGCGACGTAGACCGTCATCGTGATCTGCGGCGCGTGCCTGGCCCGTCGGCCCACCAGGAGCAGGGTGGAGACCAGCCGCAGCAAGCGCAGCGGCTGAACCAGCGGCAGGACGACGGCCAGCAGATCCAGCGGATGGCTCCGGACGAACGCCCACTTGCCGCAGGCCAGTGCCAGCCGAACCGCGTAGTCGAAGGCGAACGCCGCCCAAACGCTCCACTCGGCGGCACGGCACGCCGCGTGCACCCAGTCCGGTGCGTCCGGAGCGAGGACAGGGAAGGCGTATGCGACGGCGAACAGCACTGCCAGCAGCAGAAGGGGCGTACGTGTGCGCTGTTCCCATCGGCTCAGCCTGGTTCCATGCTTCATACGGGCATCGTAGGATCCGGGAAGGAGAGAGGCCCCAGAGGGCCTCGGGGTGTGAAGCAGGGGTTCCGCGTTGCGCCGATCTGGTTCACCTCGCGGCCCCACAGATGCTTGAACCCTTCGGCATCGGCGTGGATGCCGCTGCCGAGATCCAGCACCGGCCGCAGCCCACGTCGCCGGCCTGCGAGGCGGCCCGGTTCGCGGTCGCCGGGGCCTTGGAGCCGCCCGTCCCGGCCGTACCGCTCACAGGGGGTTCAGCGCCTTCAGCCACAGGGGCCTCGGCGCCGTCCAGCCCGGAACGGGACCGCAGGAAAGCAGTCCGTCGGTCGACGAATATGATTGGCCGCATGTCGAAGCCTGACGCGCTGCTCGTTGACGTTGCCGCCCTGGTGGAGTCCGGGCGCAGCAATCAGATGTCGTTGACCGTGGTCGCCGGTGGTGCTGTCATCACGGGTCGGCTGGCTCCCGAAGCCGTCTGGAGGCAGCGGGTGTCGGAAGTCCTTGCGGACTCGGCCCGCCTGAGCGCCTTTTCCGGCCTGTTCACCACCACTGCACCCGAGGACGGGCAGCCCACGCATCTGCACTTCCACGTGGCGCGGATTCTGCAGGGCGCGGTGGGGATCCCGGAGACGGGCGGGATGTACCGGGTCGCGATCGAGGACGTCAGCGCCTGGACGATGGGCGACTTCAGCTACTCCGACAACTGACCCGCTGACTCGCCGGGAAACCCGGGGTACGCGGTGAGGGTCCGGCCGGATGCTCCGGTCGGACCCTCACCGCTGCTTGCTGACGGCTCACGCCTGACTGTCGCTCAGGCGGCCACAGGGGCTCCGAGCATCGCGGACGCCTGCTGCAACGGGTCGAGAACCCGAGTGGGTGCGGGGGCCGGGGGCAGGTCGCGGCAGGTGAAGCCGAGCTGGGTCATGGCCCGCAGGACTTCTCCCGCGCTGAAGTCGCGGCGGTCCTGGCGTGTGATGACCTGGCCGACCTGTTTGACGGGGTAGGTGCGTCGGCCGATGACCACGGACTCACCGGATACTTGCTCGGGCTTGACGCCCTTCATCGATTCCAGGACACCGCTCTTGGTCAGGTCGAACGGGAAGCGGGCGATGACACAGCGCATGATGCCTCACAGGGAGAGGAACGGAGAGGGGGGTGTTTCTGCTGCGGATGGGGCGGCTCAGCCGGCGAGGGCGAGAACGCCCAGCGCGCTGCCGTGTTCGTCGACCACGGGCAGGGCGTCGACGCGGCTGTGGTGCATCATGTGCCCGGCTTCGGCCATGGTGGTCACCGGTGAGATGAAAGGCCCTCGGTCGCCGAGGATGTCCCGCAGCTGGACCCTGTCCGAGTACGCGGAGCCGTCACGGACTACTGCGAGCCGGGACCGGGTGACCAGTCCGGTACACCGGCCGCTGTCGTCGCAGACGAGCAGATGTCCGGTGCGGGCACTGGCCAGGACCGCCAGGGCCACCTCGACGGTCATGTCGTCGCAGACCTGCGGCCCGGCGGTCTCCATCACGTCGGCCACCGTCCCGCCTGCGGGCGTGGCGTGCGTCGAGCCCGGCTGCATCTGGACCAGCGTCAAAAGGTGCCTCCTGCACAGATGGGTCAGCTTCCGGATCACGAAGTTTCAGGCAGCCGCATCGAAGGAGGACTGATGTGCGGTCACGCGCCGGGCCGCGGAGGCGGGGCTGCGCCGGCCCCGTGAGGGCGCGCTGCGCCGTCGTCGCTCGACCACCGGCGCGGTGATGGTCACCGGAATACCGGAGGGGGTCCGGGCGCCGGTGATCCGGCCGAGTGCCTCCTCGCCTGAGCGGACCTGGGTCGTCTGGGGCACGATGCCCGCGGCGGTCATGAGGCGGCTCATGCCTCGGCGCTGGCTGGGGGTGACGAGGGTGACGACACTGCCGGACTCCCCTGCCCGCGCGGTACGGCCGCCGCGGTGGAGGTAGTCCTTGTGGTCGGTCGGCGGGTCGACGTTGACGACGAGGTCGAGGTTGTCGACGTGGATGCCGCGGGCGGCGACGTTCGTGGCCACGAGCACGGTGACGTGCCCGGTCTTGAACTGGGTCAGGGTCCGGGTGCGCTGCGACTGCGCCTTGCCGCCGTGCAGAGCGGCGGCCCTCACACCGCTGGCCAGCAGGTGGTCGGTGAGCTTGTCCACGGCCAGCTTGGTGTCCAGGAACATGATGACCCGGCCTTCCCGCGCCGCGATCTCGGTCGTTGCCCGGTGCTTGTCGGTACCGTGGACGTGCAGCACATGGTGCTCCATCGTGGTGACCGCCCCGGCGGAGGGGTCGACGGAGTGGACGACCGGGTCGCTGAGGTAGCGGCGGACCAAGCGGTCGACGTTACGGTCCAGGGTGGCGGAGAAGAGCATCCGCTGCCCCTCGGGACGGACCTGGTCCAGAAGCTCGGTGACCTGGGGCATGAAGCCCATGTCAGCCATCTGGTCGGCCTCGTCCAGAACGGTGATCGCGACCTGGTCAAGTCGGCAGTCACCACGGTCGATGAGGTCCTTGAGCCGGCCCGGCGTCGCCACCACGACCTCCGCGCCACCGCGCAGTGCGTTGGCCTGCCTCCCGATCGACATTCCGCCGACGACGGTGGCAAGGCGCAGCCTCACCGAGCGGGCGTAGGGGGCCAGGGCGTCGGTCACCTGCTGGGCCAGCTCGCGCGTCGGCACGAGGATCAGGGCCAAGGGCTGACGGGGCTCGGCACGTTGACCGGCGGTGCGGGCCAGCAGAGCCAGGCCGAAGGCGAGGGTCTTGCCAGAGCCGGTGCGTCCGCGTCCCAGGGCGTCGCGGCCCGCGAGGGTGTTGGGCAGGGTCGCCCCCTGGATCGGGAACGGGACGCTCACCCCCTGTGCGGTCAGCGCCGCCAGCAGCGGCCCCGGCATGTCGAGTTCGGCGAACGTCTCGACGGCGGGCAGCGCGGGAGTGACCGTGACCGGCAGGGCGAACTCGCCCTGAACCGTGGCGGGCCGCCGCCCCTGGCCGCCCGAGCGGCCCGAGCGGCCCGAGCCGCCGGAGCGCGCCGGGGCGGCGGAACGGGCCGGGGCGGGCGAGTTGAAGCGGCTACCGCCCCGGCCGGAGTCGGCGGCACGGCTGCGGGACGAGCGGTTGCCCGTACGTGTGGGATTCATTCAGAACCTTCCCTGATACGGCACGTATCAAGAAATTTCCGCAGCGGTGGAACAGCGCAGGAAATCACAAGAACGGGCCGAGCGGATGCGAAATAAAATGAGACCTGCAGTTAATCCCGGAGCGGGATGCAGACCATGGGAGGAGTGGCGCCATATAGGCGAGGAATCCAGTTCCACCGGTGGTGGGACTCGGAAGGAGCGGGCAGCGAGAGGACTCTGCGGGCGAAGGTTCTGCCGCAGATGGCGCCACTCCGGAAGAATGGCCGTAGCTGGGTCCCGCACCCCGAGGGATACGGGACCCAGCTACGAAGTACGCGCCAGTATCAGGCGGGAACGATGTTCTCGGCCATCGGGCCCTTCTGGCCCGGCGCGATGTCGAAGGTGACCCTCTGGCCTTCGAGCAGCTCACGGAGGCCCTGGGCGGCGATGTTCGAGAAGTGGGCGAACACGTCAGCGCCGCCGCCGTCCTGCTCGATGAAGCCGAAGCCCTTGGCCGCGTTGAACCACTTGACCGTGCCTGACGCCATGTCACATCTCCTTCGAGGGCAGTGCGCCGAGACCCGTGATGCACGGATCCCGCGTCGCCGCGATGATGCCCCGACCGGAGGGAACCGGAAATACAAAAGGCTCTTCGGGCCGGAAGGTCTCGCCCGAAAGCTCAGAAATTTGGGTACCACAACTGCAACTGAGATCGACAGTAGCATGCCGTAATGGTCCCCGTACGGTGAAAAAAATCCACTCTATTTGCTGCGTCAAGAATACTCCCGGCACGGCGCATTGAACCCTCACCCCGCGGCCATAGATATTGGCCCGCTCCGGGCGCAGCGTTGCAGGAAGCATGACCACCGGGGAAGGGAGGCGGCCGACGAGCGCACTTCCGGGCAGGGGGTTCGGCACCTGCCGGTTCTCCACCGGCCGCGCAGGCTTCAGGCTACGGGCGGAGTGCTGGGCGGCTTGGCGGCTCGGTGGTGTTCGGCGTTGATGCGCCGGGCTTCTTCGAGTTGGTCCTCAAGGATGATGATGCGGCAGGCGGCCTCGATCGGGGTCCCGCCGTCGACCAGCTCGCGGGCGCGGGCGGCGATGCGGAGCTGATAGCGGGAGTAGCGGCGGTGGCCGCCCGCGGAGCGCAGGGGTGTGATGAGGCGGGCTTCACCGATGGCGCGGAGGAACCCTTGCGTGGTGTTGAGCATCTCGGCTGCCCGGCCCATGGTGTAGGCGGGGTAGTCGTCGTCGTCGAGGCGGCCGAACGAGTCATCTGCTGTCATCTGTACCTTCCTGTGGAACACGCGTCGGGGGGCCCGGGTGCCATTTGGCACCCGGGCCCCGAAGGAACTGCTACACCATCAGCCGGCCTGATCGGCTACGCCGGCTCTATGTTTCCGCATACCTGCCGGGAAGAGGTCCGGGGGTTGCGGGGATCGCGGTTGCTTGACCGGAGACCACCTCACTATCGATGTCCTGCGGTACCCGGGCCCAATAGGTCCGCCCGGGCGATCCTGATGGCGTTCAACTCCTCCGTTCTTTCCCTCTGGCCAACTACTTCCGTACTCCTGGTGGCCTCTCACAGCGCCACTTCGGCAGCCAGCCCCGTCGCCCGTCCTGCATCTGCTCTGGCTTAGAACCCCACTGCCGAACTTCCCGGTACGCGCGCCGCAGCCTGACGCCATTTACCGAGGGACCACTGGTACTGCGGACTGCACTTGGGTCCTGCGGTTCTGCTCGCGGCAGCCCCTGAAACTGCGGGCCACCCGGTCCGGGGCCAGTCCCGTCGCCATCCTGCAACAACCCCGGCTTCGGAACTCCACCACCGCACCGACCTGCGTACTGCAACTGCTGATTACTACCGCCCGGCAGTTCATCTCTGCCGAGCTCTGCTGTCCCTCTTGGATACGAGAGAAACCATAACCACCCCGCATCCCAATGTCTACCCCAGTCAGCATAGATTTCGAGATGTTGGTCAGGAAGACTTTCTGCCTGAACCACCGACGGAGCATGGGCGGGTCACCCCGGCCGAGACCACTGCATCCGGCCAGAACCGTTACCCACAGCCGCCCTCTCCGGCTGCGCCGCAGCCGGGGCGCAGCCGGAGAGGGCGGCCGGCCAGGGCACAAGCCCCGCCCGGGCGGCCAGGGGGTGCCGGTCCCGGACACCCCGGGGCCGGCTCCTCGCGCGTGGGGGCGTACGGGACACCTGTGCGGGACGGTCAGCCCAGTCTGAGGTGGTGCAGCATCAGCAGCGCGGCTGCCATGTTCGCGGCGGGCACCTCGCCCCGGGCGATCATGTCCGGGACCACCTTGAGCGGTATCCACTCGCGCCGGGACGACTCGAAGGCGTCCTGCGGAGGCCCGGTCCAGTGCGCCTCGTCGGACCAGTAGAGGTGGTGCCGGGCGTCGGTGAGGCCGTTGGCGGGCTCGACGGTGAGCAGCCGGCGCAGCTCGCCGGGGCGCCAGCCGGTCTCCTCCTCCATCTCGCGGGCCGCGGCGGCCGGGAGGTCCTCGCCGTCCTCGACGACGCCCGCGGCCAGCTCCCAGCCCCAGCTGTCGGTGATGAAGCGGTGCCGCCACAGCAGCAGCACCTCGTTGGCCTCGTTGACGACGGTGGCCGCCGCGACCGGGCGCAGCCGGATGACGAAGTGGTCGAGGTGGCTGCCGTCGGGCAGCTCGACATCGGCCAGATTCACCCGGAACCAGGGGTTCTGATACACATTCTGTTCGCTTAAGTTCGTCCACTGCACGGTTCTGCCGCCTTTCGACATGTTGAGGTCAACATGCCAGCAGGGTCGGCTCAGAAGCGGAACGAACGGCGGGGCGTCGCCGGAGCTCACAGAGGCACTCGGAGCGCCCCCTCGATGAGACCGGCGGTCTGTACGGCGTCGGCGCAGCCGCTCTCGGCCAGCTGAGCCCGGACCTGCCGCAGCCGGTCGCGCAGCCGCTGGGACTCCATCCCCCGGGCCCGTTCGGCCATTTCGGCGGCGGTACCGGCCGCGCGGTCCGGCTCGCCCTGGAGCAGTTCGATATGGCTGAGCATCGCAAGACGGTGCACGCGCCCCCGGTCGTGCGCCGGGGCGCGCACCGCGGAGGCCGCGTGCTCTCTCGCCCCGGGCAGATCCCCGAGGCTGAGCAGGGCTTCCGCCACCTGGACGTCCACCAGGCCGGGCTGGACGTACCCCGTCTCGTCCGGTTCGCGTCCCGTGTGGATGCGGCCCGCCTGGGCCTCGGCCCGGCCGATGCAGGCCCGGGCGCTCGCCGCGTCGCCGAGGCGGCCGTACGCCTTGGCCTGCATGGCGTACAGATCGGCGGCCAGGGCGGGGGTGATGTGGTCGCCGGCGGCCCGCAGCGCGGCCTCGGCGAAGGCGATGGAGCGGCGGTAGTCGCCGAGGAACAGGGACTGGGTGACCAGCAGGGCGATCACATAGCCGCCGAGCGCCCGGTCGCCGCTGGACTTGGCGAGCCGCAGCGCCTGGTGGAAGTAGCGCTGGGCGAGCCCGTGGGCGTCGGAGTCGTAGGCGCAGATGCCCGCCACCGCCACCAGACCCGCCGTCGCCCGGTGCAGGCTCCGGCCCAGGGCGTCGCTGTAGCCGCCGCGCAGCAGGGGTGCGGCCTCCGAGTTGAGGAAGCGGACGATCCGGGACCTGGTCGCCACACCCCCGGTCTTGCGGTACATCTGCTCGTAGTGGTCGCGGGCCGCCCTGAGCATCGCTATGTCGGCCTCACTGACCCGGCCGGGGCCCGGCCGCGAGACATCGGTGTCCTCCGGGGGGTTCTCCCACTCCCAGACCGGCATCACCGCCGTGGTGCCGGTGACGGCGGGCACGGTGGCCAGATGCGGGCGCTGCTCGTCGGAGCGCCACAGCGCGGTGGCCCGGTCGACGAAGCCGGAGAGGGACGTGCACTCGGCGGCGCTGTCCGTACCGGAGGCGGCCGCGGCGCCCAGGCCGATGTCGTCGAGCCCGACCGGCCGTCCCAGCCGGCCGCCCAGCACCTCGCAGATCAGGTCCGGCACCTGGCCGCGCGGCCGCTGGCCCTTCAGCCAGCGGGAGACCGCGGTGTGTTCGTACCGCAGGCTCAGGCCACGGCTCCGGCCCGCCCGGTTGACGTGACCGGCGAGGCCCGCCCGGGACACACCGGCCTCCTCGATCAGGGATTCGAGCAGGACATTGGGCTCCATCGTCCCCCCAGGTACGTGTCGCAATGAGCCTAGTGGAGCACGATTCACACGGGGTGTGAACGGAATGCCCGAACCCTCCTGCTGTGCGCTCTGCCGCACCGCTCCCGGTCTCGGTTGAATGAACACCCTCGCAAGAGGCGGCCGGGTCGTCGGCTCCCCCTCGTAACGGTTGACGACCCGCACCGCGCCGTCCGCACTGCTGACCTGCCCGACACTCCGTGGCAGCGCGGACGGCGCCAGGACCGCACGGCCCACTGACCGACGACGAAGGAGGGTGGCTGCGGAACGGAGGCTCGGAACCGCGTTCCTCCCGGTTCCCCGCCGGATCCGGCGTGTGGTCCCTCCGCCACTCGGCGGGAGAAGGAGAAGGGGCGTATCCGGTGGCCGGATACGCCCCTTCTCAACGCCTTCGCAGCTACTACGCCCCGCGCAGCACCGCGCCCGTGCGCTCGGCGGCCAGGGCCACCGCGCTGTCGCGGGCGGCCGAGGCCTCCTCCACGGTCAGCGTGCGGTCGGCGGCGCGGAAGCGCAGCGCGTACGCCAGGGACTTGTTGCCCTCGCCGATCTGATCGCCGGTGAAGACGTCGAACAGCCGCAGCGATTCGAGGAGTTCACCCGCGCCCTCGCGCAGCGCCCGCTCCACGTCGGCGGCCGGGACGTCCCCGGCGACGACGAGGGCGACGTCCTGGGTCGCCACCGGGAAGGTGGAGATCCGGGGCGCCTGGAGTGCTCCGTCGACGGCCCGCTCCAGGACGTCGAGCTCGATCTCGGCGGCGCAGGTCCGCTCGGGCAGGTGGAGCGCCTTGATGACGCGCGGGTGCAGTTCGCCCGCGTGTCCGAGGAGGGTCTCCTCGCCGTTCACGGTGACGTACAGCGCGGCGCAGCGGCCCGGGTGCCACGGGGCGTGCTGGTCGGCGCGGACGACGACCTCGACACCGGCCTCCGCGGCGATCGAGCGGGCGGCCTCGACGGCGTCCGCCCAGGTCGCCGGGGTGCCCTTGCCCCACCAGCCGGCCTGCTCGCGGGCGCCCGCGAGAACGACGGCGGCGCGGCGCGGCTGACGCGGCAGGGCCGCGTTCAGTCCGGCGATCTCCTCGTCGGTGGGGCGGCGGTCGACGGGCAGCCGGACAGCCTGGGTCTCCTCGCCCGTGGGCCGGAAGACCAGGCCCGTCTCGAAGAGCGCGAGGTCGTGGCTGCCGCGGCCGTCGTTGCGCCGCAGTGCGCCGAGGAGGCCCGGCAGCAGCGTCGTGCGCAGCGACGGCTCCTCGTCGGAGAGCGGGTTGACGAGCTTGACCGTGCGGCGGCGCGCGTCGTCCGCCTCCAGGCCCAGCTGGTCCAGGACCGCGTCGCCGATGAACGGGTAGCTCAGCGCCTCGACGTACCCGGCTCCGGCCAGCACCCGGCCGATGCGGCGGTGGAGCCGCTGGCGGTCGGTGAGACCGCGGCCGGAGGGGGGCGTCGGCAGGGTGGACGGCAGGTTCTCGTAGCCCTCCAGCCGGATGACCTCTTCGGCGAGGTCGTTCGGCTCGTTCAGGTCGGGCCGCCAGGACGGGACGGTGACGATCAGCTCGTCCTGCCCGTAGACGTCGCAGCCGACCTGCTGGAGGCGGCGGACGACGGTCTCGCGGCCGTACTCCACACCGGCGACCTTGTCCGGGTGGTTCGCCGGCATGGCGATGGTGCGGGGCGCGTGGGGCGCGGTGATCTCGGTGACCCCGGCCTCGGCGGTGCCGCCCGCGAGCAGGACCAGCAGGTCGACGGTGCGCTGCGCCGCTGCTGCGGCGGCCTGCGGGTCAACGCCGCGCTCGAAGCGCTTGGACGCCTCGGAGGACAGCTTGTGGCGGCGCGCGGTGCGGGCGATCGAGATCGCGTCGAAGTGCGCGGCCTCGATGACGACCTCGGTGGTGAGGGCGTGCTCGCCGTCCGCGTCGGCGATCTCGGTGTTGGCGCCGCCCATGACGCCCGCGAGGCCGATCGGCCCGCGGTTGTCGGTGATGACCAGGTCCTCGGCGTCCAGCACGCGCACGGTGCCGTCAAGCGTGGTGAGCTTCTCGCCCTGCTGGGCGCGGCGCACACCGATGGGGCCTTCGACCCGGGTGCGGTCGTAGGCGTGCAGCGGCTGGCCGAGCTCCAGCATCACGTAGTTGGTGATGTCGACCGCCAGCGAGATGGGGCGCATCCCGGCCTTCTGGAGGCGGCGCTGCAGCCAGATCGGGGAGCGGGCCTCGGGCTGGAGACCGGTGACGGTACGGGCGGTGAAGCGGTCGCAGCCGATCGGGTCGGAGATCTGGACCGGGTAGCCGTACGCGTTGGGCGCGGGCACGTCCAGCAGCGCCGGGTCGCGCAGCGGCAGCCCGTAGGCGGTCGCGGTCTCGCGGGCGACACCGCGCATCGAGAGGCAGTAGCCCCGGTCCGGGGTGACGGCGATGTCGAGGACCTCGTCGACGAGCTGGAGCAGCTCGATCGCGTCGGTGCCGACCTCGTGCTCCGGCGGCAGCACGATGATGCCGTGCGTTCCGTCGTCGCCCATGCCCAGCTCGTCGGTGGAGCAGATCATGCCGTGGGAGGTCTTGCCGTACGTCTTGCGGGCGGCGATCGCGAAGTCGCCGGGCAGGACCGCGCCCGGGAGGACCACGACGACCTTGTCGCCGACCGAGAAGTTACGGGCGCCGCAGACGATCTCCTGCGGTTCGCCGGTGCCGTTGGCGGTGCCGACGTCGACGGTGCAGAAGCGGATGGGCTTCTTGAAGCCCTCCAGCTCCTCGATGGTCAGGACCTGTCCGACGACCAGGGGGCCCTTGAGGCCCGCACCGATCTGCTCGACGGTCTCGACCTCAAGGCCGACGGAGACGAGCTTGGCCTGTACATCACGGCCGGTCTCCGTCGCCGGCAGGTCGACGTACTCCCGCAGCCAGGAAAGCGGGACGCGCATCAGATCTCCATCCCGAACGGCCGGGTGAACCGGACGTCACCCTCGACCATGTCTCGCATGTCTTCGACGTTGTGGCGGAACATCAGCATCCGTTCGATGCCGAACCCGAAGGCGAATCCGCTGTACTTCTGGGGGTCCACACCGCAGGCGGTGAGCACCTTGGGGTTGACCATGCCGCAGCCGCCCAGCTCGATCCAGCCCTCGCTGCCGCAGGTGCGGCAGGGGCGGTCCGGGTTGCCGACGGACTCGCCGCGGCAGACGTAGCAGACCATGTCCATCTCGGCGGACGGCTCGGTGAACGGGAAGAAGTTCGGCCGCAGCCGGGTCTTCATGTCCGGCCCGAAGAGCGCCTGGACCATGTGGTCCAGGGTGCCCTTGAGGTCGGCCATGGTCAGACCCTCGTCGACGGCGAGCAGCTCGATCTGGTGGAAGACCGGGGTGTGCGTGGCGTCCAGCTCGTCGGTGCGGTAGACCCGGCCGGGGCAGACCACGTAGACGGGGGGCTTGCGCTCCAGCAGCGAGCGGGCCTGGACCGGCGAGGTGTGCGTACGCAGCACGACGCCGGACTCGTCGCCCTCGGTCGCCTTGCCGTCGGGCGTGGTGCCCTGGACGAAGAAGGTGTCCTGCATCTGGCGGGCCGGGTGGTCGGGCACGAAGTTCAGGGCGTCGAAGTTGAACCACTCCGCCTCGACCTCGGGGCCCTCGGCGATCTCGTAGCCCATGGCCACGAAGACGTCCGCGACGCGCTCCATGATGGTCGTCAGCGGATGGCGGGCGCCTGCCGGGATGCGGTCGTAGGGCAGCGTGACGTCCACGGCCTCCTCGACGAGCACCCGGGCGTCCCGCTCGGCCTCCAGCTCGGCCTGGCGGGCGGCCAGTGCCTTGGAGACGGCGCCGCGGGCCTGGCCCACACGCTTGCCCGCCTCGGCCTTGGCCTGCGGGGGCAGGGCGCCGATCTCGCGGTTGGCGAGGGACAGCGGCGAGGTACCTCCGGTGTGCGCGGTCTTCGCCTGGGCGAGCGCGTCGAGGTCACCGGCGGCGGCGAAGGCGGCGAACGCCTCGTCCCGCAGGCGCTCGATCTCTTCCGGTTTCAGTGCCTCGACCTCGACTGGGTCGTACGACTTGTTCGGTGCCGACATCTCTTCCCGTGCTTCCGATTGGCTGATGGCGCGACCCGGCTCGACGACCGCAGGACGCAAAGGTGCCAAAGGTCGAGTCTAAAGGCCGCAGGACGGTCGGGGAGCCCGTGGGCTGCTCACACCCTCCCGTCGCCCACCACCACCCTGCCTGATTGCTGCGCAAACCCCTCTACTTCAGATAGGCGGGCATGCTCACAGGCAGAATAAATCGGAATTCGGCTCCGCCGCCGGGCCCCCGGTCGACGGTGATGGTTCCGCCGTGGGCCTCGACGATGCCCTTGACGATATAGAGCCCGAGGCCCGTGCCGCCGCGCTTGCTCCCCCGCCAGAAGCGGGTGAAGACACGGCCCATCGACTCCTCGGGGATGCCGGGGCCCTCGTCGCTCACGGTGACAGCCGTTCCCATCTCATCGCTCGTCCCCGGCGCGGGTGCCGGGGCGATCTCAATGGTGACGGTTCCCTCGCCGTGGCGCACCGCGTTTTCCAGGAGGTTGCCGAGGACCTGGTCGACCTTGTCGGGGTCGGCCCAGAGGGCGGGCAGCGGCCCCCCGGCGCGGACACGGAAGCGTTCGGGAGCCTGGCCGCCCGTGATCAGGCCCTGGACGTGGCGGGCGACGGCGGCGGAGACGTCGACGGGCTGGCGGCGCAGCTCCAGCCTCCCGGAGTCGATCCGGGAGATGTCGAGCAGTTCCGCGATGAGCCGGGTGACCCGTCCGGCGTCCGCGTCGACGGTCTCCAGCATCAGCCGCTTCTGGTCGTCGGTGAACCGCTCCCACTTGGCGAGGAGGGTGGCGGTGAACCCTTTGACGGAGGTCAGCGGGGAGCGCAGCTCATGGGCGACGGTCGCGATCAGCTCGGCGTGGCTGCGTTCGGTACGCCGACGGGCCTCGGTGCCGCGCAGCGAGACCACCACCCGGCGCACGGGCCCGGTGGGCGTCTCGCGTACGTAGCGGGCGGAGACGAGGACCTCGCGGCCGCCGGGGAGCAGCAGATTGCGCTCGGGCTGGCCGCTGCGGGTGGCGAGACCGCCGTACGGGTCGGTCAGCGGCCACCAGCGCTTGCCCTTGAGGTCCTCCAGCGGGAGAGCCGCGTCCAGGGGGCGGCCGATCGCGGCGGCGCGGGAGGTGTCGGTGATGCGGGAGGCGGCGGCGTTGAAGCAGATGACGCGTCCGCTCTCGTCGGCGACGACGAGACCGTCGGGTAGATCGTCCGGGTCGATCCCGAAGCCGTCGAGGCCGTCCGGACCCGTCTCCGCGCCGTCCGGGTCCTCGCCCGCGGCGCTTACGACGGCGGTGTGCGCCGGTCGCGGCGAGCTCATGCCGACAGCCATATTCCCGTATCCCCACCTCTCGAACCGGTGCAGTGGGCCCCCGAGTTCGTCACCCTACTAGCCGCCGGTGAACCGGCGACACCCTGTGGGGGCGCGGACAGGAGTGCGCCGGTGGGCGGGGCTCGGGATTGGCCGGGATCGTACGCTGACGGGCCGTCGGGGCGCTGCTCCGGCGGGGGCCGGAGCAGCGGGCGGATGCTCCGTTACGCGCCGGGGGCGCGCCGCGGCCGCTGCGCGCGGGCGGAGGCGTAGAGGCAGACGGCGGCCGCGGTGGCGAGGTTGAGGCTCTCCGCCTTGCCGTGGATCGGGACCCGGACGACGGCGTCGGCGAGCGCGCGGGTCTCCTCGGGCAGCCCCCAGGCCTCGTTGCCGAAGACCCAGGCGGTGGGGCCGCCCATGGTGCCCGCGTCCAGCTCGTCGTCCAGGTCGTCGGCCCCGGCCCCGTCGGCGGCGAGGATGCGCACCCCGGCGTCGCGGAGCCCCTGCACGGCCTGTTCGACGGGCACGCCGACGGCGACGGGCAGATGGTAGAGCGAACCGACCGAGGCGCGCACCGACTTGGGGTTGTAGAGGTCGACGGATGCGTCGGTCAGGACCACGGCGTCCGCGCCCGCCGCGTCGGCGCAGCGCAGTACCGTACCGGCGTTCCCGGGGTCGCGTACGTTGGCCAGAACCGCCACCAGGGTGGGCTTCGCGTCCAGGATCTCCTGGAACGGGGAGTCCAGGAAGCGGCAGACGCCGATCAGGCCCTGCGGGGTGACGGTCTGCGAGACGTCGGCGAGGACGTCGTCGCCGGCCAGGTGGACCCGGGCCCCCGCCGTGTGGGCCGCCTCGACGATGTCGGCGTACCGGTCGGCGGCCTCGGGGGTGGCGAACAGCTCGATCAGGGTCGGCTCGCCGTCGCCGCCCCGGTGCGCCGCGGCCTCGCGTACGGCCTGCGGCCCCTCGGCGATGAACCGGCGCTCCTTGCCGCGGAAGTTCCGTCTGGCCAGCCGGCGGGCGGCGGCGACGCGCGGGGAACGCGGGGAGATCAGTTCGGGGGTGCCCATGGTCGGCGGCGAGCCTCTCTGCGTACGGCGGTGGGGGTCGGCGGCAACGCACCGGACCCGCAGGCGGCGTGCGCCTGCGGGTCCGGTTCGCGTACCTGGAAGGAGCGCCTGGGTCAGGCGGCCTTCGGGGCGTTGACGTCGCTCGGGAGGGCCTTCTGAGCGACCTCGACGAGGGCGGCGAACGCGTTGGCGTCGTTGACCGCGAGCTCGGCGAGGATCTTGCGGTCCACCTCGATGTTGGCGGCCTTCAGACCCTGGATGAGGCGGTTGTACGTCATGCCGTTCTGGCGGGCAGCGGCGTTGATGCGCTGGATCCAGAGCTGACGGAAGTCGCCCTTGCGCTTCTTGCGGTCGTTGTAGTTGTAGACCAGGGAGTGGGTGACCTGCTCCTTGGCCTTGCGGTACAGGCGCGAGCGCTGACCGCGGTAGCCGCTGGCGGCTTCGAGGATTGCCCGGCGCTTCTTGTGGGCGTTGACTGCCCGCTTGACGCGTGCCACTTGTTAACTCCTTGTAGCGGGGCCGTGGGTGTCCTCACACGGCCCGGAAACGAATTGGTCCCGGTGTGATCGAGGTCGTGCCTCCGGGGCGAGCCGGAGGCCGGACCTCACTTGCCGAGAAGCTTCTTGATCTTCTTGGCGTCGGCCGGAGCCACGACGACCGTGCCGGTCAGCGAGCGGGTCTTCTTGGACGACTTGTGCTCAAGAAGGTGGCGCTTGCCGGCCCTCTCGCGGAGCACCTTGCCGGAGCCGGTGATCTTGAAGCGCTTGCTGGCACCGCTGTGCGTCTTGTTCTTCGGCATCGCGCCGTTCTCTCCTCGTCAGTGGCGCCCCTCACGGTGCGGAGCACCGGACAGCAGGGGCGTCAGATCTCTATGGGATTCCGGGGGGACCCGGGGCCGCCTGGATGGCAGCCCCTGAGGTCACGCCTCGGAAGGTGTCTCGGCCGAAGCCTCGGCCGCGTCGGCCGGAGCCTCGGCGGTGTCGCCCTGGGACGGTGCGTCGGACGAACCCTGACGCTCCGCCTTGCGGGCGGCCTGGGCCTCACGGGCTTCGGCCATGGCTTCGGTCTTCTTCTTGTGCGGGCCCAGAACCATGATCATGTTCCGGCCGTCCTGCTTCGGGTTCGACTCGATGAAGCCGAGGTCCTCGACATCCGAAGCGAGACGCTGAAGCAGTCGGAAGCCCAGCTCGGGGCGGGACTGCTCACGACCACGGAACATGATCGTGATCTTGACCTTGTCGCCCTGCTTGAGGAACCGGACGACATGACCCTTCTTGGTGTCATAGTCGTGCGGGTCGATCTTCGGCCGGAGCTTCATCTCCTTGATGACCGTGTGCGCCTGGTTCTTGCGCGCCTCACGGGCCTTCATGGCCGACTCGTACTTGAACTTCCCGTAGTCCATGAGCTTGCACACGGGCGGACGGGCGGTCGCCGCCACCTCGACCAGGTCGAGGTCGTACTCCTGTGCGAGCTCCAGGGCCTTGGCAAGCGGAACAATCCCGACCTGCTCGCCGCTGGGACCGACAAGTCGCACCTCGGGAACGCGAATCCTGTCGTTGATGCGGGGCTCGGCGCTGATGGATCCTCCTCGGTAGCACCACGCGACCGCCTGGCAGACAGCCGCGTAACGTCTGTTTCGTCAAGACCAACCGAGCCGGAAGCACAAAAATGCCCCGGACGGGACACAGGCGGGGCTCCAGGAACTACCGGAACACCGCCGCGGTGAACCGCGGGGCTATCGGGCGGGCCCATCGTCCGTACGGAACGATGGTCGCCGCCTGACCGGTGACCCGCCGTCCTTCACGGACAGCCAGGTGGGAGATCGGAGCCTCCACTTGCGGGCCGGGCACATAGATGTCCGGCCGGTCGTTTTACGAGGCTAGCACCCTGTGCACGCATGCGCTAATCCCGCGCCTCCCCCGCCGCCCCCGCCTCCCGCGCGCGGGAGGGCGATGGCCTGGCCTTATCGTGTGGGCATGAGTGACGCGACCCCCAGCAGTGAGAACCCCGGCTTCGACGACATGGCCCGCGACATCGCGGAGGTCCCCGCGGTCGAGGTGATCGTGACGGTCGCCGTCAACCTGATGAGCGCCGCCGCCGTCAAGCTCGGCCTGACCGAGGAGGGCGAGCAGCACAAGGACCTCGACGAGGCCCGCAAGCTGGTCCACGCGCTGGCCGGACTGCTGGACGCGAGCGCCACGGAGATCAGCACCTTCCACGCCTCGCCGCTGCGCGACGGCCTGAAGTCCCTCCAGCTGGCCTTCCGCGAGGCCTCGCTGGTGCCGGACGACCCGGGCCAGGGTCCCGGCGAGAAGTACACCGGCCCGGTCTACAGCTAGCCACCCCTTCTCCCCGTACGCGCCCGTACGCGAGAGCCCGCCGTCCCCCCCGTGGGGCGGCGGGCTCTCGCGTACGGCGGCATCGGGGCCGGGCGGAGCCTCACAGGGCGTCCTCGGTCTCGGCGGCCTCTCCGGGCAGCGGGTTGGGGTGGGTCAGCCGGTGTACGTAGGCGGCGATCACCCCGCCGACGAGGGGCGCGACGATGAACAACCAGAGCTGGGAGAGCGCTCCGCCGCCCGCGAAGAGCGCCGGACCCAGACTGCGCGCCGGGTTGACCGAGGTGCCGGTCAGCGGGATGCCCACGAGGTGGATCGCGGCGAACGCCAGACCGATGGGCAGTCCGCCGAAGCCCGTGATCGCGACCTTGCGGGTCACCGCGAGAACGACGTGGACGAGCAGGAACGTCAGCATCACCTCGGCGAGGAACGCGCCGCCGATGTTGATGCCGACGGCCGAGCGGTCTTCGTAGCCGTTGGTGCCGAACTCGCCGCTGGTCTCCAGTCCCGGGATCTGCTTCGCGAGCAGGAAGAGCAGGGCCGCGCCGACGATCGCGCCGAGGAACTGGGCCGCCCAGCGCTCGACGGCGCTGCGGAGGTCGATCCGGCGGGCCATCAGCACGCCGAGCGTCACCGCCGGGTTCACATGGCAGCCGGAGATCGGGCCGAGCGCGTAGGCCAGCGCGAGGAGGGTGAAGCCGAAGGCGAGGGCGATGCCCACCGTGCCCAGGTACTCGACGGCGACCACCGCGGACCCCACGGCGAAGAACACCAGCAGCAGGGTGCCGAGGAACTCTGACGCCACGATCCGCGCGTTCATGCGACCACCTCGCGAGCTCGGTCGATTGTTCGGATTCCTCCGAATTTCTCGACAATTCTCACCGCGGCGGGCGCGTTGCGCGCGTCGGCGCCGGACGGCGGCCTCTCAGCGTGCGAACAGGGGCTCACCCGGAGTGTTCGTCCCGGCGGGCAGCAGAGCAAGGTCCAGCCCGTTCACCAGACGGGCCCGCAGGACCTCGCTGTCCGCCAGCGCCTCACCGATGCGGCGGGCCGCCTCGGCGGGGACCGCGTCCGGGGCCAGGACGAGCGCGAGGGTGCCGTCGGCGCTGCCGGGCCCGAGGTGGGCGCGGACGACGGCGGGGTCGGCGGCGGCGATCTCCCGCACGGCCCCGATGACGGCGGGGTCCTGGAGCGGGTCGGTGCTGGTGCGGTTCTCGGCGAGGGCCAGGAGCGCCCGCCCGGACAGCTCGAAGGCGACGGGCCCGGCGAGGTCCAGCACGACGGTGTCGGCCTTCTCGTGGGCGGCGGCCTGGAGCGCCTGGTGCAGCGGTACGGCGACGGGGCGCGCCTCCGGGTCCCAGCGGGCCAGCGAGTCCGTCGAGGTGAAGGCGGGCAGCGCGCGCCGGTCGCCCGCGTGGAGGGTCGGCACGGCCATGTCGCTGGTCTTCTCACGCCGCAGCCCCTTCTCGTCCTCCTCGACCTCGCCGAGGACGGCGACGACGGGGACCAGGAGCCGGGCGTCGCGCAGGGCCGCGAGGACCGGGCCGACGGCACTCCGGTCCCGGGACCAGGCCTCCAGTGCCCGGGTCAGGGCGGGGGATGCCGAGCCGTCGTCGTCGGAGAAACCGGAGTCCGGGATGTTCTTGAGCGCCACGGGACGAGGGTAGTGCCTGGGGCTTCGCCGGTTGTCCGCAGGTCGGGCCGGGCGGAGATCGGGAGCTGTGCCCGTGCGCGCGACGGCGTGGGCCGATCGGGTGGGCGGAGGCGGTGTCGCTCGTTCAGCGGCGGCCGGGGGCGTGGGCGTCGCGGCCGCGCCACAGGACGACGGCGACGACCAGCAGGGCGGCGCCGAGGCCGCCCGCGAGGGGGGCCGCCCAGTGGGCGGCTTCCTCGTCGGTACGGGACGGGGCCGGGCCCGCGCCGAAGTACCGCCCCCGGTGTCCTGTCCGCGCCGCCTGGGCGTTCAGGTCGGCGGGGCGCAGCCGGGAGCCCGCCTCGATGGCCTCCGCCGGATCGACGATGCCGTAGCCGCGGGCGTCGTCGCGGCCCTCGGCGGGGGCGTCCCGGGCGGTGTCGGCGAGCAGCTTCTTGATCTGGGCGGGGTCGAGGCCGGGGTGGGCGGCGCGGACCAGGGCGACCGCGCCGGAGACGAAGGCGGCGGCGGCCGACGTACCCCACTCGATGTAGTAGTGCCCGTCGGGGTTGGCGACCACGATGTCCACGCCGGGGGCGCTGACGGTGGCGTACCAGCGGCGGGTGGAGAACGAGGCGTGGGTGCCGTACTTGTCGACGGCGGCGACCGCGATCACCCCGGGGTAGGCGGCGGGATAGGAGATCCGGTCCCCCTTCTCACCGCCGTTGCCCGCCGAGGCCACCACGGGGATGCCCTTGGACAGGGCGTACTGGATGGCGGAGTCCTCGCCCGGGTCGGGGTGGGCGGACTTGCTGTCGTCGCCGAGGGAGAGGTTGATGACGTCGGCGCCGTTGTCGGCGGCCCAGCGGATGCCGTCGGCGAGCGCGGAGCCACGGGTCTTGCGGGCCTTGGCGCGGGCCGGGTCCTTGGACTCCAGGATCACCCGGACGGGCAGGATGCGGGCCTCGGGGGCGATGCCGAGGATGCCGTCGGCGCGGTCCGGACCGTTTCCGCGTCCGGCGATGATCCCGGCCATCGCGGTGCCGTGCAGGGCCCAGGAGGAGTCGCCGCGGGCGGCGCCGAAGCCGATGAGGTCCCTGCCGGGGAGCACCTGGCCGGTGAGGTCGGGGTGGGCGTCGTCGACGCCGGTGTCCAGGACGGCGACGGTCACGCCCTGCCCCCGGGTGGTGGCCCAGGCCCGGTCGGATCCCAGGGCCTCCAGGGCCCACTGCTGGTCGCGGATCGCGTCCGCGTGGGCGGGGGCTGCGGGGGTGAGCGCGAGGACGGCGGCGGCGCAGACCGCGGCGAGGACGCGGTGGGGTCGTCGGGTCATCCGGCCCGCTCCGTGAGGTCGTCGACGGTCGTCCGCAGCCGCCGCTCCACCCGGTCCGCGATGCCCTTCGCCTCGTGGCCGAGCCCGGCCTGCGCGATGTCCGTGGTGGCGCCCGCCGCCATCGCCTCGGCCGCGGGCTGGGGTGCGGCGACGGTACGGCCGTCCGCGAAGCCGGAGACGGCGAGGACGACGACGGGGATCTCGGTGAGCGGGTTGACGGTCCAGCTGGCGCGCTGCCCGTCACCGAAGGAGGCGGCGACGGTGCCTTCGGGGGCGTACGTACGGGGCATGAGGTCCTTGCGCGCGGTGAGCCTCTGCTCGGTGAACCGGGTGCGCAGGGCCTCCATGGCGGGGGCGTCGGCCTCGGTGAAGACCAGGCCGACGGTGGTGACGCTGGAACGGGTCGCGTCGGTGTACGTGGCGCGCACGAGCCGTTCGCAGCCGACGGACCTGAGGGTGGTTCCGAGCAGCGGGTCCAGCCCCTGGCCGCAGGTGCTGTCGGCGGCGACGGCGACCCGCTTCCAGGTGCGGTGGGTGCCGCCGGGGCCCGCGCCCCTGCCGTCGAGTGTGCGCGGGAAGAGCGTGTCGACGGGAACGCTGTGCCAGGCGGTCCTGCCGGTGCTGTACGGGGTACGGGTGGGCTCGGCCGAGGAGTCGCCGGTCAGCCATGCGCCGGTGGCCGCCCCGCCGATCAGCCCGAGCCCGAGCACGACGCAGGCGGCGGCCGACGCGGCCCGCCCCCGCTGCCGGGGCCCCGGCGGGACGGGCCGCAGCCGCGTGGTGGTCTCGACGGGCGTCTCCGGGTAGCCGTAGCGGTCCGGTGCGCGGTACGGGGGCCGGTGCGGGTGGGCGGCTCCCGGTGCGGGCGTGAGGTCGACGGCACCGACGGGCCTGCGCCGGGTGGTGGCGGGGGGCGGGCCCACGTGCGGGGGGTGCGGGGCGCTGGGGGTGTCCTGGTGC